>DASZMN010000062.1:0-4244 GCA_035551835.1 Acidimicrobiales bacterium | reverse complement strand
TTCGCCATGCACGTGATCGCCTTCGACCCGTTCGTGTCCGCGGAGCGCTACCGCGAGCTCGGCGTCGCGAAGGCCGAGTCCTCTGAGGACCTCTATGCCGTGGCCGACTTCATCACCCTGCATCTGCCGAAGACGCCCGAGACCGAAGGCTGGCTCGATGCCGAGGCGCTGGCCAAGTGCAAGGACGGCGTACGGATCCTCAACGTCGCGCGCGGCCCCCTCATCGTCGACGAGGATCTCCAAGCGGCGCTCGACGCGGGCAAGGTCGGGGGAGCGGCGCTCGACGTCTTCCGCACCGAGCCCGTGACCGAGCACCCGCTGTTCGGCTATCCGAACGTGATCGTGACGCCGCACCTCGGCGCGTCAACGGCCGAGGCCACCGACCGGGCCGGCTACCAGGCGGCCGAGCAGGTGCTCGCCGCGCTAAACGGCGGGGTGGTCACGAGCGCCGTCAACGTGCCGGCCATCCCTGCCGAGGACCAGGATGTCCTCGGCCCGTTCGTGCCCCTGTGCCGGGCGCTGGGCCGGATCGCCACGGCGCTGGCCGAGGGGTCATCGATCGACCGCCTCCAGGTCGAGTTCCTCGGCCGGGTCGCCGAGCGCGACACCCGGCTGCTCGCGATCCAGATCCTCCTCGGCGTCCTCTTCGGCCACACCGAAGAGCCCGTCAACGCCGTCAACGCGCCAACTCTGGCCGAAGAGCGGGGCATCGAAATCGTCGAGGTCAAGCGCGCCAGCGCCCGCGACTACACCGACCTCATCCGGGTCGGGATCACCAGCGGCGAGACGACGATCCGCGTGGTCGGGACGAACCTCGGCCAGCTGAACCGTCCCCACCTCCTCGAGGCCTGGGGGCAGCGCTTCAACGTCCAGCTCGAGGACCACATCACCCTGTTCCTCTACCGCGACTTGCCGGGCATGCTCGGGCGCGTGGGGACCGTGTTCGGCGAGCACGGGATCAACATCGTCTCGGCTGCCGTCGGCCGTCAACCCGAGGGCAGCAGCCCGGGCAACGGCGCCCTCGCCGCCATGGCGATCACCACCGATGTGGCCGTGCCGCGCGACCTGGTCGACGGGATCGCCTCGAGCAACGGCTTCGAGGCCGGGCGAACGGTCTCGCTCTAGGGCCCGGTAGCACCCTTCCGAGCCACCCGCAAGGGGTGTCGCGCATCAGGTGGACAAATATCCAGTCGCGGGCCCAATTTGGCGATAAATGACGCCCGGATGCCGAAATCCGGACCATAGTCAGATCACTGCTACCTCCTGGACACCGCGCCAGCTTTGGCCTAGGATTATCGATTACGCCGACGATCACGAAGAGTTAAGGGCGGTTGGGGTAAGGCATACGACAGGGGGCCCTCGGGGCGCCATTTTGGGGTGTACACATGCGAGTGCTGGTAACTGGTGGTGCGGGCTTTATCGGCTCGCACGTGGTGACGCGACTCCTCGTTGAGGGGCGCGAGGTTCGGGTTCTCGACAACCTGTCGACCGGTCACGGTTCGAATCTGGCCCTCGTGGCGGGCGAGATCGACCTCGTCGAGGGGGACATTCGCGATCTTGCCGCGGTAAAGAGCGCGATCCGGGGCTGTGATGCGGTCGTCCACCTCGCCGCCGTCCCCTCGGTGCCGCGCTCGATCGCCGATCCCGTGACCACCCACGAGGCGAATGCGACCGGCACCCTCAACGTCCTCCTCGCCGCCCGCGACGCCGGCACCTCCCGGGTGGTGTTCGCCTCCTCCTCCTCGATCTACGGCGCCGCCGCCGAGCTGCCCAAGCGCGAATCGTTGAAGCCGCTCCCGATCTCGCCCTACGCCGTCTCCAAGCTGGCGGCCGAGAGCTACTGCCGGAGCTTCTTCGACGTCTACGCCCTCGAGACGGTGGCGTTGCGCTACTTCAACGTCTTCGGTCCTCGCCAGGACCCGCAGTCGGAGTACGCGGCGGTGATCCCGAAGTTCATCTGGGCCTTCCGCAACGGAGAGCCGCCGGTCATCTTCGGCGACGGCGAGCAGTCGCGCGATTTCACCTACGTCGACAATGTCGTCGACGCCAACATCAGCGCGCTCGACACGGGCGGCATCGGAGGGCGCGTCTACAACATTGCCTGCGGTGAGCGGATCACCCTCAACCAACTGGCCGAGGGCTTGCGTGACGCCACGGGCACGACCATGGACGCGGTTCATGGCCCGCCCCGGGCGGGCGATGTCCTACATTCCCACGCGGATATCAGCCTTGCCCGCGAGGAGCTTGGCTACGATCCCCGCGTGGCGCTCGCCGAGGGCCTGCGCCGCACCGTCGCCCACTTCGTCGCCGGGCAGGCGCGCGAGGCGGAGCGCCACCCGCACGCGATTCGCGGGGTTCACGAGCAACGGGGCGCCGAGCGCGACGCGACCTCGCCCACGCTGCGCTCGACCCGTGTCAGAGGGCAGCGCCGCGGCCGGCGGTACTTGATCACGGGCGGAGCCGGATTCATCGGCTCCCACCTGGCTGAGTCTCTCCGCGACCGCAAGCAGGCGGAGACGATCGTCCTCCTCGACGACCTCTCGACCGGTCGCCGGGACAACGTGGAGCACCTCCTCACCGACCATGATGTCGAGCTCGTCGAAGGCTCGGTGGCCGACGCCGCCCTCGTCGACGGCCTGATGGAGGATGCCGACATCTGCGTGCACCTGGCCTCGGCCGTCGGCGTCCAGATGATCGTCAACGAGCCCCTCGACACGCTGATGCGCAGCGTGCGCGGCAGCAATGTCGTGATGCACGCGGCGGCGCGGCACGACGTGCGAGTGCTGTTCAGCTCCACCTCGGAGGTGTACGGAAAGCACACCAACGGGGCCCTGACCGAGCAGTCGGACCTGATCTTCGGCCCGCCCTCCAAGGGCCGGTGGTCCTACGCGATCGCCAAGAGCTTCGGCGAGGCGCTCATCAATGGCTACCAGGGCCGCCACGCCGTGGAGGCGACGATCGTGAGGTTGTTCAACACCGTCGGCCCACGCCAGACGGGCGCCTACGGGATGGTGCTCCCGAACTTCGTGCGCCAGGCCCTGCTCGGGGAGGATCTGACCGTCTTCGGCAGTGGCGCCCAGACCCGCTGCTTTACCCATGTTCGCGACACGGTGGCGGCGCTCACCCTCCTATGCGAGAACGATCGGGCGCCGGGACATACCTTCAATGTCGGCAGCTCGACGGCGGTCGCCATCGTGGAACTGGCGCGCCGGGTCATCGAGCGGACGGGAAGCTCCAGCGGCATCGTCCTCGTGCCCTACGAGAAGGCCTACGGCGACGGGTTCGAAGAGCTCGGGAGCCGGCGACCGGACACGACCGCGCTGCGGAACCTGACGGGATGGCAGCCTCGCTGCACGGCGGACGACGCCATCGACGATGTGATCGAGTACCAACGCGCCCGCCGTGACGCCGTCGTGGCGCCGGCGGCGGCAGCCGATGTCGCCTGACCTGACCTCAGTCGCTGCGTTTGCGATCGCCGTCCTTGCCACGTTCCTAGCTACGCCGGTGGCGATCATGATCGCCGTCCGTACGTCGTTCTTCGATCTCCCCGCCGGCTACAAGGGCCACAAGCGCCCAACGCCCTACCTCGGGGGCACGGCGATCATGGTCGGGATCCTCGCGGCGGCGGTGTCGGTGAATGGCGTGCTCGGCCGCTACGGGGTGCTCGTGGCGTGCGCGCTGGCGATCTGGGTCGTGGGCACAATCGACGACCGAGTCAACCTCCCGATCCTCCTGCGCATGGCCGTCGAGCTCGGGATCGCCGTTCTGCTCTGGGCCACCGGCCACGGCTGGGTGCTGTTCCACAACGGCCCCGGGGACCTGCTCCTTACCGTGTTCTGGGTCGTCGGCGTCATGAACGCCTTCAACCTGATGGACAACATGGACGGCGCCGCCGGGTCCACCGCCGCCGTTTCCGCCCTCGGCACCGGCGTGGTGGCCCTGATCGCAGGCCGCTATCTTCTCGCACCCCTGTGCTTCGCCGTGGCCGGGGCGTGCGCGGGCTTCCTGCCCCGCAATCTGGCCTCGCCCCCGCGCATCTTCATGGGGGACGGAGGCAGCCTCCAGGTCGGCCTGCTCATTTCCGGCGTGACCATGGCCGCCGTGAGCCGCAACTACTTCGGGCCGAGCGGAGTGGTGATCGCGGCCCTGCTCGTCGGTCTCGTGATCCTCGACACGACCCTGGTGACGATCTCGCGCAGCCGTGCGGGCCGGTCGGTGCTCGTCGGCGGTCGCGACCACCTGAC
>DASZMN010000061.1:0-18427 GCA_035551835.1 Acidimicrobiales bacterium | reverse complement strand
GTGGGAGCGCGTCTGCAGCCTGAGCTTTGAAGGAGGAATGTTGAGCGCTGGATCTGAGTGGGGGCCGCTGGCCCGGATGGCGGGCGTCTGGGAAGGCGAGCTGGGCGAGGACGTCGCGTTCGCCAACGCCGACGCCAAGGTCGGCCTCACCCCCTACCGCGAGCACATCGACTTCAAGCCGTTCGGCCCGGTGGAGAACGGCTCCCAGGTGCTCTACGGACTCGACTACCGCATGGCGGCGTGGCGCGGGACAGAAGAGAACCCCTTCCACACCGAGGTCGGCTACTGGTTGTGGGACGCCCGCGACAGCGAAGTCGTCCGTTGCTTCATCATCCCCCGGGGCACTGCGGTCGTGGCCGGCGGCATCGTCGCCGCGGACGCCACCGTCTTCAATTTGGAGGCCCGGGTGGGCAACCAGACCTACGGCATCCTCTCCAATAACTGGCTCGACAAGAACGCCCAGACCATCCGCTATGAGGCGACGATCGACACCAGCGTGGACGACGAGTTCACCTACACCGAGACCTCGGTCATCCACCACGCCCGGATGCCCGAGGAGGTCGTCCACACCGACCGCAACACCTTGCGCCGTATCGCCGACGCCTGAGACCTGGCTGTAGGGTCGGTCGGCGCCGTTCGCCAAGGGGCGGGCGGGCACAGGCCGCGGCGGCAAGGCTGCGGCACGCTGGCGGCGGGGCCGCAGCGGTCGCAGGCGCAGGGAGGCACGCATGTTCGAGTGGTCCGAGGAGCAGCTGGCGATCCGCGACGCGGTCCGGCGCTTCGTCGCCGAAGAGGTCGAGCCCAACGTCGAGGAGCTCGAGCACGGAGAGACACCGCCCTACGAGGTGATCCGCAAGCTCTACGCGACCTTCGGCCTCGACGTCATGGCGCGCGAATCGGCCAAGAAGGCGATCGAACGCAAGGCCAGTGGTGCCACGGTTGCGACCGCCGCGCGGGCCGAGGGTGGAGGCGGTGGCGGTGGCGCCGCCATGACGCTCATCCCGATCATCGAGCTGTGCCACTACTGCCCGGGCATCGTGACCGCGCTCGGCGTGAGCACGGGCCTGGCCGGGGGCACGATCATGAAGGGCGGCACGCCGGCGCAGATGGAGCGCTGGGGCGTCGACCTGATGACCTTCGACAAGGTCGGCGCGTGGGCCATCACCGAGCCCAACTCGGGTTCGGACGCGCTCGGCGGCATGCAGTCGACGGCCGTGCGCGACGGCGACGAGTACGTGCTGAACGGCAACAAGACCTTCATCACCAACGGCCCTTTCGCGGACACGATCGTCTTCTACGCCAAGCTCGACGACGGCTCTGACACGCCGCTGCGCCAGCGCCAGGTGCTGACGTTCATCTTGGACTCGGGGATGCCGGGGCTCGAGCAGTCCAAGCCCTTCCGCAAGATGGGCCTGCACTCGTCGCCCACCGGCGAGCTGTTCCTGACCGACGTGCGGGCCGGCAAGGACCGCCTGCTCGGCGAGACCGAGGGTACGCCGGGCGGTAACGAGGGCCGCGAGAGCGCCAAGGGCAACTTCGTGACCGAGCGGGCGGGAGTGGCGGCCATGTCGCTCGGCTTGATCGAGGAATGCCTGAAGCTTTCGATCCAGTACGCCAAGGACCGTCTGCTGTGGGAGCGCCCGATCGCCGAGTTCCAGCTCATCCAGCTGAAGTTGGCGAGGATGGAGATCGCCCGGCTCAACGTCGAGAACCTGGTGTTCCGCCACATCGAGATGTCGGCGGCGGGGAAGTCGTTGACCCTGGCCGAGGCGTCGGCCATGAAGCTCTACTCGGCCCAGGTCGCATCCGAGGTGGCGATGGAGGCGGTGCAGCTCTTCGGCGGCAACGGGTACATGTCCGAGTTCCGGGTGGAACAGCTGGCCCGCGACGCCAAGGTCTTCCAGATCTACGCGGGCACCGACGAGATCCAGGTCACCCACATCGCCCGCGACCTGCTCGGTCGCTGAGAGGCGCTGGGGGCGTGGACGACCTGCTCGGGCCCTCCCCCGGCGATGCCGTCTACGACCAGATGGTCGACTTGCGGCGTGCCGTCCACCGGCGGCCCGAGCTGGCCTTCGCCGAGCACGACACCACCACGCTCATCCGCGACCACATGGCCGCGCTCGGCATCACCGAGACGTTGCGCGTCACCGACACGGGTGGGATCTTCGCTTTGGAGGGCAGCCGCCCGGGGCGCACCGTCGTCCTGCGGGCCGACATCGACGCGCTCCCGGTGCAGGAGGATCCGAGCCGGGCGGGCCACTCCGAGATCGAGGGCCTGATGCACGCGTGCGGCCACGACGTCCACGTGGGCTCGTTGCTCGGCGCGGCCTCCGTGCTGGCCTCGCGACAAGAGGACCTGCCCGGTCGCTACGTCTTTCTCTTCCAGCCCGGCGAGGAGGCGCTGTGCGGCGCCAAGGCGATGGTCGAGGGCGGTGCGCTGGCTGTCATGGAGGGGGCGCGTCTGATCGGCTTCCACGTGACATCGGTCATTCCCAGCGGGATCGTCGCCCTGCGGGCCGGGATCACCATGTCCGAGGCTCACGCGTTGCGCATCACGCTGCGCGGACCCGGGGGGCATGGCGCAGTGCCGAGCGCGACCGGTGACGTCATCCGGGCCACGGCCGAGCTGGTGGGACGGCTGCGCACGGTGGTCGAGGGCCTCTCCTTCGAGGGGTCCGACTGCGTGTGCAGCGCCGGCACGCTCCGCGCCGGCACGGCCGTGAACGTCGTGCCGACCGCCGCGACCGTGACCGGCACGCTGCGGACGTTCACCGAGGCCCAGCGCGCCCAGGCGATCGACCGCCTGGTCGCGCTGTGCGCAACGGTCGCCGACGACCTCGGGGTCGAGGTCGACCTCGAACTGCCCGAACACACGCCGGCGGTGGTGAACGACGCCGCGGTGGTCGATCTGGTGGAGTCGGAGGCCAAGGTCGTGCTGGGCGACGAGGCCGTGCTGCGCATGCCGCCGGCCGCGCCGAGTGACGACGTGAGCGAGTTCCTCAACCACCTGCCGGGCTGCTACTTCTTCGTCGGCGGTGCGGCGGCCGACGGCTCGAGCGGGATGCACCACAGCCCGACCTTCTCGGTCGAAGACGGCGCCTTGCGCATCGGCGCCAGTGTCCTCGTGCGCGGCGCGCTGGCGCTGGCCGCCCCCTGAACCTGATAGGCCGGGCGCGCCAGATCCCTCGGCGCGGGAGCAGCGCCGTACGCTGACGCGGGTGGGAGGCGTGCGAAAGCGGAGGCTGCTCGGAGCGGCCGGGCTCGTGGTCGGGGCGGCGTTTCTGGCCGCGTGCAGCAGCGGGCCACCCTCGGCCACCACCGCGGCCGGCCATGGCGCGCGGCACGTGGCGAGCACGACGACGTCGACGACGTCGCCTCCCACCACGACCACGACGACGGCGCCGCCCGGGCCCACACCTCTGCCCGCGCCGGCTGCGCTCACTCCGTTCGCCCCACCCGCGACCCCGACCGACGGCACGTGGGCGCCGGCGGGCCGGCCGGTGAACGGGTTTTCGGCCGTCTACGAGACGCATCTGGTCCCTCCGGGTGGGACGGCCGACGCCGGGATCGCCTGGATGGACACGAACCTGCTGGGCGCGCAGCTCTACTCGGGATCCAAGAGTCCCGGCGGCGGCCCCTACCTGTTCACCGCGCCCGTCCAGCCGGCGCAGGCGGCGACGCTCGTCGCGGCGTTCAACGGCGGCTTTCTCATGAAGGACGCCGGAGGCGGCTACCTCACCGAGGGTCGCACCATCTACCCGCTGGTGAGCGGGTCCGCCTCGCTCGTGATCCGCTCCGACGGCTCGGTGAACGTGGGCGCGTGGGGCACCGACGTCACCATGACGCCCGACGTGATCGCGGTCCGCCAGAACCTCGTCCCGCTCGTGGCGGCTGGACAGCCGACGGCCCAGGCATCCAACCCTGACTGGAACGTCTGGGGTGCCACCTGCGGCGTGTCGTCGTGCTCCGGGGGAGGGATCGAGAACCAGTGGCGTTCGGCCATCGGGGTCACCGCGAACGGCGCACTCGTCTACGTCGCCGGCCCGGCGCTCGATCCGCTCCAACTCGCGCAGCTCCTCGTTGCGGCCGGCGTGGTGCGAGGCATGGAGCTCGACATCAACCCGTCCTGGCCGGTGTACGCGACCTACGCCCCGCCGGCCGGGACACCGGCGGCGCCGGCGAACGGGACCGGCCTTGCGCCGAGCAGCGTCCAGGGCCCGGCCACCTTCTTCACGGCCTCGTGGGCCCGTGACTTCGTGACCATGTCGGCGCGGACCACCGCCCCGAGCGGATAGGCGGGCCGCACCCTCCTCGGGCCAGAATGAGGCCCATGACCGCCTCTGACCTCTTCTCCATCGACGGCAAAACCGCACTCGTGACGGGGGGCAGCCGCGGCATCGGCAAGATGATCGCCGAGGGCTTCGTCGACGCCGGCGCGACCGTCTACATCTCCTCACGCAAGGCGGACATCTGCCAGGAGGTGGCGGACGAGCTCTCGAAGAAGGGCACCTGTGTGGCCGTGCCGGCCGACCTGTCCAAGGAGGAGGAGTGCCGTCGCCTGGCCGACGAGATGGCGTCGCGGGTCGACAAGCTCGACATCCTGGTCAACAATGCGGGCGCCACCTGGGGCGCGCCGTTGGCCGACTACGACGAGGCCGCCTTCGAGCGTGTGCTCGCGCTCAACGTGAAGGGCGTGTTCCACGTGACCAAGTTCATGCTCCCCTTGCTGGAGAAGGCGGGCTCCCAGGAGGAGCCGGCCCGGGTCATCAACATCGGCTCGATCGACGGCATCTCGGTGCCGGTGCTCGAGACCTACGCCTACTCGGCCTCGAAGGCGGCGGTGCACCAGCTCACCCGCCACCTGGCCAAACGCCTCGCGCCGGCCATCACCGTGAACGCGATCGCGCCCGGTCCCTTCGAATCCAAGATGATGGCCGCCACCCTCGAGGCCTTCGGGGAGCAGATCGCCTCCAGCGCGCCGCTACGGCGAATCGGCCGGCCCGACGACATGGCGGGCGCCGCCATCTTCTTGAGCTCGCGGGCGGGCGCGTACCTCACCGGCGCGATCATCCCGGTCGACGGGGGCATCGCCACCACGCACTGACGTCATCCGCTGACGAAACGCACCATGTAACGATCGCCAAAAAGGGGGAGCCCCACCGTGTTGCTGCTTCACCAAGTGCATCAGGTCGCCGGCAAGCAGGAGGACGCGTTCGACGACGCCTACCGCGACCAGTACCTGCCGACGCTGGCCAAGTCCGACGGCAGCCGGCTGCTCTGGTACCTGCGCCTCTCCCATGGGAGCGGACAGGCCTACACCGTGGTCACGATCACGGGCTGCCGCGACGCCACGGCGTGGGAGGAGCTGGCCGAGCGCGTGCGAGCGGGCGACCTGGCCGAGTGGTCGGCCCAGGTCGACGCCATGCGCCACTCCTGCCGGGCCAAGGTCGTGCGGCCGGTGTCCTGGTCGCCGCTGCAAGAGATCGACCTCGCCACCGTGCCGGTGAACGGCGAGACCCACAAGAACTCCCTCTTCATGGAGGACACGGCATGGCCGTTCGCCGGAGGGCTGCAGGCCTACCTCGACAAGGCGGGCACCCTCTACGACAACACGCTGAGCAGCCAGAAGGAGGAGGGCACGGGCATGATCGAACTCGAGGCCGCCTTCCAGCCGGTCTTCGGGACGCACATGACGACCGAGGTGATCCTGTGGCAGCGCGTGGTCAACACGAAGGCCGTCATGTGGATGCTGGGCCACGACCTGCCACCGGAGGCGTCGGCGCCGGGGACGTGGCTGCACGACGCCCTCGAGGTCCGCGATCGCTGGGAGAGCCGCCTGCTCCGCAGCGCGGCGTGGTCCCCGCTGTTCTGAGGTCCGGGAGCGGGCTCGGGGCCGACCGGTTCAGCCCGAGGGCGCCAGCTCGTGCGGCCCCTGCGCCGGATACCCGCCGGCGTCGCGGATGGCCCGGCCCCACGGCGCCAGCAGGCCGGTCAACTCTTCGAACCGGTTGTCGCCGAGCGCCTCGAGCATCGGGGTGCACTGCACGTCCGTGTCCGCCTCGATCGCCTCGCGCACGGCGCGGCCCGCGTCGGTGAGTGCGCCGCCGGCGAGAAGGCCCCGTGCCACCAGGCGCGCCTCGGCGGCATCGAGTTGCGTGTCGGACCAGGCCCGGGTGCGCACGTAGGTGCGCAGGGGAAGGCCCCAGTAGGGCTCGGTCAACAGGCCGATCTCCGTGGCGTCGAGGCCGGCCGCCGTCCAGGCGGCCGTGTGGGCGTCCCCGCGGTACTCGCGCAGCATGTCGGCCAGGCGCCACGCGTTCGCAAGCGGCTCGCCGGGCAGGCCCAGACTCAACAGGCCGGCGTAGAGCGGCTTGCCCTCGGGACGCAGCGGCGTCGCCGCCGACTCGAGCAGGTCGGTCGCGCGGGCCAAGCCGTCGGGCGACGGGCCGAGGATGCGTTCGAGCTGGCCCACGGCGCCCCGGGTCCGCGCGTCACAGATGGTCGGGGCGTCGACCTTGCTCCACCCGAACTCGACCGAGGGCACGACCGCCTCGGGATTGAAGACGGCGAACGCCGCGGCCACCACCGCGCCGGGCACCTGGCCCATGACCGAGCCGCGGCTGGTGAAGTAGGCCGGGCCGTCCGGGAGCTGGACCCCGCTCGGCGACGTGGCCGGACTGGGCGAGAACCCAAGCTTGGCGTAGGCCGCGTGACATTCGGGTGAGAAATACACCTGCGCGGCCACCGGCTCGAGCACCACGGCCAGGCGCCGCGCTCGCGGGTCGTGCCGTTCCGTCATGGCGGTCACCCTAGGCGTCCGCTCCACGCGTCGCCTGGGGACCGCGAGGGCCTACGCCTTGGTGAACCGCATCGGGAAGTGCTCGATGGAACGGATGCCCGGCGTGTACACGAGGGTGTGGTCCGCCTCGACTTCGTACTCGGGGATCCGCCTGTGCCACTCGCGGAGCGCGACCCGCAGCTCCATGCGGGCCAGGTGCGAACCGAGGCAGCGGTGGATGCCACCACCGAAGGCGATGTGCGGGTTCACGTCGCGGTCCCACCGCACGACGTCGCCGTCGGCGAACTCGTCCTCGTCGCAATTGGCGGAGCCGATCATGACCATGACCTGGTCGCCCGCGTGGACGGGGCAGCCCCCCAGCTCGGTGTCCTGCACGGCCACCCGGGCGATGCCCATCACCGGGGTCTCCCAGCGCAGCATCTCCTCGATCGCGTTCGGGATCAGCGAGGGGTCCTCGACCAGCTGGCGTCGCTGCTCCGGATGCTGCGCCAAGAAGGCGTACATGCAGTCCAGGGTCGCCGTCACGGTGTCGAGGCCGGCGATCAGGAACAGGAAGCAGATGTCCAAGATGTCGTTACGGCTCAGGCTTTCTCCCTCGACATCGGCGTCGAGGAACATCGACAGGATGTCGTTGCGTCGCTCCTCCTCGCGCAGGTCCAGGATCTCGTTGAAGTAGTCGTAGACGGAGTCCGCGGTCTTCTGCTGGTAGTCGAGCGCCTCCTTGGAGCCATACTTCTTGCCGGTCACGTGGTCGGGCCGGATGATGCCGTCCTTCATCGCGATGAAGCGATCGAGCTCGTCGAGCGGCAGGCCGAGCAGCGTCAGGAACACCTGCGACGGGAAGGGGACGGAGAACTCCTTGGCGAAGTCGACCTCCCCCCGATCGATGAACTGATCGATCAGGTGGTTGACGAGCGCCGAGACCTCATCGTCCAGAGCGGCCATCTTGCGCGGGGCGAAGATCGGGTCAAGCAGCTTGCGGAACTTCTTGTGCTCGGGCGGGTCGATCTGCAGCGGGATCATCGGCCGCTTGTTCTTCAGGTCGACCGCGTCCATGTTCGAGGAGAAGACGTCGGGCTGGCGCAGCGCCGACATGATGTCCTCTTTCTTCGTGAGCATCACACCCCGTGGACCACTGGGCATGTCGATGGACATCACCGGCATGTCGGCCCGGAGGGCCTTGAAAATGGGCTGCGGGTTGGCCGCCATTTCGGGGTCCATGCCCGACATCGGGTTCTCCCCGTAGCCGTCGCCGGCCGAGGCCTCTTCGGTTTGGGTTTCGGTCTCCATGTGATTCCTCCTGGAACTCAGATCTGCAAGATGCGACTCAGGGACTGCACGAGTGAGGTCTCGTCCGACTCGGGAATGATCCAGCTCGAGGCGAAGAGGCGGACGATGACGTCGGCCAGCTGTTCACGATCGAGCTCGCCCGCCTTGACGGCGGGCACCGTGTCGAGGGCGTCGCCCAGGCGCCCGATGAGCTCGCCGCGCAACGCGGGCAGGTGGTCGAGCAGGTAGCTCAGGACGAAGCCGGGCTCGGACTCGAAGAGGCCACGGGCCGGGTGGCTGCGGATGAAGTCGAAGGCGTACCCGACGAAGGCACCGATGCGGGCCTCGGGCTCTTGCACCGACGCCAGCACCTCGTCGAGGCCCGCGCTGAAACGGGCCTCGTCGTAATCGGCCGCCGCGGCCAGGACGTGGTCCCGGCTGGGGAAGTAGCGGTACAGGGTGCCGCGCGCCACGCCGGCGGCGTCCGCAATCTGCGCCATGCCCAGGCGCTGGACGCCCTGCCGGCCGATCAGGCCGAGCGCGGCGATGAGGATGCGCTCTTCAGTCGAAGTGAACGCCCGCGTCGCGAAGGTCTCCGTCTCCGTCGCGCCCCCGCCCGACGTGGCCAGCGTCACGGTCATTGCTGCACATCTTAGACACTTTGTGTCCCTTTTGTCTCATCGCGGCGACAACTCCGGGCTGACGAGGGGACACGTCGCACCGAGAGGTATGCGCGGCCTCACCTCCGGGGCCGAGCCGGGCCGGGCCGGGCCGGGCCGTGGGAACCGGGCTCAGGCGGCGGGGGGCCGAGCCCGGCGACCGCGCCGGACCAGCAGCCACGGGACCAGGAGCAGGGCCACCAGGGCCAGGACCCCCACGACGGTCAGGAAGTCGCCGAGGTAGTCCGCGCCCGAGCGGCCATAGGTGAGGGTCACGTCGTGACTGGTCGGCACGACCACCATCAGGTTCGGCGTCACCCGCCACGGGCCGTCCGCGCCGCTGGCGTGCCAGTTCGGGAAGTAGGACACCTTCACCAGGACGGGCGTGCCGACCTTGGACACGTGGAAGCTGACCGAGGTGTCGGTCTGGGCGACGTCGGTGACCTTGGTGGTCGCGACCCGCTTGACCGGGGGCCGGGTGTCGCCGACCGTGGTGCGCGGCCACGAGGCCGGTCCGCCCTGCGCCAGCTCGACGTTCCAACGGATCGGGTGGTCGTACCAGGCCAGCGACTGGTTGAGCCAGCCCGAAGGGGCCGGGTCGACGCCCGACAGCACGGCGGGGTCGTTGTGCAGCGGGGTCACCAGCCCGGAGTCCTTCACGAGATAGATGTCCCACGTCGTGTGCGTGAGCACGCCGCTGTAGTTGTAGGTCCACGGGCCGGTCTTCGCCACCAGTTGGAGCGCGGGGTCGGCGTTGGCCTGCTGTTCGACCTCGGGCGTCTCGGCCATGAAGTACTTCACCCCGAGGAGCTGGAGGTGCTGCACCCCGAGCGTCACGTCCACCGGCCCGTAGGGCAGCCCGACCTCGGGCTCCGACGGCCCCTGGGACAACTCGGCCTGGTTGATGAAGTGATACGGCGTGGTGGTCGAGGACTCGAAGAGCAGGCCCTCCATCGAGTCGACGCAGCCGCTCGTCCAGTACGGCAGGAGCATGAGCGCCTCGGGGGTGCCGAAGCGGTTCTCGCTGGCGCTGTACTCCCACATGGCGCGGCCGCACCCGTAGCGCTGGCTCACCGTCTCCATCGACTGGATGACGCCGCGGTACTCGGCGTAGGAGCTCTGCCCCTCGTACCCCTTGTAGTTGTACGACGACCAGTTCGTGACCTCGTTCGGCCCGAGGTGCACCGGGCCCCACGAGCTCGAGGACACGAAGGGCGGGACCACCACGAGGAGCACCGCGACCAGGCCCACGATGGCGCCGCTCACCGCGGCCGGGCCCCAGCGCGGCCGGCGGGGGGCCGGCGGAACATAGGTCGCGTACGGCGCACTCTCAGCGGAACCGCCGCCGGAACCGCCGCCGGAACCGGCGCCCTCCATCGGGAGGCCCGGCGCGGCGACCCAGCCCGGCTCGCGGAACGACGCCTCGTAGCGATCCCAGCGCTGCTGTCTCGCTCGTCGCCACGCCCGCGCCACCAAGATGCAGCCCACCCCGAAGGTCCACCCCGCCATCAAGTAGACGGAGACGAACCACATGGGAAGGAGCCGGACGTTGTAGAGGCTCCCCTGCGGGTCGAACACCTCGGCCAGTGCGAACGCCGCGCCCAGGGCCGTGACCGTGAGCCCGAAACGGCTCCGCAGCAGCACCGCCAGCACGACACCTACGCCCGCGATGACGAGGGCCCACGTGTCGGCCTCGGGGAACAGTTGGTTCAGATAGGTGGTGAGGTTCGTGTACCCCATCGACGTTGCGTAGGCGCGCTCCAGACCGAAGGGCACGAGCCAGAACGCGGAGAGCAGCAGGCCGATGCCGACGGTCGACCCGGCACGCCACAGCGTGCGTGTCCTCGGCACTTGCTCGGCCGACCGGTCGCCACGCCACAGGCGCAGCCCGGTGTCGGCAATACCCCACCGCGCCGGCAGCAATTCGATCACGGTGAGCAGCACCGCGCCTCCGAGCGCGTAGAGCCCCGGCACGATGTGGGAGAGGAGGCAGCCGGCCAGCACGACCGCCGCCCAGGCCCGGTGCCGGCCCTCGCGCACCGCCGCGGCGAACAGCCCGAGGAACAGGACGGACAGGGCAAGGCTGAACGAGAAGGCGTACTCCCCCGCCAGCGTCGAGAACAGGTTGCCCCCGTAGATCGTGAACGTGTAATCGAAGAGGAACGGCAGGGTCGCGGCGGCCAACAGGGTCGGGATGGGCGGCCGCAGGCGGAAGAAGCGGCCGCAGGCCCACGCCGTGACGGGGAGGAGCACCGACCCCAAGATGGTGCCGATCTTGAAGGCGACGTCGTAGGGGATCACCCAGCCGCCGACGGCGATGAAGAAGTCGGGCAGCGTGAAATAGAAGGTGTAGAGAGGGAAGCCGTCGTACCAGCCGGGGTCCCAGCCCGTGAGGTGACCGTGGCTGATCAGCGTCTCCATGTACTTCGGCATCGCGATGTGCGCGCCGGTGTCGCCGCCCGTCGTCGTCGTGTTGGTGAGCAGCAGGCTCGGATGCAGCTGCGTCAGGGTGACCACGATCACGCTGGCGATCGTGACGACGGTGATGGCTCCCGGCACCCACCACCAGGCCGCCCGGCGGCGCGTCCGGCGCGGGGGAGGTGGCGGTTCGCGCACCGCCACCGATGGTTCCCGCACGCTCACCATGCCGGTCCCGAGCCCTTCAGATGCGCGCAACCGTGCGCGATCCCACGCGGACGGAAGGATCCGGCGCCCCGGGGTCGTTCGGCCACATTGCGGGCTTACGTTATCGGCCGCCCCTCCGATTCAGGGATCGGGTCAGGCCGCCGCCGCCGGGCCGGGAGGGGTCGTCCCGGCGGGCCTCACTGGGACGGCGCGAACTGCCGCGTTGCGTCGGCGGGCTCAGCGCGTTGCCTCGGCTGGATCAGCTCGCCTCGTGGCGCTGGACCGGGCGGGGCTCGTAGTCCTCGGAGCTGAGCCCGCGCAGGAGCGGGGTGAAGACCGCCGGCGGGTCCCCGGTTTCGGGTGCCCACACCGAATCGATCGTCAGAGCCACGCGGCGCAGCGATTGGCGCAACTGCTCACGCCGCGCGGCGCCGTTCTCCGCGTCGAAGTAGTAGGCCAACCCGAAGCCGAGGCCGGAGACCACGAGCCGGCCCGTGGTTCTCCGCACCCGCCGCGCGTGCCTGATCGCTGAACTCGTGAGTTCCTGCCGGATGTCGTGCATGGCGACGCCCTCCCAGCCCTGCCCTACCCCGAGTCGCGGCGACGAAACCCCTGTATTTTGGCGGTTTTCCTGCGCAGGCACGCTTCAATCCGGATTTCACCCAACATGGGTAGCCCCATCCTGGGTGTCATCCCGGCCGATTCGATCGCCGTCGGACGCGCCCGCTGTCGACAACCCCGCGCACGCGACGAGGCGGCGCCACGCCGGGCACCGCCTCGTCACAGGTCCGTCGGCCGAGACCGACGCTGAGTTGCCCCCCGGGGGCGTCAGGACATCTCGGCGAGGATCTTGGCCTTCTGCGCGTTGAACTCGTCTTCGGTCAGGATGCCTTGATCCTTCAGGTTGGCGAGCTCCTTGAGCTTGTTGATCAGGTCGTCCGAGCTCGGCGCGGCCGCGGCCGCGGCCGGCGCGGCGGCCTGCTGGGCCTGCGCTTCCTGGTTGGCGTACTTCTGCTGCTGGTGCCGGTTGACCCCGCCCGCCACCACCGAGGCCGTACCCGCAATGACCGCCGTCCGTCCCACTGTCCGTAACACCGGACGTCGCCGTAATGGCATCGTGTGCTCCCTTTCTCTCTCGTTACGTTCTCTGTTCGTTCCCGCGTGACGCTCAGCGAGACTCAGTAACGCTCAGCTCTTGAGCGCGTGGGCCAGGTCGGCCAACGCCGCCTCGACAAGGTCGGCCGGGATGCGCGCGGTGTCGATCACCACACCGCCCGACGCCCGCACGGCCTCGACCAGGGGTGTCGCCCACAGGTCCTCCCAGACGATCACCAACGCCGAATTGTTCGGCGGCAACTGCTCGGCCACGTGGGCCAGGTCCTCGTCGTTGATGAGCCCGCCCACCTCGCCGTCGAGGTCGCCGAAGGCGGCGAGCTCGTCACGCTGGTCGAACTCGAGGCTGACGGTGTCGCCCGACTCGTCCTTGCCCACGAACACCAGGTCCAGGACGCGCACGGTGCCGTTGGACACCAGCTTCTCGACCTCGGGGGCGATGTTGCCGTTGAATTGGTTGCCCGGAAAGGCGACCACTGTGTAGCTGACCGGTCCAAGGGTCATGTGGAGCTCCTCACGTGTGTGTGTTTGTCGTCGTGGGCAGCCTTCTCAGCTGGTCAACACCTTTGCCTTCTGCGCCTCGAACTCGGCGTCGCTGATCACACCTTGGGACCTCAGGTCCGCGAGCTTCGAGAGCTGGTCGGCCGTGGAGTCGCCGGTCGCGCCGGCGGCCTGCTTGACGTAGGAGTCGAAGGCCTTCTGCTGCTCCGCCGCCTGGGCCGCTGCCCGTTCGTGCATCTTGCCGCCGCGGGCGATCAGGTAGACGAAGACTCCGAGGTACGGCACGACGATGACGAAGATCACCCACAGGGCCTTCGCCACACCACCCATGTCGTGGCTGCGGAAGATGTCCGTGAAGACCATGATCAGAAGCCAGATCCAGATGATGAAGAGGAAGAAGTACAACATCGTCAGGAAGGCGTCGAGAACCGGGTAACTCGAGGCAAACATTCAGGCTCCTTGATCGGTGACTAGGCGCAAAAAAACGGGCGCATTCAGACTGCCTCGTAACCATCGCACCGAAAGGTGTCGTGCGAAAGGGCAAAAGGTCATGATTCGTGCGTCGAGCTCGGATTCCTTGGCGGCACGGCTCAGTCCAACCTCAGATTCCCTCTTCGGCGTGGAGCCGGCCGCTCTTACAGGCGGCGGCGAAGGCCTCGTAGTCCCGCTCGTTCTGGTCGGCGTAGGACTCGGCGAAGCGAGCCAGCGCTTTTTCGAACGTCGCGTTGTTCCCGAGATACGACGCGATGGCGATCCGGTCACCGGAGCGGGCGTGGGATCGGGCCAGGGTCTGGGCGCACAGTTCCCCGTAGACCTTCATGCCTTCGGGGATGGCGTTCTCGGTGTCGATGGACCCCTTCCAGTCCTGGAGCTGGCGCACGTAGTAGTCGCGGGGCACTCCGTCGATCCCGGATGTGCGCTGCCAGCCGAGCATGATGTCGCTGCTCGCCTGCATGAGCCTCTGCCCGGCGACCACCCGGGCCCCATGATTGGAGTACGAGCTCTTCTTGAGGAAGCGCTCGAGGACCGACGCCTCGGCCTCCTTGGCTTGGAGGAAGAGCACGTCGTCGTGGCGCGCGCCGTGCATGAGGACGATCCAGCAGCGCGTGCCGACGCTGCCGACGCCGACCACCTTGCGGGCCAGCTGGCTGAACTTGTAGTCCTCGAGGAGGTGCCGGCGGTCGGTCGGCAGACTCTGGCGGTACTTGCGGATGACCTCGGCGAACACCGAGACGTAGTCCTCTGCCGCCGTCTCGGGGAGCAGCTCGTCGATGGGCACGATGAGCGGGGGCTCGCTGATGATCCGCCGCCTGCCGTCCACGACGCGCGTCAGCTTGTTGAGGGCGCGCATGGAGTCCTTGGTCAAGGCCTTCGACGTGGTCTTGGTCGCCGCCGCCGCCATGTGGGCCTCGTCCTTCGAACCCGTGGCGCTGGCGTGCTGTTTGAGCGCATCGACGAGGCCTTCGATCTCGACCCGGGCGTACCAGACCTCGAGGTTCGACATGGCCGCCATCGTCCGCATGGTCTCCCGGTAGCGCTGACCGAGGCGGATGATCCCTTCCAGCCGCGACGCCTTGGAGAAGCCGAGGTTGCGGGCGGCGACCACGACGCTGGCGGCCAGGCGCTTGACGTCCCACTCCCACGGCCCGGGCAGCGTCTCGTCGAAGTCGTTGCAGTCGAAGACCAGCTGGCGCTCCGGAGACCCGAAGACGCCGAAGTTCGAGAGGTGGGCGTCCCCGCAGATCTGGGCGTTGAGCCCCGAGCTGGGCGAGGTGGCGAGGTCCGACGCCATCACCAGGGCGGCGCCCCGGAAGAACGTGAACGGCGAGACGAGCATCCGGCCGTAGCGGATCGGGACGAGCTCGGGGACCCGCGACGGGGCCTGGCTCTCGAGCAGCGCGACGGGGTCCGGCCTGTCGGGGCTGGGTTCGAAGCTCGCGTGGGTGTCCCGCGGCACCTTGGTCCGGGCGTGCTTCCCCTTCGCCTTGCGCTCCCCGTCGCTGAGATGCGGCATCACCCGGGGCGCGGGATTGTCCGCCAAAGGGATCGCCTCGTCGACGGCCATGCGACCTCCTCCCCTGGACGCGCGGAGCACACAGCGGGCTCGGGGCGAGAGGCTAGGTCGCCCGCCGGCCTTTTGAAAGTGCGAGCTGCAGCCCGGCGCGGGACGCGCCCTTTCGCCGCCCGCAAACGGCGGCCACAATGACGGGGGGAGCGCCCCCGGGCGGTGACGCGAGGAGCGACCGAGTGACCCTCGACTACGAAGACCCGAGCGCCTCGGAAGGGGGCGCGGTACCGGGTCCGCCCGCCGCCACCGATCCCGGCGGGAAAGAGTCGGCCGCCACCCGACGCGCCCGCGTCCGGAAAGGCGTCGTCCGCCTGATCGACGCCATCCGACGCAGCGACGACGAGGCCGTCGAGCGGGCCGTGCTCCAGCTGAGCGCCCAGCGCCGCTGGCTGGCCCCACTCGCGCTGGTGGTCGGCGCCTTCTTGATGCTCTTCCAGGGTGTGAAGCTCCTGGTGACCAACTGGCGGCTGACCCTCGTGCAGATCGTGCCGGCGATGTGGATCTGGATCGCCATGCTCGACATCAAGCTCCACACGCTGCACGGCAAGGGGTTCCACCTCCTCGTCGGGCCGATCCTGATCCCCGCCGTCGTGGGGGTGACCGTCCTCACCGCCGCCAGCTTCTATCTGAACGGCGTCTTCGCCTTCGCCATCTCGGTGCCCGGTGCGCCGCAGATCCGGCCCGCCTTCGCCAAGGCGAACCAACACATCCGGAGCATCTTGGCTTGGGGGGGGACGATCGGGTTGGCGCTGGCGTTCTCGGCGCTGGTCTCGACGCGCTGGGGCAAGTGGTCCTTCGTCATCAGCCAGAGCATCGTCGTCGGCATCATGATGGTCTGCTACCTGGCCGTCCCGGCGCGCATGGTCGGCATCGACACCAAGACCGGGCGCTCGCGGCGCGACAAGCTGACCGCCACCGTCGTCGGCGGCGCGGTCGGGGGCGTCGTCTGCTCGCCTCCGTACGCGCTCGGACGCTTCGGCATCTTGATGCTCGGCTGGCACGGGCTGTTCTGGCTCGGGATCATCCTGATCGTCATCGGGGCCACCCTCCAGACCGGGGTGACCAGCGCGGTGAAGGCGGTGAAGTTCTCGGCCAAATTGGTGGGTAGCCCGTCCGCCGTCGCCGGCACCGGTGCGGTTGCCGGCGGGGCCCGCGGGCCTGGCGCGGTCGGCGGGGTCGGCGGGGTCGGCGCGGTCGGTGTCGCCGACGCCGAAGCGCCGTGATGACCGGTCCGGCGACGACGCTCGAGTGGTTCGGGACGGCGACGTTCCGGGTGCGCGACCGCGGGCTCAACCTGTTCTTCGACGCGTATCTCGACCGCCTGCCCGGGCTCGACCCCGTCGGGCTGTCGACCCGGGAGGTCGGCGAAGCCGACTTCGTGTTCGTCAGCCACTCTCACTTCGACCACCTCTACGGCGCCGACGTCCTCGCGCTCGGTGCCGGCGCGACGGTCGTCGCCTCGCCCGAGTCGGCCCGCTGCCTGCGCGACGCCGGCGTGCCCGAGGCGCAACTGTTGGTCGTGACCGGCGGCGAGACGGTGCATTGCGGCCCGACCACGAAGGTGCGCGTGCTGCCGTCGCTGCACGCCTGCCTCTTCGCGCACAGCGAGGCGGACCTGGCGGTGCCGTGCCTGGGCGACCTCGACGTGAGCGTGCAGGAACGGGACGCCACCGTCCGGCGCCTGTTCGCCGGCCTGGACGCCGCGCCGGCGCCGGCCGGTCCGGCGCTCGTCGCCATGAACGAGAGCTGCTCGCGCCACGACGGCGGCCCGCTGGCCTACCTGCTGGTCACCTCGAGCGGCTCGATGCTGATCAGCGGGAGTGCCGGCTACTGGCGCGGCATCTTCTCCGGGTTGCGACCCGATGTCGCCCTGCTCTCGCTCGGCGGGCGCCCCAACGTCGACGGCGAGCCGTTCCAGGGATCCACCGTGGACTACATGCTCGAGCAGGTCGGCCTGCTGCGGCCGTCGCGCGTCGCGTTCTGCCACCACGACTCGCTCTTCCCGGGGTTGCCCGGCGTCGAGATCGAGCCGGCGGCCGCGGCGTTGCAGGTGCCGGGCGCGCCCGCCGCGTACTTCGCGATGGAGTACGCCACGCCCGTCCCGCTCTTCGGCTGAGCATCGACGTCGTGCGCCGCCAACCCTAGGGTCAAACAACTGATCGGGGACCTTCTCCCCTGGCCGACGGCACACTGGGTCCGTCATGGTGGACCCGATGGTGGGAGCGGAGGTGAACAAGCGCATCCTGCACGCCTTGGCCGGCGCGCTGACCGACGACATCGACTACGCCTTCTCGGGGATCGACGTCCGCCAGGGCTGGGGCGGCATCGTGAGCGTGACGATCTACGGCGAGACCGATGAGGGCGTCCCCGGCGCGCCCGGGCGCGCCCTCCTCCAGGCGGTCGAGGCGGCCATGGGGACCGAGCGCCACATCGTGAAGCTCGAGACCGCCCGGCGCTCCTGATCCTCCGGCCGGACGGCCGCCGCCCGACGGCCGGCCGCCGCCCGCGGCTACTCCGCCACGAGCGCGTCGCTCAGCGCGTGGATCCCCTCGAACGCGGCGGCCAGTGCCGGCGCCAGGCCATGGCGCTCCGCCAGCACCGCAGGGTCGGTGTAGCTGACCTGCGTGCCGCGCTCGTCGTCCGCCCACACCAGCAGCTTGAGCGGGAGGTCGAGCGCGGAGAGCGGGGCGGCGGTCATGACCGGCGTGCCGGCTGCGGGGTTGCCGAACATGACGAGGGTGGTGGCGCGGAGGTCGAGCCCGACCGCCTGCGCCTCCGCGCGCTGATCGATCACGTCGAAGACCTTGAGGCCTTTCGCATCGAGGAGCGCCACCAGTCGTGCCACGGTGTCGGCGACGGAGCGGGCACTCGATTTGGTGATGACGCCCGCGTCGCCCACCCCGGAGGTCTCAGGCACGGGACGCGGCCGCGACGGAACCGGACGGAACGAACGGAACGGAGTTAGGAGGCGACCACGCGCGTCGAGCGCGCGGCGTGGTTGTCACGGAGGCGTTCAGCCGTCTCCAGGTCCTCAAGCGGCATCCCGATCCTGATCGGCAGTTCCGACGGGGTGTCGTTGCGGCACTGGGCGCATTCGACGAGCCACGTGCGATCCGGGCCCTGGCTGATCTTGGGGTAGTGAGTCTGCAACTCCTGCTCCTGGCGTCAAGCCCCCCGGCGGTGGGCAACCTTAGTGAGGGGTCCCCGGGCCGTCGAATTCCTTGTGAATCGATGGGCTTGGTGCAGGTAGCGTCCGGGACGATGCCTCCGCTCCGCTCCCTGTCGTCCTATCTGGACCGCATCGGACTCGCGGGCGCCCCCGCCCCGGGGCTGGCCGAGATCCACCGGGCCCACGCGACCGCCATTCCGTTCGAGAACTTCGATCCCCAC
>DASZMN010000060.1:0-37878 GCA_035551835.1 Acidimicrobiales bacterium | reverse complement strand
TGTTTCTCCGGAGGTGTGAACTCAATGTTGTCCTCTAGGAACGCCGGGTATGCATGGCAACCTCAATCAATGCCACCCGCAGTCAGTGGCGTCAATGGCGTTTCTTGTGCGAACTCTTCCGACTGTACGGCGGTGGGGTTTGGGGTCTTTCGCACTCCTGAGGCAATCGGCACGACAAATGGCGGGATCAGTTGGAGCAATGAACCCACCCCGGCTGGCATTGGTCTACTCACAGGGATCTCGTGTCCCACAAGCTCAAACTGTCAGGCCGTCAGCAATTACGATTCCGCATTGAACTCTCCAAGCATCATTGGAACGACCAACGGTGGAGCGTCCTGGACGAGGGAGTACTCACCTTCAACCGTGACCAATTTCAGTGCCGTATCTTGCTCTGACTCACTGCACTGCACGGCGATCGGCTCCGCGTCTTCTGGCCCAGGTGCTGCCATCTTGGGGACGACGAATGGCGGAGCAATTTGGACGCCACAAACAATTCCAACGGGATATGCCGGTGCACTTGACGGCATCTCTTGCCCGAACGACAGCACGTGCTTTGCAGTAGGCAATCACGTCATTCACACTACAAATGGCGGTGCTGCGTGGTCCGACCTCGGAGCGCAGGCCGGGAGCACGACCTTGGTAGGCATCAGCTGCATCAGTACCACGTCCTGCACGGCCGTTGGCGGTACCACCATCGTCAGCACGACCTCGAGTGGGTCCACGTGGAGCCAGACGAGCGCGCCGTCCGGGGTCGGCTCGCTCCTAGGCGTGTCCTGCGCCGGCCCGGTCAACTGCGTCACCGTCGGTGCCGGCTCGAACTTCGGAGGGACGATCGAGACCTATTCAGCTCCGCCGGCCGTGTCCACCACGAGCCTCGCCGTGGGGACGATCGGCGTTCCCTATTCCAGCTCGCTCGTAGCGACAGGTGGCTTGCCGCCCTACTCCTGGGCGGTCAGCGGAGGCAGGTTGCCGCCAGGACTTCACCTCAATCCGAGCGGGAACATCACCGGCATACCGAGCATCTCGGGCGAGTACGCGGCGACCTTCAATGTCACCGATTCGAATCAGCTGTCTGGCGCCGAACAACTGACCATCGCGATCAAGCCGATTAGCGCACCCGGCTACTGGGAGGTCGCCGGCGACGGGGGCATCTTTAGCTACGGGGGAGCGCAGTTCTACGGCTCGACCGGAGGGCTGCACCTCAACGAACCCATTATCGGCATGGCCGCGACGCCGGATGCCGGCGGATATTGGCTGTTGGCCTCGGATGGCGGGATCTTCGCCTTTGGCGACGCCGTCTTCTACGGCTCGACCGGCGGCAGCAGACTCAACGCGCCAATCGTCGCCATGACGCCTACCGCCGACGGCAACGGTTACTGGCTCGTGGCCTCCGATGGCGGCATTTTCGCCTACGGCGACGCTGGGTTCTACGGCTCGACGGGTGGCACTGCCTTGGCCAAGCCGATCGTCGGAATGGCCGCCACGCTCGACGGCGGTGGGTACTGGCTGGTGGCCTCCGACGGAGGGATCTTTGCGTACGGCGACGCCAACTTCTTCGGGTCCACGGGCGGGCTGCCGCTGCAGAGGCCGATCGTCGCGATGACCGCGTCCCCCGGCGGGAATGGGTACTGGCTGGTGGCCTCGGACGGTGGCATCTTCAGCTTCGGCGACATTGGCTACTTCGGATCGATGGGAGGGGCGCCACTGACTGCGCCGATCGTCGGGATGGATCGGACCGCCGACGGCCAGGGCTACTGGATGGTGGGGCGCGACGGCGGCATCTTCAGCTTTGGTGACGCCGGCTTCTTCGGATCGGCGGGCGGGATTCCGTTGAATCAACCGGTAGTCGGCATCGCGGCGATCCAGTCGCTCTAGACCCGACGGCTGCCCGCTCCGCTCACAGCGTGGTGCTCTGCGCCGACACCCAGTCGCACCACTGGTCGACACCTTCACCGGTCCGGGCGCTGATCTGAATGATCCTCGCGGTGGGATTGACAGAGGTGAGATTGGCCAAAAAGGTATCGAGATCGAAGTCGAGGTGCGGCAAGAGATCGACTTTGTTCACCGCGACGACGTCCGCCGCCCTGAACATCACCGGGTTCTTCAGCGGCTTTTCCTCACCCTCGGTGACTGAAAACACCATCGCCCGAGCGTGCTCGCCGACGCGGAACTCGGCCGGGCATGCCAGGTTGCCCGCATTCTCGATGATGAGAAGGTCCAGCTCCATCAGCGGCAGACGGTCGATGCCCGACTGGACCATGACCGCGTCGAGGTGGCATTCGCCACCGAAGCCGGCGCTCGTGTTCACCACGGAGATCGCTGCTGCACCCTTTCCCCTCAGCTGATCGGCATCGATGGTCGTCTCGATGCCGCTCTCAAGGATGCCGATGCGGAGTGAGTTGCTCAGGCGCTCCAGGGTCTGGCGCAGCAGGGTCGTCTTGCCCGCGCCGGGTGACGACATCAGATTGACAGCCCTGACTCCGGTTGCCGCGAAGCGCTTGGCGTTGTCGTCGGCCACCCGGTCGTTCTCGGAGAGAAGATCCTCTAGGATCGTGATCCTCGCCTGCCCTGTCTCCGGGTAGCCCGAGTGGTCCCCGACCTCGTGGCGACTCGCCTGTTCGTCGTCGCGATCGTGTTGATGCTCGTTACGACGGCCAGGCGGATGGACGTGGTCGTGGGCCGTACCGTCCGCGTGGATATGGAAACGCCCCACGGCTACGCCCCCACCCGATCGATCGACACCACCCGGAGTTCCTCGCCGCTGACCAATCGCCCTTCGAAGCAGCCGCACGAACCGCAGGCGAGGACCGACAGATCGAGGGTGGTTCGAGCGTGGCCGATCTCCGTGACCCGTGACACCGAGCGGCCTTCCGCGTGCTTGGCGGCCGCATTGGCGATTGCACTGCAGATCGGCAGTTCGTGCATCGCTTACACCTCGATTCGGAGCATATCGACTGATCGTCCGGCGGGCTCGGGTCAGTTCAGCACGGCCTCGCGCCGGCCGAGAGGCGGCGGGTCCGGGGCATGGGTCACGCCGACGGCCGTGTCGGGGGCCTGCTTCAGGACGACCCGCTCCTCAACCCGGGCCAGACGCCAGTAGGCCAGCGCGGCCACCCAAGTCACGGCGAACACGCCGACGATGACGTAGCCGGCCATGTTGATGTTGAACCCACGGACAAAGTTCCAGAATGGCGAGTCGAAACCGGCCCCCTGCGCGATCAGGCCGAGGATCTCGATGGTGCCGACAAAGAAAGCGACCGCAACCGAGAGACCCGTGATCGTGAGGTTGTAGAAGACCTTGCGCACGGGGTTCGAGAACGCCCAGTCGTAGGCGAAGTTCATGAAGCAGCCATCGAGCGTGTCGAACAGGCACATGCCCGCAGCGAAGAGGATCGGCAACGCGAGGATGGCGTAGGCGGGCAGGCCTCCCACGACGGCGGACCCGGCGAGGACGAGCAAGGCGACTTCCGTCGCCGTGTCGAATCCGAGCCCGAACAGCACGCCGACCGGGTACATCTTCCAAGAGGAGTCGATCCGCCGTGAGTACCGGCCCAGCACGCGGTTCATCAGGCCTCGGTTGTCGAGTTGGCGTTCGAGCTCCGCGGCGTCGTAGCCCCCCGAACCCATCTGCCGGTAGATCCGGTAGAGGGAGACGAGGACGAACAAGTTGACCAATGCGATGAGGTAGAGGAATGTGCCCGAGACAGAGGTGCCGATGATGTTCGTGGCGGCATGGAGGCCCGAATATTGCTGACTGACCTGCAAGTTCAGCGCGTGGATCCCGAAATTGAGGGCCAGCGCCAGGACCAGCACCACGCTCGAGTGGCCGAGGGAGAAGGAGAACCCGACACCGAGCGGTCGTTTGCCCTCGCCGACGAGCTTGCGCGTCGTGTTGTCGATCGCCGCGATGTGGTCGGCGTCGAACGCGTGCCGCATCCCGAGCGTGTAGGCCAGCACACCGGTCCCGAATCCGAAGACCTTGGTCTCCGAGACATGGAGGTGAGCGCCCAGCGCCGCGGCCAGCAGGGACCAGCCGACCACGTTCAGCGCGATGACCACGCCCGCCATCGCGGCCAGCCGGAACCGCTCCTGGCGGGTGAGCCGCCAACGGTCGGACCTGAGGAAACCGAGCGTCGCTGCGGTCAACGCCATCGGCTCTCCCTTCGGTGGTCGCGCGTCGGTGGTCGCCCCGAGTTCCGCTCGGACATCGGTGGTGGTGATGGGGCTGCTTGCACTGTACGGGTTAATGCGAGTGAGTTGCAATAGACCAAAAGGCGACGGCTCGGCGTCGGATCCCCACGCTCGGGCGCCGGTACGATCGCGACGTGAGTCGGCGAACTCCGACCCAACCGGCGAGGCCGGGAGAGGCGAGCACATTCGAGGACGCCCTGGAGTTAGTGCGTCGGCAGGGCGGGCGCGTGACCTCGTCGAGGAGGATCCTGCTGCGGATCCTCTTCAGCTCCACGGGCCACCGCAGCGCCGAGGAACTCGCCGAAGAGGTGCAAGCCGAAGCGCCCGACATCCACCTCTCGACCATCTACCGAAACCTCGAGGAGCTGGAGCGCCTCGGGATCGTCGTGCACGCCCACTTCGGGCACGGCCCGGCCACCTACCACCTGGCCACGTCCGTGCACGGCCATTTCGTCTGCGAAGAATGCGGCAAGCTGATTGAGGTCCCCGACTCCATGTTCTCTGGGCTGGCTCGCGAAGCCTCGACCCGCTTCGGTTTCACCATCGATCCGCATCACTTCGCGATGTTGGGACGTTGCGCCGACTGCGCGACCGCGTAGCCATCCACCATCAGCTCGTGACCCTCGGGGGCCACAGAATTTCGGCGGCGCGGAGTCTTGGGATGAGGCGGGGGCGAGGCCGGGGCCCAGCACCGGCACCGCGACCGATGCACTCGGGCAAGACGGGTCGGAGGCTCCATCGGTCATGGTGACGAGAGGGGCGGGCGACTCGGTCCCTGCCCCGCACGCTCCCTCGTGAGGTCGCTTCGCCGTGGACGGCACCCGGATCGCTGACATGCTCGTCGTCGACCCGTTCCCCCGCATCGGCTGAATCCCCCCGGGCGATCTTCACGACCCATCGGCTATAGGTGTCTGCGCGCCTGCTCTTATGGCTCTCCGTCAGTGCGAACCATTAGAGCAAATCCATATACAGGGCCAAGCGACCATCGACAGTCGGCGTGTACACCCGCACGCGACCGCACGCCGATGCGGACCCCCCGCTCCCGACCTACCAGGTCGTCGACCGAGCCAGCGTTCGTTCCAGGATCCCGAGGGTCGCCCGCACCGCCAGCTCGGACATCACCGGGAAGATGTTCGCTTCCTTCCACTCCGGTGCGATCTCGGACCAGTCGTAATACGAGGTCACCATCGTGCCCCCGTCGACCGGCTCGAGCTCGTAGCCGTAGACGTGCCCGATCTGCGGCTTGATCTGGCCCATGATCGTCCACGCGATGGCTCGATCCTGCTCGTAGCGGGTGATGTGGACGGTCACGTCGTACTTGCCCATCGGGTAGTCGTTCAGCGATTCGCGGTCCATGTGGATCACGAACTCGTCGCCCACCTTCGACGCCGGCTCGCCGGTGGAGCTCTGCAGCATGCCTGAGCTGTCGATCGTCACGTGGCCCTCCGGATCGCGCACCACGGAGAAGATGCGCGCCGCGTCAGCGGGAATCATGCGCCGGACCTCGATTCGCTCGGCGTTTTCTGCCTTCGTCACGTCTGTCATGGCCGCATTGTGCCACCGGACCCGACCTGGCGGCCGGGCCCAGGTCCCAAGCACGCGTTGGGCGATCAGCGTCGAAGGGCGCGCGCCCGACAACATTTGGTTGCTATCTGGTTGCGGCCCAACGCTCGAACAAAGTTTTCTTCTGCGAGAGGGGTTTCCGCAGTAGTCCAGGGGGGTAGACCCGCCACAACCTGGGGAGAGAAACCGGAGGGAGAACGGTGCTGCAATTCATTTCGCGTCGGCGCACGGCCGCGCTTGCCGTCGTCGGCGCGCTGCTGGGGTCGTCGTTCGTGGTCGGGCTCGCAACCGTGGGAGGCCCGACTCAAGTGTCCGGCGCGAGCAGCACCGGCTGTACGGGAACTCTGCCGCCGATCGCATCGCCGACCGGGCAGTGGACGTGCACGCTCGACGACGAGTTCAACGGAACCTCCCTCGACACCACCAAGTGGCAGCCGATTCTGACGAGCACGAGCAGCTACCACACGGGGCCCTTGGGGTCGAACGTCTGCTACGAGAACAACCCGAACACGATTTCAGAGTCGGGCGGATACCTGAATCTCTCGGTGTTGTCGGCGGGGAAGGCCTTCGTGTGCAAGGAGATCATGCACAGCTTCACCACCAAGTACGAGGGCGGCATGATCGATTCCATGGGGCTCTTCAGCCAGCAGTACGGCTATTTCGAGGCCCGAGCCGAGATGCCCCCGGTCACGGTCCCCGGGCTCCAGGAGACGTTGTGGCTCTATCCCGAGAACGAGACGCTCTACGGACCGTGGCCCGACAGCGGGGAGATCGACTTCGCCGAGTTCTACTCGAAGTACCCGACCCTCGACGTCCCCGCGGTGCTCTACCCGGGGTGGAAGACAGACCCCAACGCGACCAGCGACACCTGCTCTCGGGCGGGCGTGACGCCGGGCGGACAGTTCAACGTCTACGGCGTGATGTGGACCCCGACCACGATCACCACCTACTTCAACGGGGTGCCGTGCATGACCGACGTCTACGCGCCCTACGTGACCTATCCCGACAAAGCGCCGGCGCCCTACACCCAGCCGTTCTTCCTGAACTTCACCGCCGCCCTCGGGAGCAACAACGGCAATCAGTTCAAGGCCTCGGTTACCCCGCTGCCCGCGACCACGAAGATCGACTGGGTCCGCGTCTGGCAGTACTGAGCCTGAGCCTCTAATCCTCCTCGGGCCACAGCGCCGCCACCAGCTCCGCGCTGTCGCTGGTCGGCTCCTCTGAGGGCGGGGGCGGCGGCGCGGTCGTCGTGCGCCGCGGGCCCCGGGCCAGGGATGCCGCGGCCGCGATGAAGGCGAGCCCGGCCGAGACCGCGAACACGATGGTGAGTCCGTGGTGGAAGGGCGCCGAGATCAGGTCCGGAAAGAAGACCCGCCCGGTGAGCACACGTTGCGCCTCGTCGGGCAACGAGGCCAACGTGCCGCCCATCGACAGCAGATGGCGGAGCGGGTTCACCCCGAGCACGGCGGCGAACAGCGACGAGACGGGCGGCAGGTTCGCAATGTGGTGCGCCACCTGGTGCGCGACACCCTCATGCTGCAACCCCTTGGTCAGCGTCGTCGGCAAGCTTCCCGCCAGCCCGGCGATCATCAACGAGAAGAAGACCCCGATGGAGAGCGCAGTGCCGGAGTTCTGGAACGTGGCCCGCATCCCCGACGCGGCGCCGCGCTGGTCGGCCGGCACGCTGCTCATGATGGAAGAGGTGTTCGGCGCGCTGAACATGCCGATGCCGATGCCGTTGATGGCGATGAGGGTCGCGAACGCCGGGTAGTCGAAGTCGACCGGCAGCAGCATGAGCCCGATGAAGCTGGCGCCGTAGACGATCATGCCCGCCGTGGCAAAGCCCCGGGCTCCGAAGCGGTCGGAGAGATAGCCCGATAGCGGGCCCGAGACGAGGAACCCTGCGGTCAGCGGCAGCAGAAAGATGCCGGCCCACAGCGGCGTGGAGCTGTAGTCGTAACCGTGCAGCGGGAGCCAGATCCCCTGCAGCCAGATCACGAGCATGAACTGCAGGCCACCCTGGCCCAGGCGCGCCGCGAAGCTGGCGATGTTGCCGGCCGCAAAGGCGCGGATGCGGAACAGCGCGGGCTGGAACATCGGCTCGGCCACCCTCTTCTCAATCGCCACGAACGCGACGAGCAGCGCCAGGCCGCCGAACATCAGCGCGAGCACCTCCGGATTGGTCCAGCCCATGGCCTGCCCGTGGTACGGCTGGATCCCGATCGTGATGGCGACGAGCAGGGAGCCGAGACCCACGGCGAAGGTGATGTTGCCCCACCAGTCCATCCGGCCGCGCGTCTGCTGCCCGACCTCGCGCAGCCGGTAGTACGCCCACAAGGTCCCGAAGACACCCACCGGCACGTTGATCCAGAACACGGCGCGCCAATCCCACACGGCCAGCACCCCGCCCAGCACGAGACCGATGAATTGGCCGGCCAGGCCCGCGACCTGATTGATCCCGAGGGCAAGGCCCCGCTGGTCCTCGGGGAAGGCGTCGGTGAGGATGGCCGCCGAATTGGCCATCAGCATCGAGCCGCCGATGGCCTGGAGGAAGCGCCATCCGATCAGCCACATGGCCGCCGTGCTCCCCAGGAACGGGTCGATCGACAGGAGCACCGACGCGATCGTGAACACGGCAAAGCCCGCGTTGTAGATCCGGACCCGCCCGAACATGTCGCCGAGGCGCCCGAGGCTGACCACGAACACCGCCTGCACGAGCCGGTAGCCCATGATCATCCAGAGCAGGTAGGTGATGTTGCCCGGCGCCAGGGGGTCGAGATGGATACCCCGGAAGATGGCCGGCAGCGCAATGATGACGATCGAGCCGTCGAGGACCGCCATGAACGTGGCCGCCGTCGTGTTCGCCAACGCCACCCACTTGTAGCGGTCGTCGACCTTCTCCGGGCCGCCGTTCCGGACGGCCGGGTCGGCCGGCACCACGTCAGGAGGGTGGCGTCGGGCCATCAAATGTGCTGGGCGAGACGCTCGATCAGCGGTGCGGCCACCTGCAGCTGCTTGAGCTCGGCCCGGGTGAACGCGGACTCGAGGGCCGCCGAGAGATGCTCGCTCCGCGCGCTGCGCCGGCGCTTCAGCCACGCCGCGCCCGGCGGCGTGAGCGAGAGGATGGCGCGTCGGCCGTCCGAGGGGTCGGGGCCTCGCTCCACGAAGCCCCGTTCCTCCAACGCACCGGTCGTCGCGCCCATGGACTGGGGACTGATTCGTTCGAGCCGGGCCAATTCGGCCGCGGTCGTGGGGCCGGTGCGGTCGAGCCGGGCCAGTGCCGACGTCTCGGACGACGTCAGGTCGCCGTCGACGGCCTGGGTCTGGCGCAGGCGCTGCACCAGCAGGCGCACGCTCGCCTGCAGGGCACCGGCGACGTCCTCGATCAGAGGGTCGTGAGCCATATCGTCAGCCTAGGCTCATAAGTCTGAACTGTTGTTCTGGACCAAACGTGGTACCCGGAGCGGCATGCCGACAACCGGGCTTGCCGAGGTGCCTACTCCTCCGGCCCGCGTACGAGCGACGCGTCGAGGCCCAGCAGCTCCACGGTGGTGGCCCCGTCGCGCAACGCCGCGAAGAACCCCGCCTCCTTGGCCTCGCGGGCCCGGCCGGCCGCCAGCACCTCGTCGAGCGCACCCGCCGGCACGAACGTGACCCCGTCCACGTCGGCCACGACCCAGTCCCCCGTCGACACCTCGACACCGCCGACCACCACGGGCAGGCCCACAGTTCCCGGCTTGTCCTTGGTCGCGCCGGTCAACGCGACGCCGGCCGAAAAGACCGGGAAGCGGTGCGCTTCCAGCGCGCCCACGTCCCGCACGCCGCCGTCGAGCACCAGGCCCGCCAGGCCGGCGGCCTCGGCCGCCGTGGTCAGGACCTCGCCCCAGTAGCCGCGGTCGACCACCCGCCCGACGTCGACGACCAGCGCGCTGCCGCGCGGCGCCTTCGTCACCGCCACGTGGACGGCGAGATTGTCGCCGGGTGTGCACCCGACCGGATAGGCCGGCGCTGCGATGGAGGCGCCCGGCCACGCCGGGCGCAGGCGAAGGTGTGCCGCGCGTCCACCGGACTCCCCCAGCGTCGCCGACCCGAGCCCGGCCAATGCCGCGGCGAGGTCCTCGGCGCTCATCTTGGATTCGGCCACGTCGATCCTCCCTTGTTCCGGTCTTGCTCCGGACTTGTTCCGGTCTGGCTCCGGACTTGCTCCGGACTTGCTACCGGTTCGTGCTCCGGTCTTGCTGCCGGTTCTGCTCGCTCACACAGGTGTCGCCGTGCATTGGACCACCCGGCGCCGCCGGCGCACCAGCCGTACACTCCGCCCGATGGCCGACGCGATGCTGATCGTCACCCAGGTGGCCCCCTACGTGGACGGGCCCGCCGGCGTCCACGGGACCCTGGCCCAGGCGACCACCGGACTGTCCGAGCTGGCCGGGATGGCGGGGCTCTCGCCGACGGTGGTGACCGACGTGCGCGACCTGTCGCCCCACCAGCTCGCCTCGGCGCGAGTGCTCGCGCTCTTCACCATCGGCGAGACGCCGTGGTCGGACGAGCAGAAGGCGGCGGCCCAGGGCTCGTGGCGCAACGGGGAGCTGCGCGTCCTCGGCGTGCACTCGGCCACCGACGCCAGCCACACCTGGCCCGAGTACGGATCGATCCTGGGCGCCCGTTTCGACGGCCACCCCTGGACCCAGGACTTTGCCATCGACGTGGTCGACTCGTCCCATCCCGCCACCGCCCACCTCGGCGAGCAGTGGGACTGGCGCGACGAGGTCTATCTGTTCCGCGACCTGCGGCCCGACGCCCGCATCCTCCTGCGCCTCGGCGAGGACCAGGTCGACCTCGAGGCGCCCGGCGGCCGCGTGCCCGAGTGCGGGTTCCCGCTCGCCTGGTGCGTCGAGGACGGCGCGGCCCGCAGCTTCTACACCGCGCTCGGCCATTTCCCGCTGGCCTGGGAGATGCCGGTCTACCTGCGCCACCTGGCGGGCGGCCTCGCCTGGCTGACCGAGAACGCCTAACCTGACGCCCATGTCAGGGTCGTCAGGGTCGTCAGGGTCGTCAGGGTCTTCGGGGGGACCGATCGCCGGCCCGCTACCCGACCTGATGGCCGCCGCGGTGTACCAGTCGCCGGGGGTGGTCACCGTCGAGGAACGTCCCGTGCCGCGCCCGGGCCCCGACCAGGTGGTCGTGCGCGTGAACTCGTGCGGCATCTGCGGCTCCGACATCCACCAACTTCGTGACGGGTGGGGGCTCCCACCGGGCGTGGTCGCCGGACACGAATGGAGCGGCACGATCGCCGCGGTGGGCGACGACGTGACGCGCTGGTCCGTCGGCGAGCTGGTGGTCGGCGGCGCCTCGCCGAAGTGCGGCGCGTGCCGGCGTTGCCTCGAGGGCAAGCCGTCGCAGTGTGAGAACCGCCACTCCATGACGAGCGAGCACACGGACGGCGCGTTCGCCGAGTACATCGTCACCCGCGCCGCCGGCGTCATCCGCCTGCCCGAAGGACTGGCCCCCCGCCACGCCGCGCTGGCCGAGCCGCTCTCGGTCGCCCTGCACGGCATCACCCGCTCGGGGGTTGCGCCGGGCGACAGCGTCATGGTGTTCGGCGCCGGGCCCATCGGTGCGCTCAGCATCGCGGCCCTGCGAGCCATGGGCATCACCGACATCACCGCCGTCGAGCCGAACGAGAGCCGCCGCCGCCTGGCCGCCACGCTCGGGGCGAAGGAGGTCGTGGACCCGGCCGATCTCGAGGTGTTCCCGTCGTGGGAGCCCGAGCGCCAGGCCGCCCGCGCCGCCCACGTGGTGCTGGAGTGCTCGGGGCACCGGGCCGCGCTGGAGACCGCCTTCTGCCAGGTTCGTCGCGGCGGCATCCTGGTCATGGTGGGCGCGGGCATCGACCATCCGACGTTCGACATCAACCGCATGATCCTGAACGAGCTCACCGTGACCGGCTCGTTCATCTACGACCTCGGTGGCTTCGAGCGGGCGCTCGAGATGCTGGCCAGCGACGGCTTCCCGGCCGAGCAGCTGATCGAGCCGGGCACCATCGGGCTCGGCGGCATCGTCGATGCGCTCGAGGGCCTCGCCGTCGGCAAGATAGTCGGCAAGGTGATGGTCACCCCGGAACCGGAGGCGCGCTGATGCCACATCCCTTCTACCCGGCGGGCAATCCACGCTTCAACCACGTCGCCATGTCGCTGCCGGCCGACCTGCTCGGCGAGGAGAGCCGCGCCGAGATCTGCACCTTCTTCAAGGAGGTGCTCGGGTTCGACGAGATGACCGTCATGACGGAGGACCGCCGGCGCCTCATCCTCAGCTGCGTGCACTGGGACCAGTTCATCTTCCTCATCTCCGAGGACGATCCGATGCGTTGCCCCCGCATGGACCACTACGGCTTCGCGGTGAACTCGCTCGACGATCTGCGCGGCATCCGCGACCGGGCCGACGCCTTTCGCCAGAAGGACGGCCGCATGGAGCTCATCGACCTCCACGTCGACGACCAGGGCATGGTGAAGATCCATTCGATCTACATGCGCCACATCCTCCCGCTGACCTGCGAGATCCAGTACTGGGAGTTCCCCGAGAACCCCAGGCCGTACGAACCGGCGAAGGCAACGGCAAGCTGAACGGCCGAGCCGGTCGCACCGCACCGATACCGTGCGGGCATGACCCCTCCGAAGACCCCCGCAGACAAGGCCGAACTGCTCCGCGCCCTGCACGTGCCCGGCGCACCCCTCCTCATGCCCAACGCGTGGGACGAGGGATCCGCCCGTCTCTTTGCGGGCATCGGCTGCGCGGCCATCGCGACGACGAGCGGCGGGTTTGCCGCCACCCGGGGCCGGCTCGACGGGGCCATGACCCGCGCCGAGGTGCTGGACCATTGCGGCCAACTGGTCGCCGCGGTCGACGTGCCGGTCTCCGCCGACCTCGAGAACTGTTTCGCCGACGAGCCCAATGGCGTCGCCGCCACGATCACCGACGCCATCGCCCTCGGCTTGGCCGGCGGGTCGGTGGAGGACTTCACCACGAACCGTGACGACCCGATCTATGAGCTCGCGCACGCGGCCGACCGCGTCCGCGCCGCCGCCGAGGCCGCCCACAAGGGCCCGGTCCGCTTCGTCCTGACCGCCCGGGCGGAGAACTACCTCCACGGCCGCGTCGACCTGGCCGACACCATCGCGCGCCTCCAGGCCTACCAGGAGGCCGGTGCCGACGTCCTCTTCGCGCCCCGGGTCGTCGACCCCGCCGAGCTCCGCCAGCTCCTCGCCGCGGTCGACGTCCCTGTGAGCGTGCTCATCACGCCGGACGCCCCGCCGATCAGTGAGCTGGCCGAGCTCGGCGTCAGCCGGATCTCGATCGGCGGCGCCATCGCGGCGGCGTCCTACGGCGTCGCGGTCGAGGCCGTGAAGCAGCTCCAGGCAGAGGGGACCGCCAACTACTGGGCCCAGGCCGGCGCCGCGCGCGCCGGCATGCAGGCCACGTTCGTCAAGCCCTAGTCCCTGACGGCGACCGTCACCTCGATCTCGACCGCACCCCCACGCGGCAGCGCCGCCACCCCGACCGCCGAACGGGTGTGGCGGCCTGCCTCGCCGAACACGTCGGCCAGCACCGCGCTGGCGCCGTCCACCACGGCGGGCTGCTCGTGGAAATCAGGGGCGGACGCCACGTAGCCCGTGACGGTCAACACCCGCGTCACCCGGTCCAATGACCCCAGCGCCACCTCCAGCACGGCCAACGCGTTCAGCGCGCACACCGCCGCCGCCGAACGGCCCTCCTCCACGCTCACGTCGTCGCCCAGACGCCCCAGGCACGTCAAGCGACCGTCGATCCGCGGCAGCTGACCCGACGTCCGCGCCACGCCGTCGTGCACCACGACCGCGTCCAACGGGTCGTGCGGCGGGTGCGGTCCGTGCAAGGTCAGGCCGAGCGAGGCCAGCCGGGCCCGTACGGCCCCCTCGGAGCTCACGATACGAAACCCGAAACCCGAAACCCGAAACCCGAACTCGAAACCCGGCGCGCGGCGCCTAGCGCATGTACGGGTAGACATTGGCGAAGTTGGCGTTGACCTTCTCGGGCAGCGGGAAGATCCCGCCCAGCTGCTTGGCCCCCCAGATGATCTTGGCGGAGCGCTCGACCAGGGCGGTGTTGTGCATCGTCTTCTCCATCGTCGTCCCCACGGCGACCATGCCGTGGTTCGCGATCAACGCGGCGCCACGGTTCTCCAACGCCTTCACCACCGACTCGGCCAGGTCCGGCGACCCCGAGGGTGCGTACTCGCTGCAGCGGATGTCGCCCCCCAGGTACACGGTGAACTCGTCGATGCAGCTCGGGATGTCCTGGTGTGCCACCGCGAACATCGTGGCGTGTACCGCGTGCGAGTGGATGCACACGGCGATGTCCTCGAACGCGTTCATGACGGCCAGATGCAGATACTTCTCCGACGTCGGCCCGCGCTCGCCGGCCACCAGCTCCCCCGCCGGGTCAACCACGCAGATGTCGTCCACCGTCATGACCCGGTAGTCGAGCGACGACGGGGTGCAGGCGATGTTGCCGTCCTCCATCCGCGCCGAGATGTTCCCCGACGTCCCCTCGACCAACCCCTTCGCCAGGAGCTCCTGGGCCGCTGCGACGATCTGCTCGGGTGCGTTCTCGATGAAGCCCATGCTCGGTGCTCCTGACCGCTCAATGGGGCGACCCTCGCCGCCCGGTGGTGCGCAGATGGTACCGCTCCGGGCACCATCCCTGACACCGCTGTCAGCAAACGGAGGCCCGAGTACAGTGCGCGCCATGGGTCTTCTGGACGGACGCTCGGCGGTGGTGACCGGCGCGGGCCGGGGCATCGGCCGCGACATCGCCCTGTGCCTCGCCGCGGAGGGTGCGAAGGTCGTCGTCAACGACGTGGGCGTCACGCTCGGCGGCGAGGGGACCGCGGAGGACCCCGCCGCACAGGTCTGCAAGGAGATCGAGGCGGCGGGCGGGACGGCGGTGCCCAACCACGACTCGGTCAGCGACTTCGCGGCCGCCGGCAACATCATCGGCACCGCGGTCGACGCCTTCGGCGGCATCGACATCGTGGTCAACAACGCCGGCATCGTGCGGGACCGCACGCTGGTCAAGATGGACGAGGCCGACTACGACGCCGTGATCGCCGTGCACCAGAAGGGCACGTTCAACACGGTCCGCCACGCCGCGCCCCTCATGAAGGACGCCGGCTACGGCCGCATCGTGAACATCACCTCATCGGCCGGCCTGCGGGGCAACTTCGGCCAGACCAACTACGGGGCCGCCAAGGCCGCCATCATGGGCATGACGTTCGTGTGGGCCCTCGAGCTCGGCAAGTACGGCATCACCGTCAACGCGGTGGCGCCCGCCGGCTTCACCCGCATGACCGAGGGCCTCTACGCGGGGGCGGAGCCGCCGCCCGACCAGGACCCGGCGCTCAACGCCCCGCTCATCGCCTTCCTCGCCTCCGAGGACGCCTCCTACGTGAACGGCCAGGTCCTCGGGCGCACGGGCTTCGCCTACACGCTCTTCCAGACCCCTCGGCAGATCGCGACCATGTGGAGCGACGGGGGCTGGACGCCCCAGGAGGTGGCGGACCACTTCCACGAGGTCCTGGGCCAGCACCTCCAGCCCGTGGGCATGGGCGAGCACCCGCTGCTCGGCAAGAAGAGCTAGAGGGCGGCCCACCGCATCGTCCCGCCGGACCGCGTCCGGCGGCCGGGGCCGTGGCCGGGCGGCCAGGCGGCCCGGCCACCCACCCCTGCGACCTCGGTAGGGTAGGAACACCAGGGCGCCAACGAGACGCCAGAGCGAGGGAGGGCACCCCATGGACGTGCGCGACAAGATCTACATCAACGGGGCGTGGGTCCCCTCGACCGGCACCGGCACCCTCGAGGTCATCGACTCGGGCACCGAAGAGGTCTTCGCCACCATTCCCGAAGGCACCGCCGAGGACGTCGACAAGGCGGTCCAGGCCGCGGCCGCCGCGTTCCCGGCGTGGGCCGCGACGTCGCGCGAGGAGCGGGGCAAGCTCCTCAAGCGCATCGGCGAGGCCCTGGCCGCCCGCACCGACGAGATCGCGACCGTCATCAGCCACGAGGTGGGCATGCCGATGACGCTGTCGGGATCCATCCAGGTGGGCCTGCCTGCGGGCGCGTTCGCGGACGCCGCCAACGCAGCCGAGGCCTTCCAGTGGGAGGAAGAGATCGGCAACTCCCTGGTGGTGCACGAGCCGGTTGGCGTCGTGGGCGCCATCACGCCGTGGAACTACCCGCTGTACCAGGTCGTGCTGAAGGTGGCGCCGGCGCTCGCCGCCGGGTGCACCGTCGTGCTCAAGCCGAGCGAGGTCGCCCCGATCAACGCGTTCATCCTGGCCGAAGTGATCGACGAGGTGGGTCTCCCGGCGGGCGTGTTCAACCTCGTGAGCGGCGTCGGCCCGGTCGTGGGCGAGGCCATCGCCGCCCACCCCAAGGTCGACATGGTCTCCTTCACCGGCTCGACCCGCGCCGGGCGGCGCGTGATGGAGCTGGCCGCCGAGGACATCAAGCGCGTCTCCCTGGAGCTCGGCGGCAAGTCGGCCAACATCCTGCTCGACGACGCCGACTTCGCGACCGCAGTCCCGGCCGGCGTCTTCGGCTGCTACCTGAACTCGGGGCAGACCTGCTCGGCGCTGACCCGCATGTTGGTCCCGCGCGCCAAGCTGGCCGAGGTGGAGGTGCTGGCGGCCGGTGCCTCAGCCGGCTTCGCGCCGGGCGACCCGTTCGAGGCGGGCAAGCTCATCGGCCCGCTCGTCTCGGCCGTCCAGCGCGACCGGGTCCGTGGCTACATCAACAAGGGCATCGAGGAGGGGGCCAAGCTCGTCGCCGGCGGTGCCGAGGCACCCGAGGGGCTCGAGAAGGGCTTCTACGTGCAGCCGACCATCTTCTCCGAGGTCACGCCGGACATGACGATCGCCAAGGAAGAGATCTTCGGCCCGGTCCTCTCGATCATCCCCTACGACACCGAGGAAGAGGCGATCGAGATCGCCAACGGCACGCCCTACGGCTTGGCGGGCGCGGTGTGGAGCGGCGACACGGCTCGCGCCGAGCGGGTCGCCCGGGCCATGCGCACCGGACAGGTCGACATCAACGGCGGCCCGTTCAACCCGAGCGCGCCCTTCGGCGGGTACAAGCAGTCCGGCATCGGCCGCGAGCGGGGCAGGTACGGGCTCGAGGAGTTCGTCGAGACGAAGGCGATGCAGCGCTAAGAGGGTTTCGGCGCCCCGCTCGCTGAGTCCGGGGCGCCACACGGCATGCCATCGCGCAGAATTCGGCTCCGCCGGACCATTGTCGGTTCCGTCGCGCTCGTCGCCGTCGCCACTGCGGTCGCGTTCGGGTTGTCCGCGTCAGGCCCCTCCGCGTCCCCGCACGCGGCGGCGACCTCGACCACGACCTCGACGACCACGCTCCCGCCGACCACCCAGTCGTCGAGCACCACCACGACCACCTCCGACCCGGGGACGCTGCCCCAGACCACGCAGTTCCCTTCCGCCACCGACCCGGCGTTCACCGCCGAGATGGGCGCGCTCTGGCAGGGCATCGTCTCGGACTCGGTCACGCCCGCGTTGAGCGCCTTCTTCCCGCGCACCGCCTACCTGCAACTGAAGACCGGCCTCTCCAACCCCTCGGCCGACTGGCAGGAACGCCTCATCACGGACTACCAACTCGACATCGAGGCCGCCCACGCGCTGCTCGGCACCGATGCGGCCCGGGCGACGCTGGTGAACGTCTCGGTGCCCGAGCAGTACGGGCACTGGATCGGTCCGGGCGTCTGTGCCAACGGCATCGGGTACTACGAGGTGCCGAATTCGCGCATCGTCTACCAGCTCGACGGCGTCACGCGCTCCATCGGCATCGCCTCGATGATCTCGTGGCGCGGCGAGTGGTACGTCGTGCACCTGGGCGCCATCCTGCGCTCGGGTGGCGGCGAGGTGGACCAGCCGGCCACCGGGCCCGGCTACTCGGCGCCGTCGTCGACCTGCTGAGCCGGCGCCGCCTACGAGCCGCCGGCCGGCTCGGATTGGGACGGCCCCGTCACGGTGATGGTCGGATCGGACGGCTGCTGCAGCGCCGCGACCACAGCGGCCGAGGTCGGCGGGCGCGGCTCGAGGGCGAGTTCGAGGAACCGGGTCGTGTCTGCTCGCATGTCGGCCGCGCTGGGCGTCGCGTCGATGAATGAGCCCAGGTGGTCACCCCCCGACTCGACGGCCAAGGCCTTGGTCGACGTCTGCGCCTGGTCGAAGACCGAGGTCGCGAGCGGGTAAAGCCCGTACTCGTCGTTCGTGCCGACCGCCACCAGCAACGGGACGCGCGACGGAGCGACCGAGTAGGTCGCGACCCCGCTCGGCATCTCGCCGGACAGGCAGACGTAGGCACGCACCCGCGAATCGGAGTAGTCGGGATCGAGCGCGAGCAGGGCGACGTCGGTACCGCCGTCGGAGTGCCCCGCCACTGCGACGCGCGTGGGGTCGATCGCCAGCGCGTGGTCATGCAGCAGCGAGGTGATCACGAAGGACACGTCGCGGGCCTGATCCGCGTAGTCACTGACCGGCGATCCCGGGTAGAGGTCCGTCGAGTCGGGGAAGACGGGGGCCGCGACGATGAACCCGGCCGTCGCCCACGTGTCGAGCAACGCCTCGTAGACGCCCGGGTCGCTGTTCCAGCCGTGGGCGAACACCACGAGCGGTCGCGGCCCGGTGGCGCCGACCGGCAAGTACAGGTCCGTGACGAGCAGCCGGCCGGACACGGCCGGGACGTCACCGCGGGCCGGCGTCGAGCGGCCCGGGTCGACGAGGCGGATCGACGTCGTCGCGACGTCGTAGGGCGGCCCGGTGCCCGAGGTGGCGGGAGACGCCCCGACCGGCTGGGCCGGCGCGCTCGGCCGGGCCGTGCTGACCGAGGACCGGACATGGGCGTGGGCCGCATGCGCCGCCGTGTGCGCCCTCGTCTGCGCCGCGGGCTGCGCCGCCGCGCCCGGCGGGGAGACGGGGGTTGCGGCGACGACGAATATCGTGGCCAGGGCGGCGATGACCATGACGGATCCCCCACGCCGGCCGTCGTGACGGCGCCGCTGCGTGCGCCGGCCACCGTGCGCCACGAGAATCACTCCCGCCAGCCTGCCCCAACCGAGGTGCCGGACGACAGCACCGGCGTCACGCCTACGCCAGCGGGTCCCTCCACCCGGGTGACGCGGTCCGAGCGCCCCCCGCCACCCGCAACCCGATGAAGTTCTTCTGCGCCTCCACCGTTCCCGCCCCGAAGCACAGGCCGCGGATGTCGCGGTAGGCGCGCTCGACCGGGTACTCGCGCGAGTACCCGTACCCCCCGTGGATCTGCATGGCCTCGTCGCAGACGAACTTCGCGGCCAGGTTGGCCGCCGTCTTGGCCAACGCCGTCTCGAGCGGCGGCGGCGTTCCTCCCGGCCCGGCCAAGCGCACCGCCCGCGCCAGCAGCAGCCGAGCCCCTTCGAGTTGCACCGTCATGTCGGCCAACTTCCACTGCAGTCCCTGCAGGTCGGCCAGCGGCCGGCCCCCGATGACCCGCTCGTTCATGTACCGGACTGCGTGCTCCAGCGCGCCCTGGGCCGCCCCGATGCACATGGACGCGTTGCCACAGCGTTCGTGGTTCAGGTGCGAGAGCAGGACCTTGAAGGCGGACGTGTCCGCCGGGTTCCCGGCGATCAGCACGTCGTCCGCCGTGATCTCCACCCCGTCGAACGCCAGCTCGGCCTCGGTCGCCGCGTGGATGCCCATCCCCTGGTGCCGCCCGGTGACCGACACGCCCTCTCGGTCGGTCGGCACGATCACGGCGCCGATCCCCTTGGCGCCGTCGCCGCCGGGCCAACGGCACCACACCAGCACGCCCTCCGCCACGTCACCCAGGGTCGAGTAGTTCTTGTAGGCGTTGAGGCGCCACCGGCCCGGGCCGTCCTCGACCAGCGCGGCCCGCATGTTCTGCACGGCCGAACCCGCGTCGGGCTCGGTGATGCCGATGCTGATCACCGCGTCGCCGTTGGCCGCCGCCGGGAGCCACCGCTCCCTCATTGCCTCGGGGCCGAGATGCTCGATCCCCCGCGGCGGTCCGTTGAACGTCAGCTGGCAGCAGATCGCCGACGACACGTCCGCCCGGGCGATCTCCTCGAGCACGATCGACGCCTCGACGTCGCCGAGGCCCATCCCGCCCCAACGCTCCCCCACCGTGATCCGCAGCAGGTCGGCCGTGGCCAGGGCCTTGCGCACCTCGGCGGGCACGAACCCGTCCTCGTCGGCCTGGTGCGCCCGCGGCGCCACCTCCCGCTCCGCCACGTCGCGCGCCAGCTGGCGCAGCGCCGCCTGGTCCTCGTTCTCGGCCAGCAGGTCGTCGCCCGTCGCCTCGCTCATCAGCCGAGCTCGGTGCCGACGATGCCGACGAAGCTGACGCCCTCCCCCGGCGCGCCGCCGAGGTTGTGGGTGAGGCCGAGGGAGCGTCCGGGGCCCACCGTGTTGATCTGGCGCTCGGGCGGCGCCTCGCCGCGCAGCTGGAGCCAGCACTCGAAGAGCATGCGCAGACCCGACGCACCGATGGGGTGCCCGAAGCTCTTGAGCCCGCCGTCCGGGTTGACCGGCAAGTCGCCGTCACGGTCGAAGGTGCCCTCGAGCACCTCCTTCCAGGCCGTGCCCCGCTCGGAAAAGCCCAGGTCCTCCATCAGCACCAGCTCGGTCGGGGTGAAGCAGTCGTGCACCTCGGCCATCGCCAGCTGGGTCCGTGGCTCGGTGATGTCCGCCTGCGCGTAGGCGTCCGCCGCCGAACGCACGACCTCCTCGAAGGTCGTGTAGTCGTAGGACGGATCGATCGGCCCCGCCGCCGGGCCGGCCACGAATGAGAGCGCCTTCACGTACAACGGGTTGTCGCAGTACTTCGCCGCATCCTCGGTGCGGCAGATGATCGCCGCCGCCGAGCCGTCGGAGACGCCGCTGCAGTCGAAGACGCCGAGGTCGCCCGCCACCAACGGCGCCTTCCCGATCGTCTCCATCGAGACCTCCTTTTGGAACTGCGCGCGCGGGTTGCGCGCGCCGTTCTGGTGGTTCTTGTAGGCGATCCGGCTCATGACCTCCTTCATCTGCCCGCGGTCGACGCCGTACTTGTGGGCGTACGACGGCGCCAGGAAGGAGAAGGCGGCCGGGGACGACAGGCCCGGATCCGTGCCGTCGCCCACCGCCCGGATCCCCGTCAGCCCCGAGTACCCGGTGTCCTTGAGCTTCTCGACCCCGATGGCCATCGCGAGGTCGTAGGCGCCCGAGGCCACGGCGTAGCAGGCGTTGCGAAAGGCCTCCGAGCCCGTGGCGCAGTAGTTCTCGACCCGCGTGACGGGCTTGTAGTCGAGCTTGAGCGGACGCGACAGCGTGACCCCGCACACGCCCGACGTCATGGTGCCGAGCCAGAAGGCGTCGATGTCGTGGATCGACATCCCGGCCGACGCCGCCGCCTCGACGGCCGCATCGGTCAACAGGTCGTCGACGCCCTTGTCCCACCGCTCACCGAAGCGGGTGCAGCCCATGCCGACGATGGCCACCTGGTCACGGATCCCACGGCTACCCATTGCTCTTCGTCTCCTCGCTGCCCCCGCTCGCGGACCCACCGGCACCGCCCGCACCGGAGGGGCCGGTGGTGCCCGCCAGCGGACGGGCCTTCCAGAAGTAATTGTGCACGCCCTGGGCCGTCCAGATCCGCCGGAACGTCATGGCGACCCGGTCCCCGATCGACAGCTCGTCGGGCCGGGCGTCGGTCAGCTCGCAGCGGAAGCGCCCGCCCCCGTCGAAATCGATGATCACGCCGATCACCGGCGGCGACAGCGAGAAGGCCAGGTGGTCGACGGTGAACGTGGCGACGGTGCCGGGCACGTCGGCCAGGCGCTCGGGCTGCATCTGGTCGATGGCGTGGCAGTTGAGGCAGGCCCGGGTCGGGGGCATGTGACGGAACCCGCACGCCGTGCAGCGGCTCGCCGCAAAGGCGTACTTCCACTCCTCGGAGCGGTGCACGGTCGGCGCACCCGGACGCTCGGGGTCCGGTCGGCGTGGGGGCTCGCGATGCATCTGCCCGCGCCAGGTCAAGAACGACGCGTACGAGAGGTCGTCCCGACCGGCCGCCACCTGCTCGGCGACCGAGAGCACGCCGGTCCCGGCCCGCGTCCGCTGTGCCGCGGCCAGCGCAGGCGTCGTCCGCAGCACGAAGGCATCCGCCCCGTCCGCCAGCGACAACACCGCGACCACCTGCCCGGCCTCGGCCCGTTCCAACACGTCGCACAGGGCGACGGCCGCGTGGGCCGCGCCCAGGTTCCCCACGGCGCCCACGAGGTCGGGCGCCAGCACCCCGTCGCGCACGCCGAGCCCGCCCGCCACCGCCTTCGTCGCCCGCGCGTGCAGCCCGGTGACCACCGCGTGGTCGACGTCGCCCTCGGCCAGGCCGGCGTCCTTCAACGCGGCGGCAAAGGCCTCCCGCGCCAGCGGCACGTAGAGCTCCTCGCCGAAGCGCTCCTCCCACACGTGTGAGTCGGCCTCGCCCGGCACGCGCCAGCGGTCGAGGAACTCGTCGCTCGCCGCGCCGCGCCCGACCAGCTCGGCCACCGCGCCGTCGGGCGCGCAGACGAAGGCTGCCGCGCCGTCACCGCTGTCACGCTCCTCGGCCGAGCCGGCGAGCCCGGTCCGCAGGTCCGACACGACGCCCAGCGTCGTGCGCCCGGCCGCCGCGCCCACCAGCGCCTGCAGCACCGTTGCCACGGCCGAACGCGACGACCCGGCGAAGTCGTACGCCCCGCACGCACGCCCGAGCCCCAGCGCCGCGTGCACCGTCGTGGCACTGGTCTTGTCGAGATACCCCGGGTCCGGCGTCGACAGGAACAGGTCCTGTACCGCACCCGGGCCGGGGCCCTCGGCCAAGGCCCGGCGGCCCGCTTCCACCCCCAGCGTCGTCGTGTCCTCGTCGTACGACGCCACCGCCCGGCTCCCCCGCCCGCCGCCTGCCCCGAGGACGGTGCCGATGGCCGAACGCTGGAGACGCCAGTAGGGCAGATAGGTGCCCCACGCCGCAATGCCTGCTCCCATGGTTGCCGTTCTACCGTACCGACCCGTCGGCCCGACAGCCCGAGCGCCACCACGGCCGATCCGGGCGCTGCCGGGCTGCTGCGGCGCACCCTCGGGGCCTACCGCCCGGTGCCATGCCTGCCCGCTCCGGGGGCGGCCCCGCGCCGCGGGACCCGAGGCCCTCACGCGGTCGCGACCACCACCATCTCCCAGCTGTCGACCTCCAGTGGCCCGCCCCCGCCCGCTTGGAAGCGCACGTCATGGAAGCCGGCCGCCTCGAGCCACACCACCCACTCGGGCGGGGTGGGGAGCCGCACGAAGTAGGAGGCGTGGCGCACCGCACCGTCGCGGTGCGCCGTGCGCTCGATGTTCATGCGCCCCGACATCGGGTCGAAGGTCCACAGCTCGACCATGGTGTCGTCGCCCCGCTGGACGACCATCGCGTCGGGTGCCGGGGTGTAGTGCCGCACGCCGCCGTCGTGGTGGAGGGTGTCAACGAGCACAAGCCCGCCGGGGCGTAGCACGCGGTGGAACTCGCCGAGCACCACGTGACAGTCCGCGTCGTCGTAGTACCCGAAGGAGTTCAACCAGCAGACGACGGCGTCGAACGGGCCGTCGAGGGGGAGCTGGCGCAGGTCACCCTCGACGTAGTCGACCGTGCCGGGGATCAGGAACGGGTCGGCGCGCGCCTGTTCTATGTAGGCGGGCGTCAGGTCGACCCCGGTCACCGCCATGCCCGCCGCGCCGAGGCGCCGCGAGAGCCGGCCGTGGCCACACGGGGCGTCGAGGATGCGGGACCCCTTCGGCAGATCGAGCAGGCGCATGATCTCCGAGGTGTCCGTGTCGGAGTGGGCGTCGTCGATCGACTCGTCGTAGAAGTAGAGGTAGTCGTCGTCGAACGTCGCCTCCAAGTCGAAGGGCATACGTCATCTTCGCCGCAGATAGGGTCCCCTGCATGCCGGGACCGGACGACCTCTCCTTTGACGCGGCGACCGCCGTGCGCAGCACGGGTGCTCCTGGGGTGTACGAGACCGAGGTGCACCCCCTCTGGACCGTGGGTGACAAACCGAACGGCGGCTACTTGCTTGCCCTTCTCGGACGGGCCGCCCGCGCCGGGGGCCGCGAGGACGGCAGCGCGACGTGGGAGGTCGTGTCGTCGGCCATCACCTATTTGCGGCCACCCGAGCTTGGGCCGGCGACCATCTCCGTCACGGTGTTGCGGCGTGGTCGCACCGCCGCGCAGGTCCGTGCCGTGCTGCGCCAGAACGACACCGACGTCGTCGAGTCCACCAGCGTGCTGAGCGAACTGCCGGCGCGATCGTCGACGCGCTACGACACGATCGGTCCGCTCGGCGCGCCCGATCCCGACCGGTGCATTCGGGTCCCCCCTCATATACCGGGCGGCGTCGACGTCGGGATCATGGAGGCGACCGAGCTGCGGCTCGACCCGTCGACCCTGCCCTTCGGCGACGGGCCGGCGCCGGCCGATGCCTGCGCCGAGCTCAAAGGGTGGACGCGGTTCGTCGATGGGCGGAAGCCCGATCCCCTTTCGTTGCTCTACTTCAACGACGCCATCCCGCCCGCCACCTTCAGGATTGGCTCCACCGGCTGGGTCCCCACCCTCCAGATGTCGACCTACGTGCGTGCCCGTCCCGCTCCCGGCTGGCTGGGCATCCGCATGACCGCGAACCTCGTGGCGGACGGCATGGTCGACGAAACCTGCATCTTGTGGGATTCGAACGGACAGGTTGTGGCCCAAGCCACCCAGTTGGCGCGCCTTCGCTTTCCCGACGACAAGGTGTGACCACGGCGGACCGGCATCCTTCGCCGGCGCACCGTCGGCGCGACCTGCCTAACCTGACCGCCATGGCCTTCCACCCGGTAGAGCCGGCGCGCCGATGAGCGATCCGACGCCACGCCTCGGCGAGGATCGTCTCGACGAAATCGCGCAACTCTGCCGTCGCACGCTCACCGACGGACCCTCGGCCGAGGAGCTCGCAGGTGCACTGTTTTCCGACGATCAGCCTGCGGTCGTCCACGGAGACCCGGCGCGCGGTGTCGTGGCTACCGTCGAGTGTGACGACGGCCCGCACATCCGGCTCCTCCTCGTCGACGAGTCCGCCCGTGGCCGGGGGGTCGGGCGTTCGCTCCTCGAGGTCGCCGAGCGTTGGGCTCGAGAGGCCGGGCACCGCGTGCTCATCACGGGCGCCGACCCTCCCTACTTCTTGTGGCCCGGCGCGCCGAGCGGGGAGACGGGACTGCTGTGTCTGCTCGAGCGCCGGCACTATCACCGGATCGACACGAACTTCAACATGGACGTCGACCTCACCGCACTCGCTGATGATCCCGGCGGACACGAACTCGCGGGAGCCGACGACTACGACGAAGTCGACGAGTGGATGTCCACCCATTGGTCGAACTGGCGCCCCGAGGTCCTTCGTGCGCTGGGGAAGGGCAACCTCGTCATTGCGCGGGGGGAGGGCCGCGAGGGCGGCGTCACGGCGTTCTGCGCGTTCGAGGTCAACCGCCGGGGCCTCTTGGGCCCGGTCGCCGTCCGACCGGACCTGATGGGCCGGGGCATGGGCAAGGGCGTCCTCAACGGTGCGTTGCACGAGTTGCGGGCGCGGGGTGCGGAAAAGGTGTCCGTGGTCTGGGTGGGGCCGATCGTCCCCTACGCCCTGGTCGGAGGGAAGGTGACCGACGTGTATTTCGTCTATCGCAAGCAGCTCTCGTGAACCTGCTCCCGGTTCCCCGGACCATGGAGCTGCGCGGCGACACGGTGTCGAACCGGCCGGCCACCCGGCGCCAGGACCCCTCGCTGCGCCCACAGGGCTACGAGCTGCACATCGGCCGCGCCGCCGTGGAGGTCGCCGCCGCAGACGACGCCGGGTTCCGCTACGGCGAGATCACCCTGGCGCAGCTCGCCTCGCTGCACGACGGCGCCCTCCCCGTCGGTGTCGTCAGGGACCATCCCGACCTCGCGGTACGCGGTGTCATGTTGGACATCTCGCGCGACAAGGTCCCGACCACGGCCTCGCTGCACGCGCTGATCGACCGACTGGCCTCGCTCAAGGTCAACCAGCTGCAGCTGTACTCGGAACACACCTTCGCCTACCGCAACCATCCCGAGGTCCACACCGCGGCAAGCCCGCTCGACGCCGACGAGATCGTTGCCCTCGATGCGTACTGCAGCGAGCGCCAGGTGGAGTTGGTTCCGAACCAGAACTGCCTCGGCCACATGAACCGTTGGCTGTCGCAGGAGCGCTATCGACCACTCGCCATCGCGCCCGACGGGTTCACCGACCCCTACGGCATCACCCGTGCACCGATGACGATCGAGCCGAAGGACCCTCGCTCGCTCGAGCTCGTACGCGAGCTGCTGGCCGAGCTGCTGCCCTTGTTCACGAGTCGCCGCGTCCACGTCGGGCTCGACGAGGCATGGGAGCTCCCGCCCGAGCGGATCGACGACTTCTTGTCCTGGGCCGCCACGCTGCGCGCGCTGCCCGAGCTCGACGCTCGCGAGATGCTGATGTGGGGTGACATGGTGTCAGGCGATTCCGGTCTCGTGGCCCGTCTTCCCGACGGCGTGACGGTGTGCGAGTGGGGCTACGACGACTGGTATCCCTTCGACGAGCGGTGCGCCGTCTTGGCCGGGGCGGGCGTGCCGTTCTGGGTCGCGCCGGGCACCTCGAGCTGGATGAGCATTCTCGGTCGCGTCACCAACGCCCGGACGACCTGTCAGCGCGCCGCCGCGGCCGCCCTGGCCCACGGGGCGACGGGCTACCTGAACACGGACTGGGGTGACCTGGGCCACCTGCAGCAGCCCGTGATCAGCGAGCCGGGGTTCGCCCATGGCGCCGCCGTGTCATGGTGTCTCGAATCGAACCAGGACCTCGATCTGGGGGCGGCGCTGTCCAGCCACGTCTTCCACGACGCCACCGGCGGCCTGGCGGACGCCATCCTCTCGCTCGGCGATGCCCATCGACTCGTGACGCCGCAGTTCCCCAACATGTCGACGCTGGTAATGAACCTCTACTACCCGCAGCTGCCGGTCGGCCGCGGCCTCACCAGGGGGCTGGTTGCGGGCGAGCTCGACGAGGTCGAACGGTGCTTCGACACGGCGCGGGGTGCGGCGGCGGCGTCGACGCCCGATCGGGCCGATGGTGCACTCCTGCGTGACGAAGTGGCCTTCAGCATCGACCTGGTCACTCTCGTGCTCAACGATGCAAGGGCGCGGCTCCGAGGAGACGGGTCCCTCGCCTCGGTTCCGCACGACGTGCGGGCCCGTCTCGGGGGCGAGCTCGACGCGCTCACGGAGCGCTATCGCGAGCTGTGGCGGTCGAACAACCGTCCCGGCGGACTCGACGACAGCGTGGGTTGGCTCGCCAACCTCCGTCAGGCCTACGAGACGGGTCGGCCCGACCCGAACTGGGGCGGCATCAGAGTCCCAGCTCGCGAGTAACACTCTCGCTCGCCTTCTTTTCGCGCGTTCTCAAGAACGGGGGTTCGCTCGACGATTCCACACGGTCGTGGCGCGTTCTCATGCCACACACATGCGGGGCTCATCGCATTCCAATGGCGCCTCAAGTTCGCCCCCAAGTTCGCTTGATAGCCCGTACGGGTGCAAGAACTTCAGCGGGGCGAGGACACGCCACGGCGCCTCGGTCATCGCCCCGCACTCGACGGCATCCGCGGCATCGCATGGGGCATCGTCTTCTGCTCCCACTCGTTCGTGCTCCCGTTGGCCATCGGCCAAGCCGGCATGTTCGTCTTCTTCGCGTTGAGTGGCTTCCTCATCACCGGTCTGCTCGTCGAGGAGCACTTCCGAACCGGAGGCGTGTCCCTGACCAATTTCTTCGCCCGGCGGGCGCTGCGACTCCTGCCGGCCCTGGTCTTCTTCCTCCTGGGATGGTTCATCGTGGTCCTGGCCACCCGTGGGTCAGCGCCGTGGACGACGACCGTCCCCGGCGGCAGCATCGGCACGGGCACATCGCCGTGGTCAGCGCTCGAAGGGGTCGGGGCCGCGCTGGCCTACGTGACCAATTGGGCTGAGATCTGGGGTTGGTTCACCGGCTACGTCCCGCTCGGCCATCTGTGGTCCCTTGCCGTGGAGGAGCAGTTCTACCTGTTCTGGTCGCCGGTGGCGGTGGTGCTCCTCTGCCGTCGTGGCCGTGCCGCCGTGGGCTGGGCGGCGGCGATCGCGGCGCTGGCGTCGTTCGTCGACCTTGCCCTGCGCAGTCACGGCGGCCTCACCCTTCGAGTGGACATGAGCTCTGACACCCGGGCCGGTGCGTTCTTGGTGGGCGCCGCGCTCGCGGTGGCGTGGTCGCGGCGAGCGCACTGGCTGGGCGTGATCGACGGACGAGCGAGGCACGTGGTCGTCGCCGGCTCACTGCTGGTGCTGGGGTGGGGTTCGTGGGTCTTCGATCAAACCGTCCCGGCCGTACTGTTCACCGCCACCTGGGTCGCGGTGTCCCTGGCCGCCGGGCTCTTGGTGGTGGCGTTCCTGGGCGACGCAACGACCTCGCGCAACAGCATCGTGCACTCACCCGTGGCGACCTATGTCGGCCGGCGTTCCTACGGCCTCTACCTGTGGCACTACGTCTGGCTCACCTGGCTGGCCGGCTTCGGCCTGCTTGGCGTCCCGTTGGCTCTCGGCGCGACCTTTGTTGCCGCCGAGGTCTCGTGGCGGCTCGTCGAACGGCCCGCCCTCGCCTGGAAGCGGCGGTTCTCCTCGGTCCCGGCGGCGCCTGCGGTCGTGGAGCAGACACCCCCCGACCGGGTGCTGGCCGACGCCGCGGTGTGAGTGCGGCGTGAGTGCGGGGTGAGTGCGGCGTGAGTGCGGGGTGAGCACGCCGAGGCGATCCGCGCCACAGTCGTTCAGGCCGCCTTGCCGCCCTTCCCGTCGGCTACCCCGTCCTCCTCATCGTCCGCTTCGTAGCAGTCCCACGAGCAATACCCCGCGATCCGAGGAGACGCCGGGTGGAACCGGCAGCGGCGGCACAGCGTCTCCGTTGTGTTCCTCGCTCCCTGGCTCGTGGCTTCGTTCTTCGTCATATCGATCCGTTCATCGGTCAGGTTCACACGTCGTTCCAGGCACCACCTGGTGCGGAGCTGCGTCGCCCCTGGGTTTGCGTTCCCACCATGCAAAGAGCCGCTCCCCTGCCTTCAGGGAAGCGGCTCCTCAACGTCAGGACTTTGTGTCGTCCTTCCTACGTCGAGGCCACCTCCCAAGAGCTCAGCCTGGGGATACCGCAGATCTGTACTTCGGACATGGCGGCACGCGGCTGACCGAGGGGCTTGACTCCTCCGTCCAGACACCGGGAGACCCGGTTGGTCACTGTGTGCGAACTCATGATGAGCCGAGTATACGGAGCGCGCGGACCGTGATTGAACGCGCCCTGCGCAAACGCGTGTCGATTCCCAAAGAGTTCATCTGCGCGTCACCCGTCCCCACCATGCTCGCCCGTGCGAGATGGCGTAGACGACCGGTCGGTGGCGGCTCCGGACACGAGCACCCGCCACCCGTCGCGCCCTTGGACCGTCCGGGAGCTGGCCGGTGGCGCCGCAAACTCCCAGCGGGCACTACGCCACGTCCTACAGCCGTCCCAGGCCCAGCCCAGCACTCCCAGAGTTTCCGGTCGTACGGTCGACTCGATGCACGCCGCGAAGGAAGATGGATCCACGGAGAAACGAGAATTGGGCCTCGGCGTCGACCTCGGCGCCCGGCATTCGCGCCGTCAGTTCCTGGTCCTGGCCGGCGGGGTGGCGGCCGGCGGCGTCGCCGCCGCGGCGTGCGGGAATTCAACCCCCGCCACGTCGACGGCGCCGACGACCGCCTCCTACCGCTCGCGGCCCGACCTCAAGCCGACCCTGATCGACGTGCGCCGGGGGTCGGGCGTGCCCGGCTCCGGGTACATGTGCGTCACGCCGTCTGGCCCGTTGCTGGTCGACGACGCCGGTGCGCCGGTGTGGGTGCAGCCGGTCACCCACGCCTCGACCAACCTGCGGGTGCAGACGCTCAACGGCTCGCCGGTGCTCACCTGGTGGCAGGGGGAGATCGCGCCCTACGGGGTGGGCATCAGTGGCGAGTACGTCGTGATGGACAGCACGTATCGCCAGCTGATGACGGTGCAGGCCAAGAACGGACTTGCGGCCGATCTGCACGAGTTCCTCATCACCGGCGGATCGATCGCCTACTTCACCGCCTACCGGACCTATACGACCGACCTGCGCGCTGTCGGTGGTCCCCGGCGCGGCAAGGCCCTCGATGCGACCATTCAGGGCATCGACCTGAATACCGGGACGCTTGTGTTCGACTGGAGCAGCTCCGAGCACATCGGCTTCTCCGAGTCGTACGAGAAGTACTCCGAGAGCGTGCCGTTCGACCCGGTCCACGTCAACTCGATCGACATCACGCCAGACGGCAAGTTGCTCGTCTCGGCGCGCAACACGTGGACGGTCTACAAGGTGGACCCGGCGACCGGCGAGATCATCTGGCGGCTCGGAGGCAAGAAGAGCGACTTCGCCCTCGGACCGGGAGTCCGCTTCGCCTGGCAGCACGACGCGCGGACCCACGCCGACGGGACGATCACGCTCTTCGACGACGAGGGCGACCCGCCGGAGGCGAAGCAGTCACGCGGCCTCACCTTGGCGGTGGACGAGACGGCGAAGACCGCGACGATGAAGGCGCAGTACGTCCACCCGGGCCAGAGCCTGCTGGCGGGCAGTCAGGGCAGCTTCCAGCTCCTCCCGGCCGGTGATGTCGTGATTGGCTGGGGCGCCGAGCCCTATTACACGGAGATGCAGCACGACGGCACGATGGTGCTCGACGGGAAGTTCGCGACGGGCACGTCGTACCGCGCCTTCAAGTTCGACTGGAGCGGGCGGCCGACCGACAAACCGGCCGTCGCAGGCGCCAGGTCCTCGTCGGGTCGCGCCACCGTCTACGTCTCGTGGAACGGGTCGACGGAGACGACGGCCTGGCGCCTGCTCGCCGGGCGCTCGGCGACCAGCTTGGCTGCCTTACGCGAGGTCCGGCGCAGCGGTTTTGAGACGGTGATCGCGGTCCCCGCCGGGGTGAGCCACGCCGCCGTCGCGGCGCTCGATTCGTCCGGTGCCGTGCTCGCAGTGTCGCCGACGATCCGTCTCTGAGCGGCCCGTCGATCGGCAGTTCGGAGAGGGAGCGCTCAGGTGGAAGCGGTTGCGAGCCGGGCCCGCAGTTCCGGCTTGATCACCTTGCCGGTCGGGTTGCGCGGCAGGGCCTCGACGAAGACGAACTGGCGGGGCACCTTGTAGTCGGCCAGCTGCGCGAGGCCGAAGGTCCGCAGCTCGTCGGGCGTGGCCGTGGCGTCGGCCCGGAGGACCACGAACGCCACGACGTCTTCGCCGAGGACGGGGTGCGGCGCGCCGACCACGGCGACCTCCTTGACCGCGTCGTGCTGGACCAACACGTGCTCGACGTCGGTGGCATGCACGTTGTTGCCGCCCCTGATGATGACGTCCTTCGAGCGTCCGACGATGTAGAGGTAGCCGTCGGCATCGAGCTTGCCGAGGTCACCGGTCACGAGCCAGCCGTCACGCCACGTCTCGGCCGTCGCCTCGGGATCGTTGAAGTACTCGCGCTGGCGCCCCGGCATCTGGAGGCGGACCTCCCCCACCTTTCCGGCCGGGAGCGGGTTGCCGTGCTCGTCGACGATCTCGACCACGGCCGGCGGGGCCATCTGTCCCACCGAGCCCGGGCGCTTCACGGCCTCGCCCTGCGGCATGATGCAGTAGGCCGAGCCGGCCTCGGTCATGCCGTAGTTGTTGGAGACGAGCGCGTCGGGCATCTTGGCCTGCAGCCGTTCGACCACGTGGGGCGCCAGCGGTGCGCTGCCGACCGAGCACATGGTCACCGACGAGAGGTCGGCCTGGTCGAAGCGCGGGTGGTCGATGAGCAGGTGGGCCATGGCCGGCACGAGGAAGACAGCCACCGGCCGCTCCTCCTCCACCACGCGCAGCCATCGGTCGGCGTCGAAGCGCGGCTGGTAGATGACCTGGAGGCCCAGCTTCATCGGCGTGTAGACCAGCGCGATGCCGGCGAAGGTGAACAGCGGGCTGGCGTGCACCCAGCCGCCGCCCGTCCAGTTCGGGTCGACGGCGCCGATCATGGACCCGTTCGAATGTCGAACGGCGACGCCCTTGGGCCGGCCCGTCGTGCCCGAGGTGTAGAGGATGTCGGCGAGGTCGTCGGAGGCCCGGGGCGCCTGGAACGGCGACCGATCGCCGGTGACTGCGTCGCCCCACGCGAGGACGGGCGCGGTAGCGCCGGGCGGGGGCGGAACGGTGGCGGCCTCCGCGCCGGCGTCGATCAGGCAGGCGAGGTGGCCACTCCCCGACTCGAGATCGGCCGCGACGAGGTCACCGGCGGCCACGACGACGCCCGCGCCGGAATGGGCCAGGACGTGGGCCACTTCGGCCGGGGCGAGGCGCGGGTTCATGGGCACCGCGACGCCGCCGGCGCGGTGGGTGGCGGAGTACGACACCAACCAGCGCAGCGCGTGCTCCGGCTCGAGGTGAATGCCGACGCGGCCGCCGGGCTCGAGGCCGGCATTGAGGAGGCGCCGCGCCAGCGCGTTGGCGGCGCCGTCCCACTCGGCGAACGTGATGGCCCCGACGTCGACCACGCTGAACGCCGTCCGGTCACCGAATTCGGTGGCCATGCGGCCGAGATGCTCGTCCATCAACACGATGCGGTCCCCCGGGGGAGCTGAATCAGGCGGCGGCGCGGAAAGTTGACGCCGATGTCAGGTTCGTTGCAGCATGGCCGATGCGCTCCCAAGGGTCAATCCGGGGGTGACCACCGACCGTGTTGCCTGGGGGCGCGCCGCCCGGCACGACCAGGGAAGAGGAACGACCTGCCATGACCGAGGCCACCGACGCCGTCATTGTCGCCGCCACCCGCACGCCGATCGGGCGTTCCGGTCGCAGCCTCGCCGGCCTGAGCCTGCACGACATCGGTTTGCAGACGCTCGCCGGCGTCATCGCCGCCGCCGGGCTGGACCCGGCCGACATCGACGACCTGATCCTCGGCGAGGTGCTCCAGGGCGGCGGCGACACGGCGCGCTACCTCGCCAACGCACTGGGCCTCCCGCCCGACACACCCGGCGGCGCGGTGCAGCGCCAGTGCGCGACCGGCATGATGGCGGTGCAGGAGGCGGCGGCCCACATCCGCTCGGGCATGGCCGACGTCGTGATCGCCGGCGGCGTAGAGACCATGACCCGGGGGCCGATGCTCTTCGAGAAGTCGCCCCGCCCCTTCGGCGGCGTCGAGCGCTGGATGCCGCCCAGCCACCCGAGCACGCCGGACGCGCCGAACACGAACATGTTGATCACGGTCGGCGAGAACACGGCGCGTGAGTGCGGCATCACGCGCGAGGAGTCCGACTCCTGGTCGTACCACTCGAATCTGCGAGCCGCCGCCGCGACGCAGGACGGTCGCTTCGCCGAGGAGATCGTTCCGGTGACCGTGCCGGCGGGGCGCGGTGAGACGGTGACGGTGAGAGTGGACGAGCACCCCCGCGCCGACACGACGCTGGAGAAGCTGGCGGCGCTGCCGGTCCTGTCGGGGCCCGACGGGCAGGTGACGGCGGGCAACTCGTCGGGCATCGCGGACGGGGGCGCCGCCCTGGTCGTGACGTCGCGTGCGTACGCCGAGGGCCACGGGATGGAGCCGCTGGCGACGGTGCGGTCGTGGAACTCGTGCGGGATCGAGCCGGGGCGCACCGGGCTGGCGCCGACGATCTGCGTGCCGCGGGCGCTGAACAAGGCCGGCCTCACCGAGTCCGACGTCGACCTGGTCGAGATCAACGAGGCCTTCGCCACGATGGCGGTCGCCTGCTCGCGCAAGCTCGGCTTCTCCCACGACATCGTCAACGTGAACGGCGGCGCCGTGGGCCTGGGGCACCCGATCGCCGCGTCGGGGGCGCGCATCTTGGTGACGCTGGTCCACGAGCTGCGCCGACGCGGCGGCGGCATCGGGGTCGGCACGCTGTGCGCCGGCGGCGGCATGGGCTCGGCCACCGTGGTGGAGGTCCATCCGCCGGCCTGAGCCGCGGCGGGCCCGCTCCGTACCGCCCGAGCTCGATCAGGTGCTGGTCGGGTTCGAACAGGTACAGCGCAGCGCCCATGCCGCGGGCGCCGAACACGTCGCCGGGGCCGCGCATGTTGCCGACGTCGTGGTCCGAGTCGCCGCACGTCTCGGCGCTGACCCGGACCACCGAGAAGGGCCCGTCCTCGCCGTCGGGCTCGAACCTGCGCAGGCGCGGCGCTACTCTTTGTCCTCTCCCCCACCTTCGCCCATGTGGTCCTTGATCGCGTTGACGACCGTCGGGTCGAGGAGGGTGGTCACGTCGCCGAGCGGACGGTCGTCGGCGACGTCGCGGAGGAGGCGTCGCATGATCTTGCCGCTGCGGGTCTTCGGGAGCTCGGGCGTGAGCATGATCTGGCGGGGCTTGGCGATCGGCCCGATCTCGTGGGCGACGTGCTCGCGCAGGTCCTTGACCAGTGCCTCGCCCGCCGCACCCTCGGTGTCGTTGCCGCCCTTGACGGTGACGAAGGCAACGATCGCCTGGCCGGTGGTGGCGTCGTCGGCGCCCACCACCGCCGCCTCGGCCACGGCGGGGTGGCTGACCAGCGCGTGCTCCACCTCGGTCGTCGAGATGCGGTGCCCCGAGATGTTCATCACGTCGTCGATGCGGCCGAGCAGCCAGAGGTCGCCGTCCTGGTCGCGCTTGGCGCCGTCGCCGGCGAAGTACCGGCCGGGGAAGCGCGACCAGTAGGTCTCCCGGTAGCGCTCTTCGTCGCCGTAGATGCCACGCAGCATGCCGGGCCACGGCTCCGTGAGGACGAGATAGCCACCCTCGTCGTTGTCGACCGACCGCCCGTCGTTGTCGATGACGTCGGCGGCGATGCCGGGGAACGGCGTCATGGCCGCGCCGGGCTTGGTGGCCGTCACCCCGGGCAGCGGGGTGATCATGATGCCGCCGGTCTCGGTCTGCCACCAGGTGTCGACGATGGGGCAGCGCCCGCCGCCGATGTGGGTGCGGTACCAGATCCAGGCCTCGGGGTTGATGGGCTCGCCGACCGAGCCGAGGAGGCGCAGGCTCGAGAGGTCGTGCGCCGCGGGCAGGTCCTCGCCCCACTTCATGAACGTGCGGATCGTCGTCGGCGCCGTGTAGAGGATGTTGACCTTGTACTTCTCGACCAGCTGCCACCAGCGGTCACGCGCCGGCGTGTCGGGCGTGCCCTCGTACAGCACCGAGGTGGTCCCGTTGGCCAGCGGCCCGTAGACGATGTAGCTGTGGCCGGTCACCCAGCCGATGTCGGCGGCGGTCCAGAAGACGTCGCGCCCGGGCTTGAGGTCGAAGACAAGGTTGTGCGTCGCCGCGACGTGGGTCAGATAGCCGCCGCTCGTGTGCAAGATGCCCTTGGGCTTCGCCGTCGTACCGCTGGTGTACATGATGTAGAGCGGGTGCTCGGCGTCGAACGCCTCCGCCTCGTGGTATTCCGACTGGCGGGGCACGACGTCGTGCCACCAGCTGTCGCGGCCGGCGTGCCACGCGACGTCCTGACCCGTGCGCCGCACGACGAGCACCTTGCGGACGCCGGGACAGCCGGTCAGCGCGTCGTCGACCGCCGGCTTGAGGGCGCTGGGCGCGCCGCGGCGATAGCCGCCGTCGGCGGTGATCACGAAGCTGGCGTCGCAGTCGACGATGCGACCGCGGAGCGCGTCGGAGGAGAAGCCACCGAAGACCACGGTGTGCGGTGCGCCGAGGCGGGCGCAGGCCAGCATGGCCACCACGGTCTCGGGGATCATCGGCATGTAGATAGCGACCTTGTCGCCGGTCCGCACGCCGAGCTCGATCAGCGCGTTGGCGGCCCGGCACACGTCGGCCTGCAGGTCGGCGTAGGTGATGGTGCGGGTGTCACCCGGCTCGCCCTCCCAGTGGAAGGCCACCCGCTCGCCCAACCCGGCGTCCACGTGACGGTCCACGCAGTTGACCGAGACGTTGAGCCTGCCCCCGACGAACCATTTGGCGAAGGGCGCGCGCCAGCGGAGCACGTCGGACCAGGGCTCGGCCCAGGTGAGGCGGCGGGCCTGGGCCTCCCAGAAGGCCAGGCGGTCCGCGTCGGCCTCGGCGTAGATGGCGGGCTGCGCGTTAGCCGCCTTGGCCAGGTCCACGGGCGGCGGAAAGGTCCTCGTCTCGTGCAGCAGGGCCGACAGTCCCTGCTCCGCGCGCTCGCTCATGTCGGTCGGCCTCCTCTTCCCGGATCGAGACTCCATCCTTCATCCTGCCTGATCGGCGGGCGCTCGTTCATGCCGTGGCCGTGCCGCCGCGTAGCTCGAAGCCCTCGAACGTGAACGCGGGTGTCACGGTCGCCCCCAGCAGGGCGTAGCGCCCAAGCGGGCGGGCCGACTGCCACACGCCGGCGTCGACGACGGCCTGCGGTCGCTGCCCCGCCGCGACGTCGGGCCCGAGAACAGTCACGTCGTGTGTCCCGTCCGGCCGCTCGCGCCGGAGTTCGATCGGGTCGCCGGCGTAGAAATGCCACAACTCGGCCGCGTCGGTGCGGTGCGGCGCCGAGAATTCCCCCTCGAGGAGGAGGTAATAGATGGCGCTGCCCGCAGGGCGCTCGCCGGCCGGTGCGGGGGCCTGCCAGGTTCGGCGGTACCACCCACCCTCGGGATGGGGGACCAGGTCGAGCGCCGCGATCAGCGATTCGCCGGGACGCATCGGCCCAGTCTGCCCGTCAGGCGGCGATCACCCCAACGAGGCGGCGACGACGAGCGAGTGCTCGGCCGAGCCCCCGAAGAGCGCGCCGTCGGCCTCCGCCCGTTTCATCAGGAAATGCCCATCGTGCTCCCACGTGAAGCCGATGCCGCCAAACGACTGGAGCGACTCGCCGCAGACCTCGCGCTGACATTCGTCGCTCGCCGTTTTGGCCATGGCGACGGCTCGCGATCGGGAGGGGGTGTCCTCGGCGATCGCGGCCACGGCGAAGTAGCACAGCGAGCGGGCGCGCTCGACGGCCAGGAACATGTTGCTCATCTTGTGCTTGATGGCCTGGAAGGAGCCCACCGGGACGCCGAACTGCTTGCGGTCCTTCACGTAGGCAAGGACCATCTGGAAGAGCGCGTCGCACGCGCCGACCGTCTCGAGCGCGAGGGCGGCCGTGGCCTCCTCGATGGCGCGGGCGACGGCCTGCGTCGTCGCGGGACTCCCGGGATCGCCGAGGGCGCGGTCGTCGGGGACGAGGACCCGTTGCAGTGAGGCGGTCGAAAGGGGGCGGCTGGCGTCGAGGGAGTGGACGGCGCTCAGGCCGGCCTCCGCGGCGGGCACGACAAAGGCGCTCACGCCGTCGCCCGCCCGGGCGACGACCGCAACCTCGTCGACGCCGTGGCCCGTCATAACGCCGAGCTTCGTGCCGTCGAGGACCCATCCGCCTTCGGCGCGCTCCGCCCGCATGGTGACGCCGTCGAGGGCCCAGCGGCGCGGGTGGTCGGCCAGGGCGACCGTGCCGGTTCGAGTGCCGGCGGCGACATCGGATAGGAGGCGCTGCGCCTGTTCGGGCGTTCCGGCCTCGCGCACCATCGGGGCGAACTGGCTGATCGTGGCCAGGAGCGGCCCGGGTGCGGCGCAGCGGCCGAGCTCCTCGACGACTACCGCGGTCTCGACGAAGGTGAGGCCGACGCCGTCGTACTCCTCGGGGACGGCGAGGGCGGGCCAGTCGAGGGACACCATGGAGGACCACAGGTCGGTGGGCGCCTGGCCGGACTCGACCACGTGACGCACGAGCTTGAGGGAACACTCCTTGTCGAGAAACGAGCGGACCGACGAACGGAGCTCCTCTTGCTCGCTCGAGAACTCGAGGTCCACCGCGCTCCCTTCCCTGCGCTGCCGTGGCGCGCTGATCGTCTTCGAGGCCCGCCGCGGCCCGCCCGGCCCGGGCGCGGGCAAGGGCGCGGGCGATTCTACCTGACACCC
>DASZMN010000059.1:0-31389 GCA_035551835.1 Acidimicrobiales bacterium | reverse complement strand
GGTGAACTCCTCGTCCTGGTCCATGATGATGACCGAGCCGCCGTAACCGCCCCAGTAACAGGCGTGCGGGCCGAGCGGCATCTCGGGCGGGTTGCTCAGGCCGTAGCCCATGCCGATGCGCTGTTGGACGCCGAGCACCTTGTCGACGCCGTCCGCCTGCACCTCGAAGATGGGGTCGGTGGCCTCCGCCGAGAGCAGGCGCACGCCTCGGGCTTGCCCCCGGCCCGCGATGATCGACTGGATGGCGGCGACCGAGCGGGCGTTGCCTTGGCCGTTGGCGGCGGGGATCTCGGCCCGGCGCCACCACTCGTGGTGGGCCATGGAGGCGTCGACCGGCGGGTTCAGGAAGGTCTTCAGCATCAGGTCGCTGACCTGACCCTCCATGGCCTGCATGTCGATCGGCGGCGGCGGGATCACGTTGGAGACGCGGTGGTCCTCGCTGGCGGGCAGGCCGATGAAGAAGTCAGCCTCGAGCGGCTTGGCCACCTCGCGGGCGAACCAGGTGCCGATGCTGTCGCCCGTGATGCGGCGGACGATCTCGCCGATCAGGTAGCCCTGGGTCACCGCGTGGTAGCCCGAGGCGGTGCCCGGCTCCCACCACGGCGCTTGCGCGGCGAGCCGCGACGTGCACAGGTCCCAGTCGGCGAGGTCCTCGGTCTCGAGCGGCTCCTCCCATCCGCAGAGCCCGGCCGTGTGCCCCATGACGTGGCGGACCTCGACGTGCTCCTTGCCGGCCTGGGCGAACTCGGGCCAGTACCTGGCCACCGGGGCGTGGAAGTCGAGCTCGCCGCGGTCGTGCAGCATCAGCATGCAGAGGAACGTCATCGTCTTGGTGGTGGACCAGACGTTGGTGATCGTGTCGCGCTCCCACGGCTTCGTCCGCTCGGCGTCGGCCCACCCGCCCCAGATGTCGACGACCGGCTCCCCGTGGACGAACACGGCGACGGACGCGCCGAGGTCCTCGCCCCTATCGAGCTGGCCGGCCAGCGTGGTGCGGACGGACTCGAAGCGCGGCTCGCAGGTGCCGTCTATCTCTGCCATGTCTGGGTCCCCCTTGTCGGTCCTCGGTCACCGCCGCCCGGCTCGCCCGGCTCGTGCGCTCGCCGCGGCTCGCCGGGCTCGTGCGCTCGCCGCGGTGGCGTGGAGAAGGAACCTAGTTGGCGGTGGCCGAAGTGACCCTGCGGGACGGCGTTCTCTCGGGAGCGCGCAGCCGGCGGCAAAAAAGGCCGTCGGTGGCCGAGCGGAGGCTCAGGCGGCGGTGCCGGTGAGCTGGGCCAGGAGGTACCAGGCCTCGATCTCGTCGGCCACGCAGGACTTGAAGTCGCCCTGGGCCACGACGTAGCGCAGCCAGCACGGGTGGATCCGCAGCACGTTGGCGCCGTCGGCGCGGGCGACCTCGATGTTGTCCACGTCACTGGTCAGCTCGTAGTGCCAGGCCGCCTCGAAGTGCGCCCGGTTGGCGTCGGCGATGAGCTGTCGGACCATCTGCTCCGCATCGCTCAGGCTCTGCGTCATGTCCGACACCTCCCCTCCGAACGGCAACTTCGGACGACGACTCCAACTACGACTGCACAACAGTGTGCCGCGGGCGGGGTGAGGAACTGGCGCATACCGGTTGCGATCGCGGTGCGCATGCGCTGGAACGGGGGTTGACGCCCGTGATCGCATGCAAAGCGCGCGCGAATTGTGCGTGGGGGGCGGGGAGCCCTTGCATTCTGCCGGGGGCGGCGTGGCCGGGGGCGGCATGGCCGAGGGCGGCATGGCCGAGGGCGGCATGGCCGAGGGCGGCATGGCCGAGGGCGACCGAATAACTCAGCCCGTTCGGAGCGGGACCCTCCACTCGACGACCGTGCCCCGGGGCTCGTTGGCCCGGACCCGGCAGGTCCCCCCGAGCGAGCGCGCCCGCGACTCCATGTTGCGCAGCCCGAAGCCGCTGACGCGAGTGTCCGGGGGCGCCGGGCCGACGCCGTCGTCGGCCACCCTGAGGACCAGGTCGTCGTGCTCGGCGGCCACCGTGACCTCGACGGCGCTCGCCCCGGCGTGGCGGATGATGTTGGAGAGCGACTCGCGCAGGACGGCGAGGAGCTGGTCCGCCATCTCGCGGTCGACGGCGGTGTCGATGGGCCCGTCGAAGTGGACGCGGGGCCGGAAGTCCAGGCGCTCGGAGGCGTCGCTCGAGAGCTGCAGCACGCCCCGGCGCAGTCCCCGGGCGGCCGTCCGTTGCGCCTGCAGGTCGAAGATCGTCGTGCGGATGTCGGCGATCACCTTGTCGAGCTCGTCGACGACCTCGCGGACGCGCTCGCCGGTCGAGGCGGGCAGGCCGCCGAGCATCGAGGTGAGGCGCATGCCCACCCCGAAGACCCTCTGGATCACGAGGTCGTGCAGATCGCGTGCGATGCGGTCACGCTCGTTCGCCATCTCGAGGGCGCGCAGGGTCTTCTCGGACTGCTTGACCTTCACCAGGTTGTCGACCCGGGCGCGCAGCTCGGGCTGGAAGAACGGCTTCAGCAGGTAGTCGCTGGCCCCGGAGCGCAGCACGTCGATGCGCGCCGTCGAGTCGTTGCGGGCGGTCAGGATCAGGATCGGCGTCGAATCGATCGACTCGTCGGCCCGCACGGCCCGCACCAGCTCGTCCCCGCCCAGCTCGGTCATCATGAAGTCGCACACGATCAGGTCGGGCTTGACCGCTCGCGCCAGCTCGAGCCCCTCTCGGCCGTCGAGGGCGCCGTAGACGCGGAACGCCGGTGCGAGCGCCTCGCACACGAAGCGGTTCATGTCGACGTTGTCCTCGATGACCAGGACCTGGGGGAGGTCCGCCACCAGGTCGGGTGGCGCGTCGCGCTGGGGCCCGCTCGCGGTGTACCCGGCCAGGAAGGTGTCGGACGGAGCGGGGGCGGTGCGCGCCGTCGGGTCGTCGGCGCGCACCTCCGCACCCTCCGGCGCCTGGAGGGGGAGCTCGACGAGGAAGAGCGCTCCTCCTTCGGGCGCCTGGGCCACCCCGATGCTGCCGCCGTGGAGCTGGACCAGCTCCTTGGCGATGTGGAGGCCGAGGCCGGTGCCGGGCATCTTGCGCGTGGACGTCCCGTCGAGCTGGTGGAAGCGGCCGAAGACCTCGTCGCGGCGGTCGGGCGGAATGCCCGGCCCGCTGTCGGCGACCTCGACCTGGACGGCGTCACCGCCGGCCGCGTTGCGCAGCTCGATCCGGACGGTGCCGTCCTTCGGCGTGAGCTTGAACGCGTTGGAGAGGAGGTTCAACAGGACCTGGTGGACGCGGCGCGGGTCCACCTGCGCCGGCACCTCGTCCTCGGGCGCCACCACGACGAAGTGCACGGCCCGGTCGACCGCGAGCGTCTCGAAGCTGTTGGCCACGATGCGCACCAGGTGGGCGAGGTCGAGCTCGGCGTACTCGAGCTCCAGCTTGGCGGCCTCGATCTTGGACGCGTCGAGCAGGTCGTTGACGTGGGCCAGCAGGACCCGCGCGTTGCGCAGGATCACCTCGAGGTCACGCCGGCCGCGGCCGTCGGGCGGCAGCTCCTCCTCGGCCAGGAGCCGCTCGGCCGGGGCGAGGATGAGCGAGAGCGGGGTGCGGAGCTCGTGGCTCACGTTCGAGAAGAACTCGGTCTTGAGGCGGTCGAGCTCCTGCGAGCGCGAGTACAGGACCTCGAGCTGTTCGTTGGCCTCCTTGAGCGCCCGGCCGGCGTCGGCCACCTCGCGGGCCCGGCGGACGACCTCGGCCTCCATGGCATCGAAGCGCGCGTGCTCCAGGGGGCGCTCGGCGTCGCGCTGGCGCTCCAGCCGGATGAAGTCCGTGACGTCCTGGACCTGGTGGATGATGTAGGCGAGGGAGCCATCGGCCTGGAGGACCGGCGAGTTGTGCGGGCTCCAGAACCGCTCTTCGAAGCCGCCCCCCTCCGAGTCGGGCCGCTGAACGTCGTACTTCTGCACCGACATCACGTCGTCCCGCCGCTCGCGCCGCACGCGGGCGAGCGACGCCTTCAGGTTGCGCACCCCCTCGGTGTCCGGGTCGTCGGGGTTGTCGGGGAAGACCTCGAAGACCGGACGGCCCATGACCTCACCGCGCTCGGTCATCGTCGCCGCGAGGTACGCGTTGCTGGCGGCGACGATCACCAGGTCGGGATCGAGGACGAGATAGAGGCCGGGGGCCGACTCGAAGAGCGCCCGGAAGTCGGGCTGCGTGGTCGAGGCCGCGTCAGGGACTGGGTCCGGGTCCAGGTCCGGGTCCAGGTCCGGGTCCGGGTCCGGGTGGGCCCGGCGAGGCTCGGACGCGGCCTCGGCCAAGGTGGGGTCGTCCGTCGTCATGGTGCCGTCGCGGCTCGCTCGAGAGCCACGCCCTCTCGAGAAACGCCCATGGGTTTGGTCGGTCCTCCTGCCTGGGTCAGAACGCCTGAGTCACGCTACACCGGGGCAGGCGCCCTTTCTCAGGCCTCGAGGAAGGGCACCGCGCGCACCTCGCAGAGGCGCACCGGCGCCTTGACCCCCTTCATCTTGCGCGACTTCATCCGGCCCACGCGCATACCCCCCGGCGCGTCGCCCGAGCCGGCCGAGCCGGCCGAGCCGCCCGAGCCGGCCGAGCCGCCCCAGCCGGCCGCCTCTACCACCTCGGCGGTGGCGAGGACCTGGCCGCCCTTGGCCGCCTCGCACACCCGGGCCGCCACGTTCACCACGTGACCGACCACGTCACCCTTGGTCACGACCGCCTCGCCCATGTGCACGCCAGCGCGGAGCCGGAGCGGGTCCGGCGCGCTGTCCTGGAGGTCGAGGGCGGCCCGCAGCCCCGACGCTGGCTTTGGGAAGGTGCAGAGCAGGCCGTCGCCGAGATGCTTCACGATCCGCCCGTTCCAGCGCCGCACGATCGGCGCGGCCCGCTCGTGGTGCTCGTCGATCAGCGCCAGTGCCGCGGCGTCGCCGTTGCCGTCGGTGTACGCCGTGAAGCCCTCGAGGTCCGTGAAGACGACGGTCAGCTGCTTGGCCGCGCCCTTGCCGCCCGCGCTCCCTGTCCCCTCGTCGCCCGAGGACAACAGCTGGACGGCCGTGAGGCCGAGCGAGGACAGCTTGGACGGGTGGCGCTCGACCGTCCGCTCGAGGAAGCGCCGCAAGATCTCACTCGGCGCGCTCGACGAGATCGATCGTTCTCCCGGCGCCTGCAGCCACTCCTCGTCGACGAGCCCGATCTCGAGCGCGGTGGAGGCGTCGTCGGGATCGCTGCGGATCATCTCGGCCGCCTTGCGCGCCGTGGCGCGTCGCAGCGCGGCCAGGGTGGCGGCACCGGCCTCGCGCGCCTTGCCCCCTCGTGGTGCGCCAGCGCCACCCGCGTCCGCGCCACTCGTGCCATTCGCGCCATCCGCACCCGCCGCACTCATGGCGGCCAAACCTACCGGTCCTCGCGCAGCCCCCGGAGCGCCTCGTCGCGTGCGGGCAGCACCATCCGCCGGGTCAGCGTGATCGCCTCCAAGAGACGCCGGTCGTGCGAGACCAAGAGCAACGTGCCCTCGTAGCTCTCGAGCGCGGACTCCAGCTGCTCGATCGCCGGCAGGTCGAGATGGTTGGTCGGCTCGTCGAGCACGAGGAAGTTGACGCCCCTCGCCGCGAACGCGGCGAGCTCGGCGCGCGTGCGCTCGCCGGGGGAGAGCGAGGCCGGCGGTCGCAGCACGGTGTCCGCGCCCAACCCGAACTTGGCCAGCTGCGAGCGCGCGGGCGCCATGGTCAGTCCCGTCGCCGCCATGAACGCGTTGACCACGCTCGATGCGGCGTCCGACAGCACGCGCCGGTCCTGGCCGAGCTCGCCGACGACCACGCTCGGTCCGACGCGCCGGGTGCCCGCCACCAAGGGCAACCGCCCCAGGATCGCCTCGACCACGGTCGTCTTGCCCGAGCCGTTGGGACCGACGAGCGCGAGGCGGTCCGCCCACGCGATGTCGAGGGTGAACGGCCCGAGCGTGAAGTTCCCGCGCTCGACGACCGCATCGGCCAGATGCGCGACCACCGCACCGGACCGCGCCGCCTCGTTGATGTTGAAGCGGAGATCCCACCCCTCCCACGGCTTGTCCACCGCCTCGAGCGCGTCCAACGCCCGCTCGGTGCGCCGGGCCCGCGACGCCAGATTCTCCGTCTTGTTGATGCGGAAGTCGCGTTGCGCCTTGTCGTTGTCGCGCGGGCTCTTCTTCTCCTTGCTGACCCCCGACGTCGCCCACTGGCGCTCCCGTTGGGCCCGCCGCGCCAACTCGGCCCGCTGCGACTCGTACACGCCGTAGGCCTCCTCCGCATGGGCGCGGTCAGCCGCCCGCTCGGCCAGGTACCCGGACCAGCCGCCGCCGTAGAGCCGGGCGCGGCGCGTGTGCTCGTCCAGCTCGAGCACGTCGGTCACCGTCCCGTCGAGGAAGGCGCGGTCGTGCGACACGATGACCATGCCGCCCCGCCGCCGCGCCACCAACTCCTCGAGCCGGGCCAGCCCGTCGAAGTCGAGGTCGTTCGTCGGCTCGTCGAGCAGCGTGATGTCGAAGCGCGCCAGCAGCATCGCCGCCAGGGCCACCCGCGCCTCCTGCCCACCCGACAACGCGCCGGCGTGATTGTCGGCCAACGCCGGCGCGAAGCCCACCTGCTCGAGGACGCCGGCGAGCCGCGCCTCGAAGTCGGCGGCGCCGAGTGACTCGTAGCGGGCCAGCGCCGTCGTGTAGCGCTCCTCTGCGTGGGGCAGCCCCTCGCCGAGGGCGGCGGCCGCCCCGGTCAACTCCGCCTCGGCTGCGGCGGCGCCGGTCCTACGGTAGAGGGCGTCGCGCACCGTCTCGTCGCCGGCATGGTCGTGCTCCTGGCTGAGGTAGCCCACGGTGGCGGTCGGCGGGTCGACGCGGACGTCGCCCCCCTCGGGCTCGAGCTGGCCGGCCAACATCTGCAGCAGCGTCGACTTGCCGACGCCGTTGGGGCCGACGATGCCCAGGCAGGTCTCGGGGCCGATGGCCAGCGACACGCCGTCGATGACGGTCTGGCCGCCGCGCTCGAAGCGCAGCTGACGGGCGACGAGGGTGGCCATGGTGGCCGGGGCGGCGGGCCGGTTGGCGGGCCGGTTGGCGGGCCGGTTGGCCGGCCCGGATGACGAACGAGAGGGCACGGCAGAACTCCAGGGTCCAAAGAGAGGTGCGAGACCAGGACGGGACGAGGACGGCGATGGCGCATGGCGTCAGTGGACGTCGGGCGGGCGGCGTCGGAGATCTACAGCACGACGGCAGCGTAGCGCCCCCGACTTGGGTGCCCGGACCTGCGTTCAGTAGCGTCGCTGCGCCGAAGGCGGGCACGGACAAGGGGGCAGACAATGCCGATCGCGATCACCGACGAGCACCAGGAGCTGGCGGCCACCGTGCGCGGGCTGCTGTCCGCCCACGATGCACTGGGGGCCAACCGTGCGCTGCTCGAGGCGGCGGCCGAGCCCCGCCCAACCTTTTGGCCCGAGATGGCGGAGCTGGGCTGGCTCGGGGTGCACCTGCCCGAGGAGCACGGGGGGGCGGGCGCGTCGGTCAGCGAACTCGCCGTCATCCTCGAAGAGATCGGCCGGCAGGTGGCGCCCGGCCCGTTCCTGCCCACCGTCCTCGCCTCCGCGGTCATCGCCCGCTGCGGCACGCCCGAGCAGCAGGCCCGGTACCTGCCGAGCCTGGCGGACGGCACTCGTACCGCCGCGTTGGGCCTGGGCGGGTCGCTGGCGCTCGAGGGCGGGCGACTCGGCGGCGACGGTGGGATCGTGCTCGGCGGGCGGGCCGCCGAGCTCTTGGTTCTGCGAGCGGGCGACGATCTTGTCATCGTGCCCAGCCCCGTCGACGGTCTCACCCTGGGCGGGACCAAGGACATCGACCCGTCCCGCCGCTCGGCCACGGCAACCGTGTCCTCGGTGCCGCTCGACGCGGCCGACGTGCTCACGGGCGCGGTCCCGGTCGCCCGCGCCCTGGCCCGCACCCTCGGTGCGGCCGAGGCGGCGGGCGTGCTGACGGCGTGCACCGACGCGGCCGTGGCCTACGCGCAAGAGCGCGTCCAGTTCGGGCGCACGATCGGGACCTTCCAGGCGGTCAAGCACCACTGCGCCGACATGCTCGTCGCGGCCGAGCTCGCCACCGCGACGGTCTGGGATGCCGCACGCGCCGCCGCCGATTCCTTGGACGAGTTCGAGCTGGCCGCCGCCATGGCGGCCCACCTGGCCTTCGCGCCGGCGGTGCACAACGCCCAGATGAACATCCAGGTTCACGGCGGCATCGGCTTCACCTGGGAGCACGACGCCCACCTGTTCCTGCGCCGGGCCCTGTCCCTCAACGCCGTGTTGGGCAGGCCCGGCGACGCTGAGGACGTGACGGCTCAGGCCGAACGCGGCACCACTCGTGAGGTGACGCTCGACCTGCCGCCCGAGGCCGAGGCCATTCGTGCCGAGATCCGGGCCGACGCGGCGCGCATCGGTGCGTTGCCACGCGAGGAGCAACGCAGGGCGCTGCTCGACGCCGGCCTGCTGGTGCCGCACTGGCCGCAGCCCTGGGGTCGCGCCGCGGGGGCCGTCGAGCAGATCGTCATCGACGAGGAGCTGCGCGCCGCCGGCGTCAAGGTGCCGGGCCTCGGCATCACCGGCTGGAACATCATGACGGTCAACCAGTACGCGACGCCGGACCAGGAGGAGCGCTGGGTCGCGAAGACGCTGATGGGCGAGTACGTGTGGTGCCAGCTCTTCAGCGAGCCCGACGCGGGTTCGGACGCGGCCGCGGTCAAGACCCGGGGCACCCGGGTGGACGGCGGGTGGAAGGTCAACGGCCAGAAGGTCTGGACCAGCGGCGCCCAGCACTGCGATCTGGGCCTCGCAACCGTGCGGACCGATCCCGACGCCCCGAAGCACGCGGGCATTACGGCGATGGTGATCGACATGCATGCACCCGGCGTCGAGGTGCGGCCGCTGCGTCAGATCACCGGCAACTCGGACTTCAACGAGGTCTTCTTCAACGACGTGTTCGTGCCCGACGACGACGTCGTCGGGACGCCGAACGACGGCTGGACCGTGGCCCGCTCCACCCTCGGCAACGAGCGGGTGTCGATCGGTGGCGGGACCGGTGGCCTGTTCCTGCCCATGGACCTGCTGGCGCTGCGCAAGCGCGGTGGCGACCGCGTGCCCGGTGCGTCCGCCCGCATCGGGGCGGTCTTGGCCAAGGAGCACGCGCTCAAGGCGCTCAACCTGCGGCGGGCCCAGCGGGCGGTGGTCGGTGCCGGCCCGGGGCCCGAGGGCAACGTGACGAAGCTCGTGCTGGCCGAGCACGGCCACGACCGGGCGCGCCTGCAGGCGGACCTGGTCGGCGCGTCGACGACGTTCCTCGACGGCGAGGACGCGTTGGCGGGCTTCACCCAGCTGGCGACGCGGGCCATGTCGATTGCAGGCGGGACGTCCGAGATCACCCGGAACCAGATCGCCGAGCGCATCCTCGGGCTGCCTCGGGACCCGCTGATCCGCTGATCCGCTGATCCGCAGATCCACCGATCCCCTTGACGCAACGCACGACACACATCCATCCCGCGCCGACCTGACTTCGGCCGCCCGTGACGGGCTGCCACAATGTCTCTTCCCACTATGCGATTCCTCAAGTCGACTCGGGTGCGCATCGTGGCCGCCGTCGTGGCGGTGCTCGTGCTGGTGTTCTGCATCATGACGGCGGTGCTGTTCGTGTACCCCGACGTCAACGCGCCGGAGCACGCCGACGCAATCGTGGTGCTCGGGGGGCACGGTGCACCCGCCTTCGACAAGGGCGTGGCGCTGGCCAACCAGGGCTACGCCCCGTACCTCGTCCTGTCGTTGCAGACCTGGCAGAGTTGCCAGCCCTACCAGGCGTACCTCGCCGTGCACCTGCCCCATGTGCAGGTGCGCTGCTTCAAGGCCAACCCGCAGACGACCCAGGGTGAGGCTCGCTCGATCGAGGCCTTCGCCAAGAAGCTCGACTGGAAACGCGTCATCGTCGTCCTGCCGACGACGCAGGCGAGCCGGGCGCGGTTGCGCATCGGACGCTGTTACCCGGGCCAGGTGCTCGAGGTCGCGTTCTCGCCGCAGGGCATCGGGCAGTGGATCGAGCAGTTCGCCTACGAGTGGGGCGCACTGTTCAAGGCGTTGGTGCTGCAGCCGAGCTGCTGACGCGGGCGCGCCCGCCACGGCGCATGCGCACGCCGCCCCGGCGCACGCCGCACGCCGCACGCCGCTCCGGCGCACGACCAGATGCCACGCGATCGCAACCTTCCTGCGACGCCCGTTTGTCGACGCGCGTTGTACCGTGCTGCAGGGGCGCCGGGTGGGGGATCCGGCTGGAGGGGGGAGCAGTGCAGGCGAGCGTCCAGGCCGTCGGGTCACGTTCAGTGCCGACGGCCGGCGCCGCCCCTGCCTGCGAAACCCCGGACCCTCTTGGTTTGGATTCGGGCCGCCACGCCGCACCCGCGTCAGAACGGCGGGTGCCGGCCCGGGCGATCGAACTCGTGGGGATCGTGCTCGGCGTGGGCATCATCGCCGCCGTCTCTTTGGGCAACCACCTCGCCAACGACGAGTTCTGGCAGCTGGCGGCCGGACAGTGGATGCTGGCCCACCACTCGGTGATGGGCCTCGATCCCTTCAGCTACACGGAGGCCCATCGCCGCTGGGTCACCGACGAGTGGGGCTCCGAAGTGGTGTTGGCGGGTTTGTTCCGGGCGGTCGGCAACGCCGCGTACCCGATGTACGCCATTGTGCTCGGCGCACTGAGCCTCTGGGCCACCGCCGCCTATGCCCGCACGCTCGGCGCCCGCGGGGGACGGGTCGCCGTCATCGTGATCGTGTTAGCGATCGGCGTCGCAGGTGCGATGGCCGGGGACCGAGGCCTTGACTTCTCTCTCGTGTTCTTCCCGCTCGAACTCCTCGTGTTGACCAAAGCGCGTGCCAACCCGCGCTGGTTGTGGTGCCTGCCGCTCTTGTGTATCGCCTGGGTCAACACGCACGGCTCCATCCTCATCGGCCTGCTGGTGCTCGGCGTCGAACTCGGCTGGTCGTTGGTGCCCGAGCACTTGGTCGCCCGAGTCGGCGGCGTGCGCCAATCGGCACACACGGGTCCGCTCGCCCTGGCGTTGCTCGGCTGCGTGGCGGCGTCCTGCCTCACGCCGTACGGCCCGGGCCTCCTGGCCTACGACATCGGCGTTTCCCAAAACAGCCAGATCGCCCAGTACATCGAAGAGTGGAACTCGCCCAACTTCCAATCGTTCATGGTGCTTCTCGCCTTCTGCGTGCCGCTCGGTGTCGCCGTCGCCACGGTGCGGACACGGCGCATCCCCGTCCTCGAGGGCACGCTGGCCGCCGCGCTCTTCGTCGAGGCGCTCCGGACCCAACGGGTCGTCATCTATCTGATGGTCGTGGCGGCGGGCCTGGCCGCGTTGCTGCCGGCTCGGCCGGCGTGGGGCACGACGGCGCGGCGTGTGACCGGGGCGTGTCTCGCGGTGCTCGCCGTTGCGATCCTGGCGGCGCCGTCGGTCCCTGCCGGCAGCGTCTCGCCGGCCCTGCCCGCGCAGGCCTTCAACTACCTCGAGGCCCATCAGGGCCGGGTCTTCACCGAATACACGTGGGAGGACTACTCGATCGCCCGCCACCGGGCGACCTTCGTGGACGGGCGCACCGACTTGTTCGAGGGGAAGGTGTTGTCCGAGTTCTTCGCGGTGACCCTCATGACGACCAATCCCGACCCGGTGCTCTCCGCGGCCCACGTCTCGTACGTCGTGTGGGCGCCCGACACGGCGTTGTCGATCTACCTGGCCCACGACCCGCGCTGGCACGTCGTCGATCGTTCCGGCATCGCCTTGGTCTTCGCCCGCCGCTGAGGTCTCCGCCGCCGCGGCCGAGTGGCGCGCCGCCGCTCCCGTGTCAGCGCGTGACCGGTGTGACCGGTGTGACCGGTGTGACCGGTGTGACCGGCGAGGCCGGTGTGTCCGTCTCCCAGTGCTGCGCGATGAGGGACAGGGAGCGCAGGCGGGTCTCGTAGGAGTGGGATCGGGCGGAGAGCATGATCTCGTCCGCCCCGGTGCGCACCTGTAACTGGCGGAGGCCGTCGGTCACCGTGTCCGGGTCGCCGATGACATGGGTCGACATGGCGTCCTCGACCAGCGACCTCTCCACGTCGGAGAACGCATAGCGCGCCGCCTCCTCCGGGGAGGGCAGCGGGCCCAAGCGGCCAGTGCGCAGCTGCAAGATGCTGAGCGCGGTGGATCCGGACAGCCAGCGCGCTTCGCTCTCGCTCGGTGCGCAGAGCACGGACGCGGCCACCATGATCCTCGGCTCTGCGTGGAGCACCGACGGGCGGAAGTTCGACCGGTACGTGGTCAGCGCATCGTCGAGGAGCCTGGGGGCAAAGTGGTAGGCGAAGGAGTAGGGGAGGCCGAGGATCCCGGCCAGTTGCGCGCTGAACAAGGACGAGCCGAGCAACCACACCTCGGGCAGGTAGCCCCGGCCGGGATTCGCGAAAGGGTGGCCCGGTGGACCATCGCCGGGCAGGAGGTAATTGATCAACTCGACGACGTCGTCGGGGAAGGTGTCGGCGTGCATGTCAGGCGTGCGCCGGAGCGCCCGCACCGTCACCTGGTCGGTCCCGGGTGCCCGCCCCAGCCCGAGGTCGATCCGGCCCGGGTGCAGCGCCTCGAGGGTCCCGAACTGTTCGGCGACGACCAGAGGGGCGTGGTTGGGCAACATCACGCCGCCCGAACCGACTCGCAAGGTGGTCGTCGCGTCGGCCAGATGTGCGATGAGCACGGCGGGCGCGGAGCTGGCCACGGCGGGGATCCCGTGATGCTCGGCCACCCAAAGCCGGTGGTACCCGAGTCGCTCCACCTCCGGCGCGATGGCCACCGTCTCGCGCAGGGCCTGGGCCGCAGACGAGCCCGTGGCCACGGTGGCCAGGTCGAGCACGGAAAGGGTCACCACGACAAGTCCAACACGCGCGCTGGCTCAAACCTTCCGAGAGCGGCGGTTCAGGAACGCAAGGTCAGGTGAGCGTGCCGGCGAAGAGTGCCGCCAACTCTTCCCAGTGACGTTCGGCGGCCGCCTCATTGAAGACGGGGAAGTCCGCCATGGTCCAGCCGTGCAGCGCCCCCGGATAGATCTCGCAGCGATGATCCACCTCCGCGTCGCGCAGCGCCTGCTCGAGTCGTTCCGCCATCTCGGGGGGATAGGAGTCGTCGTTGTCCGCGCCGGCGACATAGACCCGCCCGGCCATCTGGGGCGCCAGCCGGTGCGGACTGAGATCCGAGTCGGTGGCCAGGTTGCCGCCGTGGAAGCTGGCCGCCGCGGCGACGCGGTCGGGATAGGTGCCCGCCACGGTCAGCGAGATCCCACCGCCCATGCAGTAGCCGGTCGTGCCGACCTTGGTTCCGGCGACATCCACCCGGCCCTCGAGGTACGCGAGGAACGCTTCGGTGTCCTCGGCGGCCCGGCGATTGTCGGTCGAGCCCATCAGGTGACCGATTGTTGCCCGCACGTCGCCGGAGGCGAAGACCTTCTTGGGCTCCAGCGCCTCATAGGGGCCGGCCCGATAGAAGAGATCGGGCGTGAGCACGACATAGCCGTAGTCGGCCAGCCGCTGGCTCATCTCGAGGACCGTCGGCCGAACGCCGAGCCCGTCCATGTAGAAGATCACCGCCGGATGGCGCTCAGACCCGGACCCCGACGGAGCGAACACGTAGGCCGGGCATGCGCCATCGTGGGTGCGGATCGAAACCTGCTCGTAGCTCATGACGTCTCCTTCTTTGTTCACGCGGTCACGCGGCCAAGCGGCCAAGCGGCCACGCGGTCATGCCGGCAGGCCGGACACCAGCCAGGAGGCCTCGACGCCGCGGACGTCGCCGTCCTCGTCGGCCCAGGTCTGGACGTCCACGTAGCCGGCGTCTTCCATCTGCGGTCCCACCAGGTCGGCCTGCTCCCCACCGAGCTCGAGCAGGAGTGCGCCCCCGGGCCGCAGGAACTTCGGCGCCCCCTCGATAACCCTGAGCAGGAAGTCGGTGCCGTCGGGGCCGCCGTGGTAGTGGGTGGCCACCTCGAACGTGCGCACGTCGTGGGGGAGGAGGTGGAGCGCCGGGGTCGGCACGTAGGGCACCACCGCCACGACCACGTCCGTCGCACCCTCGAAGTCGGCGGGGAGCGGGTCGAAGAGGTCACCCCGCCGGGCGTCGACGCCGTTGGCCCGGGCACACGCGATCGCGCCGGCGTCGCAATCGGTCCCGATGACCCTCGCCGCGGGCCGGCGCGCCAAGAGCGCAGCGGCGATGGCGCCGGACCCCGTGCACAGGTCGATCGCCGAGCCGGCCTCGGGCAGGCGGGCGACGGCGCGCGCCGCCAGCTCGAGGCTCTGCCAGCGCGGCACGTAGATGCCCGGTTCGATGACAATGCGCAGGTCGCCGAAGGCCGCCCGCCCCGTGACCCAGGCGAGGGGTTCGCCCTGGATGCGCCGGTGGGCGAGCGAGAACAGATTGGGCCGGTCGCCCCCCGCGGCTGCGATCAGCTCGGCCGCCTCCTCGTCCGCCGCGACACAGCCCGCCCGTGCGAGCATGTCGGTGAGCTTGGTCATGCGTCGGCGCTCCCGTCGGGTTGTCAGTCGATCATCGCCCCTGCGATGCGGGGACCGCTCTCGGGATCGTCGCCGTCAGCCGCGACGTCGGTGGGCGACGCCGCGCCTGGGGCGGATGCAGGCGCCGCGGCGTGGTTCGGCAGGAAGAGGGTGGGGATGAAGGCGATCAAGATCGCGCCCACCGACCACCAGAACGTATGGGCGAACGCCGCGGCGACGGGGTCGGCCACCGCGGGTGGGAGCTTGACGGTCGAGCCGACGATGCCGGCCGACCCGCCGGGGACCTTCACGTGGGCGGCGAGGAGGTTGCTCACGATCTGGCGCTCGAGCACCACCGCGAACAACGCGGTGGCCACCGAACCGCCGATCAGGCGCACGATGTTCATGACCGTCGACGCCTTGGGGATCTCGGCGTGGCTCAGGTCGAAGTAGGCGGCCGCGGTGACCGGCATCATCGAGAGCCCGAGACCCAGGCCGCGGACGAACAGCGTGGCGGCCAGGAAGAGCTCGTTCGTCGAGCTGGTGACGAACGCGAACGGCACCGTGGCGACGGCCATCAGCAAGATGCCGAACGGCACGACCCGCCGCGGGCCGAACCGGTCCGTCACCGCGCCGGCCCAGCGCATGATGCAGGCGGCGCCGATGCCTTGGGGCGCCATGAGCAGCCCGGCCGTCCAGGCCTCCTGCCCCCGCGCCACCTGGTAGTAGATCGGCAAGAGGAACATGGACCCGAACAGGGTCGCCCCGATGACGAAGATGCAGACGTTGGCGATGGCGAAGTTGCGATTCCGGAAAGGATGGAGGTCCAAGAGCGGATACTTCGCGTGCAACGCCCGCAAGATGAAGCCACCCGTCAGCCCGACACCCAAGACGAAGCTGACCAGGACCGAGGTGCTCGTGAAGGAGCCGGTCACCCCGACCTCGGAGAGCGCGTAGAGCAGCAGCGCGAGGCCGGGCGACAAGAGGCAGAACCCGAGGGTGTCGAAGGGCGTGGTGAAGCGCTCCTCGGTGTCGAACTTCGGCAGCCAGCGCGCCGAGAGGATCAGCGTGATGATGCCGATCGGCACGTTGATGTAGAAGATCCAGCGCCAGCTGTAGTTGGAGACGATGAGGCCGCCGATGACCGGGCCCATGATCGGGCCCATGACCATCGGCACGCCGATGATGCTCATGACGCGGCCCATGCGCTGCGGGCCGGCGGCGCGGGCGAGGATCGACTGGCCGACGGGGAGCAGCATGCCGCCGCCGATGCCCTGGAGGACCCGGAAGAAGATCAGCGAGTTGGCCGACCAGGCCAGGCCGCACAGGCTCGAGCCGATGACGAAGAGGGCGGTCGAGGTCATCCAGATCCGCTTGGCGCCGAAGCGGTCGACGGCCCAGCCGCTGATGGGGGTCACCAGCGCCAGCGCCAGCAGGTAGCCCGTGGCGACCCACTGGATCGTGGTGACCGAGACGTGGAAGTCCCGGCCCAGCGTGGCGAGCGCGACGGCCACGATCGTCGTGTCGAGGATCGACATGATCGAGCCCAGGACGACGACCGTCGAGGTCTGGCGGAGCTCCGGGGTCAGGGTAAAGGTGTCGGCCTTGGCCTTGGCGCGTGGCATCGGGATACTTCATAATACTCAAAGGTATGGAGTTGTCAAAGACTTTCCGCGGTGCGACAATCGTGGGCATGGGCCTGGCCGAAGACGCCTTCGAGCGCCTGCGCCGCATCACGTTCGAGGGCGAGCACGTGGAGCGCATGGCCGCGCTGGGCACGAGGATGAAGCTCTCGCCCGGGGTGATCAAGACCCTGATGCGCCTGTCCAAGGAAGACGGCGTGTCCATGGGTGACATGGCCCGCGGCATCGGCGTCGACCCCTCCTACATCACCGCCCTGGTCGACGACCTCGACGAGCGGGGCCTCGCCCGCCGAGAGCCTGCGCCCTACGACCGGCGGGTGAAGATCATCGTGTTGACCGACGCCGGCCGGAAGCTGGCCAACGAGATCAACGACGTCGTGTCCGTCCCTCCGGCCGCGTTCGCCGCCCTCTCGCAGGCGGAGCTGCGCCAGCTGTGCGACCTGCTCGACAAGGTGCTGGCGGCCCGCGAGGCCGAGACCGCGACACAAGCGCCGGTCACCGCCGAAGCTTCCTAGGACACCGACCCCGTCGTTCTGCCCAGACCCTTTCCCGGGGTGTCACTCACCGCAGCCCGCAGCCGCCGACCCCTAGGATCACCCTTCCTCGGGGTAGCTGGCAGATCAGGTCGGTTCGAGTTGCGCCTGGCCCGATGAGCCCCTGGTGGACCGGCGATGTCAGTGCGACGAAACGGCGACGGCGGCCGGCGCATGCGGACGGCGAGAACGGCCGCCCTCGTTCCAGTGCGTATACGGCGAGGACCGGTCTCCGATTCGGAGTGCATACGCGCGCCGACTTATGTTTATTAGTGCGGGGAGCACGAGCGGAAGCTCGGACATAAGGACCAGCGCGTATACACCCGAAAGTAGGTGCGCAGGTCTGGCGTCTGCGGTCGCGAGAGGAACCCGGGGTTGTGCGGTGTTGCGCGGGGTTGCGTGAGATTCGTGGTGCACGCCGTTGGCCACTCATTGCAGGCCTAGCGCGTCACAGGTCATCAAGAAGGGTGGCGTGAGGCCCGCTAGCGTCGTGCCGAAATGCCGGACTTGCCATCGAAGGGGAATAGGGCGTGCGGAACGGACTGACGGGCGACCGTTGCGGAGGAGGTGTCGCGTGCCGGCGGTGAGCGTCGAGCACCTGTCGAAGTCCTACGGAGAGAACCTGGCCGTGCGCGACGTCAGCTTCGAGGTGCAGAAGGGCGAGGTGTTCGCGCTCCTCGGGCCGAACGGCGCCGGCAAGACGACCTGCGTCGAGATCCTCGAGGGGTTCCGCAAGCGGAGCAGCGGGCAGGTCGAGACGCTCGGAGTCGACCCGGCCGACCTGAGCACGCAGCGCTGGCTTCGTTCCCGCATCGGCGTCGTGCTCCAGGAGCTGGCGATCGAGCCGTACTACTCGGTTCGCCAGGTGCTGACCCGCAACGCGGGCTACTACCCGAACCCGCGACCGGTCGACGAGGTGATTGAGCTGACCGGGCTGGCCGAGAAGGCCGACGACCGGGTGAAGCGCCTGTCGGGCGGCCAACAGCGGCGCCTGGACGTCGGTCTGGGCATCATCGGGAACCCCGAGCTCATGTTCCTCGACGAACCGACAACGGGCCTGGACCCGTCGGGGCGGCGCGAGACGTGGGAGCTGATCAAGCGGCTCTCCGCCGAGGGCACCACCGTGTTGCTGACGACGCACTACATGGATGAGGTGGAGGCGCTGGCGGACCGGGTGGCCGTGCTGTTCGGTCAGGAGATCGTGGCGAGTGGCACCCCGGCGTCAATCGGGGGGCGGGACGTCGGGGCCGTCACCATACGGTTCCGGCTGCCCGAGGGCGTCAGTGCCGACGACCTGCCGGTGCCGGCGACGACGGCCGACGACGGCCAGGCCGAGATCCGCACCGAGGAAGAGGTGCGCGTGCTGCACGAGCTGACCGGGTGGGCGCTGGCCGGCGGGCATCCGCTGTCGGGACTGTCCGTGTTGCGGGTGTCGCTCGAGGACGTCTACCTCGGGCTGACCAAGGAGTCGTCCGCCGAGGCGGCGGCGGACTGGTCGGCGCGCCCGTGACGACGGCCGCGGCGGACACGCCGATCAAGGGGTCGTTCCGGGGCCTGAGCGACCTGGGCCTGGTGGCGCGCCAGGTGGGGTACGAGCAGCTGTCGTTCTGGCTGAACCCGATCGGCGCCGCGCTCACCATCGGGTTCTCCGTGGTGTTCATCATCATCTTCCTGTCGACCTCGCGGCACTCGACGGTGAACTTCCTGGCGCACATCAATCTGGGGCAGTACTACCTGCCCGCGTTCGCCTCGTACGGCGTGATGGCGGCGTGCTTCAACATCATGTCCATCAATCTGGTCAACCGGCGCGAGATGGGCTTGCTCAAGCGGCTCCGCCTGAGCCCCGTCCCCGAGTGGGTGGTGCTGGCGGCCATCTTCGTCAACGCCATGATCATCGCAGCGATCCAGATCGTGCTGGTGTTGCTCGTGGGGTGGCTCGGCTATGGCGTGACCGGCCCGCACGAGGCCGGCCTGTTCGTCCTCGTGGTGCTCGTCGGGATGTTCAGCTTCACCGCCGTCGGGGTGGGCGTCAGCACGCTCGTCCCCAACGCCGACTCCGCCGCCCCGATCCTGAGCCTGGTCTTCTTCATCCTGATCGCGTTGTCGGGCCTGTACTTCCCCGTGAAGGCCGGCTCGGGCCTGGCGACGTTCACCGACATCTTCCCCATCCGCCACCTGATCCTGGCGTCGGTCGACACCTTCAACAACGTGCCGGGGACGTCACCGTGGAACGACATCTTGGTGATGCTGGTCTGGGGGGCGGCCGGTGTCTGGGTCAGCCTGCGCCGTTGGGACTGGTCGCCCAAGCGAGGCTGAGCGCGCGCAGAGCGTGCGGGGCGTGCGGGGCGGGTCCGGTCAGCGGCCCGTCCATCGGGGCGGGCGCTTCTCCGCTGAGGCCCGGAACCCTTCCGCCGCGTCCTCGGTCCGGCCGGCGACCTGGCGCATGGTCTCGCCGAAGCGGATGGCCTCGAGGCTCGGCATGTGGCGCGTCCGCATGGCCATCTCCTTCATCACCCGCTGCGCCAGCGGTGCTCCCTCGAGGAGGCGTGCGGCCAACGCACGCGCCTCGTCGAGCAGCGTGTCGTGCGGGACGACCTTCCAGGCCAGACCCATGGCGTGGGCCCGCTGCGCATCGATGCGCTCGCCGGTGAGCAGCAGCTCCATGGCGTCGGCCCAGTTGAGGCGCTGGGGCAGCCGCACGGAGGCCACCACGGCCGGGACCCCGAGGCGCACCTCGGGCAGGCCGAACTCGGCCCGGTCGCTGGCGACGACGAAGTCGCACCAGGTGGCCAGCGTGAGCCCGTAGCCGAGGCAGTAGCCGTTTACGGCGGCGATGACCGGCTTGAAGATCTCCCAGCCGCTCTCGAACGAATTGAGCGTCGGCTTCTCCCAGAACGTGCCGGCGAACTCGCCGACTGCGCCGGCACCGTTGCGGAGGTCCGCGCCCACGCAGAAGGCGCGACCGGCGCCCGTCACTATGGCCACCCAGGCGTCCTCGTCGTCGCGGAAGCGCGAGAAGGCGGCGTTGAGGTCCCTTCGCATCTCGCCGTCGATGGCGTTGAGCGCGTCGGGTCGGTTGTAGGTGATGGTGGCCACGTGGCCATCGAGGTGGTAGGTCGCGGAGTCGCTCACGGGACCAGTCTGTCCCGTCGGGCTCCGTGCGCTGCGGGTTGTGACCCCCTGGGCCGGTCAGTCCTGGCGGGTGACGATCCTCGTGGCCGCTTCGGCCAGCGTGCGCTCGGTGTTGAGCAGCTGCTGGGTGATGTCAAAGCCCGCCTTCACCAGCGTCTCCAGATTCGCCACCGGGACCACGCTGGGCAGCTTCGGCGTGATGGGGGCCGTGATGTCGGCCACGGCGGAGAGCATCGAGAGCCCGATCGACTCGGCCGCCTTGATGGAGGCGATCGACCGATCCTTCAGGACCAGCTCGGCCTTCTCGCCTTGCTTGAACGACTCTTCGGCTTGCGTGCGGGCGATGTTCGCCAGGTCCTCGAACGTCTCGACGATGCCTTCGGCAAGGCCCTCGGCAAGGCCCTCGGCACGGCCCTCGGCGGTGCCGTTCGTCTTACCGTTCTTGAGAGGCCTCTCGGCCTCGGTGGTGGTTGTGGGCACAGTGGTCTCCTTCGAGCTCTGGATGTTGGACGCCATGTCCAGGGCACATCGACGTTGGAGATGGCCGCCACGATCAATCAATGTGCTGAGCGCATCACTCAACACCTTGTGCCCGCGCGCGAAATTCTAAGGACTCACGGTGGGAAGTCAATGGAACACGGGCTGGAGATCCCCGCATTTCCTGGCGTTGTCACGCGCTCGTCGTGCAGCCAACGTTCCCGTCACAGAGGTCCTCCGGCGTTGCGAGGCGGGACACGGGCATTGGCGCGCGACGCGTGTGCGTGACGAGAACCGAGGTTCCCTTGGTCGACCGCGTGCTGGCGCCCGCCGCCGGCGCACGCGCACCTGGTCCCGCACGCGCATAGCGTGCGCTCATGCGCTTCGCTTTCAAGACCTCTCCGCAGGACACGACCTGGACCGACATGCTCGCCGTGTGGAAGGTCGCCGACGACATCGAGCTGTTCGAATCGGGGTGGACCTTCGACCACTTCTATCCGATCTTCACCGACAGCACCGGCCCTTGCATGGAGGGCTGGACCACGCTCACCGCGCTGGCGCAGGCGACGACGCGCCTGCGCGTGGGAACGCTGGTGACCGGCATCCACTATCGCCACCCGGCGATCCTGGCCAACATGGCGACCACCCTCGACATCGTGTCGGGCGGCCGACTCGAGCTCGGGATCGGGGCGGGGTGGAACGAGGAGGAGTCGGGGGCCTACGGGATCGAGCTGGGCACGCCCGGCGAGCGCAGCGACCGCTTCGAGGAGGCCTGCGAGGTGCTCGTCGGGCTCCTCACGCAGGAGACCACGACGTTCAGGGGCCGGTACTTCCAACTCACCGACGCCCGCAACGAGCCCAAGCCGGTGCAACGCCCGCACCCTCCGATCTGCGTCGGCGGGAGCGGCGAGAAGCGGACCCTGCGCACCGCAGCCCGGTTCGCGCAGCACTGGAACTTCGTCGGGGGCACGCCCCAGGAATTCGCGCGCAAGCGTTCGATCCTCCACGAGCACTGCGCGGAGCTCGGCCGGGACCCGGCGGAGATCCTCCTGTCGAGCCACGTTCGCTTCGCCGGGGACGTGAGGGCCACCGCCGAACAGGCGGCCGAGCTGGCGGCGGTCGGCGTCGAACTGGGCATCGTCTACCTCCCGCCGCCCTTGCACCCCGGCGTGCTCGAGCCGCTCGCGACCGCCTTGGGTGCGCTCTCGCGGTAGCGAGGTGCGTCAAGCGAAGGGGCGCGCGGCGGGGTCTTCGGGTCCGGCCGGCTGACTGCCGTTGGTCAAGGGCGGCCCACGAGGCCGTCCCAGGACCATTGGGGGAGGGGCAGGCCCTCGGGCACGTCGTCGGCGCACTCGTGGTAGCGCGCCATGGTGGTCGTGGTCGCCCAGCCGAAGTAGTCGTGCAGCACCTGGCGGAGTCGTTCGTCACGATCCAAGCCGACGTCGGCGAGCGCCAAATCGAAGCAGGCGATGGCCCGGCGATCCATGTCGTCATGGAGGCCGTTCCCGCTGTGCATCCTCACCACGGAGGTTTCGTCGCCGATGAGCTCGGAGTACCTCGCCGGGCCACCCAACGCCTCGACCCAGTACGCCGCCAGGCGCTCGGTGTGCTCAGGGTGGTAGCCGTGGCTGAAGGCGTGGCTCACGACCTCGTCGGCCAACACGTGGGCGTGCCAGGCGTGCGCCAGGGCCAGGAGTCCGTCGCCGCCGCCGGCGGCCTCGTAGACCGATTGCACCAACGCAGGATGCCATGCGAGGTGCGCCGCGGCGAGCGGAGGCGACCCGAGGCGAGCGGAGGCGACCCGAGGCGAGCGTTACGGCCGATACGGAGGTGCTTCGCCCCAGCCCCATCGAGGTACCGGGGCGTGCTCGACGATGTCGGCGTCGTCTTGGGAATTGCCCAGCGCCAGGCGTGTGCCCCATTCGAGATAGGCAACCAGGGCGGAACGAAATTCCGGATCTTGCGGCAGGTCGGCGTCGTCGGCCGCCCGGCTCATCAGCGAGGCGAACCGAAAGCGTTGCTCGCTCGTGATGCCCAGCCCCATGTGCTTGTGCACCATCCGGTCGTAGCCGCCCAGTTCGCTCGTGTAGCCCGCGGGACCGCCGAAGACCTCACACCACCACGTGGTGACGTTGCGACGATGCTCCTCGTGCACGCCGCCGGGGAAGAGCGGGGACAGCAGCTCGTCGCGCTCGACGCGGTCGTAGAAGGCGTTGATCATCCGCTCGAAGGCATCACGACCACCCGCCCAGTCGAACAGGGTCGGGTCATCAGCCATGATGGCAATGTAACGGTGCCCTTCAGCAGTTCCATCGCCGGGACGAGAATTGAGACTGATGCGCAGATCCACGATTCGTCCCGTTGCCGTTGGTGTGTTGGCGATCACCACGGTCACGTTGCTGTCGGTGCCGGTCATGGCGGAACTGGCCCGGCTCAGGTCCATTCCGCTCGGACGGGGCTCCGCCACCATCACGTGGAGCGGCCAGAGCGGCATCACGCCGACGATCAACTCGATTCGCGGGTCGGCGAGAGGGTTGGCGATCGTCGCGACGGGCACGGTGCCGACGCTGCCCCACAGCGGCACCGCCTCTCCGGAATCGTCGTCCGTGTCCCTGCCTCCGAGCCTGCCCCTGGCCGACATCAAGGGAACGCTCAACGGGACGCCCTTCACCCTCGACGTCACGCTCGATCTGTCGGGGCTCAATCTGACCTCGAAAAAGCCGATGACCTTTGGCGCCATCACCGGTTCGTTTCGAGGACAGCCGATCAAAGGGGTCCTGACCGGGCGCACGACGTCGACCACGGTGTCGTTCAGCGGCACCATCGGCAGCGACCACGTCAGCGGGACCATTACGCGGGTCATTCGGCGGGGCAACACGTCCACGGGCTCCGCCACCTTCGACGTGACGCGGTGACACCCATGGTGCAGCCGACGAGCCAAGCGCTACCGTCCTTCTCATGGCAACCCATGACGTCACCGTCGACCTCCCGACCGGGCTGGTGCTCCATTCGGACGTGACCTTCGTCGTCTGGAGCGACGAGGCCAAGCTCGGCGAGCTCCAGGTCAGCAAAGGCTCCGTCGACTGGCTGCCGGGCAACGGCAGGACCCGCTACCGGATGCGCTGGGAGAAGTTCAACGAGTTCATGAAGACAGAGGGCCGCGCCACCCCCCGTTAGGGCGCCCCTTCGCCGAGCCGGGATCTCGTCGACCGGTCCGAGATCGCTGCGGTGTGGATTGCAACCTGGTGTACCGTCGAGGTGTGCCAAGCGTGCCGCAGACTCGATGGGAACGATTCAAGTTGTGGCTGGCGAAGCGTATTTCCAACAGGAAGTACTAAGTCAGCGCTTCGCGACGCCCATCCTTGAAGCATCGCTCGGCGCGAAACACCGGGGAGAGGTCGTCGAGCCCATCGAGGATCGTTGCTTCCGCCGGCTTCCGGTCGGTGAAGCGCCAGAGGGGGGCGAATGCGTCGGCCGTCTTCAGGGCACCGCGTCGGCGGGCGATGGCGCCCACGTTCTGGCTCGAGAGCTCAAGACGGAGACCGGCTGATTCAAGGAGTTTGAGGGGGGAGAGCCAAATCACGTCCTGCGACCCGTCGATCTCGACGTACTTGTCCAGGAACTTCTGCATCGCCGTCTGGTCGGTGAAGAAATAGACGCGCTGGTTCAAGAGGTGGATCCAGTCGCTGACTTCGAGTCCGTCGTCCAGGATCGAACTCAGGTCCTTGCGGGCGAAGAGCGGCCCCTGGTCCCGCAACACCACGTCTTCGGCCCCGACCTTGAGGCCTACGGACTCCCGGCGGGGGGTGGTGAGCAGCTCGTGTCGCTCCTCGTCGCTGAGATCCGCCTCCATGACCAACTGTTCGGCCGTCCGGAACCCGTTCTTGGAGATGTGCTCCCAGACGCCAGCGGGGCCGACATGGCAGATCACCTTGCAACGATTGAGGAACTGCTCTGGAGTCATCGTCTTGAAGGATCGCACAGTTCCCACCAGGGGTCCGACTCATGTGGTCCAAAATGGTCCCGAGGGTCCGCTCGGCAAAGGTCCGTGGCGGCCCCGAGGCGGCCGTCGGCGCCACGAGGCAGGCGCCGTTGCCGCCGCCACCGTCCTGGTGAAAGTGGCGGCGGCAACGGGAATGGACTAGCCGGTCGACGCGACGCCCACCTTGTGCCCCTGCGCGTCCGCGAACACGCCAAAGGCCGTGCCCGGAACCTCCTGAACAGGTTGAACGATCGTGCCGCCCAGGGCTTCGGCCTTCTTGAGGGTCGCGGCGACGTCCTCGACCGCCACGAAGAACAGCACCTCGTCGTCGGGGCTCTGGCGTGGGCCGATGGCGACATGGGTGCCGCCCTCGACGCCGGTGTCAATGAAGGTGAAGCCAGGGAACGCACCCTCAGACGCCACCTTCCAGTCGAAGAGATCGGCGTAGAACTTCCGGGTGGCGTCGGGATCGGCCGAGCGGATCTCGGCGTGAATCACGGGATGGGGCATGGCGGGCATCCTCCGGTTCAAGGAGCGCCGGGATGACGCTCACTGGTCACTACGACGAATCGGCGGGTGGCGAATCGACCGAATGGCAAAGAAAAGACCGAATGGCAAAGAACAGGTGGTCCGCCGAAGCCTCACCCAGATGGATTCTCTTGTTCAGGATCATCCCCCGCCGGCGCGGTATGCGATGCTCGGGCGATGACCAAGGGTCGGCTCGAGGCCTTCACCGACGCCGTCATTGCCATCGTGATGACGATCATGGTGCTCGACCTGCATGCACCGAGCGGACACGGCTTCAGCGATCTCAAGCTCCTGTTGCCCAAGCTCCTCGTCTACGCGCTGAGCTTTACGTTCCTGGCGATCTACTGGAACAACCATCACCATCTGATGCACGTCGTGCACCACGTCGACAGCCGGGTTCTGTGGGCCAACATGGGGCTGCTGTTCTCGCTGTCGCTGACGCCGGCGGCCACGGCGTGGTTCGGCGGGCACTCGGGTGACACCGCCCCGGTCGTGGTGTACGGGCTGGTCCTGCTCCTTTCGGCCATCGCTTACTTCCTGCTCACCCGGGCTCTACTGCGGGTGCATGCACCCGATTCCGCATTGGCCGTCGCCATCGGCAGCGATCGAAAGGGCCGATTCTCTGCCATCGCCTACGTGGTGGGCATCGGCCTCGCGTTCGTCGAGCCGTGGGCCGCCGTGGCGATCTACGTCGCGGTTGCGGTGGTTTGGCTGGTGCCCGATCCCCGCATCACCAGGGTGATCGAGGGATTCCCCAAGGAAGGACACGGAGAGCCCCCCCACTGAGTCCGACACGGGCACGCGCTCCGGCGCGACGAACTGCATATCGTGGTGGTGGTGGCCCGACACTTCGGTTATGCGATCGACAAGCGCTACCTGCCTGTGCTGCTGCCCCTCTTGCTGCGACCCTCGAAGGACGGTGTCACCCTCACCGACGAGGCCGGCTTCGTCGCAACCTTTGGCCTGTTCAAGGTCGCGACGGCGATGTCGAACATCACGGGTGCCCACATCACCCGGCACTACCGGTGGTGGACGGCGCCCGGGGTCCGGATGTCAGGCGCGGACGACGGGCTCACCTTTGGAACCAACCACGACGGCGGCGTCTGCATTCACTTCGCCCAGAAGGTCGCGTCCCCCCTTCGAAGAAGTGGCCATTCCGCCCTCACCGTGACCGTTGCCGACCTGGAGGCACTGACGGCGGCGTTAGGCCGTGAGGAAGGTGACCAGCCGGGGCACCGTTCACCGGACTGACGAGCAGAGGAGCGATCACGACCGACTTCATCCTGGTCCCCGGGGCGGGTGGCGTGGCCACCCATTACTGGCGCCTCGTGAGCGCCCGACTCGAGCGAGCCGGTCATCGCGCCGTCCCGGTCGACCTGCCCGGGGGGGACCCCGACGCGGGTCTTCCGGAGTATGCGGCCAGGGTGGCGGAGGCCATCGGGGGCTGTGCCGAGCCGGTCGTGGTGGCCCAATCGATGGGCGGGTTCAGCGCGGTGATGGCCTGCGACCGGACGCCGGCCCGCGGGCTCATCATGGTCAACGCGATGGTGCCGGCACCGGGGGAGACGCCGGGAGAGTGGTGGGCGGCCACCGGCGCGATCGATGCTCGGATTGCCGCCGCCAAGGCCGGTGGGTACGCCACCGAGTTCGATCTGGACACGTACTTTCTCCACGACCTCAGCGCGGAGGAAGCCGCCGCCGTCCGCTCCGATGGGTCCGACGAAGCGGACGTTGCGTTCGGCCAAGCGTGCGACGTGGCGCAGTGGCCCGAGGTTCCCACCTCTGCGGTCATCGGGCGAGGTGACCGCTTCTTTCCCGTGCACTTTCAGCGCCAGTTGGTGCGCGAGCGTGTCGGCGTCGACGCGACCGTCGTACCGGGCGGGCACCTGCTCGCCCTGGCGAACCCCGACGGGCTGTCCGGCGCGCTCCTCGAGTTGGCCGGTCCTTAGCCGACCCTGGGAGTCGGATGCAGCGGATGCAGCGGATGCAGCCGGTTCAGCCGGTTCAGCAGGTCAGCCCGCCGTCGACGACGATGACCTGACCGGTCAGGTAGTTGTTCGCCGGGTCGGTCAGGAAGAGGACGGCGCGTGCGACGTCGCTCGGGTCGCCCAGGCGCCCCATCGGCGTCCGTCGCGCGATCTGGTTGAGTTGGTCCTCGTCCAGGCCATGGCTCATCTCGGTGCGGAGGTAGCCAGGAGCGACGCTGTTCACCGTGATACCGCGTGAGCCCAACTCGCGCGCGAGGGCGCGGGTGAACCCGTCGAGCGCCGCCTTGGTGGCCCCGTACACCGACAGACCGCGGTAGCCCGAGAGGCCGACGACCGACGAGATGTTGACGATCGAGCCGGACCGCTGGCGCAGCATCACCCGGCTGGCGGCTCGGGTGACGTAGACGGTGCCCTTCAGGTTGAGATCGACCACCTGGTCGAGGTCGTCGTTGCCGAACAGCGCGATCACACCTTCGCGGGCCACGCCGGCGTTGTTGATCAGCACGTCGATGCGGCCCCAGCGCTTGGCCGCCTCCTTCACGAACCGCTCGGCGTCCTCGGTCTTCGAGACGTCGGCCGTAGCGAAGTGGAAGCGCTCCTTCTGTTGAGGGTCGTTCTCCCAGGCGCTGACCTGATCCGTGGACGAACGAGAGCACGTCTCCACGATGTAGCCGGCGCCGAGGTACGCCTCGACCAGCCCGGCACCGAGACCCTTGCTGCCTCCGGTTACCAGCGCCACGCGCGGCTCTTCGGCCATCACTCCTCCATCCCGCGGATCGTCTTGCCGCCCTTGGTCTCGATTGCGTCGACGAACGTGACGCTGCGCGGCTGCCAGGCCCGGGGCAGGTCGGCCACTGCCGTCTTGATCTGCGAGCGGATGTTCTCGACATCGGCGTCCTCGACGCCGCCGACCGGCACGATCTCGGCCGCCACGATGGCGCCGGTGAGCTTGTTGGGGCGCCCGAAGACCCGGGCGAGCGCCACGGAATCGAGTCCAGTGATGCGGTCCTCGACCGGCAAGGGGTGCACCTTCACCCCGCCGACGTTGATCACTTCGGACTTGCGGCCTCGGAACATGACGCGGTCGCCGACGATCTCGACCAGGTCGCCCGTGCGACGCCACTCGCCGGACTCGCCGGACTCACTTGACTCCGCGCCGGATTCGCCCGCGTACCCGAGCATGCCGGCGCCGGCGCGGACCCACAGCTCGCCGTCGTCGACGCGGACGTTCGCATGCGGGTTCGTCTCGTCATAGAGCGTCTCGACCGCGATGCCGGGCTTGCCGTCGCGGACCGAGGTGATGGAGCCGAACTCGGTCGACGCGTAGACCTGCGACACCTTGGCATCGGGGAATTTGGTCCGGATCTCGTCGAGCAGGTCGGCCGGGCTGGCCTCACCGCCGAGGGTGATCTGCTCGAGTGCCGGCAGCGTGGCTTTACGGCTGCGCGCCTCGGCCAGCAGGAAGCGCCAGAACGTCGGCGTCGCGCTCACGCACGTGACGCCCTGGGTGAGCATCGCGTCGAGGCCGTCCTTGGGCTGGCGGGGAAAGGGAGCGACGAGGGTTGCCTGGCTCGCCGCCACATGCAACAGCACCTGGACCCCGGCGAACTGCTGCGGACCGTAGGCCAGGAGCCACCGCTGCTCGGGCATCGGGCGGACGTTGGCCACGGTCTTGCCGAGGATGCGCCAGTCGTGGCGCGCCGCCTTCGGGAGCCCGGTCGTCCCCGTCGTACGGATCATGAGCGGCTGCGGGGTGTCGTCGCCGGCCGCGAGCGCACCATCGGCGGGCTCGGCGACCAGCTCGGCCGGGCGCACCAGCTTGAAGGGCCCGGTGAGGTCGTCGCGGCGGGTGAGCACGAACGTGTGATCGAGCAGGGCGGCGTGGTCGGCGAACTCCGACGCGTCGGTGTCGGGTTGGTACTGGCAGGGCTCGGCTCCGGCGAGCGCGGCTCCGGCAAGCAGGCGGAGCACCCAGCCGGCATCCGGCTCGACGACGGCAAAGCGGGTGATACGACGACGGCGCAGCGCCGCCGCGACACGGCGGGCGTCGTCGAGAAGTTCGGCGTAGGTCGCTGAGCCCTCCGAAGTCGCAACCGCCTGCCGTTCGGGCGACGACGCGGCCGCCGCTTCCAGCAGAAGGATCATCTAGGTCGAGACGGTGGCGTAGAACGCGAGGACGTCGCCGACCTTCTCGGGAAGGTCCCCGCCGGCGGAGAAGGGGTCCGTGCCGAACTCGTCCTCGAGCATGGCCGACAGCTCCGCCGCCTCCAGCGAGTCGAGGCCCAGCCCCTCGCCCCACAGCTCGGTCTCGTCATTCCACCCCTCGGCACCCTTGTCGGTCCGCTGGAGGAACTCGCTGATGACACCTCGCGCCTTTTCCTGCTCTGTGCCCACTGGGGTCGGGTCCTTTCGACGTTCGAAATTTCTGGTTGGGGAAGGTTGTCGGGTCAGGCCCGCTCACCCGCGGTGCGCCCCACGCCTCCAACTCCTCCATCGACCAACGGAGCAAGGGCGTGAGGCTTGCGGGTCCTGCGGGCTTTTGAGGAGGCTCCTCCGCGACCTCCGATCCGGTGACCAGGGAGTCCGTGTTTCGCCGGCCAAGGTTCTTGCCGCCGCAGTGACGATAGCCGGGCCGACGCGACCCAGGGGAAGTCGACAACGTCGCGCCGCCGCAGCACGGCAGGGGCGCATCCTGCGTCCGGCACTCGAAGCCGAACCGTGTTTTGGAGCTTCCGCGGCCGGACTGCGCACTCTGGGACCGCTGAGGGTCGATCATGGCTGGCGGACCTTGTCCGGCAGCGGGTCCGCTCGCTGGTGCCGGTCCGCCTCGCCGCTTCAGTGGACGCGCATCAGAGCGCGACCCCACGACGACGACCGCCAGGCGACACAGCATCGCCCCCGAGGCCCCCGAGGCCCCCGAGGCCCCCGAGGCCTCCGGGTCGAGGGTCGAGGGGGTGGCAGCGAGGTCATCGACCAGGCGCAGGGCGGCATTGAGCACTCGACCAGATGAGCTTCTAACCAGGCCAATGGCCATAAGGAACCATTTGCATCGTCGTTACACTTAGCGGCAGGACCTCGGCTCTCGGCGTTTGGCGTTTGGCGACCACTGGCTCAGAGGCGATCAACCCGATCAGCGGCGTGACTCAGAGGCTGGATATCAGGAGAAGAGCATGAAAGAGGAGAGCGGCAGCAGCAGGCGGGCGCTCGATGTATCGCGTCATGCCTTGAAACGCATCATGCCTCCGGCACTGCGTCAGCAGGTCAAGCAGGCGGGACTCGGGTTCGCCAACCTCGGTCAGATCAAGCGCAATCAGGCGTCACTCGCCCTGCATCTCGCCATGCTCGAAGCACAGCAGGGGAATCTCACCTTCGACGCGGACCAACAAGAGGTGCCCGACTCCCGATTCCCCAGCGGCATCCGATCCCGGCTGTGCACCCAGGCACAGCTTAGTGAGCCGTGGTTTTACCAGTGGATCTGGAGCATGGGGGAACGGCCGCGGGCAAACCGGAAGGCGTGGGAATGGGCGTACATCGCACACGTTCTCGACAGTGTCGACATGCTCAAACCCGGGCGTACGGGCCTCGGGTTTGGCGTGGGCCACGACCCGCTGGTGCCGTTGTTCGCCGCTCGTGGCGTGGAACTCATGGCCACCGACCTCGATGCCGCCACGAGGCAGGCAAAGGGCTGGATGGCCGCCGACCAACACGTAGACACTCTTGACAGCGCCACATGGCCAGACATCTGTGATGAAGAACAATTCAAGAGGCTCGTTTCGACGCGTGCAGTCGACATGCGAGCGATCCCGAGTGACATTGGCCAGTACGACTTCTGTTGGTCGGCCTGCGCACTTGAGCACTTGGGCTCGCTTCCCGCCGGGCTCGAGTTCGTCGAGAGGTCTCTGTCGACAGTCAAGCCCGGGGGGATCGCCGTGCACACGACGGAGTACAACGTCCATTCAAACGACGAGACAGTCGAGACGGGTCCCTGCGTTGTCTACCGTGAGCGCGATATCCGCGCGCTTGCCGAGAGGCTTGAAGATGCCGGTCACGAAGTTGCCGCCCTTGATCTGTCGCCGGGAGAGGGCGTGCTTGATCATTACGTCGACCTGCCACCCTTCGATTGGGAGGCGTGCCTCAAGTTCCTTTTTGCCTCCTATACACTGACTTCCGTTGCGCTGGTGATCCGGACGAAGCCTTGAGCGCGGCCTGACAAACGAACGCATCGAAATGTGACGACCCACCATCCGTCACACCGATGATTCCGTACCGCGCCACATCCCAACCACCACCCCGAACACAACCCGCAACCAAGCGCACGTTGGGCCGGCCCCGAAGGACCCGTAAGCCCCGCAAGCCCGGACCCGTGCTCTTCCAGAGCCCGCAATCCCGGCGGCTACTCTTTGCGCCGTGCCCGTCGAACAATCCGATGTCACAAACCTCTATCTCGATCTGCTCAAGCGCTCCCTGACCGGGGCGCTGGCCGAGGACAACGACTCGATCTTGGGCGGGGTCCGCACCGCCGGCTCGCCTACG
>DASZMN010000058.1:0-12667 GCA_035551835.1 Acidimicrobiales bacterium | reverse complement strand
GACCACCGCGACGGCGATCACGATGACGATCGCGGCCGCGCCACCGACGAGGAGCCGCCGCCGGCGGCGCGTCGGAGGCTTCCTATGGTCTTTGCCGTCGGCCTCCGTGTCGGCGCGGGCGCTTTCGTCGGTGTCGGTGTCGGTGTCGCTGTCGCTGTCGGCGCGGGCGCCTTCGTCGGCGCCGGCGTCGGTGGCGGAAAGTTCGGGCTGCACGCGCTCGGTCGAAGGCGCCGCAGCGGCGGGCCGTTCGACCTGCTGCGTCGGCGGATCTGCACTGACGACAGGTACTTCGGCCACAGCCGCAGGCGATTCCTCGGTGACGCCAGCCCCGGTCGCTGCGCTCGCGGCAACGGAGGCAGTCGCGGCAGTGGCGGCGGTCGCGGCCGCCTCTCTCGGCGGCGCGTCGGCATTCGCGGCGGGTGCCGCGGCCAAAGCGCCGGCGCCGGCAGCGGACTTCGCCGCCACCTTGGCTGCCGTGGCGGAAGGGGTCGCCGCGTCGGGATTCTTGGCCGGGCGCGGCTTCGCCGAAGGCTGCGTCTCTTTGGTCTCAGCCGACCGGCACTCCTCCGTCCACGCGCGGCCGTCCCAACGGCGCTCGCGTCCCAGGAAGTAGGGGTCGGGATACCAGCCCGGCTCCTCGCTCACGTGTGCATGCCTCCGGTTCGGTCAGGCCCAGGCTTTTGACCCCCGAATGGTGGCACACCCCCAAAGGCGCGCCCTCCGTGGGCGGTCCTCCGGGGCCGAGGAACGGCATCACAGGCCGCTTTTCCGGTGTCGGGCCGACGCCTCGATGCGGTCTAGAAGAAGACGCCGGAGTTCCCGGTGCTGCCGCTGGACCCCGTGGACCCTGTGGACCCTGCGGACCCCGTCGTGCCCGTGTTGCCGCCGCCGAGCGCGCCCCCGAGCTGCGACAGCGGCATGACCTCGTTGGCCGGCGGCGGCGTCACGCTCACCGGCGTCCCGTAGTTCGAGAAGCTCATCGTCATGTCCATCGACATGGACTGGCCGGCCACGGAGAAGGTCATCGGCATGTGGATGGCCTTCAAGAGGTTGTCGGAGCCGATGTAGACGTCCGCCTCGATGTCGGGGAGGTTCACCCCCGACAAGCCCTGCTGGAGCGACGAGGGCACGCGTCCCATCTCTCCTTCGAGGACCGAGGGCGGGATGGAGACCGAGTACTCGGTGACCGACGAGCCCTCGTACGTGGTCGGGCCGAGCGAGGTGACGGTCCCGCCGGCCGACTGCAGCTGTTGGAGCATGGTGGCCGGATCGCCGAACGTGCTCATGTTGCCGAAGCCGTTGGTCGCCGACTCGAACTGGCCGATGTCGGCCGACACCCACTGCTTCCCGTTCGGCAGGCCGCCGGCGACGAGGCCCGAGACATTGACGTAGATGGTCGGTCCGTCGTAGATCGCCTGCTCGCTGAGCTGCTGGCCGGCGGCGGCAATGTTCATGGTCAGCGTGCCGGTGTAGTGGGCGAAGTCGAAGGCGCCGTTGGCGGTCACCGACTCGTGCATGCCCATCACCGACATGTCCATCGTCATCGACATGTCCGAGGACTGCGCGTCGATCGTCTGCGTCGCGGCCGTGGTCACCGCCACGCTCGCCGACGCATCGTTCGGCTGTCCGAGGACCAGCGCCGCCGCGACGCCGCCGGCCGCCAAGACCAGCGCCGCCGCACCGAGGCCGAGCACGCTCCGACGACGGTGCCGGCTCCGGCCTGAGTCCTTCGTCGTCGCCCCCGATGGCAATCCGGCGGGCGAGCCGGCGGCCGGACCGACGCGCGCCGGGGCGACAGCGACGGTCGGTGCGCCCAGGGGCGCAAAGGTTGGCGCCTCAGTCGGCGGGTCGACCGACTCGGATGCCTGCGGCGCCGTCCCGGCCGCCTCGGCCCCCGATGGCTCGCCGGCCGCCGCGGTGCCTTCCAGGCGGCTCCCCTGGGTCCAGACACGCCCGTCCCAGTAACGCTCGTTGTCCCGCATGAACGGATCGCGGTACCAGCCTGGTGCCTGGCTCACGGCGTGATTCCTCCCCCTCGGTCGACGCACCGCCTTGTGCGCCTCCCCAAATGCTCACTACCTCTTCGGCACAAATGGTGCGCCGATCAAGCACAATTCTCAGATCATCAGCGGCGCCGGAACCGGCCGCGCTTCAACTTCTCGGGCTCCTCGGTGGCCAGGGCCGCATCGAGCTCGGTCAGGGCGTCGTCGTCCTCGTCCCCCGCGACGCCCTCGTCCCCCTCGACGCCCTCGACCCTTTGATCCACCTCGTCCACCTCGGTTCCGAGGAGCGCCTCGACGCCGGCGGCCTGTGCGTTCTCGCCGGCCGGGGCCGCCGCCGGGGCCCCCGCGTCGGAATCGGCCCCGGCGTCGCCCTGGGCCTTCGACGCCGACGCCTTGCGCGCCTTCTTGGTCTTCCCCTCGTCGACCTGGGCTCGATCGAACAGCCGCCCCAGCTGGGCCTCCACCTCCTCGATATCGGCCGTCGCCGCCGCGAAGGCCCGCTGCAGCTCGGGGACGTGGTCGGGCAGGTGGAGCAGTGGGCCGTCGGGGTCGGCGGGCCGGGTCTCGGTGGTCCACTCGGACCCGTCGAAATACCGCTCCTGGCCCTCAACTTCGGGGTCGTTGAACCACCCCGAGCCGTCTTCCATCAATGCCTCCGATTCCGTCTGCACGGCATCCCCGGTCGTATTCTCCCACGCGCCGCCAAGATCCAGGATGCGCCGAGCCGCCGGGCGGCGGTAGAAAGGGGCCGGCCGCCGCCCCGACGAGGGCGGTTCGGGGCGGCGCGTATCCTGAGTTCTCTCCACCCGAAGGTTGGGCCGGAAGGTTGGGGGCCAAGGAAAACCGAAAGCGAGGGACGACTGCGGTGGGGTTGCAACTGAAAGCAGGAACGAGGCTGCGGAGCGTCACCGACACCTGCGAGGTGGTCGTGGTGAAGGCGCCGGGCGAGCCCGTCGACCTTCGCTGCGGGGGCCACCCCTTCGTGGCCATCGACGCCGAGGTGACGCCGGCGAGCATCGAGGCCGGCTTCGACGGCGGCACCCAGCTCGGCAAGCGCTACGCCGACGAGGCGCTCGGGCTCGAGCTCCTGTGCACCAAGGCCGGCGCGGGGTCGCTGTCGGTCGGCGAGACCCTGCTCGAGGTCAAGGGCGCGAAGCCGCTGCCCGCCTCGGACTGACCGCCGCCGGCTCGCAGTCAGACTGGATCCGGACTCGGGGGAGGGCTCGACGCCGTGAACATCGCGATGCTGCTGGAGATGGTGGCGGAGGGCGACCCCGATCGGGTGGCCGTCGGGCCGTCGTCCGGGGGCCTCACCTCTTCCGCCCTCCTGGCGCAGGCGCGGCGGGCCGCCGTCTTGTTCGAGAAGGAGAGCGCCGAGGTCGTCGGGTACTTCGGGCTCAACTCCGACGTGCTGCCCGTGGCGCTGTTCGGGGCGGCGCTGGCGGGCGCGGCGTTCGCGCCGCTGAACTATCGAGCCCCCGACGAGCAGCTGGCGTCGATCCTGCCGCGGGTAGCGGGCGGCCCGTTGCTCGCCGACGCCGCCGAAATGACTCGGCTGCGGTCCGCCGGGGTCGAGAGCGGGCGGCTGGTGACGGTCGATGCGTTTGCGGCCTCGGTGGCCTTGGGTCCGGTGGCCTCGGAGGCTTCGGGGGCTTGGGAGGACGACGGCGACCCGGCCGAGCTCGCGTTCGTCGACCCCGAGGAGATAGCGGTCCTGCTGTTCACCAGCGGCACCACCTCGGAGCCCAAGGCGGCGGTGCTGCGGCACCGGCACCTGGTGTCCTACATCATCTCGTCGGTCGAGTTCCTCGGGTGCTCGCCGGACGAGGCACAGCTCATTTGCGTGCCGCCGTACCACATCGCCAGCGTCGCCGCGGTTTTGAGCTCGTTGTACTCGGGCCGACGGATCATGTACCTGCCGTCGTTCGACGCCGCCGAGTGGGTGCGCGTCGCCACCGAGGAGCGCATCACCCACGCCATGGTCGTGCCGACCATGCTCGGCCGCATTCTCGACGAGGTCGAGGCGGTCGGCGCGGCGCCACCCACCCTGCGCCACCTGTCCTACGGCGGCGGCCGCATGCCGCTGGAGTTGGTCGAGCGCACGCTACGGGACCTGCCGTCGGTGGACCTGGTGAACGCGTACGGGCTCACCGAGACCTCCTCGACCATCGCCATGCTGACGCCCGACGACCACCGCGAGGCGTTCGCCTCCCCCGATGCGGCCGTGCGGGCCCGGCTCGGGTCGGTCGGCCGGCCCCTGCCGTCCCTGGAAGTGGAGATCCGGGGCGAGGACGAACTTGTCCTGGCGGCGGGCGAGAAGGGTGAGATCTGGGTGCGCGGCGAGCAGGTGGCCGGCGAGTACGTCGGCCGTTCGCTGCTCGACGACGAGGGCTGGTTCCGCACCCGCGACGCCGGCTGGTTCGACGCCGCGGGCTTCTTGTACGTCGACGGGCGCCTCGACGACGTCATCGTGCGGGGGGCGGAGAACATCTCGCCGGGGGAGATCGAAGATGTCCTCCAGGCCCACCCGGCGGTCGCCGACGTCGCGGTGCTCGGCGTTCCCGACCCGGAATGGGGAGAGACGGTCGCGGCCGTGGTCGTGCTCCATCCAGCGGACGGTGCCGGCGTGGACGCGGCGGTGCTCCAGGTCTGGGTGCGCGATCGGCTCCGCTCGACCAAGATGCCGACCGTCGTCGAGTTCCGTGACGAGCTGCCGTACTCTCCGACGGGCAAGCTGCTGCGTCGCGTGCTGCGCGAGGAGCTTTCGCTCTTGTCAGGCGGCGGCAACTCGTAAACCCTGTCTTCTTCGGCGAGCGCGCCGCGGCAAAAGTCACAGGGGTTCACACACCGGCGGGGTTCGGGACTTTGTGCCCTAGTCGCTCAATCCGGTTCCACGTTTTAATCACAACCGGCAGGGGGCTGGATGACACAGAAAGGCGGGACTCCCGTGGCTCTTGACGGTCGTCGCAGCACCCCATCGCGCTCGGGTCGGTACACCCCACCGAAGAAGGTCACGGCGCTGCTCGGTGCCGCGGGCGCGGTGGGGGCGGTCGGCGGAGTCGTCTTCGGCGGTGGTGTCGGAGCGGCCCCCGCGAATCCCACCTACAGCGCGTGTGTGAGCGGCAACCAACTGCTCGACCAAGCCGGCGAGCTGTACCACGTCACCACCAATGGCACGCCCCATTGCAACGGGCGCGACCAGACAATCACCTGGAACGCCATCGGCCCCCAAGGGCCGATCGGCCCGCAGGGAGCGCCGGGGGCGACCGGCGCGCCGGGGGCGACCGGCGCGCAGGGGGCAATCGGACCCACGGGGCTCACCGGCCCGCAGGGGGCGACGGGCGCGCAGGGCGCCATGGGCGCGCCGGGCGCGGCCGGTGACACCGGTGCCACCGGACCCCAGGGGGCCACGGGTGCGACGGGTGCGCAGGGCGCGACGGGTGCAACCGGGCCGGTCATCGCCGACGTCACCGGGCGAGTCAACGGCATCGGTCTGAACGGGAATGCCCCGCAGTTCGGAGCGCCATCCGGCGTCTCGACCGGGTTGTTCGACTTTCCGGACCAGAACGAGACCGTGAGTCCGAACGCCACCGTGACCGCCACCAACCTCTGGATCCAATTGAGCACTCCAGCGCCAACCGGCGGCGGTGTCGACGTTTTGCTCGCGGTCAATGGCAACGTGGGAGGGAACATCCCCGTCGAATGCACGGTCCCCTCCGGCGGCACGACCTGTACCTCGAGCGCCCCGAGCACGCCGATTCAACCCGGCAGCACACTTGTGTTGCACGTCCGGAACATCGAGACGGCCGCGACGAACTACGTAGGCGACGTCATGTTCGGGTACCAATTCACGGGGTGAGGGTTCACTCGGTGAGGGTTCACTCGGTGTGGGCGCCTCGGAGCTGGCGTCAGTAAGTCTGCGTCACCGCACCGCCGTTCGCTCGGTCAAGCTTGTCATCCGTTTTCGGCTCGGCCGCCCACCCGCTCACCGACTTCACGTCGAACACCAAGAGGTCCGCGAACTCGGTGCCGCGGTACTGGAAGTACTTGTGTCGCAGGGCCGTCTCGCTCTCTTGGCGCAACGTCGCAGTGAGGTCGTGGCCAGACCGTCGCACCAGCTGGGTCCGGACCCACCACAGCTGCGACCAGTCATGGCGCACCCACCGCTCGCACAACAGCGTGGCGGTCGCGTCACGGTCGAGGTTCTTGAGCCTTCCGAGCTCGGTACTTTCCTTGGCCTTGACGGTGTCGATCGGCGACACGAGCACCTTGCCCACGACGACGAAGCAGACGGGCACGGCGTCGATGGCCCCGCGCGCGCCAGTCGTGCACAAGACGCCGTGGTCGACCTCGGCCAGGTGAGACCAGCATTGGTCGCTCGTCAGTTTCATCCGATGAGTCTTCCAGCCGGCGGCGGGTCCGCAACCCCGGGTTACTCTTCGGCGGCGAAACGCTCCCAGGCCGACTGCCGCGTGATGCCGAGCGCGTCACCGATCTGGGCCCAGGTGGCGCCGAGCGTCCGTGCCCGCCGGACCCATCCGAGCAGGCTCTGGTCCACCTGGGCCTGCGCCCGCGCCACGTTGGGCAGGTGGGCGAGGGCGGCCTGCACCGTCTCGGCGTGGTCCCAGGGCATGGGGCGGGCCCCCTCCACACGTCCCGCGGGCGTCTGGTCGATGATCTGGCGACACAGGTCCACGCATTCGTTGCACACGTAGACCGCCGGGCCCGCCACGAGCCGTTCCACTTCGGTGTTGGGCTTGAAGCAGAAGGAGCAGCAGACGAACACGGCTTCGCTGGATTCGCTGGATTGCGCCGTCGTCGACATCGGGCTTCTTCCTCTCGCTGCTCGTGTCAGGCGTGACCTTACAGCGTCAGGGTTGTCCTGACAACCCACCAGACGCGCAAGCGAATCGTCGTAGGCAGGCGGACGAGGAACGCCCTTCGCCGCGTTGGCAAGCAGCGGGATGGGGGCGACGGCCCTGGCTAGACGCCGGCCTCGAGCCGCTGCTTGAGGTTCTGGCAGCTCACCGGGACCTCCTTGCGGCCCTGGCTGGTCACCATCGGAGCGAGCAGCCTGCCGACCCCGTGCCCGTGGAAATCGAGCTCGATCGTCACGCGGGAGTGTTGGCCGGCATCGACCGGCTCGACCAGCACGCTCACGTCGGCTCGGATCGGCCCGTCGATGCCGTGGATCGCCCAGCGCGACGGTGCCTCGTAGGCGGTGATCTCCGAGGTGGAGGTGCGCTGGACACCACCGACCTTCCTCGTCATGGTGCACCTGGCGCCAACGGCGGCTGCACCTTCGGTACTCCCGCCGACGACACCGGCCTGCCACTCCCCGAAGCGAGACGGATCGGTCACGTAGGGGAACACCTCAGCAGGCGGGCGCTCGATCTCGACAGTGTGGACGATGGGTGAGGCCATGGCACGAGTTTGTCGCGTCGAGCCGTTGGCCGCCCGGTCGACGGCGGTCAGAAGAGGGCGCTCGGGTCGTAGGTCTGTATATGGGTCACCAGGTAACCGCTTCCGAGCGTCCCGATGGCCGAGGTCGACGAGCAGATGGACATGAGCAACGCGATGGCCGTGCCGTTGCAGGTGAAGGTGCCGCCGCCGAACAGCGGGATCGCAACGTTCTTCGCCGTCTCGGTGCGCGCCAGGATGCCCGCCGCGGTCGCGGGCTGGCTGGGTGGCGCGTCCTTCATGATCGCGGCGAGCGACAGCACTGGGAGCAATCCGGCGAAGTCCTCGGAACTGACGTTGGGGTTGGGGTTCACCAAACGCGCGTACTTGTGCACGATGGCCGCGTAGAGTGCGTCGTCCTTTGCGTTCGACGTCACGGCGCCGGCCAGGAGCGAGCCCCTCAACACTTTGTCGAGAGTTCTCGAATTGACGTTGCTCGGACCAAGGCAGGTGGCGATCACGTACCGCGGAAGGTGCAGGTGCAGCGCCGCGTAGGACCTGAGGAACGCGCTGCAGAACCCGGCGTCGCCGCCGACGCCCACCGCGGAGGCCCCGCCGGCGACCGCTTGCTGCAGCTCCGGCTTCAGATCCGTCGCGTGGGGATCCGCCGCCAACAGGTCGAACCCGACGCCGGCCGCCTTGAAGACGATGTTGCCGAGGGCCTGGGTGCCTTGGACGACCGTGGGCTCGTTCTCGACGATGAGGGTCACCTTGGCGTAGCCCTTCTGCTTCGCCTGCTGAGCGACGGCGCCGAGGATGGCCGGGACACCGCCGAGGAGCGCGAAAGCGCCCGGCGTCGTCAACTCTGCGGCCGAGCCGCCGGTCATCGCGATGTACGGGATGCCCGCCTGCACGAGCGTCGGGACCTCGGTGGGACCCTGCCCGCTGGAGGATTCGATCACGGCGACAACCTTGTGCTGCACCATGTCGGTCGCGCACAAGAGCCCGCCCGTCGCGGACTGGTCGTTGGCGCAGAAGCGGAGCTCGATCTTGTGCCCGTCCAGCCCGTCGCCGTACTGGTTCTCGTAGCGCGCGGCGATCTGCGCGCCCTGCTCGACTTTGTTCCCGCTCCCGACCCCGCCGTCGTAGCCGTCGATGATCATCCCGACCGTGACGGGTGATGCCGTTGCGGCATCGGGCGGACCCAGTGTGGTGGTCGCCGACGACACCGGGGGGAACGCGAGGATCGAAGTCGCGACGAGGGTGGCAACCATGGCGCCCACGACCAGCGCGGGGCCGGTGCGAACGGTGCGGGCCGGGACGCGCAACGCTTCCTCCTCGAGGTCAGGGCGACGCGACGGGCCTGGTGATGTCCGGAGCCCGCCGCTCCTCGAGATGGACACCTTTTGCCTTCCGCCGACAACGTACCCCAGCCCCTCCATAAGGACACTCGAAGGACACTCGCCGCGGCCCCGGGCGATCAGTCGCGCAGCTCCTTGCCGGTCAGGTTCAAAAAGACGTCCTCGAGGTTGGACGAGCGCACCTCGACCCCGACGAGCACCACCCGGTGGTGCGCGGCCAGGGCCACGACCGCCGCCAGGACGGCGGGGCCGTGGTCGGTACTGAGCTCCAGCCGTCCCGCTACCTGGGCGACGTCGTAGACCGCCTCGAGCCCCCGGCAGGCGGCGGCGAGCTCGCCGAGGTCCGCGAGGTCGACGTCGTCACAGTGCAACAGCACCTTGTCCCGACCGCCGTGGGCGCGCAGCAGCGACTCCGCGGTCCCCTCGGCGATGAGGCGGCCGTCGTCGATGATCCCGATGCGGTTGCAGAGCTTGGCCGCCTCCTCCATGTAGTGCGTCGTGTAGAGCACCGCGATGCCGAGGCGACCGATCGTCTCGAGGATGGCGTTGCGGCTTTGCGGGTCCACCCCGACCGTCGGCTCGTCGAGCACGAGGAGCTTCGGCCGATGCAAGAGGCCGGCCGCCATGTTGGCCCGGCGTTTCATGCCGCTCGAGTACGTCCCGATCCGGTCCTTGGCCCGCTCCGCCAGCCCGACGAGCTCCAGGGTCTCGACGATGCGGCCCTGCAGCTCCGTGCCCTTCAGCCCGTAGAGCTCGCCGAAGAAGGTGAGATTCTCCAACGCGCTGAGATCGGGGTAGAGGGCGAGGTCCTGGGGCACATAGCCGACCGAGGCCTTTGCCTCGAGCGTGCCACCCGCGTGGCCGTCGATCGTGATCTCGCCTTCGTCGCTGGGCACCAGCCCGCAGAGCATGGAGATGGTGGTCGTCTTGCCTGCGCCGTTCGGGCCGAGGAGGCCATAACGCTCGCCGGCCGCGATCGAAAATGACACGCCGTCGACGGCCAGGCGCTCGCCGTAGCGCTTGCGCAATCCCGAGCACGAGAGCATCGGGGGCGGCGCGGCGACCCGTCCGACCCCGTCGGGCGTGCCCGTCATGTCCCTCGCCTCTCTGCCCACCGCCTGCTGCATACACCCCCCATTGGAGCGGTCCCTTCTCGCAGCAACGTAGCAACCCCGATCGCGTGACCCCTGGTCGCGACGGGGTCGGACCGCCCCCTACGCCAGCAGTAGGGGAAACGACGCGGCGGCGACGGCCAGGATCTCGGACCGGTCCTCGGCCAGCAGGAAGCCGGCGTCGATGGTGGCGTCGAGCGCGGCCTCGAAGCGCGCCAGGTAGTCGGCCCGACCGCCCGGATAGAGGGAGGTCAGCGTCGCCTCGTCGAAAGGGGTGGTCCGGCCGAAGAGGAAGGCGAAGGACTCACCGGCCTGGCCGAGCCCACCCATGACCGCGCTCGGCACGTCGACCCACGGGGTTCGGATGCCCCCCTGGGCCAGGCCGCGCTCGTCCTTGCGAAAGTCGGTCCCGCTGCCGTCGACCTCGAGGCGAGGCGCGGACGGTGGCGGCGTGCCCTCCAGGACCCAATTCACGAGGTGGGCGAGGGCCGCCTGCGCCACGTAGTGCTGCTGGGGACCGGCGTTGATGGGCGTCTCGGTCTTCCAATTCATCAGGTTGGTGGTCGGTCGCATGAGCTCGGCGAACCGCTCGGCGCTGAGCGTCCCGTCGTCGTGACGACCCGCGCCGACCGTGTAGGTGTCGGCGTGCGCCGCCCCCGCGAGCTCCCAAAGGCGGATCCGGTCGTTGTCGATCTGCCGCGCCTTGTGGCTGCCGAGGACGATGAGGTCCGTTTCGCTCTGCAGGATGAGGACGGGTACCCGGGCGTCGTCGCGGATCTGTTCACCCTTCGATGCGATGACCGAGGTCGTGGCCTCGGGGCCCCGGGGCGCCGAGCGTATGAAGACGCCGTCGATCCCGAGTCCGGCGGCCGGGCGCCCGTGCACGAAGTAACCGTCGAACACCTCGGTGTGGGCATCAATCGCGTTGATGTACGTGACGAGGGCGGCGGCCGACTGGGATTCGCCGGCCGCGAGGAGCCGCTGCGCCGTCAGGCCCTCGAGGGGGTTCTCGTCGGGCGGGCGGCGGAGCAGAAGCCCGACCTGGGTGAAGATATCGAAGCTCCAGGCATCGCCTGGATGCTCGAGTCCGCCGTAACGGTCCGGGTCCAAGAGCTTGAGGTGGATGCCCTCCGCCAATCCCCCGCCGTCGATGCCGGCCCTCTGGGCCGAGACGCCGACCCACGCGTGGCCGGCGGCTGCGGCGGATCGATGGAAGAAGCCCCAGTCCGGGGCCGCGTCGAGCCCGGCGGACACGTTGTGCCACTCGACGATGACGACACCGCTGAACCGGTTCGCATCGGTCGGCTGCCGCACGACGATCCGGGTCCGGAACGGCGCCTCGGATCCCGGGGCGACCTCCCAGTGGCCGTCCTCACCGTACGCGCCGTCGAGCTCGTAGGAGCGAGCGACACCGTCGACGCCGAATTCGGCCTCCTTGTAGCCCAGCGTCGCAATGTCGTAGTCGCGCATGAGATCGAGCGGAGTGCCCGGGATCTTCGCGAACGACGTGCTCGGTGTACTGGTCATGAGTTCCTCCCTGCCGTGCCGATGCGGACAGCCGCTCGCTCGCTAGCGGTACTGCGTCTCCTTCTTGCCCGGGGGTGCCATGTGCACCTCGTCAGGTGGCGGATTGCCGATCTGTGTGTAGGACAGGCCGTTGTGGAGCGCGATGGTCCGGGGCATTTCGAGCGATTCCCAGATGGCACGCACCGTCCCCTGGATCGCCTTGGGGTCCCGGGCCGCAATCGACAATGCGATCTCGCGGGCCCGGTCGCGCAGCTCGGCCCGGCTCACCACCTCGGTGACGAGCCCGATGCGCAGCGCCGTGGCCGCGGTGATGCGCTCCTCGGTGCCCATCAGCGCCCAGCGCAACACGTCACCGAGCGGCACCCCGCGATGGAGCATGCCGATCGGCTCGAGGGCGCTCACGATCCCGACGTTGGCGTGCGGGTCGAAGAAGACCGCGTCCTCGGCACAGAGGATGATGTCGGACTCGTTGAGGAAGTACTGCGCCCCCCCGGCACACAGGCCGTGCACCGCGGTGACGACGGGCTTCCACACCCGGTGGCGGATCTTGGGCGACAGCGCCATCCCCGGGTCGAAGCTGTTCCAGGGATTGTCGAACGTGAACCACTCGCCCCCCGCCTTGACATCCATGCCCGTGCAGAAGGCGCGGTCGCCGTTGGCCTGCAGAACGGCGCAATGGACGTCGTCGGTGTCACGGATGGTCTCCCAGGCCCATTTCAGGTCGAGCGCCATCGCTTCGTTGAAGGAGTTCAGACTGCCCGGCCGGTTCAACGTGATGGTGGCGACGTTGTCGGCCACGTCGAACTCGATGGTCTCCCGTTCCATGGTTCCTCTCTCTGGGCTTCTGCTACGTGACCTGGCCCCTGGCGAGCCCTTGCGAGACCACGTTCCGCGATCCCGGCGGGCCTCGGAACCCGCACTTCCGATGCCCGGGTTGCGGCCGGGTGCGCAGGCCAGACAGCATCACACACGACCACGAGACGGACGCAACCACGCGACGGTCGGACCGAGCGGCCCCGGGGCGGCGGATCTGAGGGGTACGAACAGCCCGTAGAGCACGGTGCGACAGGGAGAAAAGGACAACGCAATGGAGATCAAGGGCAAGAAGGCCATCATCTGCGGGGGCGCGTCGGGCATGGCCAAGGCCTCGGCCCAGATGCTGCGCCAGAAGGGCGCGGACATCGCCATCCTCGACCTGCCGAAGTCGGCGGGCGCCGAGGTGGCCAAGGAGCTCGACGGCACGTTCCACGAGGTCGACATCCTC
>DASZMN010000057.1:0-10003 GCA_035551835.1 Acidimicrobiales bacterium | reverse complement strand
AGCAGATCGAGGGCATCACCCGCACCATCACCTGCCCCATCGTCCGCCTCTGACCCAACCCCACTAGCAACCTTTTCCGGTCTGCCGGCCGCCCGGGTTCCGCCGCCGCCCACGCGGCGGGTGCACCCCTCCCCGCCCGATCTGTCGCGGCCGACCCCGCGAACCCCGTCCCTCCCCGGCGTGTGTAGACCCCGCCCCGCATACGGCGGCGACCGAGGCCCCGGCGCTGCCACGTATAAGGGCTCGTGCGGCGTTGCCGAGATCCGCCGTAACAGACGCCGGCGGGCCCGACCCGGTCTTCGGTTCGGTTGTGCATCCGGGGTGATGGCGACATGCAACCCCCAGGATTCAGCTGTCCAATAGGGGTTCCACGGCGATGCGTTGACGGGCTAATCCGTTCGCTTCCGGATCTGGCGCGATTGTCTCATTTCACGGTTCGCTCAAACCGAACTGGGTAGGGATGACCGACCCCTCAATCGCGGGGGTGACGACCGACCCCCCACCCCCCACCACGATCCCGACCCAGGAGCCATCGACACATGCCCTCTCCCCCGGCGCGGCGCCGCGCGGTCGGACTGCTACCCATCATCATCCTTGCCAGCGGCGCGGTCATCGCCGCCCAGCTCGCCACGTATGGCCATCCCGCGGCGCAACAACCACGCCGGTCCAGCGACGCGGTCGCCGCTATAGACCACTCGGCCAAGCCGGGGCGGCCGCGGCAGGGCACCCCCACGGCCACCGCGCCGACCGTTCCGCCGACGACGTCCACCACGTCGACGACCTCGCCGCCGCCACCGCCCGGCACGACGGCAGCCGCGCCGGCTCAACCCGCAGCGGCGACCACTACGACGACGGCGCCTCCGCCGCCGGCCGAAACGCCCGCCGTGCAGCCCTCGCCCTCGAACGGCGTCCCCCCGGCGGGGCAGGCCACGGCGTGGGGCTGTTCCGCCGCGCTGTCCTACCTGTCCGCCTACGCCTATCCGGGCTTCACGTTCGAGTGCCCCGGCGACGCCCTGGGTCGTGAGGCGATGACGTGTGCCGACGAGCCGGGCATCTGCCCGAACGAGTTGCTCATCACCATCGCCGACGCCTGCCCGGCGGCCTACATGAACGAGGCGTCCAACTCGTGGGTTCTGATGGGGAAGTCGACCGCGCCGATCGACCCCTACGGGACGTGCTGAGGAGCATTGCTGAGGGCCCGGGCCGCCGTCGAGCGGCGGCACGAAGGCCAACGCCCTAGCTGAGCGCCCCCGACGCGCGCAGCTTCGCCACGGCGTCCTCGGACACACCCCACTCGACCAGGCCCGAGATCGTGTCGGCGCCGGGAGGGGACGGCGGCTTGGAGATGGCGGAGGGCGTGCGCGAGAAGCGCGGCGCCGGCGCCGGCTGCACGGCGCCTTCGACCTCCACGAAGGTCGAGCGCGCCACGTTGTGGGGGTGCAGGTGCGCCTCCCACGGCGAGAGGACCGGCACGACGCACGCGTCGGTGCCGGCGAAGATGGCCGACCATTGGTCGCGCGTCTTGGTCTTGAAGATCTCGCCGAACCGTGCCTTCATGGCCGACCATTCGTCGCGTGCCATCTGGTGCGGCAACGACGAGTCGCCGGTGAGGCCGAGCCCCATGAGCAGCTCGGCGTAGAACTGCGCCTCGATCCCCCCGACCGCCATCCACTTCCCGTCGGAGGTCTCGTAGACCTCGTAGAAGGGGGCACCCGTGTCGAGCATGTTCGCCCCGCGCTCGTCGCCCCAGAGCCCGTGACGGTGGAAGGCGTGGATCATCGTCATGAGCGACGCGGCGCCGTCGACCATGGCCGCGTCGACGACCTGCCCCTGACCGGAGCGGGCCGACTCCAACAGCGCGGCCACCATGCCGAAGGCGAGGAGCATGCCCCCGCCGCCGAAGTCACCGACGAGGTTGAGCGGCGGGACCGGCGCCGAGTCGGCGCGGCCCAACGACCACAGCGCGCCGCCGATCGCGATGTAGTCGATGTCGTGCCCGGCCATGGTGGCCATGGGCCCCTCCTGGCCCCAGCCGGTCATGCGGCCGTAGACCAGGCGCGCGTTGCGGGCGAGGCAGTCCTCGGGCCCCACCCCGAGGCGCTCGGCGACGCCGGGGCGGAACCCCTCGATCAACCCGTCGGCCTGCTCGACCAGCCCGAGCACGAGGTCGAGGGCGTCGGCGTTCTTCAGGTCGATCCCGACCGACGGGCGCGACCGGTTCAGCAGGTCCCAGTAGGAGCCGGCGCCGGACTGGGCGAACTCCTCCCCCGCTTCGACGGCGCCGGCGGGCGCCCGTTCGAGCCGCAGCACCTGGGCGCCGGCGTCGGCCAGCATCATGCAGGTGAAGGGCGCCGGCCCGATTCCCGCCAACTCGATGATCTTGATCCCGCTCAGCGGGCCACTACGCACGTGCTCGGCCATCGCAGGATCGTGACCCGGGCCGGCGGCGGCGGTCAAGCCGGTCGAAACTCGCTCGAACGGGCGTGACCTGGGTCAAGCTGGGGACGTGCCCACGGCCCGTGCGCCCGGACGAGTCACCCTCATCGGCGACCACACCGACTACAACGGCGGGCTGTCGCTGCCCATGGCCATCAACCTGGCCACCGAGGTCGCCTACCTGCCGAAGCCGGACAGCTTCCTCGTCGGCATCGACTCGGACCAGTATCCGGGCCAGCCGGTCGAGATCGCCATCGACGGGGGCTGGACCTGGGGTGCCGCCGCCGCGGCGGCCGGCGTGGCGCTGCCCGAACACGGGCAACTGGCGGCGGCGCTGTTGCGGCTGCAGCAACCGCCCGCGGGCGGGTCGATGAAGGTGACGAGCACGCTGCCGGTCGGCGCGGGGCTGTCGTCGAGCGCGGCCTTCTCGGTGGCGTTGCTGCTCGCCCTCGGGCACCGCGACGACCCGATGGCGCTCGCCCTCACGTGCCAGGAGGCGGAGCGCCTCGCCGGCTCCCACGTGGGCCTGCTCGACCCGCTCGCCATCGCCGGGGCGCAGGCGGGGCACGCGCTGCACATCGACTTCCACACGCTCGAGATGCGCCAGGTGCCGATCCCCGCCGACGCCGCGTTCGTCATCGTGCACAGCGGGTCGCCACGGCTGTTGGTCGACTCGGAGTATGCGACCCGCCGCGCGGAGTGCGAGCGGGCGGCGCACGTGCTCGGGCGCCCGCTGGGGCTCTGCACGCTCGGCGACCTCAGCGAGCTGAGCGAGCCGGTGCTCCGAAGGCGGGCGCGCCACGTCGTGACCGAGAGCGCGCGGGTGAGGGAGGCCGAACGGCTGCTGGCGCGGGGGAACCTCGTCGCGCTCGGCGCGCTCATGACCGAGGGGCACCGGAGCCTGGCCGTCGACTACCGGGTCTCGGTGCCCGCCGTCGACCAGCTGGTCGACGAGCTGCTGGCAATGCCGGGCGTGTTGGGGGCACGGATGTCGGGCGGAGGGTTCGGCGGGTGCGTCATCGCGCTCTGCCTGGGCGACTCGCCGGCGTTGGATCCGATGGCCCACTCGCCGAGACGGGCCTGGCGGATCAGCCCGGCGGGCGGAGCGCAGCGGCAGCCTGAGCCTGCGACGTAGCGACCAGCGCGTCGAGGACGGCGAGGGCGCGGCCGCTGTCGATGGCGTCGGCGGCGAGGGCGAGGCCGGCGGCGAGATCGTCGACGCGGCCCGCCACCATGAGCGCGGCGGCGGCGTTGAGGACGCCGATGTCGCGGCGGGCGCCCGTCTCGCCCTCGAGCACGGAGCGGATGACCTTGGCGTTGAAGGCCGCGTCGCCGCCCTTGAGGTCGGCCAGGGTGGCGGGGGCGAGGCCGAGGGTGGCCGGGTCGACGCGCCACTCGGCGAGCTCGAAGTTGCCGGCGCCGTCGCCGCGGACCTCGAGGACGTCGGCCGGCGAGGTCACGCTCAGCTCGTCGAGGCCGTCGTCGGCGTGGATGATGAACGTGCGGCGGCTGCCGGTGGCGCCGAAGACGCCCGCCATGATCGGCGCCATGGCGGGGTCCGAGACGCCGACGAGTTGGTATCTGGTGCGGGCGGGGTTGGTGAGCGGGCCGAGGTAGTTGAAGACCGTCGGCACGCCGAGCTCCTTGCGCACGGGGCCGACGAAGCGCATGGCCGGGTGGAAGCGCTGCGCGAAGCAGAAGCCCATGCCCGCCTCGTGCACGCATCGAGCCACGCCCTCGGGGCCGAGCTCGATCGCCACCCCGAGCGCCTCGAGCACGTCGGCCGTGCCAACGGCGGAGGAGGCGGCGCGGTTGCCGTGCTTGCACACGGGGACCCCGGCCCCCGCGGTGACGAACGCGGCGAGCGTGGTGACGTTGATGCTGGCGAGCCGGTCGCCGCCGGTGCCCACGAGGTCCAGCACCGCCGTGCCGTCGGGCAGGCCGAGCGGGCACGGCACCGCGGCGTCGACCATGGCGCGCGTCAGGCCGGTGACCTCCTCGGCCGTCTCGCCCTTGGCGTGGAGCAGCGCCAGGAACGCGCCGACCTGGGCGGGGGTGGCCTCGCCGGCGAGGACGATGCGCAGCGTCGCCTCGGCCTGGGCCGCGGTGAGCGAGTCGCGGCGGGTGAGGGTGGCCAGTATCTCGGGCCAGGTCACCGTGGCCGTGCCGGGCGGGCTCGGCGGTTGGGCTAGTCCCACCACAGGTCGCGGTCGAGCACGCCGCGGGCGATGAGCCCGAGCTGGACCTGCGAGGTCCCCTCCACGATCGTGAGCTGCTTGGCGTCGCGGTACCACTGCTCGGTCGGGTGGTCCTCCATGTAGCCGGCCGCGCCGAGCAGCTGCACGGCGAGCGACGAGGCGCGCACCGCCAGCTCGGTGGCGTGGTACTTGGCCATGGACAGGTACGGCACGTACTCCTTGGTGTACTTGCCGGCGTCGGCCAGGACGGCGGACCGGTACGTGAGCAGGCGCGCCGCCTCGATGTCGACCGCGCACTTCGCGATCTCCCACTGGATGCCCTGGAAGTCGGCGATCGTCTGGCCGAACGCGGCGCGCTGCTGCACGTACTCGGTGGCGTACATGAGCGCGCCCTCGGCCAGGCCGATGCCGCGCGCCGCCACGATCGGGCGCATGGCGTTCAGACCGAGCATGGCCAGGCGGAAGCCGCCGACCTCGCCGATGACGTTCTCGGCCGGGACGCGGACGTCGGTCAGGACGAGCTCGCCGGTGTCGACGCCGCGCACGCCCATCTTGTGATCGGTGCGGCCGACGTCGACGCCGTCCCAGGCCCGCTCGACGATGAAGGCGGTGACCGAATCGTGCGCCCGGCTGGTGGGCTCGCTCGTCTTGGCGAAGACCGTGTACCAGTCGGCCTCGCGCACGCCCGACATCCAGCACTTGGTGCCGTTGAGGACCCAGCCGCCCGCGCCGCCGGCGCCGCGGTCGGGCACGGCGCGGGTCCGCATGCCCATCACGTCGCTGCCGGCCTGGGGCTCGGACAGCCCGAAGGCCGCCCGGAGCGACCCGTCGCAGATCCCGGGCAGGTACTGCTTCTTCTGCTCCTCGGTGCCCGCGATCAGCACCGGCCCGGTCGGCAGGCGGGTGAGCAGGAGCATCAGCGCGGCCGTGTTGGAGTACTTGGCCACCTCTTCGATGGCGAGGGCGAGGCCCAGGATCCCGGCCCCCGAGCCGCCGTATTCGGGCGGGATGCACAGCCCCAGCAGGCCGGCGTTGCGGAAGGCCTCGAAGAGATCGGCCGGGTAGGCGCTCTCCTTGTCGATGGCCCGGGCCCGGGGCTTGACCTTGTCCTGGGCCAGCCGCCGCACCGTCGCCTGCAACGCCGCCAGCTCGTCGGGGAGGTCGAAATCCACCGGCGCAGGCTATCGAACGCTCCGGGCAGGTATTTTCTGGTTCTTGACCCCCGATGCAGCCGATCCCCCCGAGAGCGCCGCGGCCCCCGACGAGGTCCCCGACGCCGGGACAGACGATTCCCCCGTCGAGGTCGAGGTCGAGGGCGAGGGCAGGTCCGAAGCCGAGGGCGACGCGGCACCGTTCGACGCGGTCGCCATCTTGGAGGCCTCGGGCCGCTCGCGGGCCGACCTGCAGTCCGAGCTGCGCAAGTCGCGCAAGAAGGAACACAAGCGCGCGCACCGCTGGCGCCGGCGGACCATCTACGCGCTGTCCGCCATCGTGCTCATCGCCGGGCTCGGGGCGGGTGGCCTGTACTTCTACGCCAAGTACCGCTACGACCAGATCAAGAAGATCCACGCCAAGCACCTGGTCGCCCAGCCCGCCGCACCGGGGAAGCCCTTCAACATCTTGGTCGTCGGCTCCGACTCGCGGGCCTTCGTCGGCGACAACCAGACCCTGACCAGCGAGCTCGGCAACGAAGCCAGCAACGGCGGCCAGCGCAGCGACGTCACGATGGTGGCACGCTTCGACCCGGCCAACAAGACGGTGACGGTGCTCTCGATCCCGCGCGACCTGTGGGTCGACATCCCGGGGAACGACAACGGCATCTCGGGGATGAACCGCATCAACGCCGCGTTCGACTCGGGCCCCGACCTGCTGATCCAGACGATCGAACAGGACCTCGGCATCAACATCAACCACTACGTCGCCGTGAACTTCCCCGGCTTCTCGGCCATGGTCGACGCCCTCGGCGGCGTCACGATGGACTTCCCCAACCCGGTCAAGGACGCGTACACGGGCCTCGACGTCAGCCAGACCGGCTGCCAGGTGATCAACGGGACCACCGCGCTCCAGCTGGTGCGGAGCCGCCACCTCTACTACATGGACCAGAACGGCTACTGGCAGTACGACGGCCAGTCGGACTTCAGCCGCATCCAGCGCCAGGACGCCTTCTTCCGCGCCGTGCTCGCGAAGGCGAACGGTTCCATCACCAACCCGTTGGCCATCAACTCGTTCCTCGGCGCGGCGGTCGGCAACCTGACCATCGACGACACGCTCTCCCAGGGCGACCTTTTCAACATGGCCGAGGACTTCCACGGGTTGGCGGGATCGAACCTCGTCACCGAGACGCTGCCCACGACGGCCTTCGTCACCGACGGCGGGGCGGACGTGCTCAAGGAGGCGCAGCCGTACGCGCAGAACATCATCAACGCGTTCAACGCCATCGGCACCACCCCGGCGGCCACGGCGGTCGCCAACGCCAAGACCGCCCACGGCACCACGACCACCACCACCACCACCACGACGATCCCGCACGGTCAGGTGGACGTCGACGTGCTGAACGCGTCGAGCGTCAGCGGCGTGGCCCACCTCGTCGCGGCGGCGCTCGGCACGCAGGGCTTCACCATCAACGAGGTCGCGGACGCGTCGACCCCGCTCAGCGGCACCAGCTCCGAGGTCCTCTACGGCCCGTCCGGCGCAGCCGCCGCCCAGACCCTGGCGGCCGACCTGCGCGGCCCCGTGACCCTGGTGCCCGAAGCGAGCCTGAGCGGCCAGACCGTCCAGCTCCTCGTGGCCGGCACCTCGCTCAGCGTCGCGATGGCGTCGACGGGCGCGGGTTCGTCGAACAGCGGCTCGAGCAGCGCCGGCACGACGACGACCACGACGGCGGTCGCCGCCGGGCCGACGACGACCACGACGACGACGATCCCGTCCGACGTCTACACGAACACCGAGGCGGAACCGTGGAACCCCTACCCGTGCACGCTGGGCGCGCCGGTGCAGGCGGCGCCCAGGACGACGACGACGGTGAAGGGAAAGGCGAAGAAGGGTTAGGCGGACTTGCGGCGCTGCCGCACGATCCGCCGGCGCTCCCGCTCCGTGGTGCCGCCCCAGACGCCCTCACGCTCGCGGTGGGCCAGAGCGTGCTCGAGGCACAGCTGGCGGACCGGGCATTCGGCGCAAATAGCCTTGGCCTCGGCCGCGTCGGCCTCGTCCTCGGTCACCGGGTAGAAGGCCTCGACATCGAGGCCCCGGCAGGCGGCTTGCTTGCGCCACGGGGTGGCGGTCATCGGAAACACTCCCTCACGGGTTTCAGGCGGATAGGTACATTCGCCCTGGTCGGAGGCCCTTGCGGTCCGAGGAGCGCAGGCATCAGCTCCGAATTCGGCGAACAGAGAGTATGGCTCACGGATCGAGCGCCTGTAAAGGGTGGCGCACGGAATTGTCCCAGCTCAGCCGATGGGTAGAGGCTTTGTTGTGCCGAGCAGGTCCCCGAGCAGCTCTTTGCGGACTTCTGGGCCCAGGAGCGTTTGATTCGGATACGACCGGTGGGTCGAGACGAGCGCCACCTCCTCGGCGGCGCCGAACGCGGCCACCTGGGCCTCGGAGAAGACGAAGCGCAGGTAGTGGACGGCCGGGGTGACGTGCTCGCGGGTCAGCGCGGCGCCGTGCTCGGCCTCGGGCACGCTCAGGACCACCTCGCCGTCCATGGAGATCCCGACCTGGGTCTCGATCCCCACCAGCTTGGGCAGCCACTCGCGCAGCTCGTCCTCGGAGGTCAGCTCGATCAGCAGCGTGGCCGACAGCTCGCCCGGCGCGGGCAGCAACCGGTTGTACGTGTCGAGCTCGACCCCGATGGCCTCGTCGCTGATGATCTTCTCGACCCGCGCCATCTCCTGGACCTGGAAGCGCACGGTGTCGAAGCACTCGAAGACGAGCGTCATGATCGGGCCGAGCGCCACCCGCCGGTTCTTCTTCCGGGCGATCACGGCGGCCCGGTAGCTCTCACGCACCCGCTCGTAGGCGCGCAGGTCCAAGACGTCGTCCAGCGTCAGGCCCGCCACCGCACCGCCGTCGCCGCTCATCGGCCGCGCCCGGATCGGTGCAGTCGCGGGTGACGGTCGCCTAGGAGACGGACTCGAGGCCCTTCGTGAAGCGCCCGGCGTGCGACTTCTCGGCGCGGGCCAGCGTCTCGAGCCACTCGGCGACCTCCTCGAAGCCCTCGTCGCGGGCGGTCTTGGCGAAGCCGGGGTACATCTCGGTGTACTCGTAGGTCTCGCCCTCGATGGCCGACTTGAGGTTGTCCTCGGTGGGGCCGACCGGCACGCCGGTCACGGGGTCGCCGGACTCGCGCAGGAAGTCGAAGTGCCCGAAGGCGTGGCCCGTCTCACCCTCGGCGACCGAGCGGAACAGCGCGGCGACGTCGGGGTAGCCCTCGATGTCGGCCTTCTGGGCGAAGTAGAGGTAGCGGCGGTTGGCCTGGCTCTCGCCGGCGAACGCCTCCTTCAGGTTGCTCTCGGTCTGGCTGCCCTTCAGTGCTGGCATGGCGGATTCGTACCTTCTTTCTTGTGGGTCCGTGTGCTGCTTACTGCGAGATCTTGGCGGGGCGGCACTCGTCGCACTGCCCCCGGAAGACGACCTCGGCGCTGTCGACGTCGAAGCCCTGGGCGGCCCGCCGGGTCACGCGCAGGCCAGGAAAGTCGGCGGCCAGGTCGCGCACCTTGCCACACGAGCGGCAGACCAGGTGGTGGTGCCCCGTCTCGACGTTGGGGTCGAAGCGGGCGGAGCCGGTGCCGACGTCGAGCACCGAGATGGCGCCGAGCTCGGCCAGGTCGTTGAGCGTCTGGTAGACGGTCTTGAGCGAGACGTTCGGCATCTCGGTGCGGACCTTCTCGTGGACCCGCTCGGCCGAGGGGTGGGTGACGTCGCCATCGAGGGCACGGAAGATGCACTGGCGCTGGGCCGTGATCTTGCGGCCGTGCGCCCGGAACAGGTCCGTGAGTGCCTCGGGTGATTGCATGTCACCCCACCCTAGCGGCGGCGCCGACCTTTTTGACAACGATTGTCGGAATCGGCGTCCGACCTGCGACTGTGCCCTTCCACGCGATTTCCGCAGGAAACCTTCACGGAGCTTTCAACGCGATAGTGGGCGGCCAAAGATGGGCCAGAACGTCACAGCGACGGCGGAGCGCCGGCTCGCCCGACCACGCCCCGCACCGCGCCGAGCGCCGGGGGTCATCCCGCCGGAATCTCCTCCCACCACTGGCACCACCAGTTCCCCCCGACCAGGATGCGGACCTTGGGGTGCCAGCAATAGGAGAGGTCCTTCGTCTCGTCGAGGTAGTAGCGGCAGTTGTCACAGCGCTCGTCGCCCG
>DASZMN010000056.1:0-24101 GCA_035551835.1 Acidimicrobiales bacterium | reverse complement strand
ACGTCCCTCGACTCGAGCATCTGGTCGCCGATGACCACCTACGGCAGCGCGTACAAGACCGGCCCCGTCTTGAACCAGGTCTGTTACGTCGACAGCCCCCAGACCATCTCCGAATCGGGCGGCTACCTGAACCTGTCGGTGATCGCGACGGCCCAGTCCTACCCGTGCAAGGGCACCTTGAGCACCTTCCAGGCGAACTACCTCGGCGGCATGGTCGACTCGTTCCAGAAGTTCAGCCAGCAGTACGGCTTCTTCGAGGCCCGCGCCTCCATGCCGCCGGTCGATTTCCCCGGGCTCCAAGAGACGCTGTGGCTCTACCCCGAGGACGAGACCCTCTACGGGCCGTGGCCCGACAGCGGCGAGATCGACTACGCCGAGTTCTATTCGAAGTACCCGGACAACGACGTGCCGGCCGTCGTCTACCCCGGCTCGGGCAACGACCCCAACGCCCAGGCCGACAACTGCGTCATCGCGGGCCAGAGCCCGGCGGGCCAGTTCCACACCTACGCGCTCTTGTGGACGCCCACCACCATGACCACGTACTACGACGGCACGGCCTGCATGACCGACGTGTACGCGCCCTACGTGACCAACCCCGACACGGCGCCCGCGCCGTTCAACCAGCCGTTCTTCTTGAACTTCACGGCCGCCCTCGGGTCGAACAACGGCAACCAGTACCGGCCCGGCGAGACGCCCTTGCCCGCCACCATGCAGATCGACTGGATGCGGGTCTGGCAGTACGGCTGAGCCTCGCCCCACCGGGTCCCGTCGCGTCGGGCGCGGTGGAGTTCAGCCAGGCGCTGCGCGACGACATCGCGGCCGGTGACATCACCGTCTCGGTCCGCCTCTGGCGTTCGCCCCACGCCAAGGTGGGCGGCCGCTACCGGGTCGGCCGGGTCGAGATCGAAGTGGACGCCGTGGCCCGTGCGCGCCCCGCACACCCACCGGTAACGTCGACAACCTGCGGGTATTGACCCGTGCGGCACGCCCTTTACCGCACCCACGAGGAGGATCCCATGTTGCAGCGTCCCATCGGTGACCGGACCGTCAGCGCGATCGGGCTCGGCGAGATGCCCCTCTCCATCGAGGGCCGCCCCGACCGCCGCCAGGCCATCGCCACCATCCACGCCTCCCTCGACTCGGGCGTCACGATCATCGACACGGCCGACGCCTACTCGCTCGGCGTCCAGGAGCACGGGCACGGTGAGGAGCTGGTCGCCGAGGCCCTGGCCGCCTACGGCGGCGCGACCGACGACGTACTCGTCGCGACCAAAGGTGGCCACCGCCGCCCCGGTGACGGCAGCTGGACCGTGCACGGCGACCCCACCTACATCAAGGAGGCCTGCGAGGCGTCGCTCAAGCGCCTCGGCGTCGACGCCATCGGGCTGTACCAGTACCACCGGCCCGACCCCAAGGTCCCCTATGCCGAATCGGTCGGCGCCCTGGCGGACTTGCTCGACGAGGGCAAGATCCTCATGGCCGGCGTCTCGAACGCCAACGTGGCGCAGATCGACGAGGCGCAGCGCGTGCTCGGGGGCCGCCTGGTCAGCGTGCAGAACCAGTTCTCGCCCCGCTTCCGCTCCTCGGAGGGCGAGCTCGAGCACTGCGAGAACCTCGGCATCGTCTTCATTCCCTGGAGCCCGATGGGTGGCATCGGCCGCGCCGACGACATCGAGCACACGCACCCGGCCTTCGCCGCGGTGGCCGAGGAGGTCGGCGCCAGCCCCCAGCAGGTCACGTTGGCCTGGATGCTCGCCAAGGGCTCCCGCGTCATCCCGATCCCCGGCAGCAGCCGGCCCGAGACCGCGGTCGCGTCGCCCGCGGCGGCGGACCTCTCCCTGACCGCCGGCCAGGTCGCCCGCCTCGACGAGTCCTGATTCGGGGCCGACGGCCGCGCCGGTGGAACAGAACGTCGTCACGGCGTGTTGCACAACTGTCCGCCGGGCGACGCATGAGGGTGCACGGCGGAGCCGAGAGAGAGTGAGTTCGCCATGCCCGCAGTGACCGTGCCCGACAACCTTGTCCTCCCCCGTATCGCCGCGTCGGTGGACCGCTCGACCATCCGGCCGGTGAAGTCGGTGACCGACGCGCCCGCCGGCTTCGAAGGAGAGGGCTTCCCGGTCCGGCGCGCCTTCGCCGGCGTCGCGCTGGCAGACCTCGACCCGTTCATCCACATGGACCAGATGGGCGAGGTGGAGTACGCCCCCGGTGAGCCCAAGGGCACGCCGTGGCACCCGCACCGCGGCTTCGAGACGGTCACCTACATGATCGACGGCACGTTCCAGCACCAGGACTCCATCGGCGGCGGAGGCCTCATCACGAACGGGTCGACGCAGTGGATGACGGCCGGCGGGGGCATCTTGCACATCGAGCGGCCGACCGAGCAGTTGATCGCTGCGGGCGGCCTGTTCCACGGGATCCAGCTGTGGGTCAACCTGCCCTCGGCCGACAAGATGATCGACCCGCGCTACCAGGGCATCGAGGGCGACGACGTGCTGCTGCTCACCACCCCCGACGGTGGTGCGCTCGTCAGGGTGATCGCGGGTGAGGTCGACGGCCACCGCGGGCCGGGGTCGACGCACACGCCGATCTCGCTGGTCCACGCCACCATCGAGCCCGGGGCCGAGCTGGAGCTGCCCTGGCCGCGCGAGTACAACGCGCTCGTCTACGTGCTGGCCGGGCGCGGTGCGGTCGGGCCCGGCGCCCGCCCCATTCACACCGGCCAGCTGGTCGTCCACGGCCCCGGCGACGGCATCGTCGTGCGCGCCGACACCGAGCAGGAGTCGCGCCACCCCGCGCTGGACGTCCTCATCCTGGGCGGCCAACCCATCGGCGAACCCGTGTACGCGCACGGACCCTTCGTCATGAACACGCGGGCCGAGATCGTGCAGGCCTTCGAGGACTTCGAGGCCGGCCGCCTCGGGACCGTGCCCGCCGACCACATCGGCAACGCCTGAACGTCCTGGCCCGCACCGGGCCCGGCCGCCCTGCGGGCATGATCGGGGCATGAAGCGGATCAGCGGGAGCGAGGCCACCGGCAGCGACAACTGGACGGCGGCCGGCGTCGGTGACCTGACCGGCCGGGTCGCGCTGGTGACCGGCGCCAACAGCGGCATCGGTTACGAGGTGACGCGCGTCCTGGCCGACCACGGCGCGCACGTGCTCATGGCGTGCCGCAACCAGGAGAAGGCGGCGCGAGCCCGCGACAAGCTCGAGAGCCAGGTGCGCCGGACCTCGCTCGAGCTGGTCGACCTCGACCTCTCGGACCTGGCCTCGGTGCGTGACGCCGCCGGACGGGTCGTGGATCAGCACGCTCGCCTCGACCTCCTCGTGAACAACGCGGGTGTGATGGGCACCCCCTACCGACAGACGGCGGACGGCTTCGAACTGCAGATGGCCACCAACCACCTCGGTCACTTCGCGCTGACCGGCCTGTTGCTGGACCGCCTGGTGACGACCGAGCGGTCGCGCGTCGTCACCGTCAGCTCGCACATGCACCGCCTCGGGCGGGTGCGCACCGACGACGTCGCCGCCGCGGCCGCGACGGCACGGAACCCGTGGATCCTCTACGGCACGTCGAAGCTCGCCAACCTGCTGTTCGTCGCCGAGCTGAGCCGGCGTCTCGAGTCGGGCGGGTTCGGCACCCTGGCGCTGGCGGCACACCCGGGCTGGACGCGCAGCAATCTGGCCGGGAGCGGCGGCGCGCTCAGCCACAGCCGGGTCCGTCGCCGATTGAGCCGGCTCGCCGGATCGAACCTCGGCCAGTCCGCCGCAGGCGGTGCCCTGCCGGTGCTGTGTGCCGCCACGGCCTCGCACCTCTCGAACGGCCAGTACATCGGGCCGGCCGGCGCGTTCGGGATGTACGGCCCGCCCCGCATCGCCCGGCCGTCGCGCCGCGCCCGCGACCTCACGGCGGCGGCGCGCCTGTGGGCCGCGTCCGAGGAGCTCACCGGCGTGCACTACTCCGTGGGCGCCGCCGTCTGAACGCACCGGCCGCACGGTCGGGCCACGTCGTCGAGCGCGTCCGCCCGCCGGAGCGCGCCGAGGAAGTCGGCGTGTGCGGGCACCCGGTCGGGCCGCAGCACCCGACCGAGGACGACGATCACGACCGAGCGGGCGCCGGCGCGCCGCAACGACGCCGCCGTGCTCTGGGCCCGGGACCCGCTGACGTAGGTGTCGTCGAGCAGCACGACGCGCCGTCCCGCGACGGTGCGGTGGAGCGGGGGCGCCACGGCGAAGGCGCGGGCCGAAGGGTGCATGTGCCCGATCGGCGCGCCGGTCCGCACGACCAGCTGCGGCCACCACCGCGCGCCGGGGAGCGCTGCCTCGACCGCCGGGGCGAGGCCGTCCACGCCAGCGAGGGGCGAGCCACCGGGGCGGAGCGAGGACGGCACCGGCAGCACGATCTGTGGCGCGCCGCCGGCCGCCGCGGCGAGACAACTGGCGTGGGCGTGGAGGTAGTCGGCGAAGAGCGTGCGGACGATGGAGGCGAAGCGCGTGCGTGCCTCGAGCGCCGGCGCCTCCTTGTAACCGAGCAGCACCGTGTAGAGCGGACCGGGCAGCGGGCAGAGCCATACCGGGAGAACCGGCGCCAGCGCCACGCCGAGCCGGCGGGCGACGAGGCGGCAGGCGAAACAGACGCGATCCGTCCCGGGCGCCGGGCCGCAGCACAGGCGGCAGACCCCCGGCCCCGGGGGCGGCGGGACGACGGGGTCAGCCCGCTGCGGGGGCGGAAGCCGGTTCGGCGGGTTCGGGGGACGGTCGATGCAGGAGAAAGGTCCCCGTGGCGCGGCTGATCAACTCGCCCTCGGCGTCGCGCATGGTGGCCTCGCCGTAGGCCACCTGCTTGGCCATGCGCACGACCTCGCCCCGCAGGGAGTAGGGCTCGCCCTTGAGCGCCGGGCGCATGCACTCGGTCTTCATCTCGAGCGTGCCGCGGGTGCGGGCCTTGCCGGGAAGGGCGGCGTTGATGGCGAAGTTCATGGCGGCATCGAGGAGGAGCGAGTGGATGCCGGCTTGGACCACCCCGTGCGGGTTGCAGCCCAGGTCCGTCGGGGTGAAGGTGCCACCGACCCAGCCCAGGTCCTCACCGTCGACGCCGTAGTCGCTGAAGGCGCCGCCGACCAGCTCGATGATCGGCATACCCCCGTCACCGAGCCAGCGGTCCATGTCCTTGCCCGTGCGGCTCACCGGGGCGACGATAGCGGGCGGCCGCGGGCGGGCCGCGTGGGACAAGGCCGGTTCGGGCGCCGCGATATCGGCGTCGCGTCCCTGGTCAACGCCCAGGTGGCCCCTCCGACGGCGGCGGGTAGGATGTCGTCCGATTTCGACCGGCAGGGCGTGTGCGCCCGTCGGATTTGCGAGGAGGCATCATGACCACCGCAGTCATCGTCGACGCTGTCCGGACGGCCGGCGGCAAGCGCAACGGCAAGCTCCGGGGCTGGCACGCCGTGGACCTGGCCTCCGAGACGCTCAAGGCCATCGCCGAGCGCAACAAGCTCGACCCGGCGTTGATCGACGATGTGATCATGGGCTGCGTCATGCAGGTCTCCGAGCAATCGCTCAACATCGGCCGCAACGCCGTGCTGGCGGCCGGCTGGCCCGAATCGGTGCCCGCCACCACCATCGACCGCCAGTGCGGCTCCTCCCAGCAGGCCATCCACTTCGCCGCCCAGGGCGTCATGGCCGGCGCCTACGACATCGCCGTCGCGGCAGGCGTGGAGAGCATGACGCACACCCCCATGGGCGCCTCGGTCGTGCGCGACTACGGGTTCCCCTTCGGCCCCCGCATGATGGCCCGCTACGCGGAGAAGGGCGGCCTGAAGGGCCAGGGCATCGGGGCCGAGATGATCGCGGACCAGTGGGGCATCTCGCGCCAGGACCTCGACACGTTCTCGGTGCAGAGCCACCAGCGGGCCGCCCGGGCCACCGCCGAGGGCCGTTTCGAGAACGAGCTCGTTCCGGTGATCGTCCACGATGAAGAGGGCAAGGACACCGACGAGATCCTCTCCGCCGACGAGGGCATCCGGCCCGACTCGTCGGTCGAGACGCTCGCCAACCTGAAGCCCGCCTTCAAGGAGGACGGCAAGGTCACGGCGGGCAACTCGTCGCAGATCACCGACGGCTCGTCGGCCGTACTGATCATGAGCGAGGAGAAGGCCAACGCGCTGGGGCTGCGCCCGAGGGCCCGCTTCCACGCCTTCGCCCTCGCCGGCGTCGACCCCATCACCATGCTCACCGGCCCGATCCCGGCCACCACCACAGTGCTCGAGCGGGCGAAGCTCACCATGGACGACATCGACGCGGTGGAGATCAACGAGGCCTTCGCCTCGGTCGTGCTCGCTTGGGAAAAGGAGCACCACCCCGACATGGAGAAGGTGAACCCCAACGGTGGCGCCATCGCGCTGGGCCACCCGCTCGGGGCGTCGGGCGGCAAGCTCATGGCCTCGCTGCTGAACGAGCTCGAGCGGACCAACGGGCGCTGGGGCCTCCTCACCATGTGCGAGGGTGGCGGGCTCGCCAACGCGACGATCATCGAGCGGCTGGGCTGAGTTCCTCCTCGCTCTCGTCTACTAGAGGGCGAGGGCGGACGCCACGAGCTCCTCGGAGCATCCGGGCGCGGCGCCGAGGTAGGCGGTGATGGCGTCGTCGCGCAGCTTGTGCGACTCGCGCAGGCCGTCGATCATCGTTCTGAGGTAGTTCGGCGTGGGCGTACCCAGTTCGGCGTGGGCCATCGTCCACGGTGAGGTGAACGTGAGCACCGGCGTGCCGTCGTCGCGACCGACACAGAGCAGGCTCTCGTAGCGGCCCGACCCGAACGGGTGGTTGCGCCCCACCGCCAGGTCGTCGGGGGCCACATCGATCGGCGAGGTCACGCCGCGACCGTTCTCCTGGGCGACGACGTCTTCGAACTGCTCCCAGGTGATCAGGTAGGCCCGGGCGCGGGCCGGGGTGGCCCGCCTTTCGACGATGTCGATGAAGCTCGGCGCACCGCCCCAGGTCCTCGACCTGCCGGCGAAGTACAACGGGTACGGGATCTCGAGTGGGCGGTCCTGGCGCGGCGAGGTCGTGTCGCGGGCGCCGCGGCACGGACGCGTCGCACCCCGTGGCGTGCCCCCTGCGATGTAGCAACCGAAGCGCTCGGCGCACAGGTTCGACCCATAGCTGGCATACCAAACCATGGGGAGCCCGCGGTCGTCAGTGATAGCGCGTCGCCATCAAGAAGCCGGCGAAGATCATGACCAACCCGGCCACCAGGCCCCACGGTGAGCCGTGGGAGGCGAACGGCAGGTGGGCCAGGTAGTTGACGGTGATGACGGCGACGCCGCCGATGAGCAGCACGAGGACCAGGACGCCGAACCAGGGCGGGCTGTGGCGCACGTTCTTGGGGATCGGCGCCGTGTAGCGGCCGCTCTCCTCGGGTGACTTGTAGCGTCCGACCTTCGAGGTGGCACGTCCGGAGGCGGACTTGCCCTTCTTGGACGCGCCGCCCGGGCCCTTGGTGCTGGTTGCCATCGGGGACAGAGGTTAGCCAGCGCCGGCGTGACGCTCCGGCCGGGGGCCCGGGGCGATGCCGGGCGTTGGGTACGCTTCTCCGCCCATGGGACCGCGGGTGCTCCTCGTCGACAACTACGACTCCTTCGTCTACAACCTCGTCCAGGAGCTGGGCGAGCTCGGCGCCGACCCCGTCGTGTTCCGCAACGACGCCATCGACGTCAAGGGCATCCGCGCCGAGCGCCCCGACGCCGTGCTCATCTCGCCGGGACCGGGGCGCCCAGAGGACGGCGGCGTGAGCCTCGAGGTCGTGCGGCAGCTGGGCGGGGAGATCCCACTGCTCGGCGTGTGCCTCGGCCATCAGTGCATCGGGCAGGCCTTCGGCGGCGAGATCGTGTCGGCCCCCAACCTGATGCACGGCAAGACCTCGGAGATCCACCACGACGGCCAGGGCCTCTTCGCCGGGCTCCCCAACCCCTTCATGGCGACGCGGTACCACTCCTTGGTGGTGCGGCCCGACTCGGTGCCCGCCGAGATGGAGGTGACCGCGACCTCGACCGATGGGGTCGTGATGGGGCTGCGACACCGTTCGTTGGCGATCGAGGGCGTGCAGTTCCATCCCGAGTCCGTGCTCACCGCGTCGGGGCCCGCCCTGCTGGCCAACTTCTTGGGACAACTCGGCGCCGAGGCGATGCGCCGCTAACGGACCCTGCGGCGACTACGGGTGGGTGCCCTCAGGGCTGGCGGTTGCGCAGGAGGCCGCCGTGGCCGCCGCTGGTCGTGGTGGTCCCCAGGGCCAGAGTGGTCGACGTCGTCGACGCGGTCGTCGTCGTGGTGGGCTGGCACACCGAGATGTTGACCGTCCCGCCGCTCCCCACCTCGGCGTTCCCCGCGGGGTCCTGACCGTCGACGTTGCCCGGCTGGGCGTTGTTGGCGCAAGCGGTGTCGAAGGTGGTGTTCGGGGTCAGGCCGGCGTTCGTAATGGCATTCTGTGCCGAGTTGGCGGTCTGCCCGATGACACCGGGCACTTGGACGCAATTCGAGATCACGAGGTTGACCGGGCTGTTCGGGGACACGTTGGCACTGGCGCCGGGGCTCTGCGCGGCGACGGTCCCGCTCTGATACGCGGCCGGACATCCTTGCGAGGTGGATCCGACGTTGAGGCCCGCCCTCGCCAGGGCTGCACCGGCCGCAGTCGGGCTCTGACCCAGCACCGACGGCACCGAGACCCCGGTCTGCGTCGACACCGTCAACACGACCGGAATGTTCGCCTTGATGCTCGTGCCCGCGATCGGGCTCTGGCTGATGACCCAGCCGTCGGGCTGGTTGCTGTTCGTGTACTTCACCTTGTAGGTCAGGTTGGCATTCGAGAGCTTCTGGATCGCGGCCGCCAGTTGCTCGTTGGCGACACTCGGAACCTGGACCGTGGGGATGTTCGGCCCGTCGCTGATCACGAGCTTCACGGGCGAATTGCGAGCGACCGACGTCCCAGCCGGCGGGTCGGTCGACAGCACCAGCCCCTTGGTCGTGGAGCTCGTCCGGAAGCTGGTGGAGCCGACGGTCAGGTGGTCGTTCTGCAGCGTCTGCGTGGCCGATGCGGTCGTCTCCCCCACGACGTTCGGCACGCTCACGTTGTTGCTGAGGGAGCTGAAGAGGAAGTAGGCGATGATCCCGAGCGCAACCAGGAGGAGGACCAGGATGACGATGAGCCGGCGCGTGCGCTTCTTGCGTTGCTCGTCGTCCTGGTTCGAGGGCGGGGGCGCGCTCAGGGGGACCGCCATGGTGCGGCCCGTCGTTGCGGCCATCATCGAGGTGGCGGCCGCGCCGGCGCCGGCCGCACCCATGACCGACGTCAGGCTCGGGTCGCCCGCCTCGACGGGACGCCCGTCGGCGAAGCGGAGGAGGTCCGCCCTCAGTTCCTCGGCCGAGGCGTAGCGCGAGGCCGGGTCCTTGGCCATCGCCTTCATGATCACGGCCTCGAGCGCGGCGGGAACGGCGGGGTTGGCGACGCGTGGCAGCACGGGATGGTCGCGCACGTGCTTCGACGCGACCGCCACGGGAGAGTCGCCGGTGAAGGGGGGACGCCCGACCGCCATCTCGTAGAGCACGACGCCGAGCGAGTAGATGTCGCTGCGAGCGTCGACGGCCTTGCCCTCGGCCTGCTCGGGCGAGAAGTACGCGGCGGTGCCCATGACCGCGCCGGTCTGGGTGAGGCTCTCCTCGGTGTTGATGGCCCGGGCGATGCCGAAATCGGTCACTTTCACTTCGCCGTCGGGCGTGATGAGCACGTTGCCCGGTTTCACGTCGCGGTGCACCACGCCGTGTCGGTGGGCAAAGGCGAGCGCAGCGGCAACGCCGGCACCGATCTGGGCGATCTGGTTGGGCGGCAGCTTCTGGGGGTCGCGCAGGACCGCCGAGAGCGCGCGGCCGTCGATGTACTCCATCACGATGAAGTAGACGCCGTCGTCCTCACCCCAGTCGAAGACCGGAACGATGTTGGGGTGCGAGAGGTTCGCCGCGGCCTGGGCCTCGCGGCGGAAGCGCTCCACGAAGGTCTTGTCCACGGAGAGCTCGGGGAAGAGGACCTTGAGGGCGACCGGCCTATCGAGCTGGCGATCCACGGCCCGGTAGACCTGGGCCATCCCACCGCGGGCGACCAGGTGGGTCAGCTCATAGCGACCCGAATAGGTGCGAGGCGTCTCGACGGGCTGCATGGCGGACCGAGCCTACGCTGGGCGCCGTTGGGCGCGGGGTAGGGGCGGGCTGAATTCGGGCTTCATCGCGGTTCGGTTCATGGGGCGGCTCCGATGGTGGCGGGCGCGGTCGTTGCGGTCGTTGCGGTCGTTGCGGTCGTTGCGATCGAGCCTGTCGTGGCGGGCGCGGCCGTCGGCCTGGAGGTCGTCGTCGCCGGGACGGCGGTGGTCGCTCGGACGGCGGTGGTCGTCGCGACCTGGGGCTGGTAGTAGCTGGCCGCCTGGGGCGGGGCGGTCGTGGTGGTCGTGATGGTCGTCGTTGTCGTCGTGGTGGTGGTGGTGGTGGTGACGCGGGCCACGTAGGCGCGGGCATCCGCCAGTGACGACTTCTGGACACCTCGTTGCAGGGCGGCCGCCGCAGCGGGGGAGAGCTGGTTCTTGGAGATCGCGGGACGCGCCACGACCTTGGGGTGGAACCACAGGACGCCGCCCGACTGGCCCTGCTCGATCACGACTCCGTTTCCCTGCAGAGTGACGATCCAGTTGTCGTACGCGTACCAGCGGATCACGAAGTACGCGGCGACTGGGACCGCGGCCACCAACAGGATGAAGCCGAGGACCCGGAAGGTGATCCGACGGGGGATGCCCAGTCGACGCCGGTGTTGGCGGCGGGTCTCCTCCTCCTTGCGCTTGGCTGCCGCCTGCGGCGTTGCGGTGGCCGCGATCGGCACGCGGGTCGATGTGCGCGCCACCGGTACCGAGCCCGAGGGCGAGCCCGCGAAGAACTCGTCGCTACGCGGACCTTCTTCCCCCAGCGCGGTCGCCTCGCTGCCGAAGCCCAACCGCGCGCCCGGCGCCAAGGTGTCCGAATCGGAATTGACCGGGACGGGCGCGGTCCGGGTCACGGGCACGGCCTGGGTGACGTCTGACGGGGAGCTCGGCGTCGTGGCCGGTGCATCGTCGCCGTCGGGAGGCGCGACCGGATCGGGCTCGGCGCCGTTGGGGATCATGGCGCCGGCCGCCGCCGCGGCGCTGGCCACCGTGATCGCCGCGGCGCTCGCCCCGATCGGCGTCACCTTCGACGCGCTTCCTGGCCCATCCTCGCCGACCTGGACGTCGACGATGACCACGGTGATGTTGTCGGCGCCGCCGTGTTCGTTCGCGACGTCCACCAGGCGGCCGGCCGCCGCCTCGGGATCGCTGACCTCACCGAGAATGTCGGCCATTTCGTCCACGCCGACCTCGTTGGACAGGCCGTCAGAGCACAGGAGCACGCGATCGCCCGAGTGCAACTGCATCTCCCACATATCGGTCTGGACCTCGGAGGACACGCCGAGGGCGCGGGTCAGGATGTGGCGCTGGGGATGGACGGCCGCCTCCGCCTCGGTCATCTCGCCGTGGCGCATGCGTTCCTCGGCCAGGCTGTGGTCGGCGGTCACCTGGAACAGGCGCCCGTCCGAGTAGACGTAGGCCCGCGAGTCACCCACATTGGCCAGGGCCAGGACGTCATGGCCGTCGTCGTCACCGACGAGCGCGACGGCCGTGAGGGTGGTGCCCATGCCCCGCAGGTCGGCGTTGACCTGGCTCTCGTGCCAGACCGCGGCGTTCGCCTCGGAGAACGCCTCATGCAACCCCGAGACCGTCGGCGCTCGCTCGAATGCTTGGTTGAGGGTCTCGATCGCAACCCGCGCCGCCACCTCCCCGCCCACGTGGCCGCCCATGCCATCGGCTACCGCGTAGAGGTTGGGCCGTTCGAGCGGCATGTCCTGGTTGACGGGGCGGACCCGGCCGACGTCGGTCGCCGAGCCGGACCGCAACACGGTCATCGCGAAACCTCGAAGACCGTCGATCCGATCTGGAGCAGGTCGCCCTTGCCGAGGCGCACCGCCTTCGAGATCTGCTCCGAGTTGACGTAGGTGCCGTTGGTCGACCCGAGGTCCTCCACCCACAGCTGGTCGTTGCGGCGGAAGAGCCGGGCGTGGACGGTCGAGGTGTAGATGTCCTCGGGCATGGCGACGCCGCACCCGGGCGAGCGACCGATGGTGAGCTCGTCGTCGAGGTCATAGCTGCGGCCGGCGAGGGGCGGCGGCTGGACCACCTTGAGATAGAGCTGGCGGCGGCGGCTGGGCCTGGGAGCTGCGGCCGGTCGTGACGCCACGCGCTCGTCGCGACGTTCCTGGCGTTTCTGCCAGCGCGGCTTGCGGATGGTTGCGGGGCTCATCTCCACCCAGACGGCTCGGATGACGCGCAGGAAGAAGAGGAAGATCAGCGCGATGACCCCCCACTGCATGACGTGCAGGACCGCGTTCAGGTTCTGCGTGGCGATGAGTATCGCCCCCGCATTCGGGGTGTTCACGACATTTCGAAGATGAGTCTCGTCGACCCCACGCTGACCTCGTCCCCGCTGGCGAGGAGCTGCTCCCGGACCGGGGTGCCATTCACCCTGGTGCCGTTGGTGGACCCGAGATCGGTGACGAAGACGCCGTCGCCCTTGCGGCGCAGCTCGGCGTGCCGGCGGCTCACGTTGGAGTCCGCGAGCACCACGTCACACTCGGGTAGACGACCGATCACCACGGCCTCGGAGCCCACGGAGATCCGCCGGCCGTCGGGCAGGACGAGCTCGGCGAGGATGCCCCCATCCTCGCTCTCGTGGACCTCCGCGGTCACGGTGAAGCGACCGGGCCTGAGGTTGGACCCCTCGAAGATCTCGACTTCGACCGGGCCGACGAAGGAGTACCCCTCGATCCGGGCGTGCTCGCGGGCGGCGTCGGAGAGCTCCCGGGACAGGGCATCGATGAAGTTCGCGAAGCGGCTGACATCGGCCGGCGACAGGGTCACCGCGAAGGCGTTGGGCGCGATGAGGCCTCGGACCCCGACCCGCCGGTGCAGGTCCATTTCGCGCGTGAGCCGCCGACCGATCTCGACCGGCTGGAGGTTGCTTCGAAACGGCTTGGCCAACGTTCCCTCCACCAAACGCTCGAGGCGCTCCTCAAACTGCTGGAGTCCCATGGTCTCCTGCACACTACCGGGCCTGCCCCGTCAGATGGGACTCGGCAGGCGTCTGACCTGGTCACCTATACCCAAAATCAGCCTTAAGGCTGACAGGGCCACTCCCACCACCGACTACTGTTAGCCGGTCACTCGGGCGAGTGGCGGAATTGGCAGACGCGCAGGATTCAGGTTCCTGTGTCCGAAAGGATGTGCGGGTTCAAGTCCCGCCTCGCCCACCAGGCTGCCCGTCGGGGGCCGGCCGTGCCGCGAAGGGCGCGACGTCGCACCCAACGGGCGTGCCGACCGCCTCCTCGACGGTTCGGGGGACCTCACTCGGGCTGGCCGTCTACTTCCCCATCTCGATGCCGCCACGGCGTCTGCCCCGTGCGCCGGGAACTTCGAGAAGCCGGATCACGGCTCGGTCATCGGGCCCTGGTCAGCTAGTTTGCGGATCCACGCCACGTGGGTGACATCCCTGCGTTGGGTGGAGGTCGACGCCATGACCCGTCCAGAGCCAGCGGGAAGCGCGTTCCCGCGACGCAGAGCGATGCCGCCGTGGTCCCAGGAGGTCCTCGGGCGCGTCGTTCCCCTCCGCAATTCGCTCGACCACGTCGACGCGGCCCACGCGGAAACCATCCGGGTGCTCCTCAACGGGGCCGAGCGGCTCGCCACCGAGGCGCGGCCCCGGACCGAGGCATGGGCGCAGGTGCGTGAGTGGTGGTACGGAAGCCGCGTGGAGCAAGCCTGGACGTCCATCCACGAGGCCCAGCTCCTCATGGTCGAGCACTGCGACGAGAATTACCTGAAGACGACGGCGCTCGAGATCGCCCTCTCCGAGTCCGAGATCCTCGATCCGAAGGACCCGATCCGGATGCGCTTGTCGGACTACGTCCGGGGCACCCCTGAGGGCGGCGCACCGGCGGATCAGGCCAAGGCACAGGCGCACGCCCAGGCGCACGTGCAGGCCCACGCCGGCGCGGTCGCCGCCGCTCCGGGCGGCACCACCACGACCACGACGTCGACCACGACCGCGAGCTGACCATGGCGACCGAACCGCTTGCGACCGAGCCCACGACGCCGCCGGCACCGACGGTGCCGCTGCAGACAATGATCGGCTCGGTCCTGAACAAGGCGTCGAGCATGAACGACGCCTTCCACCGCGACGCGCGTGCGTTCCGCAACCGTCTCATCGTCATCTCACTCATCTCGCTCGTGACCAGCGCCCTGCTCGTGATTCTGCAGTGGCGACTGCCCAGCGCCTCGATCATCGAACACCCCAAGGGCGCGACCAGCGAGTCGGCCTGGGCCCTCATGCTCTTGGTCATGGTGTTCGGCTGCGTGGGCGCGCTCGTGTCCGCCATTCCGGCCATGGCCGCCATCCCCCGGGTCAAGAGCCCGTTCAATTTCCCGCTTCAGGCGGCGCTCATGAAGGTTTTCGTAGGGAGCCTGACCGCGCTCGTCGGGGTCATCGTCACCGGGAGCGCCGGCGTGACGAACGGCTACGCCTCGCTGGGCGCGCTCATCGGCATCGCGGTCGTGTTCGGGGCGTCACAACAGGCCGTGACCCAATACCTCGACAAGCGGGCCGGCCAGATCATCGACTCGAAGCCAGCCGCGAAGTAAGGGCCGGCCGTTGGGCCGGGCCGTGGGACCGCCGCACCTCAGGCCCGGCAGGGCAGGGCGGCCGGCTGACCAGAGGCCGGGCGTAGCGCTCAGAGGCGATAGAGCTTCGCGGCGTTCTCGCCCAGGATCTTGCGCTGGACCTCGGGGGCGAGCGTCGACATCTTCTCGGCCACCGTGTCGAGCGGCTTGGGGTACAGGCACGTCGGATGTGGGAAGTCCGTCTCGAAGAGGATGCTGTCGGCGCCGACCGAGTCGACGAGCGCCGGCAGGTTGTTCTTCTCGAACCAGAACGTGGCGAAGAGGTTCCGGCGGAAGTACTCCGACGGGAGCATCGAGAGCTTCTCGAGCGACTTGGGGGCGTTCTCCGACATCTCGTAGTCGAGGGCCTCGAGGATGAACGGAACCCACCCCACCCCGCTCTCCACCGACACCATTTGCAGCTTCGGGTGCCGGTCGAGCATGCCGCTCAGGATGATGTTGGTCACGACGCGCGCGTTGCCGATGAACAGCAGCGTGCCGCCGATGGCGAGTTTCGTGTCCTCGTCCTGGGACTCCCAGGGGTAGGTGCCGAAGTACGTCATCGTGGTGAGGCTGGCACCGATGTGGAAGTGGACGGGCAGGTGCCGGTCGGTGCACACCTCCCACAGCGGGTCCCAGGCGTGGCTGGCGAGGTCGGGCCCGCCGACGTCGTTGGGATCCGAGGTGATGTTCACGCCGCGCAGGTCCATGTCGGCGACTCGCTGGGCCTCGGCCACCGCTTCGTCCACGCTCCAGGCCGGAAGGACCGGCATGGGCAGCAGGCGGCCACCCGAGTCCGCCTGCACCTCGGCCATGGCGTCGTTGTAGATCTGCACGCAGAGCAGGCGCAGCACGGGGTCCTTGACCACGTCGGAGATGCCCTGGCCACCGAGGCCGATGGAGTTTGGAAAGCAGACCTGGGCGTAGACGCCCGAGTCGTCCATCACGCCGATGCGCGCCTCGATGTCGAACGCGCCCAGGTGGATCTGGTCCTGCGTCCACTCGAAGAGCGCCTCGGCGGCGCGGCCCTTGCCGCCTTCGCGGTCGATGACCCCGCCGCCGCCGGCGAAGCCCAGCTCGGCGCCGTCGACGTACCACATGGGCTTGCCGTCGACCTCGACCACGTGCGGGACGCGGTCCTTGTACTTGGCCGGGGCGCGCTTGGTCCACAGGTCGTGGGCCTCGGTCAGGTGGGTGTCCGCATCGATCACCCGCAGACCATCTAGTGCCAGCGCCATCCGTGCCTCCCCGGGATCGGACTTCGGATCGCTCCGAATTCTGAAATTATCGATTTTGACTTCGATTTCGATATCACCCTACGGCCAGGTGGTACGGCGGCGCCTGCCGGGGGGGATGGGTCCTGGTCAGGGCGTCAGCGGGTCCGGGGGAAGCCGAGGTCGATCTCGCTGGTGGCCGGGTCGGGCCACCGGGTCGTCACGACCTTCGGCCGGGTGTAGAAGCGGATGCCCTCGGGGCCGTACATGGCGCTATCGCCGAAGAGCGAGGACTTCCACCCGCCGAAGGAATGGAAGCCCACCGGCACCGGGATGGCGACGTTGACCCCGACCATGCCGGCGGTCACGTCGCGCTGGAAGCGGCGGGCCGCCCCGCCGTCGCGGGTGAAGATGGCGGTTCCGTTGCCGTAGGGGCTCGCGTTGACCAGCTCGATCGCCTCCTCGTAGTCGGCCACCCGCACCACGCCGAGGACGGGCCCGAAGATCTCGTCGTCGTAGGCCTTCATGCCCGGACGGACGTCGTCGAGCAGCGTGCAGCCGAGGAAGAAGCCGTCGGCGTCGGCGGCGGCCTTCGCCTCGTTGCGGCCGTCGACGACCAGCCGGGCGCCCTCGGCCTCGGCGCCGTCGACGTAGGAGCGGACGCGGTCGCGATGTTGTGCGGTGACGAGCGGTCCCATCTGCGACTCGGGGTCGTCGCCCGGTCCGATGACGACGGAGGGGATGCGTGCGGTAATGGCGTCGACCAGCGGGTCGGCGACGCTGCCGACGGCGACGACCACCGAGATGGCCATGCACCGCTCGCCCGCCGAGCCGTAGCCGGCGGAGATGGCGGCGTCGGCCGCAGCCTCCACGTCGGCGTCGGGCAGCACGACCATGTGGTTCTTCGCCCCGCCGAGGGCCTGGACCCGCTTGCCGTGCCGCGCCCCCTCCTCGTAGATGTGTCGGGCGATCGGCGTGCTGCCCACGAACGACACGGCCGCGACGTCGGGGTGGGCGAGCAGCGCGTCGACGGCCACGGCGTCGCCGTGCACCACGTTGACGACCCCGTCGGGCACGCCGGCCTCGCGGGCCAGCTCGGCGATGAGGAGCGAGGCCGACGGGTCGCGCTCGGAGGGCTTGAGCACGAAGGCGTTGCCACATGCGATGGCGTTGGCCAGCATCCAGAGGGGGACCATCACGGGGAAGTTGAAGGGGGTGATGCCCGCCACCACGCCGAGCGGCTCGAGCACGGTGTGCACGTCCACCCCGCTCGAGACCTCGGTGGAGTGCGCGCCCTTGAGGAGATGCGGGATGCCGCAGGCGAACTCGATGTTCTCGAGGCCACGGGCGACCTCGCCGGCGGCGTCGCTCAGGACCTTGCCGTGCTCCGCGGTGACGGCGGCGGCCAGGTCGGCCGAGGCGTTGCTGAGGAGCTCGCGCAGGCGGAACAGGGTGGCGGCGCGGGCGCTGAGTGAGCCCGCGCCCCATTCGGCCGCCGCCTCCTTGGCGACCTGGGCCGCGCTGTCCACCTCGGCGACCGACGCGAGCGGGACGTTCGCCGACTGCACGCCGCGCGCCGGGTCGAACACCGGGGCGCGGCGCCCCGAAGTGCCCGCGACCGACTTGCCTCCGACGAAGTGCTCGAGCTCACGCATGCGACGATCCTTCCACCGACCGTGGTGGCGCGGCACGCCGGGGCACCGCCGGATCGCCTGGTGGCGGTCGTAACGGGGGGTGGCTCGGTCAGACGGGGGCTGGCTGCTCCTCGACCAGCTTGGCGAGCTCCTCGGTCACGATGCGATCTCGTTCGTCGAGGTCCCGCCGGGCCGCCTGCGGGCTCCACCGGCCCTTCATGGTGAAGACGAGGGCGGCGAATATGGCCATGCCGATGAGGCAGACGGTCCACCAGCGCTTCCACTCGCCGGGCGAGGTCTTCTGCGCCGGCACGATCGCGTGCTCGGCAAAGAGCAGGTTGGCCAGGGCAGGCGAGTACTTGGCCACCCCGGCGATCTGGGGCAGGGTCACCGGTTTGCCGTTCTGGACGTCGAGGGCGAGAGGGTTGAAGGCATTGAGGCCCAGCACGTGCGGGTTGGTGAGCCCGCCGGCCGCGGTCAGCGCCGCCGTGAGGCTGTGGGTCCGGTTGCAGACCTGCAGGATCGTGGCGAGCGTGTCGAGGTCCGCCCGGGCCTGGGGTGTCGTCTGCAGGTCGGCGATGACGTTGGCCGGCGCCGGTGCCGCATTGCACTTCAACGCGGTCGTGTTCGGTGCGTAGGGCTGCGCCGCCTGGATCGCCTGCAGGGTGGCGCCGGCATTCTGATTGTCCACGAGGACCGTCGAGGTCGTGATGACGTAGGGCAACACGAGGAACGACAACGCCACGGTGATGCGCAGGATCCAACCCCAGACGGCCAAGCCCGACGCGGTGAGCGCGGGGTTGTGCGATTCGACCTGCTCGGTGTAGTTCGCCATCCAGGGCGCATAGGCCAAGGAGATGCTGACCGCGAGCAGCACGATCACCAGGACGTTGGAGTAGTACCCGGTATGCGGGTGGCCCGTCTGGATGATCAGGAACACCATCATGACGATGGCGCAGATTGCGCCGAAGAGCATGAAGGGCTTGCGCACCCGTGCCCAGTCCGAGAGCACGCCGGCGATGACAAGACCGGCCGAGAGGGAGGCCGCCAACCACACGTTGATGCCGTTCGCCTGTGAGGCGGTGCGGTTGAACGTCACCACCCAGTAGATGGTAAGGACGCTGACCGAGGCGAAATAGAACAAGAGGAACACCGAGATGGCGATCGACGAGGCGATCAGGTCCAGCTTCATCATGGAGCGGATGGGGTGCGCAGTCGTTTTCTCGACGTCGATGCCCATGGCCCGAGCCTCAATGAGGGCGCGTTCACGCTCGCTCACCATGAGCTGATTGCGCAGCTGCGGCGACAGCTCGCGCAAGAAGAAGAACGCAATGATGACCACGCCCATGCACACCAGCCCCGAGATGATGAACTGGTCCTGCCAGGGGTAGAGGTGGTTCAGCGTGTTCGTGGCCACGACACTGGCGAAGAGCGCGCCCATGGTCGGTCCGAGCGCCCAGAAGCCCATGGCGACGCCGCGGCCCATCTGGGGCGAGAAGTCGCGCATGAGCGCCGGCGTCGACACGAGGATCACGCCCTCGACGAACCCGATCACGCAGTAGGACGCGGCGAACCACCACTTGTCGGTGATGTGCGGGATGGCGAACAGCTGAATGAGCGCCACCAGCAGCGTGCCGTAGATGGTGAGATTGGCGCGGCCGATCCGGTCGGAGAGGCCGCCGATGAACGCGCTGAACGCTCCGATCGCGTTCGAAACGACGAGGAGGTACAGGAAGAACTGGAACGACATGTGGTAGTAGGGCAGCAGCCTTGGCGTGACCGCCCCCTCCACGTAGTAGAGGTAATAGAGCATGATCGTCGTCAGCACGACGATGGACAGATACCCGAGGCGCGGCAACGTGTTCGGGTAGTGGTTCAGCTGTCGCCGGCCGACGGCGTTCCTCCACCAGCCGGGATCGGGGACCGGCGCCGTCGTCACCGTGGTGGTCATGTCGATCCCCTTTCCTTCTGTCGTCCCGGCCCGTGCCGTCCTGCTCGGCGTCCTCCGCCGGCGCCAGGGAGTGGGGCCGTTCTCAATCTAGGACCGGATCGGGGCGGCCGAGCGGGAGAACGACGTCTCCGCTCTAGGCGTTCGCGTTCGTCGTCGCCCCGGCGTCGATCGTCTCGTCGAGCGGCTGCAGCGGCACGTGCCAGCTGAGGCGGGTGCCGCCCTCCCGGGAGGGGCCGATCTCCATGCCGCCGTCGAGGCGCTCCGCCCGTTGGCGCATGTTCTTGAGCCCCAGGCCGCCGCCGGCCGAGCCCGATGCCTGCGCGGCGGCCGAAAGACCGACGCCGTCGTCGGCCACCACCAGTCGCAGCTCGTCGCCGGCGGCGATCGTGATGACCACCTGCGTTGCCTGCGCATGCTTACCGACGTTCGTGAGCGCCTCGCGCAGGACGGCCAGCACCTCGTCGACCAGCTGGCCGGTGACGAGGCGGTCGACCGGGCCGCTGAGGGCCACCTGGGGAGGCAGGTCGAGCACCGGCCGGAGCTCGTGAAGGAGGTCGAGCACCTTGGGGTGCAGCCCTTCCTTGTTGATCGTCAGCTCGATGTCGAAGATCGCCTTGCGGAGCTGGCGGATCGTCTCGTCGATCTTGTCGATCGCTTCGGCGATGCGCAGCACCGCCTCGGGACGCTCGACCATCCGCGTCGTGCCCTGGAGCGACAGGCCGATGGCGAAGAGACGCTGGATCACCGAGTCGTGCAGGTCGCGCGCGATGCGATCACGATCCTCGGTCAACGCGTGCTCGCGCACGAGCGAGTGCAGCCGCGCGTTCTCGATCGCGATGCCGGCGGCCATGGCGAGCGCCAGCACCAGCTCCTCGTCTTCTCGGGAGAACTCCTCGGCGCGGCGCTTGTTGGTGAGGTAGAGGTTCCCGTACACCTCGCCGTGCACGCGGACCGGGACGCCGAGGAACGAGGTCATCGCCGGGTGGTGCTTCGGGGTCCCGAAGCTGTCCGGGCTGTCCGAGAGGTTGGCCAGGCGCAGCGGCTCGTCGTCGGCGATGAGCGTCCCGAGGACGCCGCGGCCGGTCGGGCGGGGCCCGATGGCGTGCTCCTCCTCGCTGTCCAGGCCCACCGTGAGGAACTGGTCGAGGGTCTGCCCGTCGGCCGACAACACCCCCAGCGCACCGTACTGCGCGTCGACCAGCTCGCACGCCTCTTCGATGATGCGGCGCAACACGACGGGCAGGTTGAGCTCCGCATCGAGAATCAGAATCGCCTGCACCAGACGGCGCAGCTTGACGGGGTCGTCAATCTGGTCGAACGGCTGCACGGCGGCCCAGGCTATCGGTGGTCCCTCGGGCGCACGACCGCACGACCGCACGACCCCACAGGGGAACGGTAGGGGGGACGCCGGTACCGGGACGACGGCAGCAGCGTGGCAGAATCACGCGATGGGGATACGGGTTTTCGTGCTGGACGACCATGAGCTCGTCCGGACGGGATTGCGCACACTGCTCGATTCCGAGGACGACCTCGAGGTGGTGGGCGAGGCAGGCACCGCGGCGGACGGTCTGCGTCAGATCCGCGAGCTCGAACCCGACGTCGCGGTTCTCGACGTGCGCCTACCGGATGGATCGGGCATCGAGGTGTGCCGCGAGATCCAATCGGGTCTGCCCCACGTTCGCTGCCTCATGCTCACCTCGCACTCCGACGACGACGCGCTGTTCTCGTCGATCATGGCGGGCGCGTCGGGCTACGTGCTGAAGGAGGTCGGCAGCGGCGACCTCTTGGGGGACATCAGGCGGGTCAGCCAGGGCGCGTCGCTGCTCGACCCCGCCTTGACCCAGGAGCTGTTCGATCGTCTGCGCAAGGATCAGGAAGCCGAGTCGCGGCTGACCGTCCTGACGCCGCAGGAGCGCCGCGTGCTCGAGCTGATCGCGCAGGGACAGTCGAACCGGCAGATCGCCGAGCAGCTGTTCCTCGCGGAGGCGACGGTCAAGAACTACGTGTCGAGCCTCCTCTCCAAACTCGGCATGCGACGCCGCACCGAGGCCGCGGTCTACGCGGCCGTGCTGGCGGAGCGCAAGGCGGCCGTTCCCCGGAACTGAGCTGTGCCGGTCCGCCGCTCGTGGCGGGCGGTGGCGGTGGCGGTGGCGGTTAGCCGACGCCCAGCCGGCGATGGTCGTCGAGCGTGCGGAAGTCCACACCGGCGCGACGCAACAACGTGTCGAGGCGGGACCGCTCGGCCAGGGGGTTGACGAAGCGCGTCGGGTCGCTCTCGATCCCCGTGGCGGCACACAGGCGCAACAACATGCGGTCGTGGTCGAGCTCGAGCGCCAGGTCCTCGGCCATGACGTGCCCGTGGTCGGGCCCATGCCCTCGCCCCTGTCCTTCCAACCGGCGGCGGCACTGCAGCAAGATCACCACCAGCTCGTCGCGGGACGTCGGGATGTGGACGGGGTCCATGTCGGCGCACAAGCCGCTCAGCAACTCGCTGTACATCGACATCGTCCTGCCACAGTGCGCGATCCCCCACGGTCCCGCCAGAGCCGATACTCCTGACTTCACCCGATAGATGCGCCCGGCACTCCCGAGGACCCCGAAGCTCGGGCCACCGAACGGCCGTTGGGTCTCCTCGTCGCTGCAACCCCAGACGCACCGGAATGTGCATGCCGTCCGTCGAATTCCAAGACAGCTCGAACGGGGGGCGCTACAGGGACCGAATTGCGGGATAACGAGCGACGTCGGGCACCGAGCGGAGCACCACCGTGGTGGCGCCGGCGATCACCACCCCAGGGGATCAGCCGGTACACGCTTCGTTCCTCAGCCGCTGCTCACCCGGGTGGACCGGTCGGCCCGGGCCAGGACGTCTTCGGCTGACTCTCCGTCCTCGGACACCGCAACTCCGAGCATCGCGCGCAGGCGGACCGATTGCCCGCCGACGACGACGGGCTCGTCGAGGGCATGGCGCAGCCGGCGCACCAAGGGACCGACCGCCTGCTCGTCGTTGACCGCCAACACCACGACGAGCTCGCTGCCGCCGACGCGCCCGACGGTGTCTTCGGTCCGCAGGGCCGAGGTGAGGCGACGCGACGCCTCGCACAAGACGGAGTTGCCCGTGGTGTAGCCGAGATCCATGTTGATCTCACCGAGGTTGTCGAGGTCGATGTGGCACACGACGACCTCGCCGCCGTGCCGCCGGCGCCGGGCGAGCGCCTGGGTCAAACGGTCGAGCAGCAACAGCTGGTTGGCCAGACCGGTGTGCGGGTCGGCCATGGAAAGCTGCCACAGCTGGTCGTATTTGCCGGCCTGCGGCGTGCGGCCGGGTGGTTGCCCCTCCCCCGCCGAAGTGAACTCCTGCAGCATCGACTCAACGCTCCTCGGGCTTCCGCCCCCGTACGCGCCGCCACCCGACGACGCCGAGCCCTCCGTGCGCCCCGCGTCTTCCGATGCACCGGTCTGAGAGGGTCTCCCGTCCCGGCCGAACAGCTTCCTTTTGTCCTTCTTCACTCTCCGCCCCCCTCCCCCGCGTTTGTCTGCAACTCTGAACCGTCCGCCGGTTGCGGCGAAAGGGCTATAAGTCATGACCTGCCCGGCGGCGGGTCGGCCGGCCGTGCCGAAGGCGACGTTTTCGCAGGCCAAGATGCGAAACCAGGTTACCGCCGCGGGCCGCCGGCGGAGGCGCGGGCCACGGCGAAACCACCAGTTCGCCACCCGTTTGCACCGCCGCGACCCACGGGGGGGCCGGTGCGGCCGCGCTAACGTCGCCCTCGGGTCGCCGACCCCCTCGATCCGGCGCCCGTCACCGTCGTGGCGGGTCCGCGGAGCGGCGGATGCGGCGGGCCGACCACGCGCACGACTCCGGATATATCGACCATCGCACCTCTCCCTCTGACGCACCGCACCGACCCGTCTTCGAACGGCGACGCCACGTGAGCAGTGCCGCCGCTCCGGCCGCCGTGGTCGTCGACCTCGCCGGGCTCGAGTCCCTCGTCGCCGAGGTCGCCCGCGAGGACGCCTACGCCTTCGACACCGAGTTCCACACGGAACGCACCTACGTGCCCGAGCTGGCGCTGATCCAGATCGCCTGGGCGGACAAGGTCGCCCTCGTCGATCCGTTGGCGGTCGACCCGGCTCCGCTGGCGGGGGTGTTCGGAGGCCCGGGCGTCGCCGTCGCGCACGCGTCGAAGCAGGACCTCGACGTCCTCATGGCCGCCTGCGGCGTCATCCCCGCCACCGTGTTCGACACGCAGATCGTCGCGGGCTTCTTGGGCATGTCGACGCCGTCGCTCTCGCGGCTGGTCGACGTCACGTTGGGCGTGTCGCTGCCCAAGGCCGACCGGCTGTCCGACTGGCTCGAGCGGCCGATGTCGGACCGCCAGATCGCGTACGCGATCAGCGATGTCGCCCACCTCTTGGAGCTGCGCGCCGTGCTCACCGAACGACTCCGCGCCTCGGGCCGGCTCGGCTGGGCGCTGAACGAATG
>DASZMN010000055.1:0-26473 GCA_035551835.1 Acidimicrobiales bacterium | reverse complement strand
CTGCTCGCCGGGCACCTGGTTGATGGAGTCGGCACCCTGCTTGGAGTACGTCTCGATCACAGCCTGCGCCACCTCGAAGGGGTGGCGCGCCAGCTTCAGCTGCTCGACGGAATTGAGCTCGCCGATGTTGCGGTAGGGGCGGACGAACTTGAGGCCGCGGTCGCGCCGGCCCCGGAATTCCATCCCATAGGGATTGTCGAGGTCGCGCGGCACTAGGCGTGGAGGCCGCACTCGGTCTTGTCGAGACCCGACCAGCGTCCGGCGCGCCCGTCCTCGCCCTCCGCCACGGGCCGCGTCGTCGGCGCGCAACCGATCGAGAGGTAACCCCGCGACCTCAGCGGGTGCTCCGGCAGGTCGTGGTCGGCGAGATAGGTCCGGACGTCGTCGTCGGTCCACGTCGCCAGGGGATTGACCTTGACCAGACCGAAGGTGGCGTCCCAACTCACGATGGGCGTGTCGGCCCGGGTCGGCGCGTCGGAGCGCTTCAGCGACGTCATCCAGGCCGCCTTGCCGGCGATGGCCCGCTTGAGCGGCTCGACCTTGCGGAACTGGCAGCACTGCGCGCTCCCACAGGGATGGGCCGCCGCCTCGGGCCCCGGCTTGGTGACCGTCAGGTTCAGCCCGTAGCGTGCCCGCACCTCTTCGACGAAGGCGAGCGTCTCGGGGAAGTGCGCCTCGGTGTCGAGGAAGACGACCTCGATCGCCGGGTCCACCTTGGTCGCCAGGTCGATCAGGACGATGTCCTCGAACGATGCGGCCAGGGCCAGCGAGGTCCCGAACTCCCCGACCGCCCAGCGAATGGCCGTGCTGGCCGGGGCCGTCTCGAACTCCTTGCTGACCAGGGCCAGGTCTTCGGTGCTCATCGCCTGGTCACCTACGCTGATCTCGGTCACGGGTCCTCAATTCCTGGGCCGTCGGGTCCCTCCCCCGGGAGTCCGCCGCCGGCCTTGACGCACGAACGAATGCGGGCTTTAGTATACATGACCAAAATGGTCATGATTTAGCGAGGCCCCATGGACACCGCTGCCGCACTCCGATCTCAACCCGACCGCCCCGGAGCAGGACGCCCGGTCGCCCGCGCCGGCGCGTCGGTCACCGCCCTGGTCAGGCCCGTCGAGCACCCTCTCGGCCACCTCGACCTGCTCGAGTCCCTGGCCATCTTCATCGTACGCGAGGTTGCGGCCGAGTCCGAGCGACCGGTCCTCCTCTTCAGCGGCGGCAAGGACTCCGCCGTCCTGCTGCACCTCGCCTCCAAGGCCTTCCGACCTGGCCGGATCCCCTTCCCGGTGCTGCACGTCGACACCGGCCACAACTTCGGTGAGGTGATCGACTACCGCGACGCGCAGGTCGAGGCGGAAGGGGCACGACTCCTCGTCGCCAAGGTGCAGGACTCCATCGACGAGGGCAGGGTGGCCGACCCGGGCCCGGTCGCCTCGCGCAACCGGCTCCAGACCACGACGCTGCTCGACGCCATCAACGCCAACGGGTTCGACGCCGCCTTCGGCGGGGCCCGCCGGGACGAGGACAAGGCGCGCGCCAAGGAGCGGGTGCTCTCGTTCCGCGACTCGTTCGGGCAATGGGACCCGAAGCGGCAGCGGCCCGAGCTGTGGCAGCTCTACCAGGGCACCGTCCGCCCGGGCGAGCACCTGCGCGCCTTTCCGCTCTCGGACTGGACGGAGCTCGACATATGGCAGTACATCCGCCGCGAGCGCATCGAGCTCCCGCCCATCTACTACGCACACGAGCGGGAAGTCGTCGAGCGCGACGGCATGTTGCTCGCCGTCAGCGAGTGGGTGACGCCGGAGCCGGGCGAACAGGTCCGCAAGGAGACGGTCCGCTTCCGTACCGTCGGTGACGCGACGTGCACCGGAGCCGTGCGATCCGAGGCCGACACGGTCGAGGAGATCATCCACGAGGTGTCGGCCTCGCGCATCTCCGAGCGCGGCGCGACGCGCGCTGACGACCGGTTCTCGGAGACCTCGATGGAAGACCGTAAGCGCGAGGGCTACTTCTAGACCGATGACGACGTTGCCCGGCTCGCCGCCGGTCGGTGGCGCCGAGCTCGGCGTCGACACCATGGATCTGCTCCGCTTTGCCACCATCGGCTCGGTCGACGACGGCAAAAGCACCCTGATCGGCCGCCTGCTCTACGACACTCGGCAGCTCTTCGACGATCAGGTGACCGCGATCGAGACGGCATCGGAGCGCCGGGGCCTCGGTGAGGTGGACCTGTCCTTTGTCACCGACGGCTTGCGCGCCGAGCGCGAACAGGGCATCACGATCGACGTGGCGTACCGCTACGCCGCCACGCCGCACCGCAAGTTCGTCATCGCTGACTGCCCGGGCCACGTGCAGTACACCAGCAACATGGCGACCGGGGCCTCCACCGCCGACCTCGCCCTCGTGCTGGTCGACGCGACCTCGGGCCTGCGCGAGCAGTCTCGGCGGCACATCTGCATCGCCGCGTTGCTCGGCGTCGACCAGCTGGTGGTGTGCGCCAACAAGATGGACCTGGTCGACTGGGACCGTTCCGCTTACCAGCGGATCGTCGACGAAATGGAGGCGTTGGCCCACCGCCTCGGCGTCTCGTCGTGCATCGTCATTCCCATCTCCGCGCTCCATGGCGACAACGTGGTGGAGCGCTCGGAGTCGGCGCGGTGGTACGACGGGCCGACCGTGCTCGACGCCCTCGAGTCCGCCCAGGCCGGCGGGTGGGCGGCTCAGCACGGCCTGCACCGCGGGAGCGGTGCCCGCCTGCCGGTCCAATGGGTGCTCCGCCAACCCGGGGGCGGCCGCAGTTACGCCGGCATGGTCAACGGCGGGCCGCTGCGCGTCGGCGACCAGGTGGCCGTGCTTCCCGCCGGCGCCCGGACCACCATCCGGGGCATCGAGACGGCGGACGGACCGCTGCCGCGCGCCGAGGTCGGCCTGTCGGTGTCGATCCGGCTGGCCGACCACCTCGACGTTTCGCGCGGTGATCTCATCGCGGCGGCCGAGGACCCACCCGAGGTCACCGACACCTTCGACGCCACCGTGTGTTGGTTCCAGGAGCGGCCGCTGAAGGCGGGCGACCGACTGCGGCTGAAGCACACGACCCGCGTGACGCCCGTCGTCGTGGAGAGCATTGTCGGGTTGTTCGACGTCAACGAGCTGCGCGTCAACGAGGCGGACGAGCTGCGCGAGAACGACATCGGGGTGGTGCGGCTGCATACGGCCATGCCCCTTGCGGTGGACACCTACGCGGCGGACCGCATCACCGGGAGCTTCGTCCTCATCGACGACAAGACGTTTGCCACGATCGCGGCGGGCATGGTCGGGCCGCCGCGGCTTCATGACTGACCCGGCACCGAACCCCACCTCCTTCTACCCGGTCTCCCTCGATGTGACCGGCCGCGCCTGCCTGGTGGTCGGCGGTGGGCCGGTGGCGGCTCGCAAGGCGCGCACGCTGCTCGAATGCGGCGCCGCCGTGACCGTGATCGCCCCGTCGCTCAGCGCGGACATGGAGGCGCTCTCCGGACAGCTCGAGCAGATCGAGCGCCGCGCCTACGCCAGTGGCGACGCCGCTCGGTTCCGGCTCGTCGTGACTGCGACCGGTCGGCCCGAGGTCGACGGCGCGGCGCACGCCGACGCGGAGACGGCCGGGGTCTGGGTGAACAGTGCGGACGACCGGGCCCACTCCTCCTTCATCCTCCCGGCGGTGCACCGGGACGGTCCGGTCGTCGTGGCGGTGTCGACCAGCGGGCTCAGCCCGGCGCTTGCCTCCTGGCTGCGCGATCGTCTCGCCGCCGAGTGCGGTGACGGCGCGGGCGTGGTGGCCCAACTGTTCGGCGAGGCCCGCGAGCGACTCCGCCTCGCCGGGCGACGGAGCGATTCCGTCGACTGGGCGGCGTTGCTCGACGGGCCGCTTCTCGAGCTCGTGCAGTCCGGGGAGTGGGACAAGGCACGGACAATTGTGGCGGCCGCGACGACCGAGTAGGCCGGGCACACCTTCCAGGGTCCAGGTCAGACAGATATTTGTCGCTGGACTGAAGCAACGCCTGCGTTGTGACGATGGAGATACAACGGTCGGGCCCTCCGCAGGGCTCGACCCGTGTCGGCACGCATTCTCCACCGGAGACAGGCATGCGTGAGGGCTCACGGTGTCAGGCGTCGTGAGCCCGTTGGGAGGGGGGTCACATGAGAACGTCCAGCGCTCGAACGACCGGTGGATCGGCCACCGCGGTGAGTACGGCAGCCGACCAGTGGTCGTTGCGGCGGGACATCGCGCTGCGAGGGCGCCAGACCCTCTTCGTCGTCTTGGCCACGCTGCTGCTCGCGGCGGCCGGGATCGTGTTCACGCCGGGTGGTGCCGCGCGCGCCGACACGCCCTTCCTGTCGGGCCAGGTCTTCGCGTCCGTCGGGTTCTCGACCGTCAACGTGTACGGGTCGGGATCTTCAACTCCGTCCAGCTCGCTCGTCGACTCCACCGGGGAGCCGTTCACGACGGGAAGCGCCTTCGACGCCAACGACAACTTCTACGTGACCGACGACACCAGCGGCGACATCAGTGAATTCTCTTCGACGGGAACGCCGATGGGCCAGTTCGCCACCGGTTTGCAGAACCCCGAATCGCTCGTGTTCGACAACAGTGGCAACCTCTACGTCGGGCAGCAGACCACGCCGTACGTGGCCGAGTTCACGCCGTCGGGACAACGGCTCCCCGACATCGGCCCGCTGCAAACGGAGCTGTACGGCGCCGACTGGATCGACCTGTCGAGCGACCAGTGCACCCTCTACTACACCACCGAGGGCACCGACATCCTGCGCTACAACAAGTGCACGAACACCCAGCTGCCCAACTTCAATCTGTCTCCGTTCACGGGTCTCGGTGCCTTCGAGGTCAGAATTCTTGCAGACGGTGACGTGCTCGTGGCGGATTCCAACGCCGTGCTCCTTCTCGATCAGAACGGCAACGTCATCCAGACCTACTCGTGCGCGTCGCTCCCCGGATGCCAGGGCCTTCTGTTCGCGGTGAGCGTCGATCCTGACGGCACTTCGTTCTGGACCGGCGATTCGTTCTCGGGAAACATCTGGCAGGTCGACCTGGCGACGGGTCAGGTGCTGCAGACAATCGACGCGACCACCGCCTACCTCTACGGGCTGAGCGTGAACGGGCAGTTGATGGCGGCCACCTCTCCCACCGTGGTCTCGGCGACGCCGACGACGCTGACGGTCAATCCCACCTCGGGCGACTTCTCCTCCCCGACGCCGGTGTCCGCCGTCCTGACCGACTCGTCCACGGACACACCGATCTCGGACGAACCGGTGACCTTCACGCTCAACGGCTCCGAGACGTGCACGGGCACGACGGACGACACGGGCACGGCGACGTGTGTTATCACCCCGACCGAACCGTCGCAGAGCTACACGCTCTCCGCGACGTTCCCCGGCGACTCGTCGACCTCGACGCCCATCGGCTCCGACAGCACCTCGAGCACCTTCGAAGTGAGCCCCGACACGAGCTCGGTGACCTTCACCGGGCCGACGACGGCGGTCAACGGGCAGCCCACCACGCTGAGCGGCACGCTGACCACCGACGTCCCGGCTCCCGACACGCCGCTCGGCTCCCAGGTCGTGACGTTCACGCTCGGCTCGGGCCCGACCGCGCAGACCTGCAGCGGTACGACCGATGACTTCGGGAACGTCGACTGCGCCATCTCACCGGTCGACCAGCCGGTGAGCGACGTCCCGGTCACCACCAGCTATAGCGGGGGCAGCTACGAAGCCCCGGCGACGGTGTCGACGCCGGTGACGGTCACCGAGCCGACCACGCTGACCGTCCACTCGGCGACGGGTGACTACGCCGACGCCACCACGGTCTCGGGTGTCCTGACCGACTCGGTCACCAACCAGCCCATCGGGGGCGAGCAAGTGTCGCTGAGCCTGAACGGCAACGAGTCGTGCTCCGCCACGACGAGCGCCACCGGCACGGCGTCGTGCAGCATCACACCTGGCGAGCCGGCGGCGACCTATCCGCTCACCGGGAACTTCGCCGGTGACGCCGCACAGGCGCTGCAGCTGATGCCGTCGAACGGATCGTCGAACTTCGTCGTCACCCTGGAGGAGACGGCGCTGACCTACACCGGCCCGTCGATCGCGCACGACGGGCAACCGCTCCCGTTGTCCGGCGTGCTGACCACCGACGACCCGGGACTCGGGACGCCGATCGCGGGCCGGGCCGTCACCTTCGTGCTCGGTTCGGGCCCCAGCGCCCAGACCTGCGCGGCGGTGACGGACGCCACGGGCACGGCCGCCTGCACCATCGCCTCGGTCAGCCAGGCACCCGGGCCCATCCCGGTCACCGACACCTTCGGCGGCGACCCCGACTACCAGACCGCGAGCGCATCGTCGACGGTGAACCTGCCCGAGGAAACGCAGCTGACCGTCAACCCGACCACCGGCGTCTACGACGGGTCGACGCCGGTCACGGGGACGCTGGTGAACACCTACACCAACCAGCCGGTGCCCGGCGAGCCCGTGACGTTGACGGTCAACGGCGCGCAGACGTGCACGGCGACCACGGACGCCAACGGCGTGGCCACGTGCGCGGTGACGCCCACCGAGCCGTCCGGGACCTACTCGCTGTCGGGGTCGTTCCCCGGCGACACGGCGACCGGCCCGCAGCTGCTGCCGAGCGATGCCACGACCACCTTCACGGTGACGCCCGCGCCGACGACGGTGACCTACACGGGCCCGACGACGGTGACCAACGGCCAGCCGACGACCCTGTCGGGGGTGCTGACCACCAGTGAGCCGACCCCGGGGACCGACGTGGCGGGCAGCACGGTGACGTTCACCATCGGCTCGGGCGGCTCGGCGCAGAGTTGCACCGGCACCACCGACGCCAACGGGCACGCGAGCTGCACCGTGCCGTCGGTCACCCAGTCCTCCGGCACGGTCGTCGTCACGACCACGTACGGCGGGGACAACACGTACTACCAGCCGTCCACGACGAGCACCACGGCGACCGTCCTGACCCCGACCAGGCTGACGGTCGGCGCGGGCACGAGCGACTTCGCCGACGCGTACACGGTGTCGGCCACGCTCACCGCCTACAACGGGGCCGTCGTCGCGGGTGAGCCGGTGACGTTGACCCTGAACGGATCGCAGTCGTGCACGGGCATCACGAACGCCAAGGGCGTGGCGTCGTGCACCATCACGCCGAACGAGCCGGCGGGGACCTACACGCTGACCGCCACGTTCGGCGGCGATACGTCGCGGGCACCGCAGCTGCTGTCGAGCACGGGCTCGAACAGCTTCGTCGTGACCCTCGAGGAGACCGCCATCACCTACACCGGTGGGTCCCTCGCCGTGAACGGCATGCCGTTCACCATGTCGGCCCACCTCACGACGGACGACCCGACGGCGGCCACGGCGCTCGGCGGCCGGGCGGTCCTGATGACGCTCGGCACGGGCACCACGGCCCAGACCTGCACGGGCGTCACGAACGCCCTGGGGAATGCCAGCTGCACCCTCGCCAGCGTCTCGAGCCAGCAGATCGCAGGATCGGCGCCGGTCTCGGTCCGCTTCGCCGGGGACCCCTACTACCGGCCCGCCGGCGCCTCGAGCACCGTGACGACGGCGTCACCGCCCTCGGGCGGCGGCGGCTTCCTGGTAGGCGACGTCTCGGCCGCGCCGAGCGCCGCCACGGTGAACTTCTGGGGCTCGCAGCTGTGGAAGCAGAACGTGTTCAGCGGCGTCAACAACTCGCCGGCCTCCATGAAGGGGTACATCGACAACGTACCGAGCTATGCGTGCGGCGCGAACTGGACGTCGGATCCCGGCAACAGCTCGGGGCCGCCGTCGACCGTCCCGGTGAACATGGTGGTCGTCGTGTCCACCTCCACCTACCAGTCGGGCTCGACCGAGTACGGCAACATCAAGCATCTCGTCGTCGTCCACGTGGCGCCCGGCTACGGCCCCGCGCCGGGGCACGACGGCTACGGGCAGATCATCGCCACCATCTGCTGAGGCTGCCGAGGGAGTTGGGACGCTGCGGCCGCTCAGGGTTGGGCGACCATGAGGACGGTCGCGGCGACCAGGAGCACGAGCGCGCCGAGCGCCGCCCGCTCCATGCGCGCGGCGTCGGCCGCCAGCACCGGCTCGCCCGCGTGTCCGCCGCCCGGCCCGGCGGCGGGGGTGCCGGCCGCCGCCACGGCGTGTTGGAGGCGACGCTCGGTGGGCCACAGGACACCCTCGGCGACGAGCGCGAGGGCGACGAAGAGCGCCAGCCCGCCCAGCACCCAGCCGTCGCCGAGCGCGTAGGCGCCCCGGCTCATGGCGACCAGCGCGAAGCCGAACACCGGGATCCCGTAGATGGTGCGGCCGGCCCAGTTGACCCCGGGCCGGAAGTAGCGGCGCAGGGGCTCGGGCAGCGCGACGTCCGTGCGGGCGAGGCGGCCCAGCCGCCGGGCGGTCGCCGCCGCCGTGGCGACGGTCACGATCCCGGCGACGGCGCAGGCGACGTGGAGCAGCAACACGACGTCGAATGCCGCACCGCTCGGCTGGTTGTGCATGCCCGACCTGTTCTCCTCTGCCCGCGTCGACCCCGGTTGTGGCTCCGGTGACGGTCCCGCGACGGTGGTGCCAGCGCGGGCATCGAAACCTGTACCGTAGAGGTCACGAGAAGAGTACGAGGCTATTTGCGATGTCGGTGATCCAGGCGGCGCCCAAGAGAGTGCACTCATGAACCAGTTACGCCTCGATCCGTTGTCCGGCCGCTGGGTCGTCGTGAGCCCGGGCCGCTCCGAGCGGCCCTACGACTTCGTCACCCGTTCGCCCGAGTTGCCCGACCCGCTGGGCCGGCCCTGCCCCTTCTGCCCGGGCAACGAGGAGGACACCCCGCCGGCGCTCGAGACCTACGGGCCGACGGGGCGCTGGCTGGTGCGGGTGGTGCCCAACAAGTATCCCGCCTTCGAGGGTGACGAGCCGTTCGTGGTGGCCAACCGGGGCCCCGTGTTCACCCAGGCGACGGCCGGCGGGATCCACGAGATCCTCATCTTCTCGCCCGAGCACGACTCGACCCTGGGCGAGCTGAGCGCCGAGCAGGTCGAGCTCGTCATGGCCGCTCTGCGCGACCGGCTCGAGGAGCACGCGTCGCAGCCGAACCTCCGCTACACCCAGGCCATCGTGAACTCCGGGCGCGAGGCCGGCGCGTCGCTCGAGCACCCGCACGGCCAGCTGCTCGGGATGTCCTTCATCCCGCGCGAGCTGGCCGAGGAGCAGGCGCGCTTCGCCCGCTTCGTCGGCTCGTGCCTGCTCTGCACCACGATCGAGGCGGAAGAGGACTCGGGCGCGCGCGTGATCTACGCCAGCGACCGGGCCGTGGTGGTCTGCCCGTTCTGGAGCGCGGTCCCCTACGAGATGCTGGTGATGCCGCGCGAGCACCACCCGCATCTGCACCGCAGCTCGACCGAGGACCTCGTCGCTGTCGGCGAGGGGCTCCGGCAGGTGCTGCTGCGGTTGCGCGAGTCCGTGGGTGACGTCGCCTACAACGTCGTGTTCCACTCGGCGCCGTACCGGGTGGGTGAGCCGTACCACTGGCACGCCCACATCTGGCCGAAGGCGACGACCACCGCCGGGTTCGAGTTGGGGACCGGCGTGGCGATCAACGTGATCTCGCCCGAGGAGGCGGCCGAGACCCTGCGGGTCCCGGCGTCGGCGCTGGCGGTCTGAAAACCGGCCCGGCCGGGCGGGGCCCGGCCGGCGGGTCAGCCTCAGCCGTCGCCGCGCACCGAGCGGGCGAGCTCGAGGAGCGACACCAGGCGCCGGACCAGGTCACGGTCGGGTCCGACCAGGCCCGCGATGCCCGGTGTGTTGAGGTAGCCGCTCATGAAGGCGCGGCGGTTCCGGGTCTCCCAGGCCTGGCCGAGCGGCTCCAGCCCCAGGCGGCCCGTCGGGTCGCGCTCGGCCGCCGCCGTCGTGCTGGCCCGGTGCAGCGACCACAGCAGGTCGGCCACGTCGCCGAGCGGTGAGCGCCGGCCCGGTGCGGCCTCACCCGCCAGCACGCCGCCGGGGCGGCAGTCGCTCAGCACCCACCCCTGGTCCGTGCGCGCCGTGCGGGTGAGCTGCAGGTCGCCGTGTGTGCGCAGCACCGGGAGCCGCACCTCGGACTCGTGCAGTCCCTTGACGAGCTCGCGGACCCCGGGCGCCTCGAGCAGCGCGGGATCGGACTTGGCGACCGTGGCCTCGGCCTCGTCGACCCAGTCGGCCACCATCTCGTGGTGCCGCAGGAAGGCGCGGTCGAGCGCGAGATGCAGGCGGGCCGTCATGACCCCGAGCGCGCGCGCCTCGGTGCCGAAGTCGCCGCCCGCCTCTTCGGGCACGCCCCCCGAGGCGTAGAAGTCGCGCAGCGAGGTGAGCGCGAGGGCCCAGCCGCCCGAGCGGTCGGCCAGCGGCTCCTGCACCACGCCCAGGTCGCGACCGTCGGCCACCCAGCGGACGAGCGGTGCGGCCACGTGGTTGAAGCCCGCCTGGTCGAGCGCCATCATGAAGTCGACGTCGGGCCGCGGCGTGTCGGAGAGCCACGGGAAGACCATGAGGTCGCCGCGGTCCCCGCAGTCGAGCACCGTGGCGTCGTCGTCGTCGCGCAGCACGGCGACCGGCCCGGGACGCGGCTCGCTGCCGCGGACCGTCGCCAGCACCAGCGGCGCCAGCTGCGCGTCGCGCAACGCGTCGGTGCACACGGCGAGGCCCGCCTCGTCGTCGAGGAGACCGAGCGCGGCCTCCTCGCCCGAGCGGAGGAAGTGCTGCTCGTCGGCGACGCCGCGCAGCCCGACGACGAAATGGGCCAGGCGACCCTCCACCTCGGCCACCACGTCGAGCAGGCCGGGGCGCCCGGGGCGCAGGACCTCGGTGCGCACGATCGCCGGCGGCGTCTCCGGCGCGACCTGGCGCAGTCCCAGCCACGCTTCGGTGAGCGTGCGCAGTGCTTGGTCGCGCCCGTCGGTCATTCCGGCACCGGTCGCTCCTCGGGCACCAGGTCGAACCACAGGATCCCGTAGGGCGGCAGCGTGATCGTGTACGGCTCTTCGCTGATGCTCGGGAACGGGACGCGCCCGAGCACCTCGTAGGGCGTCGAGCCGGCCCACTTGGCCAGCGCCAGCTCCGCCGGCTGGGCGAACCGGCTGAGGTTGTGGACGCACAGCACGGCCTGGTGGCGGAGCACGACCTCGTCGGCCTCGCTCTCGTTGCCGGCGGGGACGGTGCGGGCGAGCACGGTCGAGCGGCCCCAGTCGAGGCCGTCGTCGATCGATTCGCCGAGCGACGGCCCCTTCGCCGGCGGCGTGGTGAGGATGTCGGCCACCTCGCCCGAGCGCACGTAGGCCAGGACCGAGGGGTTGGCGCAGGGCAGCACCTCCATCTCGCCCACGCCCATCACGGGCAGGGCGCGCCGCTCGGTCAGCATGCGCCGCAGCCAGTGGAGGAACGACCCCTGGTTGCGCAGCTGGGCCTCGACGTTGAGCGCGGTGAAGCCGTAGACCGGGTCCATGAGCGGCGGCAGGTAGAGCTGCGCGAAGTCCGCCTGCGAGAAGCCGCCGTTGCGGTCGGGCGACCACTGCATCGGCGTGCGCACCGAGTCACGGTCGCCGAGATAGATGTTGTCGCCCATGAGCAGCTCGTCGCCGTAGTAGATGACCGGGCTGCCGGGCAGCGACAGGATCAGGGCGTAGAGGAGCTCGGCCGTCCGGCGGTCGTTGTCGAGCAGCGGGGCGAGGCGGCGCCCGATCCCCATGTGCCGCTTCATCCGCGGGTCCTTGGCGTACTCCGCGATGAGGTAGTCGCGCTCCTCCTCGCTCACCTGTTCGAGTGTGAGCTCGTCGTGGTTGCGCAGGAAGATGGCCCACTGCGAGGCGCCGTCGATGACCGGGGTCTGGGCCAGGATCTCGGTGATCGGGTACCGCTGCTCGCGCCGCACCGCCATGAAGAGCCGGGGCATCAGCGGGAAGTGGAAGCACAGGTGGCACTCGTCGTCGTCACCGAAGTAGTCGGCCACGTCGCTCGGCCAGCCGTTCGCCTCGGCCAGGAGGATCCTTCCCGGGTAGTCGGCGTCGATCTGCTTGCGGATGCGCTTGATGAACGCGTGCGTCTCGGGGAGGTGCTCGCCCGACGTCCCGTCGCGCTGGTAGAGGTACGGCACGGCGTCGAGCCGGAAGCCGTCGAACCCGAGGTCGAGCCAGAACCGCACGAGGTCGATCATCGTGTCGGCCACTTCGGGGTTGTCGTAGTTGAGGTCCGGCTGGTGGTGGTAGAAGCGGTGCCAGTAGTACTGCTGGCGGGTGTCGTCCCACGTCCAGTTGGACCGCTCGACGTCGGTGAAGACGACCCGTGCGTCGGGCCACTTCTGGTCGTCGTCGTTCCACACGTACCAGTCGGCCTTGGCGTTGTCGCGCGACGAGCGCGACTCGGTGAACCACGGGTGCTCGTCGCTCGTGTGGTTCATCACGAGGTCGGCGACGACGCGGATGCCGCGGCGGTGCGCGTCCTCCAAGAACGCGACGAGGTCGCCGATGCTGCCGTAGTCGGGCGAGACGTTGAAGAAGTCGCTGATGTCGTAGCCGCCGTCGCGCATCGGCGAGGGATAGAACGGGAGCAGCCAGATGCAGTCGATCCCGAGCCACTCGATGTAGTCGAGCTTCGCCCGCAGCCCCCGCAGGTCCCCGGTCCCGTCGTTGTTGGCGTCGTTGTACCCGCGGATCAGCACCTCGTAGAAGACGGCGTGCTGGAACCAGCGGACCGAGGGGTCGAAGGCGCCCTCGCTGGAGCTGACGGGGATCGGCGGCGAGCTCACCCGCTCACCGCCCGACGAAGGTGGCCTTGCCCGGGCCGTTCTCGCTGAACGAGCGGATGCCGATGGCCGCGTCCTGCGTCCGGCCGGCGGCGGCGAACGCCCCCCGCTCAATGCCCAGGCCGTCGCCCAGCGTGGCGTCGAGCCCGCGGTCCACCGCGTCCTTGGCGAAGGCGTGCGCCAGGACCGGTCCGGCGGCGAGCTCGGCCGCCCAGGCCAGCGCCGCCTCGTGGACGTAGTCGGGCGCCACGACGCGGTTGACCAGCCCGATGGCGTGGGCCTCTTCGGCCCGCACCTGGCGGCCGGTCATGATCATCTCCTTCGCCCGCGACGAGCCGATCAAGCGGGGCAGGCGCTGCGTCCCGCCGCCGCCGGGGATCACACCGAGCAGCACCTCGGGCAACCCGAACTTCGAGTCCTCGGCGCACACCCGGAAGTCGCAGGCGAGCGCCAGCTCGAGCCCGCCCCCGAGGGCGAACCCGTTCACCGCCGCGATGGTCGCCCGCGGCACCGAGGCCAGCGCGCCGAGCGCGGCGGCGAAGTTCGCCCCCACGGCCCCGGCCCCGATGCCCTCCAGCTCGACGATGTCGGCCCCGGCGGCGAAGATCCGCCGCCCGCCCCACAGCACCACGGCCCCGGGCGGGTCGTCGTGCAGGTCGTTCGCCGCGGCCTCGAGCTGGCTCAGGACGGCGGCCGACAGCGCGTTGGCCTTGGGGCGGTCCAGGCGCACCAGGGCCACGCCGTCGGGCTGGCGCTCCACGGTCACGAACGTCTCGGCCATGGCCGAACCGTACCTGACCTGGCGGCCTTTCCGGACAGGCGACCGCCCCGGCCCCCCGGACCCGGTCCGGCGGCCGGACGGGGTCGCCGCACCGCCGTTGGAGGAGCCGAACCGGGCTCTGTCTTGCCGTGCTGTGCGCGTCGGTGATGAGGCTGCGCTGCGCACCGGATGTTTACGTTGGCTCCGGATCGGTTGGGAGAGAGAAGCCGTCCAGCGCTGTCTGGAGGATCGGCTCGAGGTAGCTCGGAGCGCCGCGGATCCTTGCGATGGCGACGATCAGGTCGAGTATCTGTTCGAGGGTGAGGTCTCGGCGAATTTCGCCCGCGCGTTGTGCGGCAAGGAGGAGGGGACGGCCGGCATCCAGTACCCGGGCGCGGCTCTCGCCGAAGACAGGGTTACTGCTGTCCCCGTGGGTCAGCAGCTCGGCCGCTATATGGCGCTTGCTGTTCGAAAAGGCGAAGAACCGGTGGAGCCAAGCGATGAGTACCGCTCCGGGCGTCTCGCCGGCGGTTGTCACGGTCGCCTCGCAGATGGCGTCAACTTCGTCGGTGTAGAGGGCTTCGAGCAGTTCACGGCGGTCGGGAAAGTTGCGGTAGAGCGTGGCCATGCCGACCCCGGCGCGTCGTGAGATCTCGGCCATCGAGACCTCGGTGTGGGTATCGGAGTCGGAGCCGGCAGCGGAGCCGGCGAAGGCGGTCCGGGCGGCCGCCAGGATCTTGGCGCGGTTGCGCGCGGCGTCGGCGCGTCTCGCGGGCGATGGATTCGGTCCAGGAGTCACAGAATTAAGTGGACAGGCTATCCGCTAGTCGTTAGAGTGAAACGGACAGGGTCTCCATTTATGACCATCCGATCCTGCTCGGGTCGCCGCGGACCGCCTCGTGGCCGTAGAAGAAGGGAACAAGAGATGGAATACCGACCTCTCGGGCTCACCGGCCTCTCGGTGAGCCAGCTGTGCCTGGGTGCCATGATGCTCGGCGCCTTTGGCAACAGCGATCATGACGATGCCGTCCGGATCGTCCACAGAGCGCTCGATGCCGGGATCAACTTCATCGACACCGCTGACGGCTATTCCGCCGGTGAATCCGAGGTCATCCTGGGCAAGGCGTTGACCGGCGGGCGGCGCGACAAGGTGGTGCTGGCGGTCAAGTTCGGCCTTCCGATGGATCACGACCCCAACCATGGCGGCGCGGGGCGGCGGTGGATCACCGAAGCGATCGAGGGCTCGCTTCGCCGCCTCCACACCGACTGGATCGACCTCTACCAAGTGGGCGTTCCCGATCCCACCACCGACATCGACGAGACGCTCGGCGCTCTGTCCGACCTCGTGCACGCCGGAAAGATCCGATCCCTCGGCGCGTCGAAGGTTCCCGCCTCTCAGATCGTCGAGGCTCAATGGGTCGCCGATCGCCGCGGTCACGAACGATTTCGCACCGAACAGCCTCCCTATTCCCTGCTGACCCGTGCGATCGAGTACGACGTGCTGCCAACCTGCCAGCGCTACGGGATGGGCGTCTTGGCCTACAGCCCGTTGGCCAGTGGCTGGTTGTCCGGCAACTACCGCAAGGGACGCGAGATCAGTGGTCCGGGTTCCGCCGCTCGATTGCAGCGCTGGCCCGGGCGCTTCGACGCGAGCAACCCGGAGAATGCGGCGAAGCTTGACGCCGCTGACGCACTTGGTGCGCTCGCCGACGAGGCCGGGCTGACGCTCGTCCAGTTGGCGGTCGCGTTTGCCGTCCGACACCCAGCGGTGACTTCCACCATCATCGGTCCGCGCACCATGGAGCATCTGGACGGCTACCTGGCCGCAGACGGCATCGCACTGTCAGACGACCTGCTCGACGGCATCGACGAGATCGTCCCACCGGGGGTCACGATCAACGTGGTCGACAACATGTGGGAGGTCGGCACAAGAGCGCTGGGGGCCACGCTCCGCCGACGCGCGGCCTGAGACCGCTGGCGTGGTCAGTCGGCGAGCAGGCGGTCGGCGGCCTGATACGGATCGAGCTCGCCCGCCGTCAGCGCCTTGACGGCGGTGGCGAACTCCTCGCTCGCCACCAGCTCGTCGATGTGCACCTCGGTGCGCGCCAGCAGGACCCGGCGCAGCTCGAGCGAGAGGCGGTCGGCCCGCCGCGTCGTCAGCTGGCCCGAGCTCAGCAGGTGGGTCCGGTGGCGCGCCACCGTGTGCCAGAGCAGGTCCACGCCCTCGGCCGCGGTGGCCGTCGTGTCCACGATCTCGGGGCGCCACGCGCCGGGCCGGGCGAGGTCCAGCATCTGCTCCAGGTCTCGCCTCGCCTCGCGCACGCCCGGGCGGTCGGCCTTGTTGATGACGAAGACGTCGGCCACCTCGAGGAGGCCGGCCTTGTTGGCCTGCATCGAGTCGCCCCACCCCGGGGTGACGACGACCACCGTCGTGTCGGCCGCCGACGCGATCTCCACCTCCATCTGGCCGACGCCGACCGTCTCGACGATCACGACGCCGATGCCGGCGGCGCCGAGGAGGCGGACCGCGTCGGGCACCGCCAGCGACAGGCCGCCCAGGTGCCCGCGCGTGGCCATGGAACGGATGAAGACGGTGGGGTCGAGCGCGTGCTGGCCCATGCGCACGCGGTCGCCGAGGATGGCCCCGCCGCTGAACGGCGACGTCGGGTCGACCGCCAGCACGGCGACCTGGGGCACCGGCTCGGGCTCGGCCCACGACCCGTCGTCGGACCCGCCCGCCGACCCGCCCGCCGACCCGCCCGCCGACCCGTCGAGCGCCGGCCAGCCGCCGCGCACTGCGGTGATGAGGCCGTCGGTCAGCGTCGACTTCCCCGCGCCGGGCGCGCCGGTGAGACCGAGCGTATAGGGGACGTCGGAGCGGTACGCGAGCTCGGCCACGGCGGTCGCGGTCTCTCCCCCGCGCTCGATGTACGACAACAGCCGCGCCAGGGCCACGCGGTCGCCGGCGCGGGCGAGCTCCAGCAGCGGTGCCGGCTCCGTCGGCAGCGGCGGCCGGGGCCCGGGCGAGGGCGGTGTCGGCGGAGGCGACGAAGAGCGGGACGTGGACGACGGGCTCATCGGCGACCCACCCGGGCGCCGAGCGTGGAGAGGGAAGCGACCAGGTCCTCGTAGCCGCGCCGGATGTGGTGGGCCCCGCCCACGACGGTCTCGCCCTCGGCCACCAGCCCGGCCAGCACCAGGGCGACGCCGGCGCGGATGTCCGGCGCCCGCACCGCCGCGCCGGAGAGCTTCGGCACGCCCCGGACCACGGCGTGATGCCCCTCGGTGCGGATGTCGGCGCCCATGCGCCGCAGCTCCTCGACGTAGCGGAAGCGGCCCGAGAAGAGGTTCTCCGTCAGGATCCCGACCCCGCCGGCGACCGTGAGCATCGCGACCAGCAGCGGCGAGTAGTCGGTGGCCACGCCGGGGTAGGGCAGCGTCGCCACGTCGGCCGACATCAGCTGGCCGTCCGAGGACGCCCGCAGGCCGTCGGGGCCGAACGAGGTGGCCACGCCCATCTGGCCGACCTTGCGCAGCAGCATCTCCATGTGCTCGGGCCGGGCGTCGGAGATGGTGACGTCGCCGCCGGCCATGCCCACGGCGGCCAGGAAGGTCGCCGCCACCACCCGGTCGGGCACGACGGCGTGCCGCACCGGGCGCAGCGACTCGACGCCCTCGACCTCAATCCGCGACGTGCCGGCGCCGCGCACGACCGCGCCCATCGAAGTCAGCATCGAGGCCAGGTCGGCCACCTCGGGCTCCTTGGCCGCGTTCTCAATCACGGTCGTGCCCTTGGCCAGCGCGGCCGCCATCAGCAGGTTGTCGGTGGCCGTGTGGCTCGGATACTCCAGGACGACCCGCGCCCCCACCAGCCGGCCGCCCGGCACCGTGCCGCGCACCTCGCCGTGCGACGACTCGAACCGCGCGCCCATGGCGGTGAGCCCGTTGATGTGGAAGTCGATGGGGCGGTCGCCGAAGTCGTCGCCGCCGGGCAGCGGCATGCGCACCGTGCCGCAGCGGGCCAGCAACAGGCCCAACACCACGACCGAGGCGCGCATCTTGTCGAACAGCTCGGGCGGCGCCTCGGGCACCAACCCACCGGCCGGGCTCGTCATCGCAAGGTCGCCGTTCTCCAGCCGCTCGATCCCGGCGCCCAACCCCCGCAGCACCTCGGCCATGGTGTCGACGTCGCTGATGCACGGCACGTTGGAGAGCACCGAGCGCCCCTCGGCGAGCAGGCAGGCCACCATGAGCTTGAGCGCCGAATTCTTCGCCCCGCCTGCGGTGACGGTCCCCGACAACGGGCCGCCCGCCTCGACGACGATTTGGTCGCTGTCCCGCTGCACGACCTCAAGTATCGCCGCTGGACGACCCCACGACCCCCAGTCGGCGATCCGCCACCCACTATGGTCACTGCCGTGGTGACGCCCCAGACGCCCCGCCAGGCCCCCGATCGCAACCTCGCCATGGATCTCGTGCGCACGACCGAAGCGGCGGCCATGGCGGCGAGCCGCTGGATGGGACGGGGCGACAAGATCGGGGCCGACGGCGCCGCCGTGGAGGCGATGCGCACCGTCTTGGCCTCCGTCCCGATGGACGGCATCGTCGTCATCGGCGAGGGCGAGAAGGACAATGCCCCGATGCTCTTCAACGGGGAGAAGATCGGCGACGGCACGCCGCCGATGACGGACATCGCGGTCGACCCGATCGACGGCACGACGCTGACGGCGCAGGGCCGCAACGGCGCGCTGGCGGTGATCGCCGTGGCCGAGCGAGGCGCCATGTTCGACCCCGGCCCCTGCGTCTACATGGAGAAGCTCGCCGTCGGGCCCCGCGCCATCGGCGCCTGCGACATCCGCCGCACGCCGACCGAGAACATGCACGCCCTCTCCGAGGCGCTGGGCCGCCCCGTCCGCGACCTGACCGCGGTCATCCTGGACCGCCCGCGGCACAGCGACCTCATCACCGAGGTGCGCCAGACCGGCGCCCGCATCCGCCTGATCACCGACGGCGACGTGGCCGGCGCCATCTCGACCGGCTGGCCCGGTGCGGGCACCGACATCCTGTTCGGCATCGGCGGCACGCCCGAGGGCGTCCTGGCCGCAGCGGCCCTCAAGTGCATGGGCGGCGAGATCCAAGGCCGGCTCTACCCCCGCGACGAGGCCGAGCGGACCGCCGCGCTCGAGGCCGGCTACAACCTCGACGGCGTGCTCAAGACCGACGACCTGGTGCAGGGGAACAATTGCTTCTTCGCCGCCACCGGCATCACGGACGGCGAACTGCTCCAGGGCGTGCAGTACCACGAGTTCGGCGCCACGACCCAGTCGCTGGTGATGCGCTCCAAGTCGGGCACGCTGCGCAAGATCGACGCCAGTCACGCGCTGAAGAAGCTCGCCGAGTTCAGCTCGATCTCGTTCTCGTAGGTCCGTCGGGTCTGCCGGGTCCGTCGGGCCTGCCGGGTCTGCCGGGCCTGGCGCGCCCGTTGGGGCAACGGGCCAGCGGTCCCGCTCCGCTTCCGAGCCTGTGCGCCTACGCCTCGCCGGCGGCGACCGCCAGCCGAAGCTCGGCCCGCTCCAGCGAACCCTGGGCCTCGACCATCTCGACGTCGACCTCGATCTCCTCGCCCCCGGCGCCGGCGCCGCTCTGGGTGCCCCGCCCGGAGCGCAGCTCGGTCACCCGCTGGGTCGCGGCGTCACGAGCCTGCTCGGCGCGGCTCACGTCGATCTCGTCGGCCAGCTCGGCGATCCCGGCCAGGATGGTCACCCGGGTGGAGAGCCCCGGCAGGGGGCCGTCGCCCTCGGCCAGGCCCTCGGCCGCGCCGGGGCTCGTGTCGACCTGGAGGAACCCGCCGTGCACGGCGAAGCGCAGTAGCGGGCCGTCGGCCTGCTCGAGCTTCAGCTCGCAGGGCACGACGTCGCCGACGAGCGGAGTGTGCCCGTCGAGCACGGTCAGCGCGCCGTCCGAGGTGGCCAGCACCGCGGAACGGGCGCCGCCCGCGTAGAGGGATTGCTCGGGCGTGACGACCTCGACGCCGAAGATCTCGTCCGCCACTACCCGGCCTCGGCCTCGAGCTTCTTGGCCTTCTCGAGCACCGACTCGACGCCGCCGACGTTGAGGAACGCCTGCTCGGGCACGTGGTCCAGGTCGCCGTTGGCCAGCGCCTCGAAGGACTCCACCGTCTCGTCGATCGGCACGAAGATCCCGGGCACGCCGGTGAAGACCTCGGCCACGAAGAACGGCTGCGACAAGAAGCGCTGCACCTTGCGGGCCCGGTTCACCGTCACCCGGTCCTCTTCGGACAGCTCGTCCATGCCGAGGATGGCGATGATGTCCTGTAGCTCCTTGTAGCGCTGGAGGATCTCCTGTACCCGCCGGGCCACGGCGTAGTGCCGGTCGCCGACGATCTCGGGCGCCAGGATGTTCGACGTCGATGCCAGCGGGTCCACCGCTGGGTAGATGCCCAGCGCCGCGATCTGACGGGACAGCTCCGTCGTGGCGTCGAGGTGGGTGAACGTCGTGAACGGCGCCGGGTCGGTGTAGTCGTCCGCCGGCACGTACACGGCCTGCAGCGAGGTGATCGACTTGCCCTTGGTCGAGGTGATGCGCTCTTGCAGCTCGCCCATCTCGTCGGCCAACGTGGGCTGGTAGCCCACCGCCGAAGGCATGCGGCCCAGCAGCGTCGAGACCTCGGAGCCAGCCTGGACGAAGCGGAAGATGTTGTCGATAAAGAGCAGCACGTCCTGGTTCTGCACGTCACGGAAGTACTCCGCCATGGTGAGTGCGGCCAGGCCGACGCGCAGGCGGACGCCGGGGGGCTCGTCCATCTGGCCGTAGACGAGGGCCGCCTTGTCGATGACGCCCGACTCCTGCATTTCGATCCACATGTCGGTGCCCTCACGGGTGCGCTCGCCGACACCAGCGAACACCGAGACACCTCCGTGCTGCTGGGCGACCCGGTGGATCATCTCCTGGATGATGACGGTCTTGCCCACGCCGGCACCGCCGAAGAGGCCGATCTTGCCACCCTGCACATAGGGCTCCAGGAGGTCGACGACCTTGATGCCGGTCTCGAACATCGTTGCCCGCGCCTCGAGCTGGTCGAACGCCGGCGCGCTGCGGTGGATCTCCCAGTGGTCGTCGGGCGTCCCGATCGTGTCGGTGTCGAGCGGCTCGCCGAGCACGTTGAACACATGGCCCAGCACGGCGTTGCCGACGGGGACGGAGATGCCGTGGCCCAGGTTCCGCACGGCGGCGCCGCGGATGAGGCCGTCGGTCTGCTGCATGCAGATGCAGCGGACCCGACCGTCGCCGATCTGCTGGGCGACCTCGGCCGTGACGACGTTCTTCTCGCCGTCGAGCTCGATGTCGAACTCGACGGCGTAGTTGATCTCGGGCAAGGCGTGCGGTGGGAATTCGACGTCAATCACCGGGCCGGCGATGGCGACCACGCGGCCCTCCTCGCGTGTCGTCCCCGCCGCGGCCTCAGAAGTTGCGGTGGTGGTCATTCGGTCAAGCTCCCTTCGATTGGCGGAGCGCCTCGGCTCCGCCGACGATTTCCATGATCTCGGTCGTGATGGCGTCCTGGCGGGCGCGGTTCATGACGCGCGTCAGGGTGCGGACGAGCTCGTCCGCGTTCTCGGTGGCCGCCGCCATGGCCCGCTGCTGGGCGGTGAAGAACGAGGCCGACCCTTCGAGCAACGCGGCGAAGATCTCGGCCTCGAGCGCGCGGGGCGCCAGCTCCACGAGCAGCTTCTCCGGTTCGGGCTCGAACTCGGTATACCCCTCCAGCTTCGGGTCCTCGGTCGCGATGGCCTCTTCATCGTCCTCCGGGAGGGGTAGCGGGAGGAGCTGCAGGCGCTCGACGCGTTGGGTGCCCCCCGAGATGAACCGGGTGGAGATCATCTCGACGAGATCGACCTCACCGGCCACGAACGGCGCCGCCACGATGGCGGCCACGGTGCGGGCGTCGGAGAACTCGGGGCGGTCGGCGAAGCCGGTGAAGGACTCGGCCATCTCGATGCCGCGGTAACGGAAGTACGACGGCGCCTTCTTCCCGACCGACCACACCCTGACTTCGGCGCCGTTGGCCTTGTGCTCGGCCACCCGGCGCTCCGTCGCCCGCAGCACGCCGGAGTTGTACGAGCCGGCCAACCCGCGGTCCCCCACGATGGCGAGGATCCCGACCTGGCGGACCGTCTCGGGCGTGCCGAGCAATTTGCGGGCCGCCTGCGGATCGGCCGCAGCCGTGAGCCGCAGCACGCGCTCCATGCCGTCGCGGAACGGGCGGTTCGCCGCGATGCGCGCCTGGGCGCGCACGATCCGCGAGGCGGCGATGAGCTCCATCGCCTTGGTGATCTTCCTCGTGGACTGCACGCTGCGAATGCGTCGCCGCAGAATGCGTTCTTGGCCTCCGGCCATGGATCAGTCGACCTTCCCGGTGTCGAACGTCTGGAGGAACGCCGTCAGCGCCTTGTCGATCTCGCCCTCGTCGGGCAGGGCGCCGCTGGAACGGATGTCGTCGAGGATCGACGCGTGGTTCGCCTTGAGGTACTCGATCAGCTCCGTCTCGAAGCGGCTCACCTCGCTCACCGGCACCGTGTCGGTCCAGCCCTTGGTCCCGGCGTAGATCGCGATCACCTGCTCCTCGACCGGTACCGGCGCGTTCTGCGGCTGCTTCAGTAGCTCGGTCAGCCGGTAGCCGCGGTCGAGCTGCGCCTGCGACACCCGGTCGAGCTCGGAGCCGAAGGTGGCGAACGCCTCGAGCTCGCGGAACTGCGCCAGGTCCAGCTTCAGCGTGCCGGCCACGTTCTTCATGGCCTTCACCTGCGCCGCGCTGCCGACCCGGCTCACCGAGTTGCCGACGTTGATGGCGGGGCGGATGCCCGAGTTGAACAGGTCGGTCTCGAGGAAGACCTGGCCGTCGGTGATGGAGATGACGTTGGTCGGGATGTAGGCCGAGATGTCGCCGGCCTTCGTCTCGATCACGGGCAGCGCCGTCATGGAGCCGCCGCCACGGGCGTCGGAGAGCTTGGCGGCGCGCTCGAGCAGGCGGGAGTGCAGGTAGAACACGTCGCCCGGGTACGCCTCGCGGCCCGGTGGCCGACGGAGCAAGAGGGAGACGGAGCGGTAGGCCTCGGCCTGCTTGGAGAGGTCGTCGTAGATGATCAGCGCGTGCTCGCCGTTCTCCATCCAGTGCTGACCCATGGCGCAGCCCGCGTAGGGGGCGAGGTACTTGAACGGCGCAGGATCGCCCGCGGAGGCGACGACCACGACCGTGTACTCCAGCGAGTTGTGCGCCTCGAGGGTGGCGACCGTCTGGGCCACCGACGAGTTCTTCTGCCCGATGGCGACGTAGATGCACTTCACGCCCTGGCCGGCCTGGTTGATGATGGTGTCGACCGCCACCGTGGTCTTGCCCGTCTTGCGGTCACCGATGATCAGCTCGCGCTGGCCGCGGCCGATCGGGGTCATGGCGTCGATGGCCTTGATGCCGGTCTGCAGCGGCTCGCTCACGGGCTGGCGACCCACGATGCCCGGGGCCTGCACCTCCATGCGGCGCGTCTCGGTCGTGTTGATGGGGCCCTTGCCGTCGAGCGGCTGGCCCAGGGCGTCGACGACGCGGCCGAGCAGGGCGTCGCCCACCGGGACCGTCTGGATCCGGCCCGTGGCCTTGACCGTCTGCTCTTCCTCGAGCTTGTCGACCTCGCCGAGGACGACGGCACCGATCGTGTCCTCGTCGAGGTTGAGGGCCAGGCCCAGGGTGCCGTCTTCGAACTCGAGCAGCTCGTTCACCGCCGCGCCGGGCAGACCCGATACGCGGGCGATGCCGTCGCCGACCTCGACGATGCGCCCGATCTGCTCGGTCCCGACCGCCGGCGTGTACTCCTCGACGTGGCGCTCGAGCGCGCTGGTGATCTCACTGGCGTCGATCGTGAGTTCTGCCATCAGTTTGCTCCCTCTGTGTTATCCGTAGAACCTTGCGCCCGTCGGCCGAACCCCGCCGGCTCCCAACCGGCCGGAGTCAGATGCTCCCGCAGGGCTTCGAGCCGGCCCCGCGTCGTTGCGTCCACCTGCAGATCGCCGATGCGGATGCGCGCACCGCTCAGCAACGCCTCGTCGACCTCGACCTGGAGCTCGACCGGCGCACCGGCCAGCGTGCCCAGCGACTCGGAGAGCGCGGTGCGCTGCGACTCGTCGATCGGGGCCGCGGCAGTGACCCGGGCGATGCGCCAGCCCCGCGCCTTGGCCGTGATCTCCACGAGGAAGTCGAGGGTTCCCACGACATCTCGGGCCCGGCCGCCGGCGACCACGTAGCGGACCAGCCGCAGCGTGGGAGCGGGAACCTTGCCCTCGAGCAACTGGCTGACGAGGCCCTGCCGGGCGTCCACCTCGAGGTCGCGATCGGTCAGGGCGGATCGGAGCGGCGGCGTCGCCGCGACGATCCGAGCGAAGCGGAAGAGGTCGTCCTCGAGCGACTCGAGCTCCTGGGTGGACATGTCCTCGTGCACGGCGGACGCATAGCCCGCCACCCGCTGGCGCGACGCCATGAGGCCCAGAGGGGGCTCGTCGTCTTGTCCCTCCGCGAGGTGCCGCATCCTCATGGCGAGCCAGCCCAGGGCGGACGCCACCTCGGGCGCGCCGACTGCGCCGCAGGCGTAGGCGGCGACGCGACGCGCCTCGGCGGAGACCTTCCCCTCGAGCAGGTCGAGCATCACGGCCCGCCTGGAGGTTCCGGCGACCGCGGTGTCGCTCAACGCCGCCCGCAGCTGCGGGTTGGCCATCACCAGCTGTTCGATCGCCTCGACGTCGGCCGCGATCGCGGCGAGCGCGTCGGAACCGGCCGCCTCGGCAATGGCGGCGGAGTAGCCCTGAAGGGCTGGGTTCACGAGCGCGACCCGGCGCCCGCGGCGGCGCCGTCGGGCTCGTCGCGCAGCGCCGTCACCGCCTCGTTGATCAGGTCGCGGTGCACCTCGAGGTTGACCTCGCGCCCGATCACGCGCTCGACGACCTCCATGACCACTTCGCCCATTCGGGACGCTGCCTCCTCGACGGCACGCTGCCGGGCCAACGCGATCTCGACGTCCGCGTTGCCCACGATGCGCTCGTACTCGGATTGCCCCCGCGCCTGCGCGTCCGTCCGGACCTGCTCGGCCGTGCGGTTGGCGGTGGACACGATCTCCCGCGCCTGCTGCCGCGCCTCTTCGAGGACGTTGCGGCGCTCATCGTCCGCCGCCTCGGCATCGGCGCGCGCCTGGTCGGCGGCCTCCAACGAGGTTCTGATCTTCTCCTGACGCTCTTCCATCGCCTTGTTGATGGGTGGGAGCACCCATTTGTAGACGGCGAGGATGAGGATGATGGAGACGATGAGCTCAATGAAGAACGTGCCGTTGGGCAGTAGGAATATGCCTGCTGTGGTCATGGTCGTTCCCGATCTCCGGGTCTTATCTCGTGGACGGTGTGATGAGTGCTGCTACGCCGTGATGCTCTTGGCGGCAAAGACGTAGACGAACACGACCATGAACAGGAGGTTGATGAAGTACATGGCCTCCACCAGACCGACCGTCAGGAAGAAGTACTGCCTTGCCTTGGCCTCGATTTCGGGCTGGCGGGCGATGGCTGCGATGGTCTGAGAACCGGCCAGGCCGTCACCGACCGCAGCGCCGATGGCGCCACCGCCGAGAGCGAGACCACCACCCACGAGCGCACCCGCGATCCGTATCGAACCTTCAACTGTTCCTGCCATTGTTTTCTTTCTCCTTTGTCGAGATCTAGTGGGCTTCGTCCGAAGCGGTCGCCATGCCCATGTACATGATGGTCAGCAGGGCGAAGATGAAGGCCTGGATCGCTCCGATGAACAACTCGTCGAAGGGCTTCCAGATAGCGAGGCCGATCCACGAGGCGTAGGGCGGGATCAGCGTCACGATGACGGCGATCATCAGGACACCTGAGAAGATGTTGCCAAAGAGCCGGAAGGTCAGCGTGATCGGCTTGGTGATCTCCTCGATGATATTGATCGGGGTCAGCGCGGCGTAGGGCTGGGCGTAGTGCTTGAAGTAGCCGCCGACCCCACGGGCCTTCACCGAGTTGTAGTGCACGAGGAAGAACACGATCAGCGCGAGCGCCAGCGGCAGGTTGACGTCACCGGTCGGCGGAGCCAGGACCCCCGGATCGCCGCTCGGGATGAAGGCCAGCCAGTTGCAAATCAGGATGAAGAAGAAGAACGTGACGCCCAGGCCGACGAAGCGACGGCCGCTGGGGCCGATGGCGGACTCGGCCAGGTCGGAAACCTGCTCGACCAGGACCTCCCAGAACAGCTGCAGCTTGCCGGGGACGCCCGAGGTGGCCTTGCGGCGCATGAGCAGCCCGAGACCCAGCACGATGCCGGCGGCGATCAGGGTGGTCCACACGACGTCGAGGTCGATGGTGAGCCCGGCGACGTGGACCACGCCACGGTGATTGCCGATGGTGATGTTCCCGCTGGCCAACATGTACGACGGTCGGATCATTGGATCCCCTGGGACATCACGATGCGTCCGACGTTGAGGACGAACAGCAGTTGGAAGATGACGAGACCGGCCACGGCGCCGATGCCCAACGCGCCGTTGAGGAGCAACAGGCCGACGGCGATCACCGTGATGATCCCGAGCCGCGTCACGCTCTTTGTGCCCATGGCGCGGCGCAGCACCTTGTTGCTGACCTCGCCCTCGGGCTTCAACTTCGCGATGCCGGCGTCGAGAAACCGCAGGTTGACGATCGCCATGCCCAACCCGATGATCAGCCCGAGCGCCCCCCAGAGGGAGCCGAGCAACGCGGTGACGACGACGGCGACGCCACCGACGAGGAGGGCCGAGAGGACGGTGCGGCGCAGCACCTTGGTGAGCGCCTGG
>DASZMN010000054.1:0-6753 GCA_035551835.1 Acidimicrobiales bacterium | reverse complement strand
CGTGGCCAAGGTGTCGCGTGGTCTCGGTGAGGCGATGCGCGGGTTGGAGGAGTCTGCGTACGGCGAGCATCTCGCCGACCGGGGGTGGTAGCGGAGCTGTCGTTGCCGCAGGGAGCCGGCGCCGGGCCGTTGGTCGGGGTGCTCAATCTGCAGGGTGACGTCCGCGAGCATGTCGCCGCGCTGGCCGAGGTCGGAGCCCGATCACGGCTCGTCAAGCGTCCGAGCGATCTCGATGCGCTCGACGGACTGATCATTCCGGGGGGCGAGTCCACCACGCTGTCGATGTTGCTGCAGTCGACGGGCCTGTTCGAGGCGATCGCGGCGCGCTTGGGTGCGCTCCCGGTCTTCGGCACGTGTGCCGGCCTGATCCTCGTGGCGCGGGAGGTCCTCGACGGGCGGGCGGACCAGCGGACCTTCGAGGCGCTCGATGTGGTCGTGCGCCGCAACGGCTACGGGCGCCAGCGCCAATCGTTCGAGGCCGACGTGGTCCTCGGGTCGGGCGAGGGCCCACCGCTGCCCACGGTCTTCATCCGGGCTCCGTTCGTCGTGTCCGTCGGCGACGGCGTGGAGGTTCTGGCGGAGCTGGACGGTGTTCCGGTCCTGGTGCGCCACGGATCGGTCCTGGCGTCGTCCTTTCACCCCGAGCTCACGGCCGATCGGCGCGTGCACCGGCTCTTTGCCGAGACGTGTGGTGCGGGCGGTGCCGCCCGCCCGGACCGCAACGGCGGGGGCTTGTTCGGTTAGGGCCCGACCTCCCGGCCCCGGGAGCGTCAGAATCGGCCACACGACTCAGGGGGTCGCCGGTGCGTCGCTACATCCTCACCATCACCTGTCCCGATCGGGTCGGCATCGTCGCCGCCGTCACCGGGCTGATCGCGGGGCACGGCGGCTCGGTCCTCGAGGCCGCCCAGCACGGCGACCTGGCGTCGGATCGCTTCTTCTTGCGGATCGAGATCGTGGCCGAGAGCCTCCCGGCGGCCTTGGGGCCGCCCGAGCTGGCGGCGGTCTTCGAGCCGGTGGCGTCCCAGTTCCACATGGAGTGGAAGCTCAGTGACACGGACGACCCGAAACGCGTCGTGCTGTTCGCCAGCAAGGAGGACCACTGTGTGGCCGACCTGCTGTACCGATGGCGCAGCGGGGAACTCGAGTGCGACATGACCTGCGTCATCTCGAACCACGAGGATCTTCGTGGGCTGGTCGAATGGCACGGCGTCCGCTTCCGATGCGTCCCCGTCGGGGCCGAGCCGGCCGCCAAGGCGGCCGCGTTCGAAGAGATGGAAATCCTGTTGGGGGAGGAGCGGGCCGACGTGATCGTGCTCGCCCGGTACATGCAGGTCCTGCCGGCGTCGTTCTGTGCCGGGCGCGAGGGGCGGATCATCAACATCCACCATTCCTTCCTGCCGTCCTTCGCCGGTGCCCGGCCCTACCACCAGGCCTTTGACCGGGGCGTGAAGCTGATCGGGGCGACGTGCCACTACGTGACGGCGGAGCTCGATGAGGGCCCGATCATCGAGCAGGACACCCGGCGCATCGATCACGGCGACTCCGTCGCGGAGCTCCAGCGAGTGGGGCGAGAGGTGGAGCGTTCGGTACTGGCCCGCGGGTTGCGGTGGCATCTCGAGGACCGGGTGCTGTTGAACGGGAGCAAGACGGTCGTCTTTCCCTAGCGCCTGCCGGCGCGCAGCCCGTGCCGGGGGCGACCGTTCATTGTCCGTGGGAAGCGCTGAGCGGCCTCGAGGGGCCGGAGAGAGGGGCAAGAGGAGGCGGGGTCGGCCCTTGTGCCGCGACTTCGTCGACCCCCGGTCGGCGGAGCTGGCCGAGAGCATCGCCAACCATCAGCGGGCCATTACGCAGCACGAAGGGGCACTGGTCCTCGAGATCGCCGAGTTCAAAGGGGCGGAGTGCTGGCGGGCGGACGGCGCCTTGTCCATGACCGACTGGCTGGTGGCCCGGCTCCACATCAGCGGCTCGCGGGCTCGGCGCCTGGTTGCGGCGGCCGAGCGTCTCCCCCTGTTGCCGGCGCTGGCCGCCGCGGTGTGCCAGGGACGGGTCACCTTGGACGTCGCCGCTCCCTTGGCGAAGATCGCCACGACGGAAAACGATGCCGAGCTGGCCGTGGAGGCCGAGCAATGGACGCCGCGCCAGGCGTCGCAGCTGGTGTCCGAGACCAGGGGGCAGACGGCGAACGACTCGGCGGCGGAGCTCCAGCGCCGCTGCGTGCGCTTCAACGACGAGAAGTGCTCGCTGTGGGCGCGACTGCCGAAGGACGGCTATGCACTGGTCAAGTCGGCGCTGTGGAGCCGGGCACGTCGACACGACCATCCGGCCACCAGCGATCCCGACTACGAGCGATTCGAGAGCCGGTGTGCGGACGCGTTGGTCGAGCTGTGTGTCGAAGGTGGACGGGTGCGTGGTCGACCCGATGGTGCGGGGAGCACTGCCACTTCGGACGACACCGTGTTCCGGCCCGGCCGGGCGACGGTGATCGTCCACGCCGATCTGGACCGTCTGCTCCACGGCGACGGTTATGGCCACGCGACGATTGAGGGCGCCGGGCCCATCTCGGCCGAGGTGGCGCGTCGGATCGCCTGTGACGCGGACATCACGCTGTCGCTCGACGCACCGGATGGAGCCGTTCTGGACCAGAGAGCGTTGGGACGCGACCCGACCGACCAGCAGCGAATTGAGATCCGCCGGCGGGACGGTGGGTGCCGGTTCCCGGGCTGCCCGTGCCGCAGCGTGACCGACGTGCACCACGTGACCTGGGTCTCCAATCAGGGCGCCACGGCGCTGTCGAACCTTCTGACGCTCTGCGTCGGCCACCACTCCCGGGTCCACGAGTTGGGCTGGAAGCTCGATGGCGATGCCCAGGCCGAGGTGCGGTTCATCAGCCCGAGTGGGCGCGTGTTCGTGTCGAAGCCCATGCCCACCTGGCGACGGCCCCGAAAATGAGCGTCACGAGGTTTGGCCCCTTTGACCTTCCTTCGCCGCCAGCGTGCGCCGCTCGTCCCCGGCGTCAAGGTCGTACGTCCTCGCTTCGCTGCGGGCGCTCCACCTTGACCCCGCTTCCTCGCGGGCGCATTTTTTCACCCAGGAAGGGCAATACGGCTTCCCGCCGGAACACACCCGGCCGAGTTGTGGCGCGCCCGCGTTCTTGCGGGTGTGGTCGCCTAATCGCTCAGCCCTTGACGGCGCGCAGGATCTCGTCGGTCACCGCGTCGGGGTCCTCAAGCGGGAGCATGTGCCCTCTGTCTTTCAGCGTGACCAGCCGGGAGCCCGGAATGGTCGACACCATCTGATCCGCCTTCTTGGGCAGGGTCAACGTGTCGCGCGTCCCGACCATCACGGTCGTGGGGACGTCGATGGTCGCGATGCCCTCCAGCTGGTTCATCGTCCCGAACATCACCGCGAAGTCGCCGCGCACGGAGCGGTCACAGTTCGCGAACAGGTCCCGGGTGAGCAGCACATGGGAGCGCACCGGGTTCGTGCCGAAGGCGCCGCGCACGAGGTGGTGACCGTTCTTCGACAGCATCGCCCTTGAGAGAAGGTCCGACGACGTGATGACGCCGGCCAGTTGCGGACCCCGGCCCACAGTGCCGTAACTCATCGCGGTCGCGCTGGTGGCCACGAGCACGATCGCCTTGGCCCGCTCACGGACCACCTCGGGTCGGTAGGAGGCGAGCGCCATGACGGTCATGCCCCCCATCGAGTGCCCGGCCAGCACCGCGTCGTGGGCGCCGGTCGCTTCGAGCACGGCCTCCAGGTCGAGCGCCAACGTGTCGAGTGCGAGCGGGACCGTCCCGCGGGTGCTCTGCCCGTGCCCGCGCTGGTCGTAGAGGACGACTCGATAGCCCTGCTCGCGCAGTCGGCGAGCGACCGGGATCCAAATCTCGTGGCTGCAGCCCCAACAGTGGGGGAGCACCACCATCGGTGCCTCGGGGCCGCCGCCGGGCACGTCCCACACGGCGAGCAGCGCGCCATCGGGCGTGCGCACGACCTGGTGCTCGGGCCGGGCGACGTCCGCACCCCAGCCGAGAGCGGTCCGCTCCTCGTCCCCACCGGCTTCCGGCGCATCGCCGCCCGGAGAGGCCAGCCGGCGTCGAGCGACTCCCGCCGCCGCACCCGCGGCGAGCAGGCCGCCGACCACGAGCAGGCGTCGCCGACGAGAGCGCCCCTTCACCGGGGGGGACGACGACTCGACGGGCGGCGGTGTCCTCATGATCGTGGAGCGTACGGGTCCGGGCCTGTGGTGAGCGCGGGGGTCATCCCGGCAGAATAAGGGAAATAAGGGTTTGACGCAATCGCTGATTTAATGAAAGAATGTGGTATGGCTCTGAGCATGGACACGAAGACGACGACCCCAACCACAGAGGGCGCGGAGCCCCAGACCCCCGGCGCCGCCCGCCCGGTCGACCAGCGCATAGAGCGCCTCTCGACCGCCTCGCTGAAGCGCATCGTCGAGCCCGACACCGACGTCCCGGGCGCGATCGGCGACGGCCAGGTCCTCCCCGACGAGCTCCTCAGCCTCTCCAATGTCCCCGAGCTCTTCGACCGCCTGACCGACGACCAGAAGAAGGTCCTCGCGCGCGAGGAGTTCGGGTCGATCGTCGACACCGGCGTCCGCTTCGAATCGGTCCTGATGGCCGGGTTCAGCTTCGAGATCATCGCCAAGCCCGACCTCACCGACCCCCGGGTGACCTACCTGCTGCACGAGATGGGGGAGGAGACCCGCCACTCCCGCCTCTTCGTCCGCCTGCTCCAACAGGTCAGGCCCACGGCGAAGAACCCCCTCGACGGCCCCGTCGCCCGCATCGCCCAGCATGTGCTCATGCCGTTCCTCACGGCGATGCGCTCGCTCTTCTGCCTGCTCGTCCTCAGCGGCGAGGAGGTCCCCGACCTCCTCCAGAAACTGGCCAGCGAGCACCCCGACACCGACCCGATGGTCAAGGCGGTGTCCAAGTACCACCGCCAGGAGGAGGCCCGTCACCTCGCCTTCGCCCGCATGATCTTTCCCGAGCAGTGGGCCGCCGCCGGCCGGCTCGAGCGCTTCCTGGTGCGCCACCTCGGCTCGCACATCGCCATCGCGATGTTCGACACGATCGTCCACCCCGGCGTGTACGCCACGGTCGGCCTCCCGACCTGGCCGACGTGGAAGGCGGTCAACCGCTCGTCCGGCCGCACCGCCCTGCGCCACCGTGCCCTGCGCCCGCTGCTCACCCCGCTGCTCGAGGCCGACGTCTTCCGCGGCGGCCTCGTCCCCAAGGGTTGGCGGCGTGCCTGCGGCGTCGACCGCCACGGTCGCGACCTCACGCCGGCCGCGGCGGCCTGACGACGTGCCGCCGGACCCTTCGCTGGACCTTTCGCCGACCAAGGGCGACCGGACCCGCCAGGCCCTGCTGGCGGCGGCCGTGGTCCGCTTCGCCCGCGAGGGCTATCGCGGCACCTCCGTGGCTGACGTCTGCCGCGACGCCGGGCTGTCGACCACCGCGTCGTATCCCTACTTCGCCAACAAGGAAGCGCTGTTTGTTGCCTCGGTCGACGAGGACGTCGCCGGGCTGATCGACGACGCCGTCTCCTTCGCCGCCATCGACGAGAACCCCGACGCCTGGGGTGGCGTCATGATGCTGGCGCTGATCGAGCAGATGCCCGCGCACCCGCTGGCCGGGCGGATCCTCCGGGGTCTCGAGCCCGACTTCACCATGCGGCTGCTCCAGATCCCTGCGCTCCAAGAGCTGCGCAAGACGGTGACCGAGCTCATCCGCGACCAGCAAGTCGCCGGAGGGGTCCGCCCGGACATCGACGCCGCCCAGACCGCCAACGGCATGGTCGTCATCGTGATCTCCCTCCTCATGGCCACCGCACAAACCGGCGCCGACGCCGCCGGCTACCGGCAGGTGGCGGCCGACGTCGAGTCCGTGCTCCAGGCGGCGACCCGACCCCCGACCTGAGCCGCCCACCGCCTCGCTCCCTCCCCTTCGCCACCCCGTCGGTGCTTCCGACCAGGCCCGAGACGCCCTGGTCCTCGGTAGAATGGGTCGTCCCGCGTGCCCCGACGGAGGCAGCGTACGGAGGGACAACGAGGCCTGCGGGCCAGTGAAGGAGCAGAGACACAGACATGTCGGGTCACTCGAAGTGGGCGACCACCAAGTACCGCAAGGGCGCCCAAGACAAGGCCCGAGCCAAGATTTTCGCCAAGTGCATCCGCCTCGTCGAGGTCGCGGCACGAGACGGCGGCGGGGACCTCGAGGCCAACGCCACCCTGCGCACCGCCTACCAAAAGGCCCGCGCCGCCAGCGTCCCCTTGGACACCATCGAGAAGGCGATCAAGCGGGGGACGGGCGACCTCGAAGGCGTGCGCTACGAGTCGATCAACTACGAGGGGTACGGCCCTGACGGCGTCGCCATCATCGTCGAGACGCTGAGCGACAACCGCAACCGCACGGGCGCCGAGATGCGCAACCTCTTCAGTCGCAACGGCGGCAACATGGCCGAGCCCGGAGCGGTGTCGTGGCAGTTCGAGCGCAAGGGCATCGTGACCGTTCCGCTCGACCAGGACGAGGACAAGGTCATGGAGATCGCCATGGAGGGCGGCGCCGAGGACATGACGAGCAACGGCTCGGCGTGGGTCGTGACAACCGCGCCCGCCGACCTCGAGAGCGTGCGCCAGGCTCTCGACGCCGCCGGCATCGCGCCCGAGTCGGTCGACCTCAGCCTCGAGCCCACGACGCTCGTCCCGGTGGCCAACGAGAGCGA
>DASZMN010000053.1:0-15122 GCA_035551835.1 Acidimicrobiales bacterium | reverse complement strand
TGGGGCCGCCCGTCAACACCCGGAAGCTGTCGCTCAGCACGCTGGCGATCTGCTCAACGGGCAACATCCGCACTCGGGCAGCCGCCAGCTCAATGGCCAAGGGAATGCCGTCCAACTGGCGACATATGCCCGCAACCGACTGAGCATTCTCATCGTTCAGGGAGAAGGCGGGATGAGTAGCGGCGGCTCGTTCCAAGAACAATCGACCGGCGTCGCATCCGGTTATCTCTTCGGGGGTGCCTCCTGCGGTGGTCCCGGGCAGCGACATCGACGGCACGGCCCAATCCGACTCCCGGGGCAGGCCCAGAGGCTCGCGACTGGTCGCCATTACCACCGTGTCGGGGCAGCCACAGAGCAACGTTTCCGCAAGCTCGGCAGCAGCCTCGGTCACGTGCTCGCAGTTGTCCAAGACAACCAGTGCACGGTCGTGTGCGAGCCGGGTGACCGCCGCCTGCGCATGGGTGCGACCCGGCAACGGCCGCACACCGAGAGCGCGTGCAAGCTCGGCTCCGACCAATTCGGGCTCGGCGAGGGGTGCAAGCTCCACCCACCACACGCCATCCGGAAAGAACTGAGCCGAGTCAGCCGCCACCTGGCGCGCCAGGCGGGTCTTCCCCGCGCCTCCCGCTCCGGTCAGGACCAACAGCCGGGTGGCTACCAACGCATCCTGGACCTGCTCGCACTCGCGCCGCCTTCCGACGAAGCTCGTGAGTTGTTCCGGCAGGTTGTTCGGCCACTCCTGTTTAGGAGCCATGCGACACTGTAGGGCGACAGCGAAAATCGGCACGAAATTCCGGAAACAGCCTTTGCTCGGTTCTTCCCGGTGGTCGGGACCGGCGTCGATCCGGTGACCTCACGCTTTTCACTCCGGAGTGCAGCGCCCTCATCTTTGAGGGGGCCGGCGGGTGCCCCACACAGGACCATGTCGGCTTGCTCCAGGGAGCAGCTACGGCCGCCCGCGTCGGTCGAGAAACCTGGATGGAACATCAAGGCCGACCCACGAGCCGGAGCTCCGGACTGCTTGACCCGACGATGCTTTTCCGATAGCACTCACACCGGCATCGGGCGTTGGTTGCCCTGGAGGAGGAACAAGGTGACACCTCAAAGGCGGAAGTCCTTGCACACCGGTCGACGGGCACTCTCGCACCTCGCCATCGGATTCGCATGCGTCGCTGGTAGCGTGCTTGTGCTTGCCGCGTCAGCATCGGCGGCGGCCGTTTCGGCCTGGTCGATCGTGTCGAGCCCCAACACGTCGTCCTCCCAGGACAATGGTCTGTCCACCGTGTCGTGCAGCGGGTCGGCGTTTTGCATGGCGGTCGGATCCTATGAGGGGTCGACGACACAACTGACGTTGACCGAGATGTGGAACGGCTCGACCTGGTCCATCGTGCCCAGCCCGAACGGTTCGACGACGAACGTCAATTCGCTCACCGGTATTTCGTGCACCAGCGCGAGCTGGTGCATCGCAACCGGCGCGTACTCGGACGGATCGGTCGAGCACACTCTCGCCGAGTCGTGGGACGGGCACTCATGGACCGTCATGGCGACGGTCGACCCGTCGACAGCCAGTGGCTCTAGGAGCCAGTCGCTGGGTGGGGTTGTCTGCTTCTCTGCGACCGACTGCACCGCAGTCGGCAGTTACACGGTGGGCGTGAATACCGCCCAGACACTGGTCGAACAGTGGAACGGCACCGCGTGGTTGGTTGTACCGAGTCCGAACGCGGGTGCCGGCAACAACTACTTGGGCAACTTGTCATGTCTGCTCCCCACCAGTTGTATGGCCGTGGGGGCGGCCAACGGCCTGCCACTGTTCGAGTCGTGGAATGGTTCCACCTGGTCGATCGTCCCCAACCCGAATCCGTCTCCGAGCCTCGGCGACGCACTCAACGATGTGACCTGCACGAACCGGTCTTTCTGTGTCGCGGTGGGCGACCAGCATGCCGCATCGATGAGTTATCCGTCCCTCATCGAAATGTGGAACGGGACGTCCTGGGCGATCGTGCCCAGTCCGAGCATGCCGTCGAGTGACGAGAACATCCTCGAGGGGGTGGCCTGCACAGATCCGACAAACTGCGTGGCCACCGGCCACTGGTCCGATGCAAATGACACGACGGACCAAACGTTCATAGAGAGGTGGGACGGCACGTCCTGGTCAATCGTGTCCAGCCCGAACACATCGTCGACGCTTCAGAACGATCTCAGCGGGGTGACCTGTTCGGCGGGAACACAGTGCATCACCGTCGGCGATGCCTCCACACTGGCCGGACCCTCGCAGACTCTGATCGAGACAGCTCCCGTCATGGCCTCCGGCTACTACGAAGTGGCTTCCGACGGCGGGTTGTTCGCCTACCACGCCCCGTTCTACGGGTCCATGGGGAGCACACCGCTCAATAAGCCGATCGTCGGCATGGCCTACGACCCCGCCACCGGTGGCTACTGGGAGGTCGCCTCTGACGGGGGTGTCTTCGCCTTCAACGCCCCGTTTTACGGGTCCATGGGGGGCACACCGCTCAACAAGCCGATCGTCGGCATGGCTGCGCTTGCCGACGGCTCCGGTTATTACGAGGTGGCCTCGGACGGCGGACTCTTCGCGTTCAACGCGCCGTTCCTGGGCTCCATGGGGGGCAAGGCTCTCAACAAGCCTGTCGTCGGCATGGCGGTCGACCAGGCCACCGGCGGGTATTACGAGGTGGCCTCAGACGGCGGGCTCTTCGCGTTCAACGCGCCGTTCCAAGGCTCCATGGGGGGCAAGCCTCTCAACATGCCGGTCGTCGGCATGGCCGTCCAACCGGATGGATCCGGCTACTGGGAGGTCGCCTCTGACGGCGGTCTCTTCGCCTTCAACGCACCCTTCTTCGGCTCCGCCGGAGCCCTGCGGATCAATGCACCAGTAGTCGGGATGGCGACGAGCTGAGCCACGCCGATTACTGGGACTTTCCGGTGGTCGGGACCGGCGTCGATCCGGTGACCTCACGCTTTTCAGGCGCGCGCTCTACCAACTGAGCTACCCGACCGGGCGCCATGTTCGACTGCACGAGGCCGGTCGGAACTTGGCGGCGGACCTGACGGGATTTGAACCCGCGACCTCCGCCTTGACAGGGCGGCGTGCACTCCGAGCTGCACCACAGGTCCTTGGCGGCGATGACCGCCTTGCTCGCTGGGCTGGAGTTCCTCCCTTTGAGCGGCCCTTCACTGTAGCCGGTCCCGGGTTCTGGACTTTCCCGCGTCGGGCCGGCACGACAGGCAGGGCTTAGGGAAGGGCCGCCTTGAAGGCACCCACCGCCGCCTCGAAGGCGGGGAGCTTGTCGACCGGCAGCGCCTGGGCCAGCGTGGCGGCGCAAAGCCCGTCCGTCATGGCCTCAGCCTCCTGGTGCTTCGCCTTGATGGCGGCCACGTCAGGGAAGGGCTCGGCCCAGCCGAAGAATTTCGCCTGGCCCTCGCCCTCGTTGGTGAGGATGGCCTCGAGCGGCGAGAGGCCGACCGCGGTGGTGGCGACCAGATGCAGCCCGCCGCGCCATTCGCGCAGCATCTGCATGAGCTGCGCCGCCCGACCTGCGTCGCTGGCGCTGGGCGTTGCCTCGCGCCACCCCACGAAGAGCGGGATGGCCGAGCCCTCCAACCCGTTCACGACCTCCTCGCTGACCGCGGTCGCCTCTTCGAGGCCCTCGATCCCAGCGAAGTGCTTCTCGCCCCACCGCCCGTGCGCCTCGGCCATCCGCTCGGCCGCGCCGCGGGCGCCGGCGACGCCGACCCCCTCGTCGTACATTGCGCTCACCGCGTCCGGGCAGAACCAACCGAAGGCTGATGTCACCACGTCGGCGTTCACCTCGCCCAGCATGCCGCCGCGCCCTGCGAAGTAGAAGGCGAAGGGGTTCGACCACCCCCACTCGCTGGCCCACCCCATCACATCGGGGCTGAGGTAGACGGCCGTGCCGATGTCATGGATCGGCGTGGAGGTTGACCGAACGACCGCCAGGGCGGCCTTCTCGTCGGTGGTGCCCATGGAGCTCTCCTTGGTTCGGCGGCTGGGTGTGTGCTGCGTTGTGCCCGGTCGGGGCGTCGAGACAGTGGGTGGTCAGTTCGGCGTTGGCGCCGACGCAGCTCGTATGACGCGCCGCATGCCCGGGATCGTGCCGATGACGCCCTCGACGATGCGGGCGAGCTCCGTGACCACCGTGTCGATGTGGTCGAATCGTTCGTCGAGGGAACCGACGACGAGGGAGAGCTCGGGCGACACCTCCTGCAACGTCTTGGTCGCCTTCGGCAGCTCGGTGGCAAGGTCGATCGCGACGCCGCTGAGCCGCTCGGTCAGGTTGCGCAACGCGGCGGCGGAATCCGACAGGTTGGGCAGCGACGTGTCGAGCGCGCCGACGGCCTGCTCGAGGCCCGAGACGGCGCGGGACATGCCCATGGCGGCGAGGTCGATGCCGCTCCCGGCCTTATTCACGCCCCCCTCGATCCGCTCGAGCAGCGTCATCAGGCGGTCGAGCCGGTCGGCCAGGTCGTTGATGGCGTCGAGCGCGGCCAGCGCAGAGGCCGGGAGTCGTAGCAGCGCGCCCGGCATCCGCATCATCGTCTCGAGCAGCGACGGCTGTTCCACCACCGAGATCATGGGCCGCGTCGCCGGCGATGTCCAATGGATTCTGGCCGCGGGGCGCTGCAGATCTCGTTGGACAGGCGGTCGGCGACGCCCCGGCGGGAATCGTCGCCTCCGTGGCGCCCCGTCGTGTACCTACGCGCCAAAGCGGCGCGTTTGGATTGGGAATGCGAACCACTGGTGCTGCGCGTTTGCTTCATGAACGCGCAGGACCTGGCCGTATACATACAGACGAGGCTCCTGCCTGAGGGGCTCGTCATCTGTTGCACGCGGTTCCCGCCGTGCCCGCCGTGCCCGTCAGGAGCGAGCGCTCGGCGCCTCAGCGCCGGAGGGCCTTGGCGCCCCGTTCCACCACGCGCTGGTAGAGCCCGGCCGGCAGCCGGGATATGAGGTCGATGAACTTGGCGTCGGGGCCGATCAGCGCACGACGGCGGTCCCGCCGCACGGCGGCCAGGATCTGCCGCGCCGCCTTCTCGGGGCTCGTGATGAAGGCCCGCTCGAATTCACGCCGGGCCTTCTCGGGATCGCCCGTCATCTCGGTCAGGCTGTCGTCGATGCGGGCGTTTTTCGCGATGTTGGTCTTAATCCCGCCCGGGTGGATCGTCGTCACCGAGACCGGCGCAGCTTCGATCGCCAGCTCCATCCGCAGCGTGTCAGTGAAGCCGCGCACGGCGAACTTGGCCGCGTTGTAGGCGGACTGGGAGGGCACGCTGATCAAGCCGAAGACGCTCGAGAGGTTCACCACGTGTCCCTCGCCCGAGGCCTTCAGATGGGGGAGGAACGCCTTGGTCCCGTAGACGACGCCCCAGAAGTTGATGCCCATCAGCCACTCGAAATCCTGGTAGGACATCGACTCGACGGTCGCCCCCAGCGCCACGCCGGCGTTGTTGATGACGAGGTTGACCTTGCCGTGGTCGGCGACCACCCGCTCGGCCCAGGCCTCGACCTCGGCCCGGTCGGCCACGTCGAGGTGTTGTGAGGTGACCTTGACGCCGTAGCCCTCACAGAGCGAAACCGTCTCGGCCAGGCCGGCGTCGTCGATGTCGACCAGCGCCAGGTGCGCCCCCTGACGCGCCAGGTTTGCGGCCAGCGCTCGCCCGATGCCCGACCCCGCTCCCGTGACGGCGGCCACGCGACCGCTGAAGTCCCGCATCTCAGGACACCACGGCGAGTTCGTCGGTGGATCGGGTCGCCGGGAGGTCCGGGGCCGCCGCCGACCCGCCGAACTCCATGAAGCCATCGTCGACCGGGGTCATCTTGAGCGCCCGGTAATCGCGCAGGTAGCTCATGTGCACGCGCCAGGGGTAGTGCGCCCCCTGCTTGGGCAGCAGGTGCGCCGAGCGCTGGATGTACCCGGACGTGAGCCCGAGCATCGTTTCTTCGAGCGCGTCGTCGTCGTGGTTGCGCGCGACGCTTGCCGCGAAGCCATGCTCGTGCATGTGATTGAGCAGCCGGCAGACGTAGTCACAGGTAAGGTCGCATTTGAGCGTCCACGAGGCGTTCGTGTAGCCGATGGCGATGGCCAGGTTCGGGACGCCCTCGAGCATCATGCCCTTGTACGTCAGGTGGTCAGCCGGGTCCACCGGCGAGCCGTCCACCGTGAGGGCGATGCCGCCGAGGAACAAGAGCTGTAGCCCGGTCGCCGTCACCACGACGTCGGCCTCGAGCTGGGTGCCCGAGGAGAGCGCGATGCCCTTTTCGGTGAAGCGCTCGATGTGGTCGGTGACGACCGACGCCGAGCCGGTGCGGATGGCAGCAAAGAGGTCACCGTTGGGCACGGCGCAGAAACGCTGGTCCCACGGGTTGTAGTCCGGCGTGAAGTGGGTGGCGACGTCATAGCCCGCCGGAAGCTGGCGCTTCAGGCCGGAGATCAAGAGCCGCCGCATCTGCCGGGGATAGCGCTTGCACACCCGGTAGAAGGCCTGGGTCATCAGCGCGTGGAACCACTTGGTCGCCGTTCCCGCCGCCTTGGCCGGGAGCAGCTTGCGGAAGATCGCCGCGGCCGGGCTCTTCTCGGGTAGCGATGCGATGTAGGTGGGCGAGCGCTGCAACATCGTCACGTGGGCGGCCGAGCGGGCCAACGCCGGTATCAGCGTGACGGCGGTGGCGCCGCTGCCGATGACGACGACCCGCTTGCCGGTGACGTCGAGGTCCTCGGGCCACGCTTGGGGGTGGACCAGCGTCCCGGCGAAGTCGGCCAAGCCGGCGAAGTCGGGGAGGTAGCCCCGGTCATAGCGGTAGTAGCCGCTGCAGCTGAAGAGGAAGCCGGCCGTCAGTTGGATCGACTCGCCGGTGTCGGTGCGCTCGGCCGTGACCTGCCAGAGCGAGTCGGCCGTCGACCAGTTCGCCGCGGTGATCCTGTGGTTGAAGCGGATGTGGCGGTCGACCCCCGACACGGCGGCGGTGTCCTTGATGTATTGCAGGATCGAGTCGCCGTCCGCGATCGACTTCGCGCCGTCCCAGGGGCGGAACGAGTAGCCGAGGGTGTGCATGTCGGAGTCCGAGCGGATGCCGGGGTAGCGGAAGAGGTCCCACGTGCCGCCGATCGCGTCGCGTGCCTCGAAGATCGCGTAGCTGGCCCAGGGGCACTCCGTCTGGAGGTAGTGCCCGGCACCGACGCCGGACAGCCCGGCGCCCACGACCAGCACGTCGAGGTGGGCGGGCGTCGGATCCTGCCCCCGGTCGCCCTTACCCTTCGTCGCCTCCACCGGCGCCTCCACCGGCGCCTTCTCCGGCGCCCTCGGCGCTCGAGCCATTAGGCGGCCTTTCCGGAGGACGTCAGCTTGTCGTTCAACGTCCCGTCCTGCCCGAAGAGCTTCGCCCGCCAGGTCGTCACCAGCTCGGTGGTGTCGCTGTCGTCAGGATGAAAGTCGGGCCGGTTGTAGTCCTTCAGCTGTCGCCAGATCGCGGGGTCCATGATCGCGGACGCCTTCACGCGCTTCCAGCTCTTGCGGAGCTTTCCGCGCCGATAGGTCTCGCGGTCACGCAGCAGCGACAGCACCACTGCGAGGCCCATGCCCAGCACGAAGCCGTAGCGGAAGAAGTTCATCGTGAAGACCCGTAGCCGCTCGCTGCCGCCGACCGCCTTGTAGACGTCGAAGGCGACCGCCTTGTGCTCGGACTCCTCCAGCGCGTGCCACACGAACAGGTCGCGCACGGCGTCGGCGCCCATGAGGTCGCGGATCTCCTCGCTCGTCAGCACCAACTCGGCCAGCGTCGCCGTGAAGTGCTCGAGCGCGGCCGTCGCGGCCAGGTTCGACTTGGCCGGCAAGATGCGCTCGCGGATCTTCAAGCCGAGCTTGGTGACCCGTTCGTATTCCTTGGCCGGGTACCCGAGCTCGTCGAGCCGGTCGTTGAAGACACGGTGCTCGCGCCCGTGCACGGCCTCCTGGCCGATGAACCCGGCCACCTGGCGCTTCAGCGCCGGGTCGGTGACCTGGTCTCGAAAGTGCCGCACCGAACGCACGAAGAAGTCCTCGCCGTCGGGAAAGACCGACGACAGCGTCATGATGACGTGGCTGCCGATCAGGTCGCCGTCCTGGGCGAAGTGCTTGGGCAGTTCGCGCATCGACTCCTCGAAGTCCATGCGACGCGTCGGGACCAACTTGGCCGGATCGCTGGACTGCGACCCCGGCTCGACCGGGTCTCCGACCCTCGCTCTGGTGGCTTCCTTCGTGGCGGTCTTGCTCATGTCTCCGTATGCCTCCCGCTCGGCTGACCCGACCCATGGTAGACTAATTGAAAGATTCTCTCAGATCCTCATATTAGCCGGGAGCAAGCAGGAGAGCAAGCGGTGGCGACAACGGCGACAACGGCGACACAGGAGCCTGACCAGGGCCAGGGCCAGGGCCAGGGCCAGGAACTGGACCACGCAGCAGCACACGGCCAGGAGCCAGCAGCGGGGCCCGAGACGAAGGGAGCCCAGACCCGACGGCTCATCCTCGCGGCCGCCGTCGCTCGATTCGGCCGGGACGGCTTCCGGGCCACCTCGGTCGCCGACATCGCCCGGGACGCCAACGTCGGCGGCACGGTCGCCTACGCCTACTTCCCCAACAAGGAGGCCCTCTTCCTCGCCGCCATCGACGAGGACGCGGCCGCCGTCATCGAGGAGGGGGTGGCTTCCACGCTCGGGCCCGCCGGCACCGACATCCGCCGCTGGCACGACGTGATGATCTTCACCCTGGTCGCGGCAGTCGAGCGCCACCCGCTGGCCCGCCGCCTCCTGGCCGGCCTCGAGCCCGAGGTCACTCCCCGCGTGCTCGAGACGCCGGCGCTCAACGAGCTACGCAAGGCGGCCACCGAGCTGCTCCGGACCGGCCAGGCCGCCGGCACGGTGCGCACCGACATCGATCCAGCCGTCGTGGCCAACGGGATCATCGCCCTGATGCTCTCGGTCCTGATGTCCGTCATCCAGCTGGGCCCCCAGACGGCGATCGCCTACTCCCACGACGTCACCGCTGTCTTCGAGGCCGCGCTGGTCGCGCCGACCCCTCCGGCCTGACCTTCTCCCCAGGTCCGGGCCTACTTCCGCCAGGCGCAACCCCCGGGGCGATTTATTACTCTGACGTTAACGTTAAACTTTTCGGGAAATGCCCCCTCCCGCGTCCCCCACCGCGCTGATCAACCACAACGGCCGGGCCGGCGCCAACGGCTCGTTGAGCGACAGGGACCGGTCTTCCTATCGCTGGGTGGCGCTGGTCACGGTGACCATCGGCACCCTGATGGTCTTCATCAACCAGTCGATCGTGTTGATCTCGTTGCCCGACATCTTCCGGGGCATCCGTCTGAGCCCGCTGACGCCGGGCAACACGGGCTATCTGCTCTGGATGCTGCTCGGGTTCATGGTCGTGCTCGCCGTGCTCGTCGTGACCCTCGGCCGGGTGGGCGACATGTTCGGCCGGGTCAAGATCTTCAACCTCGGCTTCGCGGTCTTCACCGTGTTCTCGATCCTGCTCGCCGTCACACCGCTCACCGGGAGTGCGGGCGCCCTCTGGCTGATCGGCATGCGCATCGGCCAGGGCGTCGGCGGCGCCATGCTCTTCGCCAACTCGTCCGCCATCATCACCGACGCCTTCCCGGCCGACAAGCGCGGGCTCGGCCTCGGCATCAACAACGTTGCCGCGGTCGCCGGCTCCTTCGTCGGACTGGTGCTCGGCGGCCTGCTGGCCCCGGTCGAGTGGCGCCTCGTCTTCTTGATCTCGGTCCCCGTCGGCGTGCTCGGCACGGTGTGGGCCTACTTCAAGCTCGAGGATCGCAGCGTGCGGACGCCGGCCAAGATCGACTGGCTGGGCAACGCCACCTTCGCGGTCGGCCTCATCCTCGTCCTCGTCGGCATCACCTACGGGCTGTTGCCCTACGGCGGCCACACCATGGGCTGGACCAGCCCGGACGTGCTGGTGGAGATCTTCGGCGGCCTGGCCATCCTGGTCGCGTTCGGGATCATCGAGACGAAGGTCCCCAACCCGATGTTCCGCCTCACCCTGTTCCGCATCCGAGCGTTCAGTGCCGGCAACATCGCGAGCTTCCTCGCCTCGCTCAGCCGGGGCGGCTTGATGTTCATGCTGATCATCTGGCTGCAGGGCATCTGGCTCCCGCTGCACGGCTACAGCTTCGAGCAGACCCCGTTGTGGGCCGGCATCTACATGATCCCGCTCACGGTCGGGCTGCTGCTGGCCGGGCCGATCAGCGGCGTGCTGGCCGACCGCTACGGTGCCCGTCCCTTCGCCACCGGCGGCCTCGTGATCGTGGCGGCGACCTTCGTCGCGCTGATCATGCTGCCGGTCGACTTCGCCTACCCCGTCTTCGCCGCGCTGATCTTTGTGAACTCGGTCGGCATGGGCATGTTCATCGCGCCCAACCAGACCGGGATCATGAACAGCCTCCCGGCGAGCCAGCGCGGCGCCGGCGCGGGCATGGCGGGCACCTTCAACTCTTCGGCGCAGGTGCTCTCCATCGGCATCTTCTTCACCTTGATGATCCTCGGGCTGGCTTCCACTCTGCCGTCGGCGCTCTTCCACGGGCTCACCGCACAGGGAGTGAGCCCGGCGGTGGCCACACGGGTCTCGCACCTGCCCCCGGTCGGCAGCCTCTTCGCCGCCTTCCTCGGCTACAACCCGATGCAGCAGCTGCTGGGGCCGGCGACGCTCTCGCACCTGCCGCACACCACGGCGGCGTACCTGACCAGCCACTCGTTCTTCCCCCACCTGCTCGCCCCCGCCTTCTCCGACGGGTTGACCGAGGCGTTCGCCTTCGCGGCGGGGGCGTGCCTCCTGGGCGCCTTCGCATCATTGCTCCGGGGCGGCAAGTACCACTACGAGGAGCCCGCGGCCCCGGGCGAGCTCGGTGTCACGGCCGAACCCGCCCGGGTGCCGGCCCAAGAAGCGGTGGCCGAGACCGAGCCGTTGCTGGTGGAATGAGGGGACAGTGAGCGCTCAGCACCCGCCGCCGGCGGCCGCGACCTCGACGGCGTCTGACGCCACCGACGCCACCGACGCCACCGACGCCACTGACGCCACTGACGCCACCGACGCCACCGACGCCACCGACGCCACTGACGCCGGGATCCGCATCAGCGACGCGGCGACGCGGGTGGGCGTCTCGGCGCGCACGCTCCGCTACTACGAGGAGCTCGGCCTGCTGACCCCGTCGCTGTACACGGCGGGCGGAGAGCGCCGCTACACGACCGAGGACCTGGCCCACCTGGAGCGCATCTTGGAGCTGCGCGAGGTCCTCGGGATGAACCTCGACGAGATCCGAGACTTCCTCGCCCTCGAGACCAGGCTCGATGAGCTCAAGGCGACCTACCGCGCCAACAAGGGCGACACCACCAAGAAGGCACGCGCCCTGCAGAAGGCGACGCTGCAGGAGGTGGCCGAGCTGAACGAGTCGCTGGCCAAACAGCTGACCGACAAGCTGGCCCGCATGAACGCGTTCCAGACCAAGCTGGCCGGCGACGCGCAGCGCTGCCGCGAGATCCTGGCCGAGATGGAATGACCCCGACCCCGACCCCGACCCCGCAGGCGGCGGCCAACAACCAGCTCGTCCGTGACTTCATAACCGCCTGGGAGCAGCGCGACTCCGACTTCATCATCGACTGCTTCACCGACGACGCGGTGTATCACTCCATGCCGCTCAGCCCGATCGTGGGGAAGGCGGCGATCGCGGCGTGGGTCCGCGGCTTCGAGGACACCCCGCCGGGACGCCTCGAGGTCCACCATCAGGTGTCGTCCGACGACGTCGTGATGAACGAGCGGACGGATCGCATCGTGCTGAACGGGCAACCCGTCACCCTGGCGATCACGGGCGTGTTCGAGTTCGACGGGAGCCGGATCCGGGCCTGGCGCGAGTACTTCGACCTGACGCCGGCCAAGGAAGCCTTCTCGTCGCCGCCGAGCTGACGCCGCCGGGACGGTTCCGGCGGTCGGGCCCGGTGGACACCAAACGCCGCTGCCTACGCTGTACGCCGTGGCCTACGACGAAGCGCTGGCGGAGCGGATCCGCGAACTGGTGGCGCCCGAGAAGGGCCTCAGCGAGAGGAAGATGTTCGGTGGGCTCGCGTTCCTCGTCGGGGGGAACATGGCGATCGCGGCGAGCGGCCAGGGCGGCATCTTGGTGCGGGTGGGCCCCGGGCAGTCGGACAAGCTCGTTGCCACGACCAAGGCGTCCGTCGCCATCATGGGCGGCCGGGCCATGCCGGGGTGGCTGCGGGTGGACAGCGCGGTCGTGCGCACGAAGCCGCAGCTGTCCAAGTGGGTGCGGCTCGGGACCTCGTTTGCCCGCTCGCTGCCGGCCAAGCGCTGAGCCGCCGGGTCAGGGCGTCGGCGCACTCCCGGCGAGCAGCGCGTTGAGCTCGATCATCGGCGCCGTCCCGTTGACCCCGTACTGCGGGTCGATCAGCCCGGACAGCTTGCGTTGCGACCACATGGCGGCGGCGGCGGCGAAGCTCTGGTGGGACAGCAGCCCTCGCCGACCGCCCCCACACCGGCCCCCAGCAGGCCCCGACGCCGACCCCGGCCACGAGCGGACCTCGAGTAGGGCGCAGTCCTACGATGCTGGCCGTGAGGCAGCGTTGGTTCTCTGCCCGAGCCGTGCTGCTCCACTTCGAGCTGCTCGTCATCGTGGCCGGCTGCGGGGTCGCCACCTGGTGGCAGGCGGGCCGGGCGCTCGGGGGCAACGGGCTGAGTTGGTTCTACACCTTCGAATGGCCGGTGTTGGCCGGGATCGCCTTCGCCGGCTGGTGGCATCTGATTCACGAGGACGCGGCGACCCGGGCGGCGCGTCTGCGCAAACGCGAGGAAGAGGTGGACCCGGTCCGGCGACAGGCCGAGTGGTGAGGGTGGCGCGCCGCCACCACTCGGGGAGGCGCACGACCCGACGACCCGACGACCCGAAACGCCCTGGCTAGCCTGACCGTGATGGATCGCCGGGGGTCGATGCCAGCGCAGGAGTCGCCACCTGTGGCGGCGACGCCGGAGTCCCCGGGGCAACCCCCGCGGGACCGGGTGTTCAAGTGGGTGGCGGCCGTCGCGGCCGCGTGCCTCGTCGGCTTCGTGGTCTTCGTAATCGTGCGGGGTCCCTCCACCCCGGCAGGCCCGAGCTCGGCGGCGCTGGCGTCGCCTCCCCCGGCCGTCCTCCAGGCGGGGACGGCCGCACCGTCCTTCTCGTTACCGGCACTCAGCGGCGGCCCTGCGGTCACGCTGTCGGAGTTCCGGGGCACCCCGGTCATCGTGAACTTCTTCGCCTCGTGGTGCCCCGACTGCCGCGCCGAGCTGGCGGCCGTGGCGAGCGTCGCCCGGGCCACGACCGGCAAGGTGGCCGTCGTGGGGGTGGACTCCAACGAGAGCTCGGTCGAGACCGCATCCCGGCTGCTCGGCGAGGCGCACGCCACCTACCCGGTGGCCCTCGATGCCGACGCCGAGGTGGCCACCTCGTATCTCGTCGGCGCGCTCCCGGTGACCTACTTCGTCGACGCGGACGGACGGGTGGTCGGCGCGGCGCTCGGCCCGCAGTCCACCGCCACGCTCGAGCGCTGGGTCCACCGCCTCGTCGGGCAGGGGAGGTGAGGTGCCGGTGAGCGGCCCGGTCGAAACGGACGGATCGGGGCAGACCGCGCCGCAGGGTTCGGGCACCGGCACCGGCACCGGCACCGGCACGGATCCGTCGCCGGCGCACCCGCCGATCGACCGGGCCGCGGCGTTGGCCGAGGGCGCGCCGGGGATCCCGGCGCGCTTCGTCTGGTGGGTGCTCGGCGGCGCTCTGGTGCTGAGCCTCGGTGGTCTGCTCGGCGAGCACCTCTTCTCCTCGGCCGGCCTCAATCCGTCGCCCACGACCACGACGACCGCGCCAAGCCCGACCCGCACCGCTCCGGCCGACACCCCGGCGCCGCCGGGATCCGCCCGGTCCCTCGACGCCGCGCTGCCGTCGTTCATGGGCCTCACCACCTTGAGCCCGCGCCAGGTCGCCCCCTTCACGTTGACCGATCAGCAGGGCCAGCCGCTGGCCGTGCCCAGCACCCCGCCGCGCGTGGTGGTGCTCACCTTCTTCGACGCCCCCTGCAACGACATCTGCCCCGTGCTGGCCTCCGAGATCGAGCAGGCCGACACCGACCTCGGCGCTCGCGCCTCCGAGGTGGAGTTCGTCACCGTCAACACGGACCCCGCCGCACTGGCGGTGTCGGCCGGCGGCCCCGCGCTCGGCTCGACCGGCCTGGGGTCGCTGGCGAATTGGCATCTCGTCACCGGACCGCTGGCGTCGCTCAACCCCGTCTGGAAGGCCTACGGGGTGTCCATCTCGCTGAACCCCAGGACGGGACTCGAGGCGCACACCGACGTCATGGACTTCGTCGACGCCCAAGGCTTCCTGCGCTACCGCGCCTCGCCCTTCGCCGACGAGGGCACCAACGGCGACTACACGCTGTCGACGGCCGCCGAAGCGCGCTGGGGTGAGGGCATCGCGGCGTACGCCGGGCGGCTGATCGGCCAATGAGCACGACCGGCTCCTCGTCCGCTGCCGCACCCGCCCCCGGGCCGGCTCCCGGGCCGGGCGACGCCCGAGCCCCGGCCAAGGCCCCGATCTGGCAGCGCCATCGCGGATTGGTGATCACGGCGGTGGTCTTCGTCATCCTCCTCATCACCGTCCTGAGCGACCTGCCCACCAGCACCTCGCGGGCGAGCGACATCAGCGCGGAGCGCAGCGTGATGAGCGAGCTGAACTCGGATCTCCAACCGTGTGCGTATGCGGTCCATCAGGCCCTGGGAATCTGGACACTCGCCGCCGCCCACCAGCTCAGCGCGGCCGACCGGGCGCCCATTCCCGGCCTGCTGAGCGACGATCAGTCCGCCTGCTCATTCACCAGTCAAGGCATCTTCGACCTGGCCAACATCCAGGTCCCGGGGACACCGGCCGGCAAGGAGTTGGGCCAGCTGGTGGCGACCGCGACGCTTTGGACGACGTCGGACTCGTTGCGGATCATCGAGGACGTGCAGACGCTGATGAACAGCCCCTCTGACACCTCGGTCACGCGCAA
>DASZMN010000052.1:0-15602 GCA_035551835.1 Acidimicrobiales bacterium | reverse complement strand
CCCAGCAACTGCTGCTCCGTGAGCTCCTCGCCGACCGTCACCTGCGCGTTCGAGTCGTCCGACACCGTGTCGTGGTTGAAGTCGTCGACGTCCGCCTGCGTGACGGCAACGCTCGGCCCGGCCTCCCCCGGCACCAGCGGGTGGTCGCGCAGGATGACGTAGGCCGTCATCAGCTTGGTGAGGCTGGCCACCGGCACCGGCTTCTCGGGGCCCGAGGCCGCGGCGACCCCGACGGCGGGGATGGCAACGGCGCCCTGGCCGGTGGCCGGCCACGGGAGCGGCACGGTCTGGGCGGAGACGGGCGCCGCCGCCGGCAGCGCCGAGCTCACCACCGGGGCCGGCGCGGCCGCACGCAGGCGGACCCAGACGAACGCGCCGGCCGCGACCATGACGGCCAGCACCAGGAGCGGGACGAGGACGCGCCGGCGACGCCGGCGGCGACGTCGGGACGAGGCGCCGCGGCGGCGCGCACCACGGCCGGGTTGGGACCGCTCGCCGGGCGGCTCGCGCAGCGAGTCGAGACGGAACGGCGCCACCATGAGGGGCGCCGGCTTGCCCCGGGTCACCGCCGGCTCAGCGCATCGAGCTCTTCCGGCGTCATCAGCACCGCCCGGGCCTTGGACCCCTCACTCGGTCCGACCACGCCGGCCTGTTCCAAGAGGTCCATCAGCCGGCCGGCGCGCGCGAAGCCCACCCGGAGCTTGCGCTGCAACATGGAGGTCGACCCAAGCTGGGAGCGCACGACAAGGTCGCGCGCCTGGACCAGCAGCTCGTCGTCCTCGTCGTCGAAGGCGTCGGAGCCACCGCGCCCGTCGTCGACGCCCTCGATCCCGACGATCGCCTCGGCCTGCCCGCCCTGGGCCTTCCAGTGCCGCACGACCTCGCGGACCTCCTCCTCGGAGACCCACGGGGCCTGCAATCGACGCGGGATGTTCGTCGAGGCCGTGAGGAGGAGCATGTCGCCCTTGCCGACCAACCGTTCGGCGCCCGGCTGGTCGAGGATGACGCGGCTGTCGGCGAGCGACGACACGGAGAACGCCATGCGGCTGGGGATGTTGGCCTTGATCACGCCGGTGATCACGTCGACCGACGGGCGCTGCGTCGCGATCACCAGGTGGATGCCGACGGCGCGGGCCATCTGCGCGATGCGCACGATGGAGTCTTCGACGTCGCGGGCCGCCACCATCATGAGGTCGTTGAGCTCGTCGACCACCACGAGGATGAAGGGCTCGGGCTGGATCGCCTCCTCCTCGGCCTCGATCTCGTCGGCCTCCTCGACCGCCGGGTGGTCCTCGCCGAGCGCCCGCGCCGCCGCGTCGCGCACGAGTCGTCGGTCCGAGGCCGGCGACTCGATGCGCCCCTCCGCCACCAGCTGGTTGTAGCCCGTGATGTCGCGCACGCCGTGCTGGGCCAGCAGCCCGTACCGGCGCTCCATCTCCTTGACCGCCCAGGCCAACGCGTTGGCCGCCTGCTTGGGGTCGACGACCACGGGGTTGAGCAGATGCGGCAGGCCGTCGTACTGGCCGAGCTCGACCCGCTTGGGGTCGATCAGGATCAGCTTCACCTGCTCGGGCGTGTCGCGCATGAGGATCGACGTGATGATCGAGTTCATGCACGAGGACTTGCCCGAGCCGGTCGAGCCCGAGATCAAGATGTGCGGCATCTCGGCGAGGTTCTCCATGACGGCCCGCCCGGCGATGTCGCGGCCCATGGCGACCTCGAGCGGGTGCGCCGCCGCCTTCCCCTCCTTCGAGTCGAGGATGTCGCGCAGGGCGACGAGCTGGCGCGTCCGGTTCGGCACCTCGACGCCGATGGCGGACTTGCCCGGGATGGGCGCCAGGATGCGGACGTCGGGCGACGCCATGGCGTACGCGATGTCCTTGGACAGGCTCGTGACGCGCGCCACCTTCACGCCGGGGCCGAGCTCTATTTCGTAGCGCGTCACCGTCGGCCCGACGCGGCTGCCGACCAGGCGGGTGTCGACCCCGTGCGCGGCGAGCGCGCGCACCAGCTCCTCCCCCGCCGCGTCGACCTGGCGCTGGTCGAGGCGCAGCTTCTTGGACGCCACCAGCAGCGACAGGGGGGGCAGCGCCCACTCGCCCGGGGCGCGGGCGACCGCCGGAGCGGGGGGCGCGACCTCGGGCTCGCGCTCGGGCTCGGGGTCGGGGTCGAGCGGGATGTCGATGTCGGAATCGTCGGCCTCCGCCTCGGGCTCCGGCGGCAGCGGGTCGTCGAGCCCGTCGTCCCCGGTGACGACGGGCGGCGGGGCGGGCGGGGTGGCCTCGACCGGGGCGTCGGACGCACCGTGCTCGGCCAGGACCACGAACGGCTTGCCGCGCCACAGCGTGGCGACGGCGCGGCCCGTCGCGAGGCCGCCGGTGCGCAGCGCGCGGCCGACGGCCGCGATCGAGACCCCGGTGGCGATGAGGATGGCGACGAGCACCACCGCGACGAGGAGCACAGCCGCACCGGCGGAGCCGAGGCCCGCGTGCAACGGGCGGCCGACGATCGCGCCGAGATACCCGCCGCCCGTCTTCAGCGCGTGCGAATTGGAGAACGAGGGCGCATGCTTGGCCAGCTCGGCCAGGCCGCACACCCCGAGGAGGCCGAGCACGATCCCGACGGCCAGGCGCCACGGGTCGGCCCCGGCACTCGTGTCGTCGTCCTCCACGTCGCGCCGCCCACGGTCGACGAGCAGCGCGATGCCGGCGCCGGCCGCGGCGAGCGGGAGCAACACGCGGGCCCACCCGGCGATCAGCGCGAAGGCGGTGTCGGTGCCGCGGCCGACCGGGCCCAGTTGGCGGCCCCACAGGGCGAGCGCGAGCAGGACGCCCAGCGTGATCAGCGCGACGGCCCACAGGTCGCGGGCCTGGACGCGCCAGAAGGGCGGCCGCGCCGGAGCGGGCGCGGGTCGTCGGGACCGGGAGGCCGGTTTCTTGGCGGCGGCGCGTGAGGGCGCACGCGTGGTGTTCCCTCCGCGCGTCTTGGTCACCACAGTGAGGCCGAGACTACTGCCTGACCTGGTCGTTTTTGTGGACATCCCGCCCGTTGAATTACGAACATACGTTCGCTATCCTAGCTCGATGGCATTGCGCTGGGCGCTGGCACAATCCGAGGACGGCGGCACGCTCTTCCCCGACGAGCGGGTGGCCGAGCGCCACGTCGGCAAGGGTGCGTACGCCGGGATGGAGTTCCTCCATGTCAACGCGCGGACCATCATCAACACGGTGCCGCCGGAGAGCCGCATGCCCTTCCGGCACACGATCAACCCGTATCGAGGGTGCAGCCACGCCTGCGTGTACTGCTTCGCGCGTCCGACGCACGACTACCTCGGCCTGGGGATCGGCGAGGACTTCGAGCGCAAGATCGTCGTCAAGGTGAACGCGGTGGAGCGGCTGCGCGCCGAGCTGCGCTCCCCCCGCTGGCACGGCGAGCACATCGCCATGGGGACCAACACGGACCCCTACCAGCACGCCGAGGGCAAGTACCACCTCACCCGGGGCATCGTCGAGACGCTGTCGGCGGCGCGCAACCCGTTCAGCATCCTCACGAAGTCGACGCTCGTCCTGCGTGACGGGGCCTTGCTGGCCGCGGCGTCGGCCCGGACCGACGTCACGGTGTCCTTCTCCATCGGCACGCTGGATCGCGCCGTCTGGAGGCTGACCGAGCCGGGCACGCCCCCGCCGGACCGGCGGGTCGAGGCCCTGCGCCGCCTGAGCGACCTCGGCGTGCGCTGCGGCGTGCTGGTGGCGCCGGTGCTGCCCGGGCTTTCCGACGGCGAGGACCAGCTGAGCGAGGTGGTCGAGGCGTGCGCGGCGGCGGGCGCCGTGTCGATCAACGCCGTGGCGCTCCACCTGCGCGGCACGGTGCGGGGCCACTACTTCGACTGGCTGGCGGCGGCCCGCCCCGACCTCGTCCGACTGCACCGGGATCGCTTCCGGCGCGGGGCGTACCAGCAGGACGCGGAGCGGGAGCGGGTGGAGGAAATCGTGGGCGCGGCCGCCCGGCGCAGCGGGGTGATGCGGCGTGACCGCACGCGCGGCCGCATCCGGCCACCCGAAAGTTCCGCAACGCCCGTGGACCGAACGGGCCGGCGACCGGCGCAGGCGTCGGCCCCGGGCATTGCAGGCGACGAGGCCGCCGAGGACGGCACGACGCGGGGCGGCCAACAGCTGCGCCTGCTCTAGGCGGGGCCCGGGGCGCGCTGTTTACGCAGGTCGCCGTCCCTATGATCGGGGCTCCATGCGGGGTGCGGGAGCGAGGGTGCGGAGGGCGGGTCGCCGAGTCCTGGTCGGAGTGGCGACGGTCCTCGCCGGCGGTGCGCTGGCCGTCGTGTCGTCACCGGCTGCGCCACCCGGCTCGAGCGCACGAAGCGGCGTCGGCGTGGCGGGCGCGTCGGCTCCTGCTCCGAGCGCGTCGTCCTACGCCATCGTCGACGCCGCGGGTGGCGTCACGACATTCGGGGGCGCGGCCTACTACGGCGACACCATCGGCGTGCCGCTGGCCAAGCCGATCGTCGGGAGCGCCGCGGACGCCGACGGCGGCTACTGGCTCGTCGCGTCCGACGGCGGAATCTTCACCTACGGCCACGCACAGTTCTGGGGATCGGCGGGCGGGATGGCGCTGAACAAGCCGGTCGTCGGCATGGCCGCCGCGCCCGGCGGGAGCGGCTACTGGCTCGTCGCGTCCGACGGCGGCATCTTCACCTACGGCCGGACCCAGTTCTACGGGTCGACCGGGGCGATCCGCCTCAACGAGCCGATCGTCGGCATGGCCAGCACGCCCGACGGGGGCGGCTACTGGCTCGTCGCGTCCGACGGCGGCATCTTCGCCTTCGGTGACGCGCCGTACTACGGGTCGACCGGGGCGCTCCACCTCAACAAGCCGGTGGTCGGGATGGCCGCCATGCCCGGCGGCAGCGGCTACTGGCTCGTCGCGTCCGACGGCGGCATCTTCGCCTTCGGCGACGCGCCGTTCTTGGGCTCGGCGGGCGGCATCGCGTTGAACCAACCGATCGTCGGCCTCTCGCCCACCCCCAACGGCGGCGGGTACTGGCTCGTCGCCCAGGATGCCGGTGTCTTCACCTACGGCGACGCGCAGTTCTCCGGCAGCGCGCAGTCGCCGCTGCACCCGCCCCTCTACCCCGCACCCTTCAGCGTCCCGATCGCGCCGGTCGTAACGATCATGAACGAGCCGCCCGGCCCACAGGCGACGCACGCCGGTGGGCTGCGGGTCGCGTTCGCCGGGGACTCGTTGGCCCTCTACGAGGGCGAGTACATCCAGAACACCGGCCCGCCCTACGCCGTCGACGACGGCGCGGCGGCGGGCTGCGGGTTCACTAACGGTGCCGCCATGATCGTCTGGAGCAACCCGGGACCGACCTATCTGAACCCCGGCGCCTGCTCGTACTGGGCGGAGCAGCTGCAATGGCTGGCGTCGCGCTACCACCCCGACGTCACCGTGATCCAGACCGGGTACTGGGAGTCACAGACGCGCCTGTTCAACGGGAACTGGGAGACGCTGGCCAACCCGGACTACGCGGCCTTCATCAAGTCCAACCTCGAGGCCGCGGTCCAGATCGCCCATTCCGACGGCGGGGCGGTCGTCCTCTCCACCTCCCCCTACTTCGCCGACGGGACACCCAACAACCTGGTCGACCAGTACAACCAGATCGTCGAGGACGTGGCGCAGGAGTTCCCCTTCGTGTCGATCGACGACCTGCATTCGGTGCTCGACCCGGGCGGGGTGTACCAGTCGACCATCGACGGGATCGTGGCCCGCGGGGCGGACGGCGTGCACATCACCGATGCAGCGGTCGACAACCTGATCGCGCCGGCGCTCAACCAGATCATCGCCAACGTGGCGGGCGCGGTCTACGGCGGCGGTTCGTAGGCGCGCGGGCGAGGGGTCGGCGGAGCTTCGTCGCGTGCCACCGTCCTCGCCCGAGGTGACCGCCATCGCTCATCGCGGTGACCCGGTCGGCCACCGCGAGAACACCCTGCCGGCGTTCGCAGCGGCGCTGACCCTGGGGGCGGACATGATCGAGCTCGACCTGCGCCGGACCCGCGACGGGACGATCGTCGTGCTGCACGACCAGTCACTGCAACGCCTCTGGGGGCGGGACGCGTCGGTGGGTGACCTCGACCTCGCCGAGGTGCAGCGCCTCGGACACGGCGACGTGCGCATCCCCACCCTGCGCGAGACGCTCGACGCCACGCCCGCCGAGCTCATGGTCGACTTCACCCGGCGCGAGGTCGTGGCGGGCGCGCTCGACCAGGTGATGCGGGCGGACGCGCTCGAGCGGTGCCTGTTCGTCACCGGGCACGTCGAGGCGCTGCGGCTGTTGCGGGGCCTGTCGGGGCGGGCCCGCATCGGGTTGACCTGGACCGAGGGGACGGACCCCCCGCTGAGCCTGCTCGCCGAGCTGGGGGCCGAGTACTGGAACCCGATGTCCACCTTCGTGACGGCGGACGGGGTCGCGGCGGTGCATGCGGCCGGCCGTCGGGTGTCGACCTGGACGGCGGACGCCGTGGCCGACATGGCGCGCGTGGTGGCCGACGGGGTGGACGCGGTCGCGAGCAACCGGGTGGGCGAGCTGGTGGCGTTCCTCGCGCGCGAGGGGTCCGACCGAAGGGTCAGACCATCAGGACGACGGGCACGATCATCGGGCGGCGCCGGGTGCGCTCGCCGACGAAGCGGCCCAGGGCCTTGCGGGTGTGGCGACTGAGCACCTCGATGTCGTGCGCGCCGTCGCGCAGCGCCTGGGTCACCGCCGCGCTCACCACCTCACTCGCCTCCCCGAGCAGCTCCTCCGCCTCGGGTGCGTACACCCAACCCCGGGTCTCGATCACGGGCGGGCAGCTGAGCTTGCCCTGCTGGCGGTCAACCGTCACGACCACCATCACCACGCCCTCTTCGGCCAGCTTCTGGCGGTCCCGCAGCACGCCGTGCTCGATGTCACCCACCGTGCCGTCCACGTAGACGTACCCGGCCGGGACCCGGCCGTCGCGGGCGATGCCCTTCGCGTCCAGCTGCACCACGTCGCCGTCCTCGCACAGCAGCACCTTGGCCGGGTCGATACCCATCGTCAGCGCGAGGCGGGCGTGGTGGACCATGTGCCGGTACTCACCGTGGACCGGGACGAAGCACTCGGGATTGGTCACCGACATGAGCGTGCGCAGCTCCCCCTGGCGCGCGTGCCCGCTGACGTGCACCGCCTCCGCACTCGAGTGCACCACCTCGGCCCCCCGGCGGTGCAGATCGTCGATCACCTGGCCCACCGACCACTCGTTGCCCGGGATGGGATGCGCGCTGATGATCACCACGTCGTCTTCGCCGATGCGCAACCACTTGTTCTCACCGGTGGCCATGAGCGACAGGGCCGACATCGGCTCGCCCTGCGAGCCCGTGGAGATGACGCACACCTGGCCCGCCGGCAGGTCGTCGACGTCCTCGATGTCCACCTGCAACCCGTCGGGGATGCTGATGATCCCGAGGCGCTTGCCCAGCTCGACGTTCTTGCCCATGGAGCGGCCGAGCGTCGCCACCTTGCGCCCGTTGGCGACCGCGGCATCGATGATCTGCTGGACGCGGTGCATGTGGCTGGCGAAGCACGCCACCACGAGCCGTTTGCCCGTGTGCGCCGCGAACACGCGGCGCAGCACGACCCCGACCGAGGACTCTGAGTCGGTGAACCCGGGCTCCTCGGCGTTGGTCGAGTCGGACAGGAGGAGCCGGATGCCCTCGGTTTGTGCCAGCTCACCCATGCGCGACATGTCGGTCCGGCGCCCGTCGACGGGCTGCAGGTCGATCTTGAAGTCGCCCGAATGCAAGATGACGCCCTGGGGCGTGTGGAAGGCGATGGCCATCGCCTCGGGCACCGAATGGGTGACCGGGATGAACTCGACCTCGGAGGGTCCGATCTGCACGCGCTCGCGGTCGCGCACGACGACGAAGCGGGTCTGGCCGGCCAGGCCGGCTTCCTCGATCCGGTGCCGGGCCAGCCCGACGGTCAACTCGGACCCGTAGATCGGGGCGCGCAGCTCCCGCAGCAGGTACGCCAGTCCGCCGGTGTGATCCTCGTGCCCGTGGGTGAGCACGATGCCGTCGACGCGGTCGGCCCGCTCGTGCAGGTAGGTGAACTCGGGGAGGACGAGGTCGATCCCGGGCATGTCGGGGTCCGGGAACATGATGCCGCAGTCCAGGACGATGATGCGGCCCTCGACCTCGATGCACGCGCAGTTGCGCCCGATCTCGCCCAGCCCGCCGAGGAAGACGACCCGGACCGGCTTCTTCTGCCTCCCCTGGTCAGGCAAGCGGGGCGACCGTGAGCGCCGGCGGGCCGACCGCCGACAAGATCTTGGCGGCCTGGGCGTCGAGCTCGGGTGTCGACGGTCCCATGGGCAAGCGGCACTGCCCGACCTTGTGACCCAGCGCGCGCAGCACGGCCTTGGCGGGCAGGGGGTTGGGGAACTCGGGCGTCGACTCGAAGTCGAAGGAGTCGAGCAGTTCGGCGTGCCCCGCGATCGCGGTGTCCAGGTCGCCGGCCAGGAAGGCGTCGACCACGCGGCGGAACTGCGGGCCGATCCAGTGCGCGGCCACGCTGACCACCCCGACCGCGCCGACGGCGAGGAAGGGCAGGGTCATGATGTCGTCACCGCTGTAGACCTCGAAGCCGGCGGGCGCCTGCGCGACGAGGTGCGCGGTCGTCGGCGGGTCGGCCGCCGCGTCCTTGAGCGCCACGATGTTGCGCACCTCGCGGCCGAGGCGGAGCATCGTTTCGATGGCGATCCGGCGGCCCGAGCGCACCGGGATGTCGTAGAGCATCACCGGCAGTCCGCCGGCCGCCTCGGCCACGGCACGGAAGTGCTCGAAGATCCCGGCCTGCGACGGCCGGTTGTAGTACGGCGTGACGAGGAGGACCGCGTCCACGCCACACTCGACGGCGCGCCGGGTCATCTCGAGTGAGTGCGCCGTGTCGTTGGAGCCTGTGCCGGCGATCACCGGAACGCTCACCGCCTCGGCCACGGCCCGCCAGAGCGCTACCTTCTCGTCGTCGCTGAGCACGGCGCTCTCGCCCGTGGAGCCCGACAGCACGAGCGCATCGCTCCCGTGCGCCACCAGCCAGCGGGCCAGCTCGGCGGCGGCCGACGCGTCCAGGGCGCCGTGGTCGTCGAACGGCGTCACCATGGCCGTGATGACCCGGCCGAAACGGGGCGCGTCCTGAACGGGGCTCATTGCCCCCTCAGGCTACCAGCGAGTCGTCAGGCGCTCAGGCGACGTTGCGGTCCGCCGGCGACCCGTCGGCGAACGCGTCCTCGTCCTCGGTCGAGTCCGTGAGGTGCTCGAAGGCGATGGCGCCCATCTCGGTGAACTTCTGGCGCAGCCAGCCGTCGGCGGCGTCGAGCAGGCCGAGCTTGCGCAGGTTCGGGACGATCTTGGAGAACAGGAGGATCTGGAAGTCGTCGCGCTCGGGCGCCGCCTGCATGATCTTGAGCACGTCTGCGGTCGGGACCTCCATGCGCTCCCAGACCTCCTGCATGGCCATGCGGTCCTTCATGCGGATGGCGGCTTCGAAGGCGAACTCCTGGCGCTCACGCAGCTCCGCCGCGTTCAGCTCCTTGTAGTACTCCTGCAAGCTCAGCACGCCGAAGGCGACGTGGCGGGCCTCGTCGGCCATGACGTAGCGCAGCAGCTTCTTCAGCAGGGGCTCGGTCGTCATCATGTGGATGAACCCGAACGCAGCCAGCGCCAGGCCCTCCACCATGATCTGCATGCCGAGGTAGGTCATGTCCCAGCGCGAGTCGGCGACGATGTCGTCGAGCAGCATGCCGAGGTGGGCGTTCATCGGGTAGTGGCCCGAGAGCTTCTCGTCGAGGTATTTGGAGAACACCTCGACGTGACGCGCCTCGTCCACGACCTGCGTGGCCGCGTAGTACTTGGCGTCGATCCACGGGACCGTCTCGACGATCTTGGCCGTGCAGAGCAGGGCGCCCTGCTCGCCGTGCATGAATTGCGACAGCAACCAGTTCTGGTTCTGGATCCCGAACTCCATGAAGCGCTTGTCGTCCCACTTCTCGAGCACGGTGCCGACCAGCGCGGCTTCGTCCCACTGCATCTGCGCCGCGTTCGCCTCCGCGTTCGCCATCACGACTTGCTCCTGGTCGACCTCGATCGACCAGTCGAGGTCGGTCTGCGCGTTCCACTGCGCCTTCTTGGCCTTCTCGTAGAGCTTGTCCAGTTGCGGCTTGGCGCCCTTCTGGTAGTCCCAGGTGAACTCGGCCGGGCAATTGTCCGGGACCCGGTGATAGCCCTCCTGGTCGAAGTGGCCCACGACGCTGAGCACCGCTTCGAGATCGTCGATGTTCTCGCGTCCGATCAGCTCGAGGTTGGACCCGAATTGCTCCTGCTCGTTCTCGAGCGTGGTCATTGCACCGCCCCCTTGATGGTGGTCGTTGTTGGTTGGTTGGAACTGCTTGTGTGATCGGTCGTGAGCTCGCGGTTGGCGCCGACGTCGACGCGCAGGGCCAGGATCCCCGGCAGCACGAAGGCGCGGACGAGCGCCCGCGTGGCGTCCGGGTCGGTGAGGTCCGTGGCCGGCGTCTGGTCGGAGCAGTAGGCCAGCACGATGCGCACGGCCCACTCGGCGGCCCGGGAGGCCTGCTCGGGCTCGAGCCAGCGGGCGAAGAAGGGGGCGGCCAGGTCACCGGCCACCAGGAGCACGCGGTCCTGGCCCGTGAAGGTGAGCTGCGGCAGCACGGTGCCGGGCTCGTAGGTCAGGAGATAGGACAGGGCCCGGTGCGAACGCAACTGGCGAGCCGACTCGACCATGCCCGCCACGAGCACGTCTTCCAAGTCGTGGGCTTCGCCCATCACGACGGCCAGCGACGAGAACAGCCGGGCCACCTCGGTCTCGACGACCGCGGCCAGGATGTCGTCCTTGCCCCGGGGGAAGGCCCGGTACGCGGTGGCCCGCGAGAAGCCGGCCTCGCGGGCGATGTCGTCGACCGTGGTCTTGGCGATCCCCTGCCGGGCCAGGCAGCGCAGCGCACCGTCGACCAGGCGGACCCGGGTCGAGGAGCGATCGTCGGCGCCGAGGTGGCGGACGACGCCGCCCTGCCCCTCGCCGAGAGGGGCCGGGATCTCCCGGACCGGTCGTGCCGCTGCCTCACCCACTTCTGAAACAGTATGGCGATTTTTGTCTCAGTGTCAACGACGCCTCCCGGGGGGGCGGCGAGCCGCTTTAGCTCAGGTTGACGTGCCCAGGCGCAACCCCAGTGAGGAGCAACGCCAGCACGGCCAGCGCGGCCACGCTCCCGCCCGCCGCAAGGATGAGCCCCGTCGTCCGGTCACGCAGGCCGCCGGCGTAGTCGTAGACGAAGGCGAGGAGGGACCCGACGGCAAGGCCGCCCAGGTGGGCCCGCCAGTCGATCCCGCCCGAAAAACCGATGAGCAGGTTGAGGACCAGCAGCGCCACGACCGGGGCCACGGGCAGGCGGCGGCGCAGCCCGATGACGATGTAGGCCCCGATCACGCCCATGATCGCCCCCGAGGCACCCAGGCCGTAGACGTTGGCCGGGCTCAGCAGATACGAGGCCACACTGCCGGCCAGCCCCGCGAGGAGGTAGAGCGTGAGGAAGCGCGCCTTGCCCAACTGGACCTCGACCGCCGGGCCGACGATGACCAGGGCGATCATGTTGAAGATGATGTGCTGGAAGTTGGCGTGCAGGAACATGGCGGTGAAGGCCCGGTAGTACTGGTGCTGGTGGTAGATCAGCAACGGCGCCAACGCGTACTTGGAGATCACCGCGGTGTCGTTGCCGAAGCGCTCCAGGAAGAACACGACGACGTTGACCGCGATGATCACGAGCACGAGCGGCGTCGGATTGGTCGACCCGACGACGCCGGTCCTCCCCGTGCTCGTGTGGCTGAAGGCCGGCACGTGGCGCGAGCGCTTCGCCCCCTCCGAGGTACACGACGGGCACTGCCAGCCGACCTGCGCCGACACCATGCAGTCGGTGCAGATGGGGCGCTCGCACCGCGCGCACAGCACCGACGCCGCCTTCTCTGGGTGGCGGTAGCACGGCGGCGGCGGCGCCGGCTCGGGCGCCGTCCCGCTCAACGGATCCCGGCGAGCAGCTCGGACCGGACGAGCAGTGCCACCTGCTCGTGGTCCTTGAGGTCCCATCGCCCCGGCGACGCGATGTACGAGAGCACCATGCGGGCCAGGAAGTCGGCCGCCATGTCGAGGTCCGGTCCTTCGGCCACGCCGTGGCGCACCAGGTACGGCGCCAGGAAGGCGGCGACGAGGCCCTGCGTCTGGTCGGCCTCGGTCGTCATCCGCGGCAGGAGGATCTCGGGCTCGGTGACCAGGATCCGCTGGAGGACCTCGTGCTCGAGCACGGCGCGGTGGGCGAACATGAGGCCCCGCTCCATGACCTCCTCCAACGTCTCTGCGTCGGAGACCTCTTCGTACAGCCGCAGGAAGAACCGAGCGAACTCCCAGCCGACCACCGCGGAGATCAGCTCGTCGCGCCCACCCGGGAAGTAGCGGTAGACCGTCGCCCGCGACACCCCCGCCTCGCGCGCCGCGTCCTCGACCGTCGTCTTGTCGAGGCCCCAACGCGCCACGCAGTCGTACGTCGCGCGCAAGAGGCGCTCGCGGACCTCGGGGTTCACAGCCCGAGCAGCGGCTCGAGACCGAGCGTCACGCCGGGGCGTCCCCCGACGGCGCGCACCGCGAGCAGCACGCCCGGCATGAACGAGCTGCGGTCGTAGGAGTCGTGACGGATGCTCAGGCTCTGGCCGGCGGCGCCGAACACGACCTCCTCGTGCGCCACGAGCCCGGGCAGCCGGACCGAATGCACGTGCACGCCGCCGGGCGCCTCGGCGCCCCTGGCCCCGGCCAGCACGAAGTCGGTGGTCGGGTCCGGGCCGAGGGGGCCGCTCCCCGCGGCCCGCCGGGCCTCGGCGATGAGCGCGGCCGTGCGCAGCGCCGTACCGGAGGGGGCGTCGCGCTTGGCGTCGTGGTGGAGCTCGATGATCTCGACGCCGTCCATGTGCGGTGCGATGACCCGGGCGCAGTGCATCAGCAGCACCGCCCCGAGGGCGAAGTTCGCCGCCACCACCACGTTGGCGCCGCCGCCCTCGAAGGCGGCCCCGATCTTCGCCACGTCGTCGTCGCTCAGCCCGCTCGTCCCGATGACGGCGTGCACCCGCTGGAGCGCGTAGTGCGCCACGTTGTGACGGACGGCCTCGGCGATGGTGAAGTCGACGACCACCTCCGCCCCGAGGTCGGCCAGCGCATTGACCTCGCCGACGATGGTCCGCCCGGCCGCGTCGGCCCCGACGTGGGCCGGGTCGACTGCGGCCGCCAGCTCCAGGTCGGTCGCCCCGGCAACGGCGCGACAGACCTCCTGGCCCATGCGGCCGCCGGCGCCGACCACACCGACCCTGATCATGGGACCGAGGCTACCGGGCGGCCATGGCGGGCAGGTGGGACTCGAAGCCCTCGGGATCGAACGGCCCCACCGCGCTCATTGTGCGCGGTGCCTGCGCCAGCTGCGCCGCGACCTCGAGCACCTGGGCCCGATCGACCCGGTCGATACGCCCCAGGACCTCGTCGACCGTCAGCACCTCGCCGTGCAGCAACAAGGACGCGCCGATGCGGCTCATGCGGGCGCCCGAGTCCTCGCCCGACAGCAGCATCTCGGCGCGCAGGTTGCCCTTGGCCACCGCCAACTCGCGCTCGGTCACGCCCTCGGTAGCGAGCAGCTCGAGCTCGCGCTCCACGATGCGCAGCACCTCGTCGACGTGCTCGGGCGCCGTGCCGACCACGACGGCGAGCGAGCCCGTGTCCTGGTAGGCGCCGCGCTCGGACCACACGGAGTAGGCGAGGCCGCGCTCCTCGCGCACCTTCTGGAACAGCCGGCTGGAGAGGCCGCCGCCCAGCACGTGGTTGAGCACCGCCAGGGCCCAGCGGCGCTCGTCGAAACGCGAGACCGATCGCGCCCCGTAGACCAGGTGCGCCTGCTCGGTCTGACGGCGCACCACGTCGAGCGTGATCGCCTCGGGTCCGGGGGGCTCGCGCCGCGGTGCCTCTCCTCCGGCGACGCCGGCGAACCGGCGCTCCAGGTCGGCCACCACGGCCTCGTGGGTACAGTCGCCGGCCACCGAGACCACCATGTTGGAGGGCCGGTAGTGCCGGGCGAGGAAGTCGGCGATGTCGTCACGGGTGATGCGCCGCACCGAGGACGCGGTGCCCAGGGTGTCGCGGCCGAGCGAGTGCCCGGGGAACAGCGAGGACTGCCAGCGCTCGGCGGCGAGGTCGGCGGGCTCGTCGGCGTGCATGAGGATCTCGTCGAGGATGACGGTCCGCTCGGCCTCGATGTCCGCCGGCCGCAACGCGGGCGCCCACATGATGTCGCTCAGGATGTCGAGCCCGAGCTCCAGGTGGTCCGACAGGAGCCGGACGTAGAACGTCGTGTACTCCTTGGTCGTGAAGGCGTTGCAGTCGCCCCCCACCTCGTCGAGCGCCTCGGCGATGGCGGCGGCGGAGCGGCGCTCCGTCCCCTTAAAGAGGAGGTGCTCCAGGAAATGCGAGGCGCCGGCGAGCTCGTCGGGCTCGTCGCGCGACCCGATGCCGACCCAGTAGGCCATGGCGACCGAGCGGACGTCCGCCATGGTCTCGGTGACCAGGCGGATGCCGCACGGAAGGACAGAGGTCTCGATCAACGACGACGCGAGCGGCCCCGCGACCGACCGCCGCGGTCGTTGCCGCCGCGGTCGTTGCCGCCGCGGTCGTTGCCGGCCGCTTCGGCCGCGCCGGGGCCCAGGTCGCCGAGGTCCGCCACCAGCTCGGCCTCGAAGGCGTCCTCGAAGGATGGGGCCGACGACGGGGCGCCGCCGCGCGCCGGGGACGCGGCCCGCGCCGAGTCACCGTTGCCCGTGGATGCACCGCCGCCGTTGTCGCCGGCGTTCTCGGCCGCTGCCGGCGCCTCGGGGGCCGAGGCCAGCGAGAGCGAGACCTTGCCCTGGGGGTCGATGTCGTCGACGCGCACCTCGACCGGCTGGCCCAGGCTGAGCACGTCCTCGACGTTGTTGATGCGCTTGCCGCCGGCCAGCGACGAGAGCTTGCTGATGTGCAGCAGGCCGTCGCGGCCCGGCAGCACGTTCACGAAGGCACCGAACTTGGTGATGTTGACCACCTTGCCCGCGTACACCGCCCCGACGTCCGCGGTCGGCGGGTCGAGGATCAACGAGATCCGGCGGCGCGCCTCCTCGACGGCGTTGCCGTCCTTGGCGCCGATGGTCACGGTGCCGACGACGCCGTCGTCGTCGACCGCGATGTCGGCCCCGGTCTCCTGCTGCAGCGTGTTGATGACCTTGCCCTTGGGCCCGATGACCTCGCCGATCTTGTCGATCGGGATCTCCATAGACACGATCTTCGGCGCGCTGTTGGCGACGTGGTCGCGCGGCTCGGCGATGGCGCCGGCCATGACCCCCAGGATGGTGAGGCGGGCCTCCTTGGCCTGCAACAGCGCCTTGGCCAGCACGTCGGCGGGCAGCCCGTCGATCTTCGTGTCGAGCTGGAGCGCGGTCAC
>DASZMN010000051.1:0-10972 GCA_035551835.1 Acidimicrobiales bacterium | reverse complement strand
GCGTGGCCGGGTCGTCGGGCGCGGCCAGCCAGGCGCTCTCGGCCACGTGTCCGGCCAGCCGCAACGCCCCGTCTGCCTCGCCGGACCCGGACTCGGGCGCGTCGCCCGCCGCCGCCGCCAGCAGCTCGAGGGCGCGCTCGGCCAGGGCGCCGGGACCGCCGGCCAACTCCGCCAGCTCGGTCGCCAAGGCCCGCTCGGGCGCGGGTTTCAAGGTGGCGGGGTTGCCGTCCCACCACCCGCCGTACTGGCGCCAGACGGTGTGCACGATGAACTCGGGCTCGTCGTAGACCGGCTGGAGGAAGGGACGCCCTTCGAGCTCGGCCGGCACGCGGACGCTGTGGATGGCGTCGTCCAGACGCCCGCCGCTGTTCATGACGCCCAGCGTCTGGTCGACCAGCGAGTCGAGCAGGTCGGCGGTGTCGGTGAGGGCCTGGCGCACCCGGTCGGCCCCGATGACGGGGAAACCGTGGCCGGGAAGGAGGAACTCGGCGTCGAGCGTGAGCATCCGCCGCAGCGCATCCGCCCACTCGCGGGGATAGCGCTGCACCTTCTGCGGGTTGCCCGCGTTGGGTGAGGCCCAGATGAAGAGGTCGCCGCAGCAGAGCACCCGCGTGTCGGCCTGCCACGTCACCGTGTGGTCGTCGGTCTCGCCCTTCTCGTGACGCAGTGCGAAACCGACGCCCCCGACCGACACGTCGAGCGTCTCGTGGTAGGTGCGGTCGGGGTAGCGGTACTCGGTCGGCCAGTTGAGGTCGGTGAAGCCGAACTGGCGGCGGTTGATGATCGTGTTGTAGCCCGCGGTGAAGATGTAGCGGTCGAAACGCGCCGGCAGCGCGTGGTGGGCGATCACCTCCGGCGCGGCCCAGCCGTGCTCTGCGGCCTCGGCCTCCCAGACCGGCACGCCGAAGACGTGGTCGATGTGGCCGTGCGAGTAGACGGCGGTATTAAGGCGGTCCGGGCTCCAGGTGCGGATGTCGTCGTGCACGATCTTGGCCAGGGGGGCACTGCCGGTGTCGACGAGGACGAGGCCGTCGTCGGTGGAGAAGGAGGAGACGTTGGCGAAGGACGGGCAGAAGCCGACACCGTCGGTGATCTCGACGAACCCGCCCATGTGGTCGACCGGATGGAAGGTCGAGGTCGACAGCTCGCCGTTCCAGAGCCGTTCGGCCACGGACAAGACGTCGGATGTCATGGTTCCCCCGAAGCGTGGCCGGCGCCGGCTGGTCGACGCCGGCGGTTCAGTGCGTCAGCGCGTTCAGCTGGTTTGCGACTGGCCCTCGGCCGGGGGCGCGGGCGCGGGCGCCGGGGCAGGGGCAGGGGCAGGGGCCTGAACCGGTGCAGCCTCGATGGCGGCTGAGGTGCCGTTCGTCGACGTCGCGTCCGTCTTCTGGCCTTCCTTCAACCCCTGCTCGAATTGATTCTTCGCCGAGCCGAGGCTGCGGGCCAGCTTGGGAATCTGCGTCCCGCCGACCAACAAGATGGCCACGATGACGATGACGACGATCAGGTCGGCCCCGAAAAGATCAGCAAGCATGCGATTCTCCTTCACCTGGGATGAGGAACCGGTGAACTGGGTTCCAGGTTAGACCCATTCCCGCCCCCCGGTGCCTACAGGCGCAGCAAGGCGGGGTGCGCCGCCGACAGGCGGCCCGCCAGGGGCGATTCCAACCTGTATTCGGAGTCAGCCGGCGAGCAGGATGCCCATGACGAGGGCGGCGACGCTGGCCCCGCCGCCGACCGAGCCCCACAGTGCCAGCTGAGCCTTGGAGGTCGCCCGCTGGTGCAGGAAGACGCCGACGCCGGCCAGGATCACCACGACGATCTTGGCCATCAGGACGGCCTTCCAGGCCGAGTCCTGCGAGGAGGCGTGGACGGCCGAGATGTTCCAGATGCCGGTGGCGAGCAGCACCACGTAGGCGGGCCAGGCCAGGCGGGCGAAGGCGCGGGCGAGGACCCTGGGGGCGTCGCCGCCCACGGCGCGGACGGGACCGACGAGCCCGGCCATCACGATCTGGCCGCCCACCCAGACGGTGGCGGCGAGGACGTGGAGGGTCAGCCGGACCGTATCGAGCGCAGGTGCGAGCACGGTGGTCCGGCTACTTCCCCTGCCAGTTGGGCGGGCGCTTCTCGGCGAACGCGATCGGTCCCTCCATGGCGTCGGCCGAGGAGAACACGACGCCCACCGCCTCGGCGTTGATCTTCCAGCCCTCCGACTCGGGCACCTCGGCGGCGCGCTTCATGACGTCCTTGGAGTAGCGCACCGCCAGCGGCGCGTTGGCGGCGATGCGCTCAGCGAGGGCGATGGCCTCGTCGAGCAGCTGGGCCGACGGCACCACCTTGTTCACCAGCCCGAGCGCGTAGGCGCGCTCGGCGTCGATCGGGTCGCCCGTCATGGCCAGCTCGAGCGCGATCGCCATCGGGAGGCGCTTGGGCATGCGGATGAGGCCACCGGCGCCGGCGACGAGGCCGCGCTTGGCCTCGGGGATGCCGAAGGTGGCGTGGTCGGCGGCGACGACGAGGTCGCACGAGAGCATGATCTCGAACCCGCCGGCGAGGGCCGACCCGTTCACCGCGGCGATGATCGGCTTGGGGAAGTCTCGCTGTGTGAGGCCGGCGAACCCGCCCTTCGCCCCGATGATGTCCCCGCCCTCGCCGCTGCTGAAGGCCTTGAGGTCCATGCCGGCGCTGAACGCCTTCTCTCCGCTCCCGGTCACGACGACGACCCAGCAGTCGGCGTCCTGGGCCAACTCGTCCATGATCGAGGACATGGCCTTGCTGACGGCACCGTTGATGGCGTTGCGCGCCTCGGGTCGGTTGATGGTGAGGATCTCCACGTTGCCGCGGCGCTCCCGCAACACTTCGTCTGCCATGGCCTTGGTGCTCCCTTCGGGTGGTGCTCCGCTCTCGCTTCGAGCCGCGGAGCGTCGCCGAGGATAGATGCGGGGCCCCGACGGGGCCTAATGACGGCTGCTCCGCCTAGTCGATGGGTGTCGGGGTGCCGCCGGCCTCGGGGGCGGACCCGGTGCCGGCGGCCTGTTCGACGGCCGGCTTCGGCTCGACGGCTCCTTTGGCCGAGTTGGCCGCGTTGGCCGCGTTGGCTGCCCCCGGTGCCTCTGCCGCCGTCACCATGAGCGCGGCCGCCTCTTCCTGGGCGCGCTTGGAGTACACGACGGTGAAGACGAACAGGCTGCCGATGACGACCGCCGTGATGAAGGGCGAGACCGCGAGGAACGTGCTGGTGTGCAGCGCCTCGGCCAGGACCATGCGGAACGACGCCTCGATCACGAGCCCGATGCCCCAGACGACCGAGAGGACGCGGAAGGTGTGGCGCCCGATCGGGATGTCGTGCAACTGGTTGTAGGCGGCCAGCTTGGACGGGTCGTTGCCGGCCGACAGATAGCGGCTCACGTAGAAGAGCGCGGGGCGGTCGTGTGTGTAGATGGTGACGATGCAGGCGATGCCGAAGATGGCGGTGAAAAAAGCGTCGCGCACCTTCAGCACGTAGGAGTTCCCGCCGAGCACCGTGGAGCTGACGACCCCGACGGCGAAGCCGAAGAGCACGATGGCGCCCACGAAATCGAGCCGGCGCTGGCGGGCGAACTGGAAGAGGATCCAGCCGGCGGAGAAACAGCCGGCGACGATCAGCGCCTGCGCGTCCGTGTTCACGTGGCTGCGCACCGAGAAGTAGACGGCGATCGGCACCGCGGCGCCGAAGATGATGCTCGGGAGGTGTTCCCTCACCGAAGGGACGCCGGGCGTCCATGACGGGTCGGGGGGCGGGAGTTCCGACGGGTCCGAACCGCCCGCACCAGGTGCCGACCCCGGGTTCATGCGCCCAAGGGTACCGCCGGGAATTCGGCAACTGGCCGCGTAGGATCTGGAGGTGACCTTCGTGGCGCATGCGCTCGAGTTCCTGGTAATTGCCTGTGTCGTTGTCGCGCTCGTCTTGGCGATCGCCTTCCTGGTCGCGAGGCGATACGTGCGCCGGCGCTGGCGTCTTGTGCGCGGGCACCCGGTGACCCGAGGGGTCCTCGCCGCCGGCGCCGTCGCCCTGGCCGGCCGTGAGCGCTTCGCCACCCGGTCCACGCCCGAGCAGCTGAGCGCGGGGAGTGCGACCAGGGTGCGGCGGCGGATGTGGGTGGCCGTGGAGGACGCCGAGGCCGCCGTCGCCCACGCCTCGGCCCACGAGGCGCCGGTGGCGGAGCTGCCCGCGGTGGCTCGCTCGCTGCGCGGGCTGGCCGGCGAGCTCGATGCGCTGTTGCGCCACGAACGCCGCCTGCCCTCGACCACGCCACGCGCCGACGGCCTGCGCAGCCAGGTGGCCGAGTTGATCGGCGCCTGCCGCGACGTGCAGGCCGCCGCCCTGCGGGCCGGGAGCGAGGCCGCCGAGCCGCAGGTGCGCGCGCTGGTGCGCCGCGCCGCCGAGGAGGTCGACATCGCCTCGGCCGGGCTGGCCCGCCTGCGCTCGGTGGCCCAGCCGCACTGAGCCACTCGGGCGGCGAGGTCGGCCGCTCGCCCAGCCCGACCCTGACACGACCCCGACCCGACCCTGACAAGCTGACCGGATGCCCGCCGCCACGCCCGCACGCAAGCCTGCGACGCGGGCACGGGCGAAGCCGCGGGCGTCGGACACGAGCCTCCTCGGCGAAGGATTCCTCGCCGGCGTCGCCACCTCGGGCTACCAGATCGAGGGTGGCTACAACGGCCCCGACGAGCCGCTCAACAACTGGGCCGGCTGGGAGGGCATGGGCCGCATCGAGCGCTCGGGGATCGCGTGCGACTTCTGGCGCCACCCCGAAGAGGCCCTCGACCGGGCCGCCGCGCTCGGTTGCAACGCGTTCCGCCTCTCGGTGGAGTGGGCACGCCTGGAGCCGCGCCCGGGGACCTTCGACGACGCCGCGCTCGAGCGCTACGCCGAGATCCTCTCGATGTGCGCGGCGCGGGGCCTGGCGCCCATGGTCACGCTGCACCACTTCACCCACCCGAACTGGCAGGGCGAGGAGTTCTGGCTGCGCCCCGGCTCGCCCGACGCCTTCGCTCGCCACGTCCGCCGGATCCTCCCGGCGCTGGTGCCGTGCTGCCGGCACTGGGTGACGATCAACGAGCCCAACATCGTGATGCTGATGGGGTGGGTCGAGGGCGCGGCGCCGCCGGGCCGTCGCATGGCCACCTCCGACGCCTACTGCGTGCTCGACAACCTGCTCGCCGCGCACGTGCTGGCGGCGGATGCCATCGCCGCCGTCCAGCCCGACGCCGAGGTGACGATGAACACGAGCTCGTCGTCGCTCTACGAGCACGATCGCATGCTCGTCGACCTCCTGCAGGTGCGCGAGGCGGGCATCGACCCCTCCGACGTCGACCGCTACGTGGACGAGCGCCGCGCCGTGCACGACGCCGCGTTCCCGCCGCAACACGCGGGTGAGGCAGCGTTGCGCCGGTTCTTCGCCGCCGTGTCGCCCTACGGGAGTGACCGCCCGCCCGGTCTCGGTGGCGCCTGGGCTGCGTTGCGCGCCAGGACGCGCCGCCAGGTGCCGCGCCGCGTCCTCGACGTCGTGCAGGCTTCGCCGCGGGCGCGCATCGTCGACGCCGCCGGTTTCGACTGGTACGACCCCGTGGCCAGCCACGCGCTCCGCCTGCCGGGGCGGCGCCGCGACGGCGGGCGCGACTGGACCTTCGGGCGCGCCCTGTGGGACACGGTGTCGCACCCGGCCGGCCTGGCGTCGTGGTGCGCGACGGAGGCGGCGCTGCGCCCCGGGCTCCCGCTGTGGGTGGTCGAGAACGGGATGGCGACCCGCGGCCGCAGCCCTGGCCGCGACGGCGCCGCGCCGCGCCGGGCCGACGGCATGGACCGGCCGCGCTACGTGCGCGAGCACCTGGGCGCGGTGGCCGACGCCGTGACGGCGGGGGTGCCGGTGCGGGCCTACTTCCACTGGTCGCTCGTCGACAACTACGAGTGGGGGAGTTACGAGCCCCGTTTCGGCCTCTACGGCCTGGAGCGGCCGGATCCGGGCAGCGTGCGCTGGATGGACACCGACGCCGCCGGCACGGACGCGGCCGGCGCGTTCAGCCGCGTGCTGGCCGGGCTCCGGCGCGGCGACCGCTCCGTCCTCGAGCCGGGCTGAGGGTCAAGCCCCGTCAGCGCCGGCCGGGGGGCCGGAGGCGGAGCCGGAGGAGGTCGACGTCTCGGACGGCCCCTCGAACTCTCGCTTCTCCTTGCGCCGGCGCCGGACGAACAGCACCACGATGAGCACGACGATGAGGCCCAAGAGGACGTCGGACGCGATCCCCGTGACCTTCTCCACCCGCTCGCCGACGAAGTAGCCGAGCAGGACGAAGAGCACGCCCCAGCAGAGGGCGCCCGCCGCGTTGGCGGGCAGGAAGACCCGGTAGCGCATCTTGGACACGCCGGCGAGGCCGGGGATGACCGCGCGCAGGAAGGCGGTGAAGCGCCCCACGAACACGGCGACGGCGCCGCGCCGTTTCAGCTGGGCGAGCGCGGACTCGATCCCCTTCTGGCGTTTACGCAGCGGTCCGAACTGCAGGAGCCGGCCGCCCCACTTGTCGCCGACCCAGTAACCGATCGAGTCGCCGGCGATGGCGCACAGGACGACGCAGGCCGTCATGCCGACGACGCTGACGCCTCCCTTCGATGCGATCACGCCCCCGAGGATCACGGCCGTCTCGCCGGGAAAGACGAAGCCGATCATGATCGAGGCCTCCGCCGCCACGAGCACACCAACCAACAGGTAGGCCTCCCACCCGTGCAGCGAGAGGAGGGGCTGGAGGACCTTGTCGATCACGGCCCGTGGTGTCCGCGGCGCGGGATCCGGGCGGCGCCGGGCGGCGGCCCGGCCAAAACGACCGTCAGTTGACGGCGCGCAACGTGGTTTCGCGCGGGGTGAGCTGGCGCCAGCGGTCGTCGATCCGCGCCGTGAACTCGTGGCCCCGCGCCAGGTGGGTCAGGATGTCGGCTTGGCCCTGGGGGCGGGCGAGCATCCAGCTGTGGCCGCCCGGCACCCAGAGCACGGGCGAGCGGGCGATGGCGGCGAACTCGAGCGCCGTGTGGCCCGGGGTGATGCGATCGAAACAGCCCCACTCGTTGAGGATAGGGATCTGCTGGGCCGCCAGGTGCCGGACCTCGCTGCGCTGGTCGACGCCCATGAGCATGCTCCCGACGGGGAGCGTCTGGGAGACCGTGCGGATGTTCTGGCGCATGTCGGGCAGGACGGCGCGCACGGTGGAGTACAGGCGGCCGAGGGCGAGGTCGGGGAGGTCGAAGATGACCGCCGCGATCATGTCCACCATGGGGGCCACGTCGGGCAGGAGCGGAGTGAGCAGCGCGGGCAGGATGCCGGTTCGGTCCTTCCACGCCGGCGTGCTGATGCCGTCGCGATAGATGATGCCGAGCGTCCGCCGCGGATGGTCGTGCGCGAACTGCACCGCCACCGCACCCCCCATCGAGTGGCCCAGCAGGACGACCGGGCCGGCGTCGACCTTGTGCACGATCGCCATGATCTGGTTGGCCAGGTTCTCCATGGAGACGTCCTGCCATTCGAGGGGGTCGCTCCCGCCGAAGCCGGGGAGGCTCGGGTTGATCATGCGCCAGCCCAGCTGCTCGGCGATGCGCGCGCTCTCCCGCCAGTACATGCCGCCGCCGGCGAAGTACCCGTGGACGTTGACCGCCCACACCGGCGGCGTGCCGGGTCCGTCGGGCCCGTACGCGTCGACGTTGTCCGAGACGGCGAAGCGGAGGCGGCGGCCCTCGACCATCATCGAGCTCGGGACCATGCGGATGGTCGGGGTCTTGCGGATCTTGCGGACGTACTGGTCGCGCACGACACCGAGCCCGTGCGCCGCGTGACCCGAGTCGACCAGCTGCACGGGCGACGGTCCGTCGCTGGGCGCCACGATGGCGCCCGAGATCTGCAGGGTGTCGTCGAACTGTGGCGTCGTCTTCTGTCTGAAAAACCGAACCGCCATGTGCACTCCGATCCTGCGCTCGCTGGGCGTGTAGCTCGATCCCTCTCGCGGGAACGACGATCGCGCCGCAAACCCACGGTATCCGACCGCCGGTCCTGGTCGGCCACCCGCACGTGCACGCGCCCCCGGTGGCTGCGACGATGGGTGCATGAGCGCTGACATCGTCATTCGTGGGGGCACGGTCATCGACGGGACCGGAGCGTCGGGCCGCCCCGCCGACGTGGCCGTCACGGACGGCCGGATCAGCGGCATCGGGGACGGGCTCAGCGGAACCCGGGTGCTCGACGCGTCGGGCCAGGTGGTCTGCCCGGGCTTCGTCGACATCCACACCCACTACGACGCGCAGGTGTTCTGGGACCCCGACCTCACGCCGTCGTCCTTCCACGGCGTCACGACGGTGATCGCGGGCAACTGCGGGTTCTCCATTGCGCCGATCCGCGCCGACGGGGTGGCGCTGCTGGCCCGGACCCTCCAACACGTCGAGGACATGAGCTTCGACACCCTGGCGGCCGGGGTGCCGTGGGGGGAGTTCGAGACGTTCCCGCAATATCTCGATGCGGTCGAGGGTCGCGGGGTGTCGCTGAACTACGGCTGCTACGTCGGGCACACCGCCGTGCGCCTGTACGTCATGGGCGAGGACGCGTACGAACGGCCGGCGTCGCCGGACGAGATCGCGCAGATGCAGTCGGTGGTCGCCGACGCCATGGCGGGTGGGGCGGCGGGCTTCGCCTCGAGTGCTTCGCCCACGCACAACGGCGACAGTGGGCGGCCGGTGCCCTCGCGGGTGGCCGACCTGGCGGAGCTCCGGGCACTGCTCGAGCCGGTCAAGCAGAGCGGGCGGGGTGTGGTGGCGCTGCTGCCGGGCGGCGTCTTCCCCAACCAAGAGGTGTTCCGGCTCCAGCGCGAGGTGGGCCGGCCGTTCACCTGGACGGCGCTGCTGACCGTGAAGGGCTACCCGTATCACGAGAAGGTCATCGCCGAGCACGATGCGGCCTGGGCCGACGGCGTGCAGGTGTGGCCCCAGGTCTCGTGTCGGCCCCTGGTCTTCCAGATGAACCTGTCCGAGCCGTTCACGCTCAACATGCGTCCGACCTTCGCCGCGCTCATGGGCAAGCCGAAGTCCGAGCGGCTCGCGGCCTACCGCGACCCGGCCTGGCGCGCGGCCGCCTGGGAGGACGTGAGCGGGCGGGCGGGCACCTTCCCCTTGAACTGGGCCGCGATCTCGGTCGCCGAGTCCCGGTCGCACCCCGACCTGGCCGACCGGCCGGTGGCCGTGTTGGCCGAAGAGCGCGGGTGCACGCCGCTCGACGTCATGCTCGACGTGTCCTTGGACGACGACCTCGAGGCACGCTTCTGGTCGGTGCTGGCCAACGACGACCCCGACGCCATCGCGTGGCTGTTGCCCCGCGACAACGTGCTCCTCGGTCTCGCCGACTCGGGCGCGCACGTCTCGCAGCTCTGCGACGCCTGCTTCTCGACCGACCTGCTGGGCAACTGGGTGCGCGAGCGCGAGGTGATGCCACTCGAGCGCGCCATCCACAAGCTCACCGGCGAGCCGGCCGGCGTCTACGGCCTGTCGGACCGGGGCACGGTGGCGGAGGGCAAGGCCGCCGACCTGTGCGTCTTCGACCCGGCGACCGTGGCGCCGGGGCCGCTGCGCCGCGTCCGCGACTTCCCGGCCGACGGCGAGCGCCTGACCGCCGATGCGCCGGTGGGCATGACCCACACCCTGGTCAACGGGGTGCCGATCCGGGTCGACGGAGCGCCGGCCGCCGAGGGCCTGGCCACCCGGCCCGGGACCGTGCTCCGGGGCTGACTCCGGGGCTGACTCGGGGGCTGAGCCGCCCCGCAGCGGAGCCGAACCACACTCTGGGCGCATCCGGGGCCCCCGTCGCGTGTCTCTACTCGGAGAGGGTCGCGACCCGCTCGCGGCCGTATACGCGGAGAAGGCGGGGTCCCGCGCGCGGCCGCATACGCCGAGAACCCGACTCCTCACTCGAGTGCATACGGAGTGCTCCTTATGTTTATGACCATTCGCCCCAGGTGGGCTTGCCAAAACATAAGGAGCACCGCCAATACACCCGCAGGTGGCTCGTCGTTCTCCGTGTAGTCAGTTGCGGGCGAGGCACCCGGTTCTGCTCGCTGAGCAGGAGGTGAGGCGGCCCCGTCCGGCCGCCGGAACGGGTCCGGGGGAAAGGGGCGGCCGGCCGACAGAAGGACTTCAGGCGGAGGCGGAGGCGGGGCTGGGGGCGGAGGCGGAGGTGGAGGTGGGGGCCGGGGCGGCGGAGGTGCGCCGCTCGACCAGCTCGTCGGGCAACAGGAGGCGGACCGACACGGAGAGCTCGTCGTAGACCCGGGCCATGGTGGACCAGCCGTTGATCCAACCGACCAGGGCCGAGTACCAGACGTGGCCGATCATGCGCGCCCGCTCGGACATGTCGGGGACCTCGGGCTCGCCCATGGCGCGCGAGATGATCCCCTCCATCAACAGCGTGATCTGCTGTTGGCAACCGACGGCCGCGGGGTCGGGCGACGATAGCGACGTGAAGACCGCGGCGACGAGCTTGGGCTGGCGGCCCATGGCGCGCAGGGCGCGATCGAGGACCTCGAGCACGCGGTCGGCCGGATGGGCGCCGGCGGGCGGGTGTTGTCCGATGCGCGTGTCGAGCATCTCGATCCAGTGGGCCAACGTCGCGGCCAAGAGGTGGTCCTTGCTCGAGAAGTAGCGGTAGACGGTGCCCATCGCGACGTCGGCGCGGGCCGCCACGTCGCGCATCTGCACGGCCTCGTACCCGCCTTCGAGCCCTAATGCCATCGCCGCGTCGATGACGCGCTGGCGCCTGGCCTGCTGCGCGCGAGTGAGCGGGCGGGCCAGCGTCTGCTCCATTCCGACAGCGTATCCGCAGTGTCATCAGGACCTTCGGGACAGGCCCACTACGCTGGCCAGCCATGCCAGCACAGCAGCCGGCACCCGACGCCGTCATCGTCGGGC
>DASZMN010000050.1:0-30144 GCA_035551835.1 Acidimicrobiales bacterium | reverse complement strand
ACGCCGGCGGAGCCAAATGCTCGAACCGACCGCGACCCCGGAGCCGTAGGCCGCGTCGGCCAATCCGTACAGATCGGGAACTTCCGCGGGTCCCGTGGAGGAGTCGTAACTCCCGAGTTCTCTCCATCCCAAAGGCTCAAGAGTCGCTGCATAGAAAGTCAGGGACCGGGGCACGTCGCTTACCGAGATGTAAATGTGGTCAAGCATCCGATTTCGTCTTGCCGAGTGGACGGTGAATGAGATTCTTGTTCTTTGGTCGTGTTGATGGAGTCATTCTTCCCGTTCTCGGCCTAGCCTCAAAGTGCCGATCAGCACGCCCAAGGCCGGCGTTCTGGGACAGGCAGTCGCTCAGTGGCTCATCGATGCGAACTGTTGACGAACCTTCGGCCGCGTGAAGAGTAAGTAGTAGCCGCCGAGCAGCACTCCGACGCCCAAGAAGAAAGCGACCACGAGGACCGCGATCCAGGCCACCTTGTTGGAGCCTGCCCCATAGAAGGCAACTGCGGGTCGATTGGCCGCGTCAATGACTGCCCAAAGCGGTACACCGACACCTAGAAACATGACGAGCAATACGATCAGCAGGTCAGGACCCACGTCGCCACCTCTCTCTCATCAAGATCAGATCTGTCGCCTGAGTTGTCGAAAATCGTACCTCGTGCCCGGAGCTCACAGCGGGTGGCGTCGGTTCGTCGCCCCTGCGCGTACGGTGCCGATCAGCACTCCCGAGGCCGGCCTGGGGCACCCCTGGTACCGCCGTTGGACCCATAAGCCAAATGCAGATCCGACGGTACCGTGATCGGTATGAATCGGTCACTGTCGTTTCGGGTCGGTGTGGTTCCTGCACTCGCGATCCTCGTCCTCTCGCTCACCGCGGAGTGGTCATTTGCCACCCATGCGCAGGCTGGTGCGGCTGGGCGAACCAGTGCTTCAACCCAGTCGGCGCAATCGACCTGCAACCCAGTTCTGAGTCGAGTGGCGTACGACGAGTGCTTGGTAGGGCAGCTTCATTCACTTCAGACACAGCTTCGGAAGGAACTACGAGTCGAAGGCAACCGATTCGGCCAGAACAAAGTGGCTGCTGTCCAGGCAAAATGGCAAAGCTTCGCTGAATCTGAGTGTCACCTTGAAGCGAGCCTCAATCAAGGTGGCACCGCCTACGGCGATGACTTGGACTACTGCCTCATTTCGTTGACCTCGGCGCGCCTCACAACACTTAGTGGAGCTGTCTCGGGTTTTCCGCACTAGAGATGGACGACCGAAATCAGGCTGAGAATGACCTGCCTACCCGGCGTACGGGGATGGTCTAAGCAGAGCCGTTCTAGAGAAAGGTCCCCGACCTGATGTTCAAACAACCTTCCATTCAAGATCCCGTCTCAGACCGGCACCCCAGCGGGAAGCGTGAGGTTCGAAACAATCCCAGCATTTCGCTCGGCGACCACAATCGCTCTGACATCTGAGAGCAGGATCGATTCATCGATCGCCGCGCTGTTTTGCGCGCTGTTGGCAATCTGCACGAGTGAGTGATGCAGGCTGCCCCACGCTGAATCAATTGCTCCAAGTTGAAGTTGGCGATGTCCCCGTGTGTGGAGGGCAAGACCTGCGATGGTCGCCATGTTGCTCTGGACGGTCTCCTCCAGACCGGAGTAGGCAGCCGCTATCCCTTGATCCCCCGTTGCGCGGGAGAGTGCCGTTGCGGCGTTGGCGAAGGATGAGGATGTTTCAAAAATGGCGGTCTCGAGCCCATGGGTCACTTGCTTGTCGCTCCATATCGCACCGTGGATCCAGACGACCTCTTGTGCGACGCTGCTCGATGAGATGTCGCCTCCGATCATGCACTGGGAGCTCGATGTGCATGCCAGCGCCCAAGCACCGACCGCATTGGACTCCTTCTGAGAGAAGGGACCGTAGACGTGTACCCAGCTCGGCAAATCTCCAGAACTCACCTCGAGAACTTGGGTGGCAAGGTAGACACATCCCCTCGAGGACGGACACGCGAATCCACCCGACGACGTGAAACCCGCCGCGCGATGGACAGGGACCCAGGAGTGGCCCACATTTGCCGAGAGGGCCATGTCGCTGAACTGACGCGTATACGTGTCGTACACCAGATAGCACCTGCGATTGGGCATGCAAGCGAGACTCTGGACATCCTTGATCGAAGGTGGGAGCCCGATTGCGTGCCAGGTCTTGCCTCTGTCGCGGGTCAGGAATGCTGCTCCTGCGCGCGCCGGGATATTCCCGTGGTTGTCACCCCCAATGACAACGCAAAACGCCCTAATGCAGGTTGCGCTTACGGGTCTCAGATTCGAAGATGCGAAGGGTGGTGACCCTATGGGCAGCCACGGGGCGCCCGGCGATGTGGATGCCACTAGATCGGGCTCCCCATCGTACGGCACGGCAATGCAGAAACCGTTTGACACACACGAGAGGTCGCCCATTCCAGGTGAGTATGAGCCATCGTTGGACCAAGTCACCCCACCGTTGGCGGTCTTGAGGAAGGATGCTCCGTTGCCGTCAGGGCTAGCACCTGATGCAATGCACACCTTGGCCGAGATACATGCGATGTGCAGATCCTTCGCATCTGAGAAAGGTAACGGCACGACCTCCCAACCGTTCGATCCGTAGAGCTTTGGGCCGTCAAGCTGAAGAGAGGCGGCACCGACTGCAGTCGAGGCACCAAGAAAAGAACCCGTGGCGGCGATCGCAGCCACAACGACTTCTGCGATCCGACGACCCTTCACTGAACATTCCATCCGATGCAGCTGCGAGCTAGACCGAGCGTTAGAAGTACTTTGGTCATTTCTTGAAGACCCTCCGGATTGGCGCAGGAAAAGCGACACACATGCACGGGGACGGCGGACGCAGTCGATGTGATCAGTTCACCGATCATGTCGTCTCGAACGAAAATTCCCCCAGCTGTGAACTCGACTTTCGGCCCGGTCCCACCCCAGCCAACGATTTGCCCAATAGGAAAGGTTCGTCGTTCCTTTGTTGGGATCATGATTCCAACCACTCCACGAGGGCGTATCGTGACGTGGATTCCGTCCTTGTCGATCTGAACTTGGCCCTTCCCGCGCAAATCATGAGGCCCGCCGCGTTCAGGGCTTGGGGTCTCGAGCCAGAAGTCCGAGACTGCCCACCCATCCGCGCTCATGCCCAAGGCTAAACGCCCCAGCGATGCCAGTGGCAGAGGGTCTGCAACGAGCCGGCGAACGGAGTCACTTCACGCTGTCTTGACTGCTAGCCATGCAGCAAGAAGTGAGGATCTAAGATGACGCCCGAAGACAGAACCCTGATATAGGCATCGGTCGCCATAACCAGGGGAAGGCTGATCAACGCAAACAACCCATGATGTGAGTTGAGCAGCGATGTCAACTTCCAGAAGCGATGCCGCAGGGGATGTGCCGCTTGAGAACGGAGCCCGCCACCGGCTAAGTGTCGACAGGCATGGCACGACAGGACGTAGGCCCAGAAGCCAAGGCCGTTCGCGACGATGAGCACAGTCCCCACGCCGACTCCAATTCCGCCGGGCTGACGGAATGCATTCACCGCGTCGACGGTCAGCATCATTGCGATCAAGACGCTGGCTGCCCAGAAGTAGCGATGCACGTTCTGAAGCACGAGAGGGAACCGCGATTCTCCTGAGTATCGCGAGTGGGGCTCGGCCACGCCACATGCTGGCGGAGAGAGCCAAAATGAGCGGTAGTACAGCTTTCGGTAGTAGTAACAGGTCGCCCTCACGCCGATTGGCACGGCGATGACGAGAAGGGCCGGGGACCATTTCCACCAGCTGCCGATGATCACAGCGTTTGCTCGAGAACCGCAGTCCGCAGCGATGCAAGGGGAATAGAGCGGAGAGATATAGGTGCCGACGGCGAAATGGGAGGTTTGGAAACCCGCCCAGACCGCGTAGCCCGTCAGCGCGCCGAGGAAGAGGGCGGTGGCCACCGGAGTGATCCACCACCGGTCCGTGCGCAATGTGAGCATGCTCTGCGCTCTCGACCGCGGAGATGCGCCGATATGCACTTGCGTTGCCACCACAACTTCAGGGTAAGGATGCTTTCTTCAGATGTCTAGGACATATTTGCTTTCATATTGATAGCGAACGTCTATGAATCCGGACCCCTTATAGGACGCCGTGGGCGCGAAGACGTGTCGCTCGTCGGTAGCTCCGAAGTGCCGTTCGAGGCAGGTTAGCCAGTAGCAATGACCCAGCAGCGATTGCGCTCAGATCGAGCCGGCCGACCAAGCCTGCCCACCCGCACCAGCCCGGAGCGACCCCACAACCATCCACCGTTGAGCCGCTTCGGACCGCCAGGATCGAGGTGACGCCCGCAGCGCGGCCAGCACTTTGAGATCAGTCGTTAGCCCCCACTTTTGGGGTATCTCGTCACAGCCATTTGCCGCACTCCGTTCCGCCTGAGTCGGCAACGGAACGCCACTCCGGACCGGGAAAGTTCACGCGGTTGAGACGTCACGATCATCGAAAATGAACGTTCGTTGCATTATCATCCTGGCGACTTACGAAAACTGCGGCCGAAAACAGGGGCGCCCTCTGTAATCCGCTCGATGTGGGGAGTGTTCCGATGCGTGGCCAGATCAGGTGGTCGGTCAAGTTCTGCGTGCTGCTGGGATTCAGCCTGACCGCGGCGACCATGGTGCCGATGCCGCTGCCGGCAGGTGCGGCGCCTGCAAGTCCCTATGCGCTGGTCGCGGTGGACGGTGCGCCCCTGGGCGGAGTCGCCGTCGCCGCTCCCTACACCTTGAACCCGGCGTTCTCGCCCGCGACCACCGACTATTACGTCGCGTGTCACGCCGGCTCGAATGAGCTTTCGCTCACGCTGACCGGGAGCGAAGGACCGATCTCGGTCTCGACCAACCAGGCCGCATCGCCGGCCCCCGGCGCAAGCGTCAACATCTCGCTCGAGGTGGCCCCGAACCAGGCGATCGTGCTCTACGCGCCGAGCCCGGGCGGTGTCGCCGGTACGACCCAGTACTGGGTGAGGTGCATCCCACCGGACTTCCCGGCCCTCCAGGTGAACCAGGCCGGTCCGGCCTCGCCGGGGTGGACACCCGGGTACTACTACACCGGCAATCTCGCCACCGCGAACGGCGTGCACTACGCCATGGTGCTCGACGGGAACGGGGTCCCGGTGTGGTACCAGAAGCTTCCGACGGGCGACACGGGTCCGAGCAACGTGGAGCCGCTCAGTAACGACACCATCGCCTGGTCGCCCAACGCCGGCCCTGGGTTCGGGGCCGGTGACAACATCAGCGCCTATACGGGGTTCGACCTCAGCACGCAGACGACGATTGCATCGCTGCCTGCCGCCGTCACACCGACGGACCCTCACGAGCTCACGCCGCTGCCCAACGGGGACCGCATGATGATCTCGACGCCGCTCATGACGAAGGACCTCACGACGCTCGGCAACGGCGTGGGAGGGGCGTCGTCGTCGGAGGCGAACAACACCGTCGTCGACTGTGTGGTGCAGGAGGTGAACCCGAGCAACCAGGCGGTGTGGACCTGGGATGCGCAGACGCACATCGGGCTGGACGAGACCAACACATTGAGTGGATTGCCCTTCGCCGGTCCAGCCTGGGGGCTGGGTCAACCCGACGGCGTGCCGGCAGCCGACATCTACCACTGCAACTCGGTTGCCGTCGACGAGGACTCGTCGAGCCCGTACTTCGGCGACGTCCTCGTTTCCATGCGGCACCTCAATGCGGTCTTCCTCATCGACCGCACCACGGGCAATGTCGTCTGGAAGCTCGGCGGCACGGCGTTCACTTCCCACGATCCCGAGACCACTCAGGACGTCCCCGCGCAGCGTCTCGCCATCACTGGTGACAGCGAGACACAATTCTGCGGTCAGCACGACGCGCGCCTCGTCCCCACCCCCAATCCGGCCGTCGAGGACGTGAGCGTCTACGACGATCACACGAACTGTGGGGGGGCGGCACGCGGCGTCGAGTACGCCCTCGACCTCGGGGCGGGCACGGCGACGCCCGACTGGCAGTACGCACAGCCCGACGGCCTGGCCGCCGCCGCGACCGGGAGCTTCCGCCGAACGCCCGACGGCGCGAACGACATCGGTTCGGGCAGCAGCGTCATCGGCTGGGGCTTCTCCGTCGGCTTTCCCTCCGGCTTCACCGAGGTCGACAGCAGCGGGCACGTGCTGTGCGACATCCGCTTCGCCGTCGACGGCCTGTACCGGGCCATCAAGGTGGACGCCTCGCAGGTGAATCTGCAGCTGCTCCGCCAGACGGCCGGCTGGACCGGCACCACCATCCCGCCACCCCCCTCCTCACCGCCCGGCCCCGTTTCGGGCGGCACAACGCTCAACAACGCGGTGCTCGGCATGGCGGCGACGCCTGACGGCTGGGGCTACTGGCAGGTCGCGTCCGACGGCGGGGTCTTCAGTTACGGCGACGCCGGCTTCTACGGGTCGGCCGGTGGCGCCCCGCTCAACAAACCGGTCGTGGGCATGGCGGCGACACCCGACGGCGGGGGGTACTGGCTCGTCGCCTCCGACGGCGGGGTCTTCAGTTACGGCGACGCCGCCTTCTACGGCTCGGCCGGTGGCGCCCCGCTCAACAAACCCGTGGCGGACATCGCAGCGACCCCCGACGGCGGGGGGTACTGGCTCGTCGCCGCCGACGGCGGGGTCTTCAGCTACGGCGACGCACAGTTCTCCGGCTCGGCGGGTGGCGCACCGCTGAACAAACCCGTGGTGGACATCGCGGCGACCCCTGACGGCGGCGGGTACTGGCTCGTCGCCTCCGACGGCGGGGTCTTCAGTTACGGCGACGCCGGCTACTACGGCTCGGCCGGCGGCACACGGCTCAACAAACCGGTCGTGGGCCTCGCGGCGACCCCCGACGGCGGGGGGTACTGGCTGGTCGCCTCCGATGGCGGGATCTTCAATTACGGCGGGGCCGACTTCTACGGCTCGGCCGTCGCCGGCTGAGTTGCCCGCTCCCGGTTGCCGCGGCACCGAGGGGGATCGCTCCCTGCTCCGGCTTCACGACCCGGTTCGCACGAGTTCCGCCAGCTGAGCCTCGCCCCCCGGAGTGACGGCGATCCGCAAGCCATCGCGCTGATCCAGCCACGCCAAATTCCGTCGGTGCAGCGGCGATTCGTCGTCGAACCGATTCAGCACGATCACGACGGACCCGGCGAAATCTCCCAAGGCATCCATCGTGAGGCGCACCGAGTTGATCGTGCCCAGCCCGGCGTCCGCCACGAGCACGACGCAATCGGGTCGCACCGCCCGGACGAAGGCCAGACAGTCACCGTCCCGGGCGATCGGTGAGCGCAGACCCCCCGCTGTCTCGACGAATCCCACCTCGACCGCATCTGCGGGCCATTGCAGCTCCGCGAGCAGGTCGGCCACGCCGAACGAAGGCCGCTCCAGTGCCTCGGCCGCCATCGGTGGCGCCATCGCCACCTCGTACCAGCGGTGCGGGGGACACACGGTCTCGGGGATCTCGCCGCTCGCGGCCCCAAGCACGGTGGCGTCGTAGCCGGCGGGATCGTCCGACGGCTCGAACGATTGCGCGGGCTTGCGAGCCGCGACGCTGACCCTCTCGCTGCGCAGGGCACGCAACACCTGCGCGCTCACCCACGTCTTGCCGACGTCGGTCCCCGTTCCGACGACCGCAACCATCCGCTTCGGACGCGCCACTAGCGAGCGGGAACCGCCACCGGTGCCGGAACCGGCAACGCGACGAGGGCATCGATGAGCCGGCCGACGTCCTCGTCGCGGTGGACCGCGGACAAGGTCACGCGCAAGCGGCTCGTGCCCGGGGGCACCGTGGGCGGGCGGATCGCCGGGACCCAGAGGCCGGCATCGAGGAGCGTCGCCGAGGCGTCGATTGCCGCCTGCTCGGGCCCGAGGACCACCGGGACGATCGGGCTGGGATGGGCCGGCGGGGCCACCTCGGCGTCGGAGAGACGGCGCACCAACGCAGTGAGGCGCGTGACGAGCGCGTCGCCCTCGCTCGACCGCAGAATCCGTAGCGCGGCCAGCGCTGCGCCCGCGTCGGCCGGCGCCAACGCGGTCGAAAAGATGTACGGCCGGGCCCGGTTGACGAGCAGGTCGACCATGTCGCGCGATGCGGCCACGAAACCCCCGAGCGCCCCGAGCGTCTTCGAGAGGGTCCCGACCCGGACGATCGTGGACCGCGCCGTTGCGGACAGCGACGCCAACTCGAGGTGGGGCCCCAGCACCGCGTGCGCCTCGTCGACGACGAGAAGGGCGCCCGCCCGCGCGCAGATCACCACGAGATCGTCGAGCGGGGCCACGTCGCCGTCCATGGAAAAGACGGAGTCCGTCACCACGAGCGCGGGCGCGGGCGCGGTCGCCTCGCCTTCTCGCGCCGCCAACAGCTCGTCGAGCTGTGCAAGATCGCGGTGGCGGTAGACGGTCAGCGGGGAACGCGACAGCCGGCAGCCGTCGATGATGCTGGCGTGATTGAGCTCGTCCGAGAAGATCCGCACACCCGGCCCGCCGAGGACGCTCAGGACCCCCAGATTGGCGGCGAACCCGGTGGGGAAGCAGACGGCAGCCTCGGTGCCCTTCCACGCGGCCAGCTCCCGCTCGAGCTCGGCGTGCACCGGTCGGGAGCCTGTGACCAGGCGCGACGCGCCCGCACCCGTGCCCCAGCGATCGAGGGCGTCATGGGCCGCCGCCACGACGTCGGGATGCGCGCTGAGCCCGAGGTAGTCGTTCGACGCGAACGAGACGACGTCGCCACCGTCGAGCGCGCCCTGCGGCCCCCGGGCGTCGAATTGGCGCGGGGCGCGCCAGCGCCCCTCGTCGACCACCGCGGCAAGCTGCGCGCGGATGCGGTCGGGCCAGTCGGGCGGGCTCACGACGACGGCGTCACCTCGTCGAGCGCGTCGACCAGCGCGTCGACGAGCCGCACGATCTCGCCCTCGGTGATCGTGAGCGGCGGCATGAGCACGACGACGTCGCCGAGCGGCCGCAGCAGCACACCCCGGGCCAGCGCTCCGGCGCAGACGCTGCGGCCCCAGCGCAGCCCTTCCGCGGGCGGCGCCAGCTCCACGCCCACCATCAGCCCGCGCTGGCGGACCTCTCGAACGGCCGGTCGCCCGGCGACGCGCTCGGCCAGGAGCCCCGCCAGTTGCGCGGCGCGGGCCTTGACGTTGCCGAGCACGTCCCAGGACTCGACGAGGCGGAGGTGCTCGAGCGCGACCGCGGCCGCCAGTGCGTTCCCGCCGTAGGAGTGCCCGTGGTAGAAGGTCAGCGGCCCCAGATCGGCCCCGAGGAACGCGTCGAACACCCGACCCGAGGCCACCGTCGCCGACATGGCCAGGTAGCCGCCGGTGATGCCCTTGCCCAGGCACATCAGGTCGGGGCGGACGCCGCACTGTTCGGAGGCGAACAACGAGCCGGTCCGGCCGAACCCCGTCGCCACCTCGTCGCACACCAGCAGCACGCCGGCGTCGTGACACGCGTTTCCGACACGTCGCACATCCGCCGGGTCGGCCACCAGCATGCCGGCCGCACCCTGTACCAGCGGCTCGAGTACGACCGCGGCCAACTGGCCGGCCCGCGCCGTGATGGTCGCGCAGGCCTTCTCCGCCCAGCCGGGGTCGGCATAGCCGGGCGTGCGCACGACGGGGAAGCACAACGGGCTGAACGCCGCGCTGAAGACGCCGCCGTCGCCGAGCGACAGCGACCCGATGGTGTCGCCGTGGTAGGCGTCGCCCAGCGTGAGGAATTCGGTGCGGCCTTCGGCGCCGCGGTTGATCCAGTACTGGTACGCGATCTTCAGCGCCTGTTCGACCGCCACGGCCCCGTCGGCGGCGAAGAGAAAGTGCGGGTCGTCGACCGGGACGACGGCAGCGAGCGCCTCGGCCAGCTCGACCACGACCGTGTTGCCGTTGCCGAGCATGGTCGTGTGGGCGACCTTGCCGGCCTGCTCGGCCAGGGCGGCGTCGAGCTCGGGGACCCGGTGCCCGAGGGTGTTGACCCAGAGCGACGAGATGGCGTCGAGGTAGCGGCGCCCCTCGGCGTCGATCAGCTCCCGGCCCTCGGCCCGCTCGATCATCAAGGGAGCGTTGTCGGCGTAGGCCGCCATCTGGGTGAAGCCGTGCCAGACGACGGCGGCGTCGCGCTGGACCCAGCTGGGGGGGGACTCGGGGGCAGGGCTGCTCACCCACCGATTCTGGACGCCGCCGGGCCTGATCGGCCAATGGGGATCCTGCGCGAAAATGGGTCATGGACCTGATCGGCGTCGTCGACACGATGTTTGCCCGCTACGACATGGGCGGGGAGGCGGTCGACGAGCTGTCCCAGTGCCCGGGGTACGGGACGACCTTCACCACCATCCGCCGCACCGTGCCGGGTTTCAAGGACCTGGCGGTGGCGGCCAAGAAGCTGATCGAGGAGGAGGGCTGCCGGATCGTCGTCGCCCTGGGCATGCCCGGCAAGGAGAAGGTGGACAAGGTCTGCGCCCACGAGGCGTCGACGGGGATCATGATGGCCCAGCTCATGACGAACACGCCGATCCTCGAGGTGTTCGTGCACGAGGACGAGTCCGACGACCCGGCCACGCTGGCCAGGGTGTTCAAGAACCGCTCGCGGGACCACGCCCGCAACGCCTATCTGATGCTCTACGAGCCCGAGCAGCTGACGGCGCGGGCCGGGCAGGGCATCCGCCAGGGCTTCGCGCACGCCGGTCCGCTCGAGGCCTGAGCCACGTCACGGCCGGTCGGTCGACCGCACCGCGTGCTGCCCGACACCGCGGGCGGCCCCGGCCCCGGGCCCGTCCCCTCAGCTGGCGGGCCCCGGATGGTCCGCCGACCCGGGTACTGGCTGCCCGCCCGCTGAGGGGCGGATGCTGTGAGAGCGCTTTGACGGTGAGCTGGAAGTCCGCGTGAGGAACGTGCGGGGCAGATCGCGATCGATCAGGGGTTCTGCCAGGAGATGGAGAACGACCGGCCGTCGGCGCTGAGGCTGCTCGGCACGGCCAGGGTCCGGTTGCCCGTCGCCATGGTGATCTCGTTGGCCGCGAAGTTCGAGAGCGAGCCGTTGTTGCCCGAGTTGTCGATGAGGTCGGCGTTGGAGAAGTTCACCTGGCCGAAGTCGGGCAGCGGCACCTCGCTGCAGAAGATCAGGTCGCACGACGACGGCGCCTCGGCGACGACTTCGGCCGAGGTGCGTCCGAAGGCGGGCGAGGCGCCCTGGGTGGTCGAGAACGACCAGCCGGCGGTGGTGTCCTTCTCGGCCAGGAAGAACAGGGTGCCCGAGGGGTTGGAGGCCACCCACGCGGTGATCTGGTCACCTGGATGGACCGGATACGACGACGGGAGGACGACGGAGCCCTTGGGGTACAGCTCCCACCACGCGTAATACGAGGGCGTGCTGCCGGTGCAGTCCGAGTCGGTCCCCAGCTGCTCGACGCTGGACGACGAGTACCCGTCGAGGCCGACCCAGAAGGAGGACGCCGATCCGCCCGAGCCGAGGAGGTTGCCGAGGCCGTTGCCCCCGAGCAGGCCGCCGAGGATGCCGCCCCCGCCCCCGCCCGCGGCACAGTTGACGCTGGGCTCGGTCCAGCTGGCGGCGACCGAGTCGTACGTGTCGGCCGAGTCGGCGTAGCCGCTCCAGTTGGCGGACTGCACGTTGGTGGCGTGGCGCAGGCTGTGGCCGAGCAACGAGCCGAGGCCGGGCAAGACCACCTTGCCGATGATGGGCACGTGGTACAGGCCGGGGGTGGGAAGGCCGGAGCCCGCCGGGCCCGCTGGAGCCGCCGCCGCAGCGGGCGAGGCGGCGGCGGAGACCAGAACCGGCGCGGCCGTGGCCACCAGGCCGAGCGCGCACGCCGCCGACACGAACATCTTCCGAGCGGAACCCCGCATCGAACCTCCCCTGATCATCTGGCTCCCAGCAGCCACTTCCCACCCAGACCAGTGTTGCTCTCGACGGCCGTGGCACCCTTCGGCGCCACGACGCGCGGGCACGGAGACGCCCCGCACCGGAAGAGGAACGGTGCTCGGTCAGGGATCTCGCGGAAGTCCGAGCACCTTTTCGGCCACGATGTTGCGTTGCACCTCGGCCGTGCCACCCCCCACGGTGAGCGCTGGGGCGAACAGGAACCCCCGCGACCAGGTGTTCTCCCCCGCCGCCGCCCCCTCGGGGCCCCAGCCGCCGACCGGCCCGGTGCCCGCCAGCATGGCGTGCGGGCCGGCCAGGTCGCGGGCGATGCCCATGATGTGCTGGCCGTGGGCGTCGGCGATGGCCTTGCGCACCGAGGCCTCGGCCCCGGGCGCCTTCCCGGCCAGGACGGCCGAGACCATGCGCAGGCGAAGGACACGGAGGATCTGGCCCTCGATGAACACGTCGACCAGGCGGTCGCGGGTCGCCGGGTCGGGCGCGCCGCCGGCGGCGCGGATGGTGGCGACGAGATCGTCCGCCGTCGGCCCCATGCCCCACAGGGCCCCTTCGCCGCTGAGCGACACCCGCTCGTTGCCGAGCGTGACCTTGGCCAGGTCCCAGCCGCCGTGCTCGGGCCCGATCAGGTGGTCGGCCGGGATGCGCACGTCGGTGAGGAAGACCTCGTTGAAGGCGTGCTCGCCGGTCATGTCGATGAGCGGACGTATCTCGATGCCGGGGGCGTCCATGGGACAGACGAAGTAGCTGATGCCCTGGTGCTTCGTCGCCGTGGGGTCGGTGCGCGCCAGGAGGATCCCCCAGCGGGCGATGTGGGCGTAGCTCGTCCAGACCTTCTGGCCGTTGATCACGTAGTGGTCGCCGTCGCGCTCGGCCCTGGTGCTGAGCGAGGCCAGGTCCGAGCCGGCGCCGGGCTCCGAGAAGAGCTGACACCAGAACTCCTCGCCCGAGAGCAGGGGCCAGATCCAGCGCTCCTTCTGCTCGTCGGTGCCCGCGTAGAGCAGCGTCGGGCCGGCCCAGCCGATGCCGATGGGGTTGATCGGGCGGTGCACGCCGGCGTGGCGGAGCTCCTCGTCGATGACGAGCTGGGTCAGCGGGTCAGCGTCGAGGCCGAAGGGCTTCGCCCAGTGCGGCACGACGTAGCCGGCCTCGGCGAGCGTGCGGCCGGTCGGGTGCGGGTGCTCCTCGAGCCAGTCCCTCACGTGGCGCCGGCGGGGATCGTCGTCGCCGGGGAGGCCGAGGTCCACGGCGGGAGCGTATTCTCAACATCTCGCTCCGCGCATTTCGGCGGACCGGGGGGGTCGACACGTGTCGGCGGTCGATGTGCGGTAGCAGTGGAACAGGGCGGGATTGGAGCGAGGAATGACTGACTGGAACTACGCAGACGTCTGGGAGACGGTGGCCGACGTGCAGCCAGAGGCCCCGGCAATCGTCCAGGGCTCACGGACGGTGCCGTGGGAGGAGTTCGACCGGGGCGCCGACGGCGTGGCCCAGTTCCTCTTGGACCTCGACGTCGTCCGGCAGGACAAGGTGGCGGTCTACCTCTACAACTCGCCCGAGTACCTCCAGTCCACGTACGCCGCCATGAAGGTCGGCCTGGTCCCCGTCAACACCAACTACCGCTACGGCGACGACGAGCTGTCGTACCTGTGGGGCAACGCGGACGCGGTGGCGGTCGTGTTCCACGGTGCCTTTGCCGACCGGATCGAGCGGATCCTCGACCGCGTGCCCGGGGTGAAGGGTTGGCTGTGGGTCGACGACGGCTCCGGCCCGTGCCCCGACTGGGCCACCCCCTACGAGGACGCCATCAAGTGCGTCGTCGGGCGCACCCGGGCACCATGGGGGCGCAGCGGCGACGACCTCTACATGCTCTACACCGGCGGCACCACGGGGATGCCCAAGGGAGTCATGTGGCGCCAGGACGACCTCTTCGCGCGCCTCATCGACGGCGGCACGCGCCACTACGACGTGAACGGCGGCGTCGAGGCGGTGCGGGCCGCGGTGTCGGCGTCGCCCGGGGGCGTGACCCTGATGCCGGCGTGCCCGCTGATGCACGGGACCGGTGGGTTCACCGCGAACACGACGCTGGCCGAGGGCGGGCGGGTCTGCCTGTTGGAGTCGCGCAAGTACGACCCGGTCGAACTGCTCGACACGGTCGAGCGCGAGAAGGTCAACGGGCTCGTGATCGTCGGTGACCCGTTCTCGCGGCCGCTGATTGCGGTGCTGGACGAGCACCCGGGCCGCTGGGATCTGAGCTCGCTGATGATGGTGATCTCGTCGGGCGCCATGTGGAGCGAGCCGGTCAAGCAGGAGCTGCTCTCCCACCATCCGAACGTGCTGCTGGTGGACGCGTTCAGCTCGTCGGAGGCGCTGGGCATGGGGATGTCCATCTCGGGCGGGGGCGCGGCGGCCAAGACGGCGTCGTTCACGCTCGGCCCCGACGTGAAGGTCTTGACCGAGGACGGCCGCCCGGTGGCGCCGGGATCCGACGAGGTCGGGGTGCTGGCCCTCGGCGGGCGCAATCCCATGGGCTACTACAAGGACACCGAGAAGTCCGACCGCACGTTCAAGGAGATCGACGGGGTGCGCTTCTCCATCCCCGGCGACTTCGCCCAGGTCGACGCCGACGGCACGATCCATCTCTTGGGTCGAGGATCGGTCTGCATCAACTCGGGCGGCGAGAAGATCTTCCCCGAAGAGGTCGAAGAGGCGCTCAAGACGCACCCGTCGGTCCGCGACGCGGTGGTCGTGGGCATCCCCCATCCGACCTACGGCGAGCAGATCGTCGCCGTCGTGGAGCCGGCGGAGGGCGTGGCCGGTGACGAGGTGTCCGAGGTCGAGCTGATCGGGCACGTGAAGGACCGCCTGGCGTCGTACAAGGCGCCGCGTCGGGTTCGGAGCGTGGCGACCATCGGGCGGGCGCCCAACGGCAAGGTCGACTACAAGCGGCACCGGACCGAGTCGATGGAGGAGATCGGAGCGGCGGCGGGCTGAGGCTCCGGCCTCGGCCGACTCGTCTCGCCGCTCCCGGTTCGCTCGTGTTCGTCGCTCCCGTCGACGCGACCGTGGGCGAGTCGGAGTGGCGGGCCTTCGTCGCGTCGCACCCGTTCGGACACCTGGTCGCGGCCGGTGGGCCCGACCGTGGGTTCCCCGTCGTCGTGCCCACGCAGTTCGTCCTGGCCGGCTCGACTGTGTGGCTGCACCTGGTGCGGGGTAACCCGGTCTTCGAGGCGCTGGCCGAGGATCCCCGGGTCGTGCTGAGCGTGGCGAACGACTGGGCCTTCGTGCCGTCGGCCTGGAAGTCGATCGGTGCAGAGGACCCGCGGCTGGGGATCCCGACGACGTACTACGGCGCCGTGCAGTTCGCCGGCTTGGCCCGCGTGCACGACGAGCGGGTGACGCCGGGGAGCGTGGCCGAGATCCTGCGGCGCCAGCTCTCGACGTTCCAGCCGGAGGTCGACGTGGCGGATCCGGCCGACGCGCACGCGGCGAAGCTGGCCGGGATCCTCGGTATCGAGATCCGCGTGTCGGAGGTCCGGGCCAAGTTCAAGTACGGCGGCAACGTCGACGCCGAGCACCGCCGGGCCGTGGTGTCGAGGCTCCTGGCGCGAGGTGGGGCGGGTGACGAAGCCGCGGCCGGCCACGTCCTGCGCCGGCTGTCGGGGGACGACTGAATCGAAGGCCTTACTCGACCGCCTTGGCCAGGTTGGCCAGCGTCTCGGTCATCTGGCGCTCGGCGTTGTCCGAGCTGTGGTCGCCCAGGAGCCGTCCGACCGTGGCGAACCACGGCTTGCGCTGGTCCAGCCAGGACTCCGTGACCCGGCAGCCGCCGTCGGTGGCCTCGAACTCGTAGCGCCACGTGGCCACCGCAATCGGTCCCGACGTCACCGCGAACTCGAACACCTTGGCGGGCTCACACCCCACGACGGTCACCGTGGTCGACCAGCGCCGGACGCCGCTCTTGTTGTTGCCCCTGAAGACGGCACCGAGCGACGGGCCGATGGAGCCCTTGACCCACTTGCCGCCCCGGTTCTCAGGTGACCACTCCCCCATGCGCGGCAGGTCGGTGACGAGGCACCAGACCTTGTCGGCGGGCGCGGCGATGTCGCGGCTTGCGGCGGTCGGGTAGGCCATGGCCGAACCCTACCCCGGGCACCCCAACGGCATGATTTTTGGCTCATCCGGCCGGCTCGGTCTGTCGCCGTTACGATCACGGAGAAACGGGAGGGGCGCTGATGGCCACGGCACACAACGGTGACGTCGAGATCTACCACGAGGTCTTCGGCGACGCACGGCAACCGACCCTCCTGCTCGTCAACGGCCTCGGTTCGCAGTGCATCAACTACGCGGTCGAATGGTGCGATCTGTTCTGCGCCGAGGGCTTCCAGGTGATCCGGTTCGACAACCGCGACGTCGGCCGCTCGACCAAGCTCGACGGCGTCGACTACGCGCTGAGCGACATGTGCGCCGACGCCGTCGCCGTGCTCGACACGGTCGGCGTGGACCGCGCGCACGTCATGGGATGCTCCATGGGCGGGATGATCGTGCAGCGCCTGGCCATCGACCACGCCGATCGCCTGCTCTCCATGACATCGGTGATGTCGAGGACCGGCGAGGCCGGCTACGGCGACAGTTCAGAGGAAGCCCTCGCCGTCTTGATGGCGCCGCCGGCCGAGTCACGAGAGGCCTACATCGCCAACCACGTCGCCGCGTTGCACATCTACGGTTCGAAGCCCGAGTGGCTCGACGACGGTGTCAATGCGGCCCGGGCCGCGGCCGCCTATGACCGGTGCTTCTGTCCCAAGGGCATCGGTCGCCAGATGCGAGCCGTCGGGCACGATGGGTCGCGCACGGACGCGTTGCGGGCGATCGACCTGCCCACCCTCGTGATCCACGGCAGCCGGGACACGCTCATCGCCCCGAGCGGCGGTCGGCGCACCGCGGAGGTCATCCCGGGTGCCCGCTACCACGAGATCGAGGGGATGGGGCACGACTACCCCCCGGCCGTGTGGCGGGAGTGGGTCGCCACGTGGTCCGGGTTCGTCACCGAGCGCGTCGCCGCGTGAGCGCCCTCGCCGATTGCCCGCAGAACGAGAACCTGTTCTAATCTTCGGGCGATGGAGTTCAACCTCGCCGACATGTTCGAGGCGGCCGTCGACGCCTACCCCGAACGCGAGTACCTGGTCGCGAACGGTGAGCGGCGGACCTACGCCGACATGGAGGCCCGGGCCAACCAGCTGGCGCACTATCTGGCCGCTCAGGGCGTCGGGCCAGGGGACCACGTCGGGATCTACTCCTACAACTCGGTCGAGTGGGTCGAGACGGCCTGGGCCGTCTTCAAGCTCCGGGCGGTCTGGATCAACATCAACTACCGCTACGTCAAGGACGAGCTGCAGTACCTCCTGTCGAACGCCGACCTGCAGGCGCTCGTCTACCAACGCGAGTTCTCGCCGCTGGTCGGCGCGCTGTTGGGGGAGCTGCCCGACCTGAAGCACCTGGTGGTGATCGAGGACGGGTCCGACGCCGCGGTGGCACCGGGGTCCGTCGAGTACGAGGCGGCCATGGAAGGCCGGTCGCCGACGCGCGACTTCGGGCCCCGCTCGGGCGACGACCTCTACATCCTCTACACCGGCGGCACGACCGGCATGCCCAAGGGCGTGGTCTGGCGCCACCAAGACGTCTTCTACGCGCTGGGCGGCGGGACCGACCCCGTGACCAACACGCGGGTCACCGACCCCGCCGTCCTGATTGAGAAGGGCGCCGGTGGGGGCATGGTGCACCTGCCCGTGGCGCCGCTCATGCACGGGGCGACGCAGTGGTGCGTCATGGGCCAGAGCTTCGTCGGCTCGAAGATCGTGCTCATGGCCAAGTTCGACCCGCACGAAGTCTGGCGCCTCGTGGGCGACGAGCGCGTCAACTCGGTGATGATCACCGGCGACGCCATGGGCAAGCCGCTGGTCGAGCAACTCGACGAGCCCGCCGCGAGCTCCTACGACCTGTCGTCCTTGCTGGCCGTGGTCTCATCGGCCGCCTTGTTCTCGGCGCCGGTCAAGGACCAGTTCTTCGAGCAACTGCCCAACCTCGTGATCACCGACGCCATCGGCTCCTCGGAGGGCGGCAACAACGGGATGACCGTCGTCACCGCCGGCAACACGGCGATGAAGAGCGGGCCCACCGTGCACCTCCTGGGCGAGACGGTCGTGTTCGACGAGAACCTCGAGTTGGTCGAGCCGGGCTCGGGCACCATCGGCAAGATCGCCCGCTCCGGTGACATCCCGGTCGGGTACTACAACGACCCGAAGAAGACGGCCGAGGTCTTCATTCAGGTGCAGGGGCGCCGGTACGTGATGCCGGGCGACTACGCCACCGTCGAGGCGGACGGCTCCATCACCTTGTTGGGTCGCGGCTCGATCGTCATCAACTCGGGCGGGGAGAAGATCTTCCCCGAGGAGGTGGAATCCGCGGTCCGTTCGCACCCCGACGTCATGGACGCCATCGTGTGCGGCGCGCCGGACGAGCGCTGGGGCCAGACTGTGGCGGCCATCGTGCAGCCTCGCGTCGGGCACACGGCACCGACGTTGGGGGCGATCCAGGAGCATTGCCGGTCGACGATCGCCGGGTACAAGTTGCCGCGGCGGCTCCACGTCGTCGACGCGGTGGAGCGCTCGCCAAGCGGGAAGCCCGACTACACGTGGGCCGCCGCCATCGTGAACGCCACCGGGGTCGGCACCGGTTCGTAGCGCCTTCGGATCTGCAGCGGTCGTCGGGCCGTGGCGCCCGTCCGACGACAGCTCTGGCGAGGCGCGTGAGCGTGCCGCATCGCTCGAGGAACGGGGTCGGCATCATTTCCGCTGAATCGGGGTAGGCATGGGTCGGTGGTGAAGGCTGGTGTCGTACTCGGGTTGCTCGCGCTGTTCGCCGTGGGGCCGGCCGCGTCGATTTCGGCTTCGGCTTCGGCGGCTTCGGATTCGGCCGGCGGGGCGAGCGCGGCGCCTCACGTCGACGCGACCACGTCGTGGACCGTGTACCACGGCAACCCTTTGGGGACCGGGGTCGACACCTCCGGTGTGACCTTCTCGCCGCCGAACCACGCCTGGACCTCGCCGGTCCTCGACGGCCAGGTCTACGGAGAACCTCTCGTCACGGGTTCGCGCGTCTTCGTGGCGACGGAGAACGACACGATCTATGCGCTGTCGGCCGACAACGGCTCGGTCCTGTGGTCGACCCACGTGGGGACGCCGGTCCCCTCGAGCGACCTGCCCTGCGGCGACATCACCCCGCAGGTCGGCATCACGGGCACTCCCGTCGTCGACCCGTCGACCGGTGAGATCTTCGCCGTGGCCGACGAGCTCGTGAGCGGGACGGCCGCCCACTTCCTCGTGGGCCTCGACATCTACACGGGCGCCCAGAGGTTCGGGCAAGTGGCGGTGGACCCGCCCGGGTCGTCCCCGCCCCACCTGTTGCAGCGCACGGGCCTGAACCTCGACGACGGCAACGTCGTTTTCGGCTACGGCGGCAACGACGACGACTGCGAGCCGTACCACGGCTGGGTGGTGTCGGTGCCCGAGACGCCGACGTCGGTGACCTACTTCGACACGACGGGCACCGTGTCCAACGGCACGCAGGGCGCCGTCTGGATGGGCGGTGCGGCGCCCGAGGTCGACTCCGGCGGCAACATCTGGGTCTCCACCGGCAACGGCTCGTCGGCCTCGCCCTACGACGGCAGCGACTCGGTGCTCGAGCTGTCGTCGGCACTGAACCAGAAGCAGCTCTTCGCGCCGAGCGACTGGTCCAGCGACAATTCGCACGACCGGGACCTCGGATCGGCGCCCCCAGCGCTGCTCTCCGACGGGACCGCCCTCCAGGTGGGCAAGTCGCAGACCGGCTTCCTCCTGAACCAGGCCAACCTCGTCGGCATCGGCGGGCAGATCACGTCGGCGCCGGTGTGCACGTCGAACGACTCAGACGGCGGCAACGCCATCCTCGGGACGGTCGTGTTCATCCCGTGCCTCAGCGGGATCGAGGCGATCCAGACGACACCGTCGACGCTCTCGGTGCAGTGGTCGGCCGGGAGCGGCGAAGCCGGGCCGCCGATCATCGCCGGTGGGCTGGTGTGGACCATCGGCAACGGCAACCTGTACGGGCTGAATCCGTCGACCGGCACCGTGACCGAGCAGGTGACCCTCGGCAGCGAGGCGAACCACTTTCCGACACCCTCGGTGGGCGACGGGCTCCTGTTGGCGCCGACCAGTGACCAGGTGATGGCGTTCTCCGGATCGGCCGGCGTCCCATCGCCGCCCCCACCACCGCCGCCGCCCCCGCCGAACTCGTCGTACTGGCTCGTCGCGTCCGACGGTGGGATCTTCTCCTTCGGTGGAGCGCCGTTCTACGGCTCGACCGGCGGGATGCCGCTCAACCAGCCGGTCGTAGGGATGGCCTCGACGGCCTCGGAGCACGGGTACTGGTTCGTGGCCTCAGACGGCGGGATCTTCGCCTTTGGCGACGCGCCGTTCTTGGGGTCCGAGGGCGCCAAGCCGCTCAATGCGCCCATCGTGGGGATGGCCGCCACCCCGGACGGCGGTGGGTATTGGCTGGTCGCATCCGACGGGGGTGTCTTCAGCTTCGGCGATGCGAAGTTCTTCGGCTCCATGGGTGGCCAGAAGCTCAATGCACCCATTCTCGGCATGGCGACCACGCACGACGGCCTCGGCTACTGGATGGTGGCCGCCGACGGCGGGATCTTCGCCTTCGGCGACGCCGCGTTCCACGGCTCGATGGGTGGCACACCGTTGAACAAGCCCATCGTCGGGATGGCGTCGACAACCGACGGTCTCGGCTACTGGGCGGTGGCCTCCGACGGCGGGATCTTCGCCTTCGGCGACGCGCCGTTCTTCGGCTCGGCCGGCGGGACGCCGCTCAACGAGCCGGTGGTCGGGATGGCGAGGACGAATGACGGCGAGGGCTACTGGTTGGCCGCCTCGGACGGGGGCGTCTTCAATTACGGCGACGCCCGGTTCAGCGGCTCCATGGGAGGCACGCCGCTGAACAAGCCGGTGGTCGGGATGGCGCCGGCCGGCTGAGCCGGCGCGCCACAACCTCAACCCGGCGGGACGTCGTCGCCGGCCCACGTCCAGCGCGGGACCTCGCGCAGCGGATGGAGCTCGTCGTCGCTCGTGGCGTTCGAGTTCTGCATGGCGACCCGGGTCCCGAAGTCGACGTGCTCGAGCACGGCGCGCCGGAAGTCCTCGTCTGCTGACACCCCGGCGGCCTCGATGGCAGCGGCGTAAAGGTCGACGAAGCGTTGGCGTTGCTCCTCGGTGATGTGCAGGTCGCGGTGGACGTCGATGAGATGGCCGAAGCCGAGCTCCTGGCTGAAGCGGTCGGGCCCGCCGAACGACTCGGCGGTGAACCAGGTCAGGTGCTCGACGTGATGCGGCTGGCCCTGGCCGAAGAGCGGCTGGAGCAGGGGGTCGGCGAGGACGCTCGAATAGAAGATGTCCTCCAGGCGGTGAATGCCCTCTTCACCGCCGGCGGCCTCGTACAGAGTCGGCATGCTGCACCTCCGGGGACGAGCGTGACGCGGTCGGGTTCCCGCGTCACTGCGCATGTTATGGAATGGTGTGCGCCGTGCGGACGGGTGGGTTCTTCGGGTGGCTCCATCGGCGGCGGGCCGTTCGGGTGCGCCGCTGCACCCAGTGCGGCGCCACCTGGACCATGCCGCGCCGCAGCGGGAGCAGGAGGCACCTGACCGATGGCATCCCGCTGACGCCCGAACTGCAGTCGGCGGGCCGCTTGATCGGCGAGCAGATCGTGGCCGGCGCGCAAGAGGACGTCGAGGTGCGTGAGGCGCTGGCCCACTGCCCGCAGTGCGGCTCGGGGCACTTCACCGAGTCCCGGGCATCCCGGCGCGAGCGCACGCGATGATGCCTCCATGCCCGCCGCCGGCGCGACCGTCCTGCTCCTGACCGGCTCGCCGGGCTGCGGCAAGACGACGGTGGCGCCGCTGGTGGCCGACCGGTACGAGCCGTCGGCCTGTCTCGACCTCGACTGGTTCTTCGCCAAGGTGCAACGCGGCCGGATCGAGCCGTGGCTGCCCGAGGCGCACGCCCAGAACCGTCTCGTGTTGCGCGCCGGCGCCGAGGCGGTGGCCGCGTTCGCCGGGGGCGGTTACTTCACGGTCGCCGAGGGCATCTTGTACCCGATGATGCTCGACCTCTTCGCCGAGGCGTGCGCCCCGCACGGGATCGAGCTCCACTACGCCGTCCTGCGCGCGCCGGTCGGCGTCGTGCGCCAACGCGTCCGGCAGCGCCGGACCGAGCCCGAGCACGCCGGCGCGCTCGCCGACGCGGATGTGGTCGACGACCTGTGGGACCAGTTCGAGCGCCACGGCGTCGCCGAGCGCCACCGCGTGGACTCGGACGACCGCACGCCGGCTGCGATCGCGGAAGAGATCGACCGCCGGCTCGGAGCCGGCCAGTTCCGCCTGTAGCGGCTACCTGGCCGCCGGCGCGGCGGCCAGCCGCTGCGTGGTCGTCCGGTGCACGGGGTCCTTGTCGAAGTCCTTGAGCACGTGCTTGCCGAACGTCTCGACGGCCTCCTGGCACAGCTCGACCTCCATGGAGGTCGAGAGCATCCCGAACGAGAGCTGGTCGGCACCCGTGGCGACGAAGCTCTCGATCGCCTTGCCCACCTCGTCGGGCGTGCCGATGGCGGTGACGCCGGCCGCGATGGCGGCGTCGAGGGTGGCGGCGTCCATCGGCGGGATGATGGCGGGCCACTCGGGGATGCCGGGCGGCTTGGGGAACGTGTCGAGATACCGGAACACGAGGCTCAGGTGGTAGTTCGAGTCCGCATCGAGGAAGGTCTGGCGGGCCTTGGCACCGTCCTCCATGCAGATCATCTGCGTGGTGATCATGACGTTGTCGTTCACGAACTCACCGACGGGGTTCTGGCAGTCCTGGATCTTCTCCTTGTAGCGGGCCACCAGCGGGGTGAGCTGGTCGGGGGTCGAGAAGCCGAAGCACAGGACGCCCACGCCCATCTCGGCGGCCAGGTCGAAAGTGGAGGGGCTGCCGGCCGCCATCCAGATCGCCGGGTGGGGCTTCGAGTACGGCTTGGGCAGCACGTTGCGCGGCGGCATGGAGAAGAACTTGCCGTCGTAGCTGAATTCCTCGTCGCGCCACATGCGCACGATCTGGGGGAGGGTCTCGGCCACCATCTCGCGGGTGAGGTCCGGGTCCTCGATGCCGAAGCCGCGCTGCTCGGTCGTCGACGAGCCCCGGCCGGTCCCGAACTCGAAGCGCCCGCCGCTCAAGTGGTCCAACATGGCCACCCGCTCGGCGATGCGGGCGGGGTGGTTCACGGGGGGCGTGATGTTGAAGATGCCCGAGCCGATGTGGATGTTGTTGGTCTTGGCGGCGACGAAGGCGAGGAAGGATTCGGACGCGGAGAGGTGCGAGTAGGTCGTGAGGAAGTGGTGCTCGGAGGCCCAGGTGTACTTGAAGCCCGCCTGGTCCGCCGCCACGATGAACGCGACCTCGTCCATGATGCGATCGTGCTCGGCCGAGCTACCGTGCCGCTCTTCGTATCTCGGCAGCACGCAGGCGGCGTTGAAGATCCCGAATTCCATGGGGTGTGCCCGTCCTCCGCTGGGGCCGCGGTCCGTTCCGCAGGCGCTCCTGCGACGGTAACACGGAGGGGGCTAAAGTGCAACGTGTTCCAATAATGGTCGTTCCACACCTGGTCAGAGAGTTTTGGAGATGCAAGTGAGCCCAGCCGACGAGCCCGGCGGCGCCCCCGAGGCGGCGCCGTCACCCGAGACGGTCGCCGCCGGCGTGCTGGCCCGCGCCGACGACCCCTCGCTCGGCCTGTGGGCGGGCGACCTCCGCCTGAGCCACGCCGAGGTGGTTGCCGCAGCGGCCCGCCGGGGGGCCTGGCTGCGCGCCGGGCGGGCGGCGGCGGGGTCGTGGTCGGGGTCGGGGTCGGGGTCGGCCCCCTTCCACGTGGCCGTCCTGCTGGACAACGTCGCCGAGTTCGTCTTCTGGCTCGAGGCCGCCGCGCTGACCGGCGCCGTCGTGGTGGGCGCCAACCCGACGCACCGCGGCGACGAGCTCGTGCGCGACCTGACCCACACCGAGTGCCAGTTCCTCGTGACCGACTCCGCCTCGCTGCCGCTGCTCGAGGGCACCCGGGTCGGTGAGGCGCTCGGACTGGTCGACGCGACCAATCCCCGCGTGTTCGTGGTCGACACGCCCGCGGCGCAGGCGGCGCTCGATGAGTTCGAGGTCGTCTCGGCCGCGGACGTGGCCGACCCGTCGGTGGGGCCCGACACCCTGGGCTACCTGATCTTCACGTCGGGGACCTCGGGTGCCCCCAAGGCCTGCCGCTGCACGCAGGGACGCCTGGCCCGCATCGGCGTCGTGGCGGCCAAGATGTTCTCGCTCGGTCCGGCCGACGTCTGCTACCTCGCCATGCCGCTGTTCCACTCCAACGCGCTGATGGCCGGCTGGGGCCCGGCGCTGATGGCCGGCTCGACGTTCGCCCTCCCCTCGACGGGTCGCTTCTCGGCCTCGGGCTTTCTGCCCGACGTGCGCGCCTCGGGGGCGACGTACTTCAACTACGTGGGGAAGCCGCTGTCGTACATCTTGGCCACGCCCGCCCGGCCCGACGACGCCGACAATCCACTGGTCCGCGTCTTCGGCAACGAAGGCTCGGCCGACGACCTGGGTCGCTTCGCCGAACGCTTCGGCGTCGCGGTCACCGACTCGTACGGCTCGACCGAAGGCGGCGCCCAGGTCTCCCGCACGCCCGACACGCCGCCCGGCGCGCTCGGGCGCGCCCCCGAGGGCACCGTCGTGCTCGACTCGGCCACCGGCATCGAGTGCCCGCCCGCCCGCTTCGACGCCCAGGGCCGCCTGCTGAACGCCGAGGACGCCATCGGCGAACTCGTGTCCAAGACGGGCGGGGCGGGCTTCGAGGGGTACTGGCACAACGACGAAGCCGAGACGGCTCGATTGCGCGAGGGCTGGTACTGGACCGGCGACCTGGCCTACCGCGACGACGCCGGCTTCTTCTACTTCGCCGGCCGCGACCACGACTGGCTCCGGGTCGACGGCGAGAATTTCGCCTCGGCGCCGATCGAGCGGATCCTCCAGCGCCACCCCGACGTCGTGCTGGCGTCGGTCTATGCGGTGCCCGACCCCGTGGTCGGCGACCAGGTCATGGCGGCCGTGCAGCTGCGCCCCGGGCTCGAGGGCCTGGACCCCGGGGCCCTGGCCGGGTTCCTGGCCGCGCAGGGCGACCTCGGCACGAAGTGGGCGCCGCGCTTCGTGCGCATGAGCGCGTCGCTGCCCATCACCGCGACCAACAAGGTGCTCAAGCGCGCGCTCCGCGCCGAGCGCTGGAACTGCGCCGAACCGGTGCTGTGGCAGGCGGACAAGCGCGGGGCGTACCGGACGCTGTCGGCCGACGAGGCGCGCCGGCTCGAGGAGTCGGTGGGCGACCGGGTGCTCTGAGCCGCCCGGCGCACTATCGCTCGAAGCGATAGGCCCACGGGGTGGCCGCCCCGCCCGGACTGCGGAGCGTCGTGAATCGGGCGGGCCGGTGACCTATCGCGAAAAGCGATCGCCGGGGAGGTCAGCGGTCGACGCCGAGGACCAGGCCGCTCGTCGGCACGCCGGTCCCCGCCGTGACGACGACGTGCTCGAGCCCGGTGACCTGGTTGACCGAGCTGCCGCGCACGAGGCGGACGGCCTCGGCGATGCCGTTCATGCCGTGCAGGTAGGCCTCCCCGAGCTGGCCCCCATGGGTGTTGATGGGGAGCGCGCCGCCGAGCTCGATGTGACCGTCGCGGACGAAGTCCTTCGCCTCGCCCTTGGCGCAGAAGCCGAGCTCCTCGAGCTGGTAGAGCACGTAGGGCGTGAAGTGGTCGTAGAGGATGGCCGCCTGCATGTCGGCCGGCCCGAGCCCGGATGTCTCCCAGAGCTGGCGGGCCACGACGGACATCTCGGGCAGGCCGAGCAGGTCGTCGCGGTAGTAGCTGGTCATCATGTCCTGGCCGGCGCCAGACCCCTGCGCGGCGGCCCGGATCACCGTCGGGGCCGTCTTCAAATCTCGGGCGCGCTCGAGCGACGTCACGACGAGGGCTTGCCCGCCATCGGTCTCCTGGCAGCAGTCGAGGAGGTGGAGGGGCTCGACGATCCAGCGGCTGGCCTGGTGCTCCTGGAGCGTGATCGGCTGCTCGTAGAACCACGCCTTCGGGTTCGTCGCCGCGTGCTTGCGGTCGGCCACGGCGACGCGGCCGAGGTCCTCGCTGGTGGCCCCGGTCAGGTGGAGGTAGCGCTGCGCCGCCATGGCCACCCACGAGGCGGGGGTGAGCAGGCCGACCGGCAGGTACGACGCCATGTGCGCGTTCTCGGCGTTTGACATCGGGGGCCGGCCCTGCACGCCGGCGCCGAAGCGGTTGCCGGAGCGCTCGTTGAAGGCGCGGTAGCAGACGACCACGTCGGCCACGCCCGAGGACACGGCGAGGGCGGCCTGCTGGATCGTGGCGCAGGCGGCCCCGCCGCCGTAGTGGATGCGGCTGAAGAACGTCAGGTCGCCGATGCCGAGGCTGCGGGCGATGTCGATGTCGGGGTTGGTGTCGGAGCTGAACGTGACCATCCCCTGGACCTCGGAGGGCGCGACGCCGGCGTCGTCGAGGGCCGAGGCGACCGCCTCCACCGCCAGGCGCAGCTCGGAGCGGCCCGAGTCCTTCGAGAACTCGGTGGCGCCGATGCCGGCGATGGCCGTGGCGCCGGCGAAGGTGTGCTGCGCGCGGGGCATCAGGCGGCCCCGGCGGCAGCGGCGTCGTCGGCGGCGGCGTCGGCGGCGGCGGCGGCGGCGGCGAGCGGCAGGATCACCTGCACGGTGCCGGTCACGTGGTCGCCGAGGTCGTTGGCGCCGCGGATGGCGACGCTCACCACGCCGGTGGATCCGTCATCGCCGAGCGGGCCCTTGTCGGTGACGGCGCCGGTGAACGTCATCGTGCAGTCGGGGTAGTTCGGCGCGCCCAGACGGATGCTCACGTCGGCCAGCCGGCTGCGCGGCCCGGACCAGTCGGTGACGTAACGACCCACCAGGCCGTTGGTGGTGAGGATGTTCATGAAGATGTCCTTCGAGCCGCGCTCTTGGGCCAGCACGCTGTCGTGGTGCACGTCCTGGTAGTCCCGGCTGGCCAGCGCGCCCGACACGATGAGGGTGCGCGTGATCGGCAACACAAGCGTCGGCAGCTCGTCGCCGACGGCGACGTCGAAGAAGGTCGGGCCGGCGTCGACGGCGGTCATCGAGCGGCCTCCGCCGACGCGACGGCGAGCGCCTGCCGGGCGATCTCGCCGCCGAGCTTCGACAGCTGCGCGCTCGGGCCGCCGAGCAGCAGCTCGATCTGCTTGCCCCACAAGAAGTAGCGATGGATCGGGTAGGTGATGTCGGCGCCCATGCCGCCGTGCAGGTGCTGCGTCGCGTGCACGGCCCGCTGCCCGCGCTCGGCGGCCTGCCACTTGGCCACCCGCGCCGCCTCGGCCGCGTCGCGACCGGTGTCGTAGCGCCAGGCGGCGTTCTGCCACGTGACGCGCATGGCCTCGATGTCGATGGCGGCGTCGGCGGCGCGCAGCATCGTGCCCTGGAACGTGCTGAGCGGCCGGCCGAACTGCTGGCGCGTGTTGAGGTAGGTCGCCGTCTGGCGCAGCGCCGACTCGCAGACGCCGACCTGCAGCGCGCAGAGCCCGATGGTCGCCGCCACCAGGAGGTCATCGAGGACGGCCCGTCCGGCGGGCGGCGCAGCGAGCACGTCGTCGGCCTCCACGCGCACGCCGCGCAGGTGGAGGTGCGGGTGGATCTCGCGGTTGGTGGTCACCGTGCGCTCGAGCGTCACGCCGTCGGCGCCCGGGTCGACGAGCGCCAGCACCACGCCGTCGCCGACCGACGCCGGCAGCACGATGCGCGCGGCCAGGTGCGCCTGGGGCACGGCGAGGTCGGTGCCCTCGAGCACCCAGCCGTCGCCCGAGGGCTCGGCCCACACCGGCGGCGTCGACGTCGGGCTCGACGCACTCCCCGTCAGCGCAGCGGTGAGGATGGTGTCGCCGGCGACGACCCCGGGCAGCCAGCGCGCCCGTTGGGCGGCCGAGCCGACGCGCGCCAGCGGCAGGGCGCCGAGCACGAGCGTCGACCACAGGGGGACCGGCGCGACGGCGTTGCCCTGGGCCTCGAGCAGCAGGCAGAGCTCGAGCAGGCCGTGGCCGGCGCCCCCGTCGGGCTCGGGCACCGCGAGGCCCAGGAGGTCGGCGCCCGCGAGCGCCCGCCAGAGCCCGCGATCGATCCGGTCGTCGCTCTGCTCGACGGCGGCCACCCGCGCGGGGTCGACCAGCCCGCCGAACAGCCCGGTCGCCGCCTCGGAGACGGCGCGCTGCTCGTCGTTGAAGGCGAAGTCCATCAGCGCCCCTCCCCCGTTCCTTGGCCCGCGCCCGCCGGCACGAAGACCGGCAGCGACAACTCCTCGTCGCAGTCCACGAACTCGGCCCGCAGCGGCATGCCGATCGTGATGTCCGCCCGCTCGACGCCGCTCAGGTTGGCCACCACCCGTGTCCCCTCTTCCAGCTCGATCAGGCCGATCGGGAGCGGGTACTCGAACGACGGCACCTGGGGGTAGTGCACGACCACGTACGAGTACAACGTGCCGCGACCGCTGGAGGTGACGGTGTCCCACTCGAGCCCGCCGCAATGGGCGCACGCCGGCAGCGGCGGGTGACGCAGCGTGCCGCACGAGGTGCAGCGCTGGATCAGCAGCTGGTGCGCACGGGCCCCCTCGAACCAGAACGCGTTGTCCTGGGTCAGCGCGGGGCGCGGGCGGGGCGGGCGCGCCGCCTTGCGCTGCGGAGGCAGGTACTTGAGGATGCGGAAGCGCATCGTGGCGACCGGTTCGCCGGCGTCGTAGAGCGCCTGCACCGCGGCGCCGTCGGCGGGCGGATCCGCCGGCACGTCGTCGTCGGGCACCGCCACGAAGTCCAGGCGGGTGGTGAGGAACCGGCCCGTGCCGAGCCCGGTGCGCTTGGGGTCCGAGATCGCCTCGATCACCGAGCGCACCAACAGGCGGTCGCCCACCACGAGCGGGCGCCCGTACTGCTGCTCGCAGTCGGTGGCCACCACCGAGGTGAGGCCCTCCTCGTCGAGGAGCTGCATCATGCGATCGCTCGGACCGTCGCCCTGGGAGGTCCCGGCCTCGCGGGCCGCCTCGGTCAGCTGCGATGCCCGCAGCCCGCGCATGATCCAGGCCTGGAGCATGGTCGGCGGCGCGATCAGCCGGTCGTAACCGGCGGCGCGGGCAGCCTCGTCGGAGACGTAGACCGGGTTGTGGTCGCCCATGGCCTCGACCCAGTGCCGGATCATGGGCACGTTGACCGCATGGGGCGACAGCGTCGGCGGGCCGGACGCCTGGCCGACGAGCGCGGTGAGATCGGCGCCGCGGTCGGGGAACGGGGCGAGCTCCTCGAAACGCGCCGCCGAGCCGTTCCCGTCAGGCGGTGCGCTCACCGGGCCCCCCGCGTCATGCCGACGCCGGCGGTGGCGACGATCTCGCGCTGTACCTCGTTGACGCCGCCGCCGAACGTGTTGACCTGGGCCTGGCGGCCGGTCGCCTCGAGGCGCCCGCGGAGGAGCGCGCCGGGCGAGCCCGGGGTCAGGTAGCCAGCCGCGCCCACGACGCCCGAGAGCAGGCGCGCCACCTCGAGGATCCGCTCGGTGCCGAACACCTTGATCGACGACGACTCGGCCCCCGTCAGCTCGCCGTCCGCCACGTGCACGGCCATGCGCCAGTTCAACAGCCACATCGCCTCGAGCTCGGCCTTGCACTTGGCCAGGTCCATCTGCACCCACGGCTGCTCGATCACCACGTGGCCCTCGTCGGACGGCGTCGTCGCCGCCCACTTCACCACGTCCTCGAAGAGCGAGAGGGCGAGGCCGCTCCAGGCGGCCAGGCCGACGCGCTCGTGGTTGAGCTGGTTCGTGATCATGCGCCAGCCCTCGTTCTCCTCCCCCACCCGGTTGGCCTGGGGCACGCGCACGTTGTCGTAGAAGGTCTGCGTCGTGGTCAGCCCGCCGACCGTGTTGATGATCGACCACGCGAAGCCGGCGGCGGTCGTCGGCACGCACAGGATCGAGATGCCCTTGTGCTTGGGCGCGTCGGGGTTGG
>DASZMN010000049.1:0-2226 GCA_035551835.1 Acidimicrobiales bacterium | reverse complement strand
GAAGATCGGCTTCGACACCCCCGCCATCCAGGAGCACTTCGGCTTGCACGACGCCGTCGTTGGCTACCTGACCGACACCAGGGTCGTCGCTTCCGGCGCCACTGTGTCGCTCGCCGGCTGGGGGGCGGCCGCGGTCGAGGTCGAGCTGGCCGTCCGCATGGGCGGCGACGGCAGCATCGCCGGGCTCGGCCCGGCGCTCGAGCTCGTCGACCTCGACATCTCCTTCGACGACATCGAGCCCGTGCTCGCCGACAACGTCTGCCATCGCCACGTCGTCTTCGGTGCCGAGGTACCCGGCGCCGACCCCATGGCCCTGGCCGCCACGGTGACCAAGGGCGGCGCCGTCGTGGCCGAGGGCCGGCTGACCAAGGACCCGATGGTGACCGTGGCGTTCGTGCGCACGTACCTCGCCGCACACGGCGCCCCGCTCGAGCCGGGACAGCGCATCATCTGCGGCTCGGTCGTGCCGCCGGTCGCCGTCGCGTCCGGTGACGGGCTCGACGTGTCGTTCGGCCCCTTCGGGGCGCTGTCGATCAGCTTCTCGGACTGACTCGGAACTTCCCGGCCCGCAGATCGCTGCCTCCCGACCCTCGCCGGCGCGCTCTTACGATGCCGCCTCGAACAGCGTCTCTCGGATGGCCAGGTCGGCCAGATCGGCCGCGGCCGCCCCGGCCGCCCAACCCGCCAGGTCCGTCGGGGAGTAGTTGACGTGATCGAGCCGGCCGAAGAGCCGGTTCACGGTGTCCTCCACCTCGTCCTCGCGCTGGGCCAGGACCGGGAGAAGCCGGCTGCCGAGCGCCTTCTCGGCTTCGGCGGTGGCTGCGCTGTTCACCTCGCGCAGCCTGGCGCCGATCCGTCCCGCGTACGAGACGAAGAAGGAGCGGCGAAAGGAGGGCCGTCGGGCGCGTGAGTCGTTCCTGGCGTGTCCCAATTCCGTGATGCGCTTCGTCGCCTGGACGAGGAGGGACGTGAACAGCAATTCGGTTGCGTCGAGATCTGCACCATGTCCCACGATCGTGGAGAACCCGAGCTTTGGCGAGACCACGGTGCGGCAGCGGTTGGCCACGGCGACTTCCCCCAAGAGCATCGCCTTTGCCTGGAGGTAGGGGTCCTCCAGCCAGACCCGCCGCGCCTCGACGCGGTCGCCCGATCGACCATCCGCCGACACCTCGAGCAGCGCCCGGTCGAGGCAGTGCTGCGTGATGAGCTGCTGCGCCTTGGACGAGAACGCGTCGGCCTCGTCGGGGAACTCGCTCGACTCGGCCTTGGCCAGAAGGGCTCGGACGCGCGCCAGCAGCCGCGCCTCGTCCGCCGACTGCGGCGCGGCACTCCGTGCTGCCACCCCGAGGTCCGGCAGTTCGGGCAGATGCTGCAGCAGCCCGAGCGCATCGATCGTGGCAAGGAGGTCGGTGCTCCATCCCGGCGTGGCGGCGTCGAGCACGCGCGCCCGGCCCCACGGCCGGCCCGTATCGTCGAATTCCAAGTCGTCCGCCGATCCGGCCGCTCGAGCGAACAGTCCTGCGACCATGGCGCAGGCCGTCGCCCCCGCCCTGCGGCGAACGATGTGGGCGATGTCGTCGACGCCCCAACCGGCCCGGTGCAATCCGGCCAGTTCCCTCACCACCATGCCGCGAAGGCGGTCGGCGACCAGCTCCCTTCCTCGAGGAAGGCCGAGGCCTGAGACGAGGTCGTCCACCAGTGGGGATCGCCCGGCGGGCCGGCCGGGGTTCTCGCAGTCCCAATGGGCGGCGCTGGAGAGTGCGATCTCGACGATCTCCGTCACCGGCACGTTGCCGGCGGCGCGTCGGGAGTATCCGGCTCCCGACGGCCCATGTGATTTTTGCTCCCGGCGCCGCTTGATCTGCTTGGCCCGGCGTCGTTCCCGGTTGGCCTTCCCCATGCTCCCATTCCCTTCCCCGGTCCGTCCCGACCGCAACGTCCACGTATCTTCGTGTGCGCGCTGCGGCCCAGGGGTGGATGGCCCGTCACCAGCCCGCGCGCGTCGTCGGGGGAACGGTCGGCGATTCCGCCGTTCGCGCGGCGGCGCCGGATTCGACGCGCTCAGGCCCCGGCCGGCTCGACCAGCACGATGCTCAGGAGCTCGTAGAGCATGCGTGCCGTGGCGCCCCAGATCATCTCGCCCGCCACCTCGAAGAACCACACCGGGAACGAGTTGTCCGCCGACCCCTCGATGACGCGCCCGGGAATGCGCCAGCGCTCCTCGTG
>DASZMN010000048.1:0-3582 GCA_035551835.1 Acidimicrobiales bacterium | reverse complement strand
CGCCGCGACTGTCGACGATCTCTCCGGCGGCCGGTTCCGGCTGGGTCTCGGGGTCGGGCACCGGGTCACGATGGGCGACTGGCACGGGCAGCGGATCGGCCGGCCGACGGCCGAGATGCGCGAGTACGTGTCGATCGTCCGGGCGATCCTGACCGGTCGGCAGGCCCCCGGCGGCCGGCGCTGGTCGTCGACGTTCGCCTTGATGGGGTTCCGGCCGCGGGCCGATCTCCCGATCCATCTGGCCGGGCTCTCCCCGGCGATGCTGCGGCTCGCGGGCGAGATCGCCGACGGCGTCGTGTTGTGGAGCACCCCGCCCCAGTACATCCGGGACGTGGTGCTGCCGGAGGTCGCGGCAGGCCGGGCACGGGTCGGCCGGTCCATGGACGGGTTCGCGGTCCAGGCGGTGGTGGCGTCGGCGTGCGGGGGTGAGCGCGCCGCCGTCCTCGAAGGTGCGCGGATGGCGTTGCACCGATACCTGGGCCTTCCGTTCTACCGCGCCATGTTCGCGGCCGCCGGGTTCTCCGCCCAGATCGAGGCGTACGACGCCGCCTCGAACCGGGAGGCGCAGAAGGCCGCCATCGGCGAGGACTTCGTCGAGACGCTGTGCCTGCTCGGTGATGAGGACGATCTCCTCGACGGGATCCGACGCTACGAGCAGGCGGGTGCGACCGAGCTGCTGCTGACGTCAGTGCCAGGTACGGACCTCGAACCCGTCCTCAGGGCAGCCGGCCAGGCGATCACGAACGACAGAGCCGCGGGCTCGGTTGCTGAGTCCGCCTAGCGCAGACACCCATGTCAGTGGCGGATGCCGCACCGTCCCGCCACCCCGTTCCCGTCCGCATCGAAGCGCACCTGGAGATCAGATGACAGCACAAGCAGACGTGGCCGCGGTCCGCGACCCCGCCGGACTCGCCTCCCTGGGCCTGCACAACGTGGCCGTGTCGGTCTCCGACCTCGACCTTGCCATCGAGTGGTACACGCGGGTGCTCGGGTTCGAGTTCGTCGCACGGGCCGAGGTCAATGAGGGACAGGTCGCACTCATGTCGGGCGCGGGCACCCACATGGAGCTGCTCGACTCGTCGAAGGTCCCCGAACCCCGGATCCACCTGGATCCATTGTTCGCCGACCCCCCGCGACACCTGCTCCCGATCGGCACCAAGTTCCTCGTTTTCGAGGTCGACGACCTCGGCAAGGCGACCGACGAGCTCGAGAAGCTCGGCGTCCGCATCATCTGGCGCGAGAAGGAGCTCACCCCGGGCTGGGTCTCCACGGCCATCAGGGACTTCGACGGCAACCTCATCAATATCTTCCGCCGGCATTGACCTGCGGTCGGCTGTCACTGCACGAACCGGATGATCGACCACTTCATGGAAGGGCGAGGTCAATGGTGAACTTGTCGCAATCGGTGGCACTCGTGACCGGGGGAGCGCGGGGGATAGGGCGGGCGATCTGCGCGAAGCTCGTCGAGTACGGCGCAGCCGTCGCGGTCACGGACTCCGACTCGGACGGGGCGAAGCAGACGGCCGCCGAGCTGACCGCCGCGGGCGGGGCGAGCCAGGACTTCCGGTACGACGTGACGAGCTGGGCCGATGCGCACCGGGTCGTAGAGGAGGTCGAGCGCGAGCTCGGGCCGATCGGCATCCTAGTCAACAACGCCGGCGTTTCGCGACGGGCGCCCTTCCTGGAGATCTCCGAATCGGAGTGGGACCGCATCCTGTCGGTGAACCTGAAGGGCACGTTCAACACCTGCCGAGCCGTTCTGCCGGGGATGGTCGCGCGCGGCGCCGGCCGCGTCGTCAACATCTCCTCGATCCTCGGCAAGACCGGTGAGGAGGGTTTCAGCCATTACGCGGCCTCCAAGTTCGGCATCATCGGGCTCACGCAGTCCGTCGCCGCCGAGATGGCGTCCCACGACATCACCGTGAACGCCGTGTGCCCTGGGATCGTCGACACTCCGATGTGGGAGGACCTGTACCAGGACGCCATGGCGCAGTCCGACGCCTTCTCCAGCGAGGAGGACGTGCGGGCATACGTCCGGAGCAGGATCCCGCTCGGCCGGACCCAGGAGCCGGACGACATCGCCGAGATGGTCGCCTTCCTGGTCTCGGACCACGCCCGCAACATGACCGGCGGGTCGTACCACGTCGACGGCGGCATGCTCCCGCGTTGAGCCCGGGAGCCCCGCCGGGGACCCCCACCGTGCCGCCCACCCATCCCTGACACGAGGAGAACCGATGTCCGACACCGAAGTCGACGTTCCGGTCCTGATCGTCGGGGCCGGGCCTGGCGGCCTGACCCCCTCGCTCGCCCTGTCCCGCTACGGAGTGGACCACCTGCTCGTCGAGCGGCACTCCGGCACGGCACACACCCCGCGGGCGCACATCGTGAACCAGCGAACCGTGGAGATCCTCCGGCAGCTCAGCATCGAGGAGCGCTTCCACGCCGCCGCGACGCCGCAGGCGATGATGCGCAACAACATCTGGTGCACGAGCCTGACCGGCCGGGAGGTGGCGCGCTCGGAGACGTGGGGGACAGGTCCCCTTCGGTCGGCCGAATACGCGGCGGCCAGCCCGGTGCCGATGGCCAACTGCCCGCAGACGGTCTTCGAGCCGCTGCTGCTCGACGCGGCCCGTGAGGCCGGGTCGGACATCCGGTTCGACCACGTCTTCGAGCACGCCCGGGTCGACGACGACGGGGTCACCAGCACCGTGCTGGACAGGCGCTCGGGCGAGCGGATCACCGTCAGGTCCGCCTACCTCCTCGGCGCCGACGGCGCGCGCAGCCAGGTGCTCGACGTTGCCGGCCTCGAGATCGAGGGGCCGGCCGGGCTGTCGCAGGCGGTGAACGTCTGGTTCAGCGCGGACTTGTCGAGGTACCTCGAGCACCGCCCGGGGGTGCTCGTCTGGAACGTCATGCCCGGCCCGTTGCCACCACTCCGGCTCGGCGCGCTGATCTGCCACCAGCCCTTCACCGAGTTCGTCCTGGCCTTCACCTGTGACACCGCCGTCGAGGAACTCGGCGAGGCGGACCTGGTGCGGCGGGTCCGGCTCGTCGTTGGAGACGACGACCTCGATGTGGAGATCAAGGGTGTCGTGGGCTGGCAGGTCAACGCTCAGGTCGCGCCGCGCTACGCGGCCGGGCGGATCCTGTGCATGGGGGACGCCGTGCACCGTCATCCGCCGACGAACGGGCTCGGCCTGAACATGTCTGTCGCCGACGCTTTCAACGTCGCCTGGAAGATCGCCTCCGTGCTCGGCGGCCGTGCCGGATCCGGTCTGCTCGCCACGTACTCGGACGAGCGTCAGCCGGTGGGGGCGGCCGGCGTGCAGCGAGCGATCACCAGCCTTCGCGACATGGCCGGGGTCGACGCCGCGCTCGGCCTCACCCCCGGCCAGTCCGAGGAGGAAGGGTGGGCGAGCCTGGCCCGGCTCGACGAGCCGGGCGCCGCGGGGGAGGAAATGCGCCGGGCCCTGCGTGAGGCGGTGGCGCGGACCGACTACCAGTTCAACGCCCATGGGCTCGAGCTCGGATACCGCTACTCCAGCCGGGCGATCGTCACCGACGGCACGCCCGAGGCCGCCG
>DASZMN010000047.1:0-6480 GCA_035551835.1 Acidimicrobiales bacterium | reverse complement strand
CGCCTCGAGCTGGATCGGGTGCGCCGGGTCGCACAAGGTGTCGCCCGTCGTCGTGTTCTTGAGCCCGACCACCGCCATGATGTCGCCGGCGAAGATGGCGTCCTTGTCCTCGCGGTGGTTGGCGTGCATCTGCAGGATGCGGCCGACCCGCTCCTTCTTGTCCTTGGTCGAGTTGCTGACCGTCGCGCCCTTGGCGAGCGTGCCCGAGTAGACGCGGATGTAGGTGAGCTTGCCGACGAAGGGGTCGGTCATGATCTTGAAAGCCAGCGCGCTGAAGGCGTCGGAGTCGTCGGCCTTGCGCTCCTCGATGTCGTCGGGCTTGCCCGGCCGGTGGCCCTCGGTCGGCGGCAGGTCGAGCGGGCTCGGCAGGTAGTCGATGACGGCGTCGAGCATGGGCTGCACGCCCTTGTTCTTGAAGGCCGAGCCGCACAGCACCGGCACCACGGCCGCGGCGAGCGTGGCCGTGCGCAGCGCGCGGCGCAGGTCGTCGGCGGTGATCGGCTCCTCCGAGAGGTACTTCTCCATGATCGTGTCGTCGTAGTTGGACACGACGTCGATCAGCTGGTGGCGGGCGTCCTCGACCTCGGTGGCCAGGTTCGCCGGGACGTCGAGGGTCTCCCACTCCTCGCCCATGTCCGACGACCACACGAGGGCCTTCTCGGTCAGCAGGTCGATGACGCCCTTGAATTCGGACTCGGCGCCGATCGGCAGCTGGATCACCGCCGGCAGCGCGTCGAGGCGGTCGCGGATCATCGACACCGTGCGCTCGAAGTCGGCGCCGATCCGGTCCATCTTGTTGACGAAGCAGATGCGCGGCACGTTGTACTTGTTGGCCTGGCGCCAGACCGTCTCGGTCTGGGGCTCCACGCCGGCCACGGCGTCGAACACCGCCACCGCGCCGTCGAGGACGCGCAGCGACCGCTCGACCTCGACCGTGAAGTCGACGTGGCCCGGCGTGTCGATGATGTTGATCCAGTTGTCGCGCCACGAGCAGGTCGTGGCGGCCGAGGTGATCGTGATGCCGCGCTCTTGCTCCTGGACCATCCAGTCCATGGTCGCGGCGCCCTCGTGCACCTCACCGATCTTGTAGTTGCGGCCGGTGTAGTAGAGGATGCGCTCGGTCGTCGTGGTCTTGCCCGCGTCGATGTGCGCCATGATCCCGATGTTGCGGGTCTTGGCGAGCGGGAAGTCGCGGGAAGGTACGGGGTCAGCCATGGCGGGGTGTCCTGTTGATCGGCTCCACTACCAGCGGTAGTGGGCGAAGGCGCGGTTGGACTCCGCCATCTTGTGCATGTCCTCGCGGCGCTTCACCGAGGCGCCGATGTTGTTCGAGGCGTCGAGGATCTCGTTGGCCAGCCGCTCGGCCATCGTCTTCTCGCGCCGCTGGCCCGAGAACGTGGTGAGCCAGCGGATGGCCAGCGTGGTGGCGCGGCGGGGCCGCACCTCGACCGGCACCTGATAGGTGGCGCCACCGACACGGCGGCTCTTCACCTCGACCTCGGGGCGGGTGTTCTCGACGGCGCGCTTGAGCGCGGCGACGGGGTCGCCGCCCGACTTCTCCTGCACCTGCTCGAGCGCGGTGTAGACGATGCGCTCGGCCAGCGTGCGCTTGCCGCGCGAGAGGATCTTGTTCACGACCTGGGTTACCAGGACGGAGCGGTAGACGGGGTCCGGGGCGAGCTCCCGGCGTGTGGCGGGTCCGTTGCGGGGCATGCCTAGGACTCCTTCTTGGCGCCGTAGCGGCTGCGGGCCTGGGCGCGCTCGCGCACGCCCGAGGTGTCGAGCGCGCCGCGCACGACCTTGTAGCGGACGCCGGGCAGGTCCTTCACCCGGCCGCCGCGGACGAGGACGATCGAGTGCTCCTGGAGGTTGTGGCCGACCCCGGGGATGTAGGCGGTGATCTCGACGCCCGAGCTGAGGCGCACGCGGGCCACCTTGCGCAGGGCCGAGTTCGGCTTCTTGGGCGTGGTCGTGTACACGCGCGTGCAGACGCCGCGCCGCTGGGGCGCGCCCTTCAGGGCCGGGGTCTTGGACTTGGTCACCTTGGCCTGCCGTCCCTTGCGGACGAGCTGGGCAATTGTGGGCACGCGCTACCTCTCGGAACGAAAAAAGTTGGTCACCCGGTGCTGGCGCTCGCGCGCCGGCCGAAGCCGCACTGGGCAGGAAGAACAGTGTAGCGGGTGCCTAGGGGTTGAACAATCGCGCCGGTGCCGCTCGGCGGGGGGTTCGCCGCGGGTTCGGCGGGGGTTCGCCGGGCCGCCGCTCGGGGTAGCCGGCCGCCCCTCTCTAGGCCGCCCGGGTCCCGGCGAGGGGCCCGGCCCGTTCCTCCCCGCCGATGGGCAGGGCCACCTCGGGCGGCGCCACCAGCCCGCGCCACCAGCGGTTGAAGCGGGTGTAGACGAGCGGGAGGATCCCGTCGGAGTAGAAGGCCAGCACGATCGTGCCCGCCCCGATGAAGACGTCCTGCGCGTTCCCGGGCAGGAAGCCGAGGGCGAGGCCGCCGGCCAGCGCCCCGCTGCAGACCGAGGCGCCGCCGATGGCGACGACGGCGAGGATGAGCAGGCTCTCGAACATCTCGAAGTCGGTGCCCGTGGCGACCGAGCTGGCGGCGCCGTAGAGCGCCCCGGCCACCCCCGCCATGGCGGCCGAAAGCATGAACACGCCCAACTTGGTGGTGCGCAGCGAGAGGCCGAGGGTGGCGCAGGCCGCCTCGGAGTCCTTCATCCCGACCAGCACCCGGCCGAAGGGCCCGCGCCGCAGGGCGAGGATGCCGATGGAGAACACGGCGAACACGACGGCCAGGAAGATGGTGAAGGACCGGGGCGACGTCATGTGGAGGCCGAAGATCGACGGCTTGGGGATGGCGGCGGACCCGTTGAAGCCGAACAGCGCCGACCACGGGAAGATCGCGTTGTCCATGGCGGTGGCGAAGGCCATGGTCAAAAGGGCCAGGTAGAGCCCGCGGACGCGCAGCGTGGGCCAGGCCAGGATGGCGCCCACCCCGCCGGCCAACCCGGCCGCCGCCGCCAGGCCCCAGATGGAGCCGCCGGCGCCCCACTTGTACATGGCGAAGGCGCCGAGGCCGGCAAAGGACAGCTGGCAGATGGAGATGAAGCCGCCGTACCCGGTGAGCGGGACGAGCGACAGGCAGATGAGCGCGAAGGCCAGGCCGATGCCGAGCTTGATGATGTTGCCCGGGCCCATGAACGCGGTCGCCACGATGACGGCCGCCACGAGCAGGACCGCACCCTGGATGGAGCGCAGGAAGCTCGCCGGCGCCAGCGGCGCGTGGCGCTGGGCCGCGCCGGTTCTGAGTCGGTGCGCCGGCAGGGCGAGGATGAAGACGAAGAGCAAGATCGAGGGCACCGACTGGGTGAGCAGGCCCTGGACCGGCGCCGAGGCCCAGAAGGCACCGCTGTTGGGGATGTAGCCCTGGGCGTACGACGAGGCGAGGCCGACGATCAGGCCGCCGAGGAACGTCAGGGGCAGGCTGCGGAGCCGTCCGAACACGGCCGCCGCGTAGGCGTCGATGACCAGGAGCGTGAGGATGAGCGGCTGCAGCTGGAGCCGCGGGGCGACCAGGATTCCGGCCACGGCGGCCAGCGAGGCGCCGATCGACCAGCTGAGCGTCGAGAGCTGCCAGGCCCGCCCGCCGAAGAGCCCGACCAGGGGCCGGTTGTCGACCACCCCGCGCATCGCGATGCCCGTGCGGGTGCGGTACAGGAAGAGGCGGAGCAGGACGGCGATGGCGACGGCCGCCCCGACCGTGATCACCTCCTCGTAGTCGATGTGCACGCCCAGGAGGCTGAACCCGTGGAATCCGAAGAACTGCGGCACCGAGCGCGCCGTCGGCTTCCAGATGTAATTGTTGACGAGCCCGAAGAAGAGCAGCGTCAGCCCGACGGTCACGGCCAGACAGGTGGCGACGTTGTTCGGGTCCATCCACTGGATCACCGTGCGTTCGATCACGGCGCCGAGCAGCGGCGCCAGGACGAAGACGGTCAGGATCAGCGAGAGCGCCTGGTTCACGTGCCAGCCGACGGAGAGCTGCCAGTAGACGAACGCCATGAACATGCCAATGGCACCGTGGGCGATGTTGAAGATGCCCGAGGTGGAGTACGTCACCACCAGGCCGCTGGCCGCGACGGCGTAGGCCGCGCCCAGGACGATGCCGATGACTGTGTACTCGAGGAAGGCGTGCATGCCGGTTTGGTCAGTGCTCCATGGGCGGTCGGCGCGGATCAGTACTGGACGTAGCCGCTGTTGCAGTCGTAGGTGTTCGGCGCGGTCGGGTAGACGCGCTGGAAGGCCCCGTTCTCGATCTTCTCGTAGAAGAAGCACTTGGTCGGCACCTTGCCCCCGATGTTGACCACGGGGGTGATCCCGCCGCCGGTCCAGCTGGTGATGGCCTGGATCTTCGAGATCAGCGCGGGCCGGGTCAGATCCGGGCCGACCTGTTTGGCCGCCTGCTCGAAGGCCAGGCCGGCCGACCAGGCCAAGATGGCGAAGATGTCCTGGTGCCAGTTGCCCGACCCCGCCACCCGGTTCAGCCAGCTCTCCATGAGCTGCAGGCCCGGGTTGCTGCTCGCATCGTCGTAGCCAGCGGTCGCCGACATGAGGACCAGGTCGCCGTTGGACTCCGGCGCGGTCTGCTGGGCGAACTGGGGCGAATACTCCTCGGAGAACCAGTCCACGACCTGCGGCGTGTAGTTCGCCTGCTGCATGGCCTGGAGCAGGCGCTCGGCCGAGTTGTCGTCGGAGTACTCGGTCACGTACTGGGTGCCGTTGCCCTGCATCTCCTGCACGATGGAGCCGTAGTTGGCGTTGGTCGGCGTGGTGGGGATGCCGCCGGCCGGGGTGTACTTGAAGCCGTCCTGGGTGTAGGCGGCGATCTCGTGGGCCGCCTGGGTCTGGGTCGCCGGCACCTGCAGGTAGATCATCGCCGCGTGCTGGATGGCGTTGGGGTAGAGCGACTTGAGGTAGTTGGCCGGCCCGATCGCCCAGTAGTGGTCGTTGCCCGGGCTGGCGCCGAAGATGTCGGCCGTGCCGCCGGCGGCCGCCGTCGAGACCTCCGCCGACATGTCGGGGATCCCACAGCTGCTGACCGCCTGGGCGCCGCCGTCGTCGAAGCCCGAGGCGTTGCCCACCATGGCGAAGTCGCTCGAACAGGCCTGCGACGCGTCGGCGTTGTTCTGCCCCGAGTCGTTGCCGTCGTCGAAGGGCTGCACCTTGACTTGGCGGCCGCATATGCCGCCGGTGCTGTTCACATAGGCAGCCCACGCCTCGGTGGCCTGCTGCGCGCTCTGGGTCAGCCCGGGCGCAACACCGCTGATGCTGGCGATGTTGCCGACGGTGATGGTCGTGGCGGTGACACCGGTGGCCGTGGCGCCGCCGTTGCCGCCGGCCGGCGCCTGGTTGCCGTTGGCCCCGCACACCCCCGAGCCCGACGACACGCCGGCCAGGGCGGCCGGGTTGGCACCCCCGGTCCCGCTCGCGCCCGGGTGGGACCCCGAGGACCCGCTGCCCGGCGTGCCGCTGGCCAGGCCGGGCCCGCTCGACGAGCAGGGCGTCGTGGTGGTGGTCGACGAGGTGGGCGTCGTGGCCTTCGGCTTGGTCGTGGTGGTCGTCGCCTTCGACCCGGACGCGGCCGTCGTGGTGGTGGTCGAGGACGACGACGTGCAATTGGTCGACGCCGACCCCAGGGCCTGGGCGCCGGTGCCGGTGCCCGACCCCGCGGTGCCGGAGCGGCCGACCGCGCCCTGGGCCAGCGCGGCCTGGTTGCCGCTCAACCTCGAGCCACAGGCCGACGCCACGAGCGCGAGGACGACGACGGACAGCGCGACGGCAAGACGTTGGCGGTTCCGGGTGCCCCTCATCGCGCGTGCTCCTCTTCCTCGGTGCGCCGGGACTCGTCCAGGCTGCGCAGGATCCTCTCGAGGCGGTCGACCGAGCGGACGATGGCGAGCGCGTTGCGGCGCTCCTCTTCGATCTGGCGCATGCTCCAGGCGCAGCGCACCAGGACGCCGCCACCGATCACCAGGGCCACGCCGAGCAGGCCGCCGGAGATCAGGTAGGGCACCTCCTCGTAGAGGAACGGGCTGTTGGCCGCGCCGTACCACCCGAGCAGGATGCAGACGAAGCCGAAGACGATGAGCGCCATGCCGATCCACTCGAGCCACTTGCGTACGTTGCGGCTGCTGCGGCCCGGGCGGGCCCGGTCCACCACGGCGGCGAGCCGCTGCAGGCGCGTCGGGACCGGCGTCGCTCCGTTCGGCTCTCCCTCGGGCCCGGCCGCCGGCGGCTGCGCGGCCACGACGATGGGACCGGCCAGCCCGCTGATGTCCGGGCCGGCGGTGACCCGGGTCACCTCGCCCGGGTCCGGTTGCTCGGACTTCCTTCCAAAGATGGGCATCAGCCGAAACCTCCGAAGTCATTCAGTTCGTCGGGCGTGACGGTGAAGCGCTCCATGAGCGGGTCCCC
>DASZMN010000046.1:0-55142 GCA_035551835.1 Acidimicrobiales bacterium | reverse complement strand
CCGGGGGGCGCTTTACCGGCACTTCCCCAGCAAAGTCGCGTTGCTCGAGGCGGCGGTCAGCCGAGTCACCGCCTCAGTCGGTCAAGGCGAAGTCGAGTTCACGAACATTCCGCTCGACGATCCTCGTGGTACGGCAGTTCTTGTCGGCCGCTTCATTCTCGCGAATCTCGACATGCAACGAGACCTGACCCACATCTTCGAGCGAGATGGCGAGCGCCTGGGAAGTGTGCGCGACCAGTTCCGTGAAAGTTCGGACGCCGGCTTCCGTGCTGCTTCGGACGCGTTGCGTCAGTGGGCCCTCGCCGCCAACCTCGACGTGGATACCGACGCGTTCGCAGTGCTTCTGATTGGTGGTCTCGTCAACTTTCGACGGTCGACCTGGACGCTGGGTGGCTCACCAATCGGGCTCGGCGATGATCGATTCCTTGAAGGGTTTGCCACCATCTTTTCCATGATTGTTGACCAGCATCGAACTCGATGATGAGATGGGGTTCGACATCAGGCGTCCCGTTGAGGTGTCCCACTTTGACGGAGCAATAAGCAAGTGGGGCATGCCTCCGAGGTGCCGTACGGGGCGACCCTTGAACTCATCCAGGCCGGGCCACGGCCCGGCCACATTCATTGTGGGTCTCGAGACCATCCGGCCCGTCAAGGGCACGCTGCGGGACTCCGCTGCGCTTCGTTCCTCGCTCGCCTTCGGCGACCCTTGACCGGCCTGGCGTCACGACATTTCTTCCCCGCGTTTCCCCGCGCGGCATCCAACAATCGAGTTACTCAGCGGTCACGAGTGGTCAGGAGAAAACCTGTTCCAAGGTGGGCGGATGGTAGTTTTCCACTTCACACCGATGATCCGAAAATGACCCAGAAACGCCTGGCAGTCAAGAGGTTCGTGGGTTCAAGTCCCATCGCCTCCACAAACTTTTCAGGGCCGAGTGTCCTAGGCGTCATTTTCTCTGGCTTATCCGTGCCTTTGCAGTCCATCGAAGGGTTTCCTTCTTTAGAACCCCGCCGCGGCAATGATCGCCCCGTTGAGCTTGGTGCCGCTCATGTCGCCGTCAAAGGGAGCATCGCCAAATATCCACACCTTGCCTTCGGCGTTCGAGATCCAGTACCCCTGCGACGAGTCGGCGAAAATCGCCATGGCCGGGTTGAGGGCCTCAGCAGATCCCGGAGCCAGCCCGCCGAAGTATGGGGCGTCGCCGTAGGCGAACACCTGACCGGACCCGTCCATGATCCGATAGCCGCCCCCGTCCGGTGTGGCAGCGGCGGAAGTGATGGGCGTGGATTGGAGGCCCGGTGCGCCGAGGTACGGGGCGTCGCCGAAGGCGTAGACGTCGCCCGTCGAGGTGACGAGCCAATAGCCGAGGCCGCTCGCATCGGGAACCACGGCAACCACAGTGCCCGCACAGCCGCCGATGCTGTCGCACGAGCCAGCGAAGGCGGCATTGAAGGCGAAGACCCCGCCGTCGGAAGCCACCAAGAGATAGCCGGCACCGCCCGCTGCGGGCACCATGCCCACGATGGGCGCGTTGAGGCTGTGGGGAAGGCCCGAGCCGTAGAGGTTGATGCCCTGCCCAGGGAGGGATCCGACGAAGGGCGCGTTGAAGGCGAAGACCCCGCCGTCCGAAGCAACCAGCCAGTAGCCGTTGCCGTCGGCCGTGGGCGAGATGCCGACGACCGGCCGATTGAGCGTCATCCCTCCCGTCGAGCCGTAGAAATTCGCCGAGCCGAAGCTGAAGATTCCACCGTCGGAGCCGACCAGCCAGTAGCCGTGTCCCGGCGATGCGCTACGGCTCTGGGTGAAGGTCACGGCGACGTCGGCAGATCTGGCGGCTGCGTAGTTGGAATCCGCCGCGATGGAGGCGTAGACGTAGCAGGTCCCCGGACCCGTGGCCGACAACGTGGTGCCCGCGATCGAGCACACCGATGACGATGTGTTGCCGTGCGTACCCTGGTCGATCGAATAGGTGACCACGCCCGTGCCCGCGAAACCCGATGAGGAGACGGTGCTCGTGTTGGTCCAGCTGGTCGAGGTGGGACTGGCCGACGCGGTGATGCTCTGGGGGGCCACGGTAAAGGTCACAACCACATCCGGTGAGGTGGCCCCCAGGTAGTTGGCGTCGGGCGCGATCGTGGCGTCGACGTAGCAGGTTCCCGCACCAGTGGCCGAGACCGTGGTGCCCGAGAGCTGGCACACCGGGTCCGAATTGTTGCCGTTCCCGCCCTCATCCAGCGCGTAGGTGACGGCTCCCGTGCCCGAGCTGCCCGACGAGGACGCCGTGCTCGTGTTGGCCCAGCTCGTCGAGGTTGGATTCGCCCCCGCGGTGATGCTCTGGGCGACCTGGGTGAAGGTCACAGCGACGTCAATTGAGGTGGCGGCCGCGTAGTTTGAATCGGCCGCTATTGAGGCGTCGACGTAACAGGTGCCCGCACCGGTGGCCGAGACCGTGGTGCCCGAAAGCCGGCACACCGGATCCGAGGTGTGGCCGTTCCCGCCTTCGTCGAGGGTGTAGCTGATCGTTCCCGTGCCCGAGGTGCCAGAGGAGGACACGGTGCTCGTGTTGGCCCAGCTGGTCAACGTGGGATTGGCCGAGGCGGTCATGCTTTGCGCGAGCTTCGTGAACGTGATTTCGACGTCGGCGGAGATGGCGGCGTCGTAGTTCGAGTCCCCTGGGATGAACGCGTAGACGTAACAGATGCCTCCGCCGGTGGCCGAGACCGTGGTGCCTGCCAACTGGCACACCGGATCCGAGGTGTCGCCGTTGGTGCCTTCGTCGAGGGTGTAGCTGATCGTTCCCGTGCCCGAGGTGCCCGACGAGGACACCGTGCTCGTGTTGGCCCAGCTCGTCGAGGTGGGAGTGGCCCCCGCGGTGATGCTCTGCGAGGCCTTGGTGAAGGTCACGGCAACGTCAGACGAGGTGGCGGCGTCGTAATTCGTATCGGTCGCGACAGAGGCATAGACATCGCAGACCCCCGGACCGGTGGCCGACAAAGTGGCGCCCGAGAGCTGGCACACCGCCGACGACGTTTTCCCGTTCTCACCATCGTCGAGGGAGTACGTGATTGCGCCGGTGCCCGAGGTGTCCGACGAGGATACTGTGCTCGTGTTGGTCCAGCTCGTCGAGGTGGGGTTGGCCGACGCGTTGACGGTCTGTGCGGCCTTCGTGAAGGTCACCGTGACGTCTGCAGAGGTGGCGCCCTGGTAGCTGGAGTCCGCTGCGATGGTGGCGTCGACGTAACAGGTGCCCGCATCGGTGGCCGAGACCGTGGTGCCCGAAAGCTGGCACACCGGATCTGAGGTCTTGCCGTTCGAGCCCTGGTCGAGCGCGTAGGTGATCGCGCCCGAGCCCGAGGTGCCCGACGAGGACACGGTGCTCGTGTTGGCCCAGCTCGTCGAGGTGGGATTCGCCGACGCAGTGATGCTCTGAGCGAGCTTCGTGAACGTCACGGCGACATCGGCGGAGGTGGCGGCCTCGTAGTTCGAGTCCGCAGCGATGAACGCGTAGACGTAACAGGTGCCCGGTGCGGTGGCCGAGACCGTGGTGCCTGAGAGCTGGCACACCGGATCCGAGGCATTGCCGTTCTCGCCCTCGTCGAGGGTGTAGGTGATCGCGCCCGAGCCCGAGGCGCCCGACGAGGACACGGTGCTCGTGTTGGCCCAGCTGGTCGAGGTGGGATCCGCCGACGCGGTGATGCTCTGGAGGGCCGCAGTGAAGGTCACGGCGACGTCAGAGGAGGTGGCGGCCTCATAGGTCGAGTCCGCTGCGATCGACGCCTCGACGTAGCAAGTGCCCGGAGCGCTGGCCGAAACCGTGGCGCCTGAGAGCGAGCATGCCGGGTCCGAGGTGTTGCCGTTCGAGCCTTCGTCGAGGGAGTAGGTGATCGCGCCCGTGCCCGAGAAGCCGGAAGCCGATACCGTGCTCGAGTTGGTCCAGCTCGTCGAGGCTTGATCGGCCGACGCGGTGATGCTCTGCGGGGTCGCCCCACCCGATGTCACGGTCAGGGTTCCGTGGGGGCCACACACCTCGTCGGCCGGATTGTCGATGGTGTTGGTCGGGTTGAAATGGACCTCCCAGAAATAGGTTCCCGGCAACGGCGGCGTGAAGACGTCCGACGTGTAGACGCCGTCCCCGTCAACGTTTCCGCCTCCTTCGCCGTTGCCGTCGATGGCGAACAGAAAAGCCTGCAGACTGCCGGGGTCACTCGGGTCACAGGTGGTGCCGGCGCTGACCGGCCCATACACCTCGAAGGACACAATGCCGGTCGAGGCGCCGCCGCCGAGGATCGCCTGGGCCTGAACGGGGTTCCCGACCACCGCCTGGGGCGGTACGAGCTGAGAGATCGTCAACGTCGGCGTCGGCATGACCACGTCCAACGTCTGGTTCGCGTTACCGCACGCAGTGCCGAAGGCATTGTTATAGGTGTCCTCGGGGTACGAAGCCTGCCAGTAGTAGGTACCAGCGCCCACATGGGCCGGACCCTCATCCGTCGCAGAAGAAACGACGATCTGTCCCGACGAATTCCCGCTCCCCTCTGCTGCGTTCGTCTCCGACTGGCTGACCGGGGTACCGGTGCAGTTGGCGTTGTCGTACAGCTTGAAGGTCACGTATCCGAAGGGATTGATTGCGTTGCTGATGGTCACGGTGTCCGACACGGCGGCGAAGGGCACCGCCTGGGCGGGGGTGGCCTGTCCGGTCATCGTCGGGGTTTCCTTCCCCACGACCACGGTGGTGGCACCGCACGTCATCGGGACCGACGGCGGGTTGTTGGCGTCACCGCTGTACGACACCATCCAGGTATAGGTACCGGTAAGAGGATACGAACGAGTAAAGAGATCGCTGGCCGGAATGAAGGAACCCGACGCGGCGGTCCCCGTCGCGGAGAGGTTCACCGTCGATGTGAACAGCGGTTGGTCGACGCACTCAGTGGAACCAGGACCGCCGCTCCCGGGCTGATAGAGGTTGAAGGTCACCGTCCCGGTCGGATTGTCGACCCCTCCGGTGACGGTCGCCTCGGCCGAGACGGGGTCGTTGGCTCCCGCCTGAGTCGGCACCGCCTCGACGTCTAACTCCGGTGCCGAGGACACCGTCACGCTTTGGCCCGCGTCGCCACATTTTCCGGTGACGCCTTCGTTATTGGTGTCGCCGCTGTAGGAGGCGATCCAGTGGTAGACGCCCGCCCCCGTCGTCGACGTGGCGGTGAAGGTGCCCGAGACCGCAAAGGCGTTGTCCGTCGTCACGGTCTTGGTGAAGACCGGCGTCCCAGTGCAGTTGGGATCGGTCGGACCATACAGCGAGAACGAAAACGTTCCCGAAGGCGAGTTGTACCCGGCGACGGCGGCCGCATCTTGGAACGGAACCCCATAGAGCGCGCTGGCCAACGGGGCGTTGATAGTAGACACGGCGTTGGCGGACAGCGTCGGAGTCGCCTTCCCCACCACAACGGTCGCGGCACCGCAACTCCCCGTGACCGGAAAGTTGTTGGTGTCGCCGCTGTACGAGACTTGCCATTTATAGGTGCCGAACGCGGTGAACGCGTTGGAGGGGATCGACAGCGCCGTGCCCCCCGCCAGGGTGTTGGCAGACGAGGTGAAGAACGGTGTACCCGTGCAGTTGACACCGGGGGCGTAGAGACTAAAGGTCACAGTGCCAGTCGTCTGCGATCCGCCGCTCAGGGTCGCCCGGGCCTGGATTTCGTCCCCGAGTCCTGCCGTGCTCGGGGATTGCACGGTCAACGTCGGCGTGATCAAGGTGAACTCGAAGGCGCCGATGTCGTCCTTCCCGTTCAGTGCGGGGCGACCGACGCCGCGTTCGTCTCTGGGAAGAGACGTGGCACCCGCGTTGTACGCAGAACTCGACCGGTCGATGGCAAGCGTGTCTGGAGGGGTGAAAGGAGGCGTCGGAGAGCTGGGGACATTGGCGCTCAGCGTCACGGGCTCGGACCACGGGTCCGCACTGATCGGGGTCGTTCCGGTGATCGTGCCGGCGCCGAGCGTGGTGGAGCTCATGACGATGTTGTTGCTGGGAGACCCCGAGCCGACGTCGACGTTGGTGGACACGAGGTTCGTCGCGCCGGTGGAAACCGTGGCGGGCTCGTCGGACACGACGTCGGTCACGGCCTGGGTGGAATCGTCGGCCGAGTTGGACACGATTGAATTGACCAGCGAGACGTTGGCGTCATCGACGCAGGACGACGCGGTGCACACGGAGCCGTCGACACCCGAGTAGCCGAGGTTGTAGATGCCGCCGCCACCGTCGGCGGTGTTGTAGGCGATGGTGGCCGAGTCGGTGGCGATCGAGCCGTTGAGGTTGAAGATCGCTCCGCCGAGACCCTGACCATCGGCGCCCGGGCAGCAAATGATGCTGCCATGCCCCCCGCCGAGCCCGCCCTGGGCCGTGTTGCCCGACAACGTCGCATTGTCCAGCGTCACCTGGCCCTGGTCGTTGAAGACCGCTCCGCCCATGCCCGCGCCGCCGCCGCCGCCGCCGTTGAAGTCGAACGCGCCCCCGGTGCCGTTCCCCCCGCCGAAGCCTCCCGACGCGCCGGACCCGGCTGGCCCAATGCTGCCATTGGCTCCCTCTGGCGGCGGCGGATTGCCGAGTCCTCCGGCGCCCCCCGCGCCTCCGCCACCACCACCGCCGCCGAAGCCGCCGGCGCCCCCGTTGCCCCCGGGGCCACCGTTGGCGCCGGGGCTGAGCAGACCCTGGGCGCCGCCCTGGCCGCCGGCGCCGCCCTGGGCGCCGCCGCCACCGAATCCGCCGCCACCGCCGGCGCCGCCCGCGCCGCCCACGTGTCCGTCAGTGCCGGCCCCCGACTGTCCGCCGCCGCCACCCCCACCGCCGCCGCCGACGCCGCCACCACCGCCGCCACCGCCCGGGCTGAAGGGACTGGAGAACGGCCCGTTCCCGACGCCGCCGGCGGCTCCCCCGCGTCCGAAGCCGCCACCGGCGCCACCGCCACCTCCTGCAGTCAGGTCCAGGGTGCCGCCGGGCGCGGCGCCACCGCCGCCACTGCCGTCGCCGCTCGTGCCGCCGCTCGACTGCGCGGGGACCGCACCGCCGCTGCCGCCGGTGCCGGTCTGGGCCGCGCTCGATCCCCCGGCGCCACCCGCGCCGGGATTGCTCCCGCCGCCACCGGTTTCGGACGAACGAAAGCCGCCGCCGCCGCCGCCGGAGCCGGCTTGACCGATACCGTTGCTTCCAACAGGTCCTCCCGCACCGCCCACGGATCCGCTTCCGCTGAAGCCCGCACCGAATCCCGTGTCACCGACGCCACCGCCGTAGCCGCCCGTGGACCCACCCTCTCCGAGGCCTTTGCCGTCACCGCCCTCGGCGGTGCTGCCCATGATCGTCGCTCGATCGAGGCTGAGCTGTCCCTGGTTGAAGATTGCGCCGCCCATGCCGGCGCCACCGCCTCCCCCTTGTATCTCCGCATCGCCGCCGCGGGCCTCGCCGTTGTTCAGCGTCAGATCCTGCAGGGTCAGGTTGCCGGCACCGGGAGTCGCGTAATTGAGAGTCTTGACGTTCGTTGGGTCGGCGCCGACGAAGAACAGTCGGAAGTTCCCGGTCGCCGAGGGATCCCGCTGGATCGTGGCTCCCTGACCCTCGATGGTGATGTCAGCCGCGATCGCCGGTAATGCCGCCGGCCCGTACCAGGAGGCCTTGGAGCCGCCGGTGTAGGCGGCGGCGAACGAGTACGTGCAATTGGCACTCAAGGTGATGGTGCCACCTGAGCTCGCGTCGAGCGTCAGGATGTCCTGCTGGAATGTCTGGAGGTCGGTCGCGCTGGCGGTGTTCCCCGAGCCGCATCCCACCGCCTCGTTGGTCGCCGCCCCCGCGGAGGTGGCGGTTTGGCCCGCCACCAACGCTGCCCCCGCCAGTGCCGCCACCACCACCAGCGACAGCCACCATCGAGCACGCAGCGGCTTACCGGTGTCGATGGACCAAGTCATTCCCAAGCTCCCGTCCCAGCAGGTCGGGTGTTTCTCCACGACCCGTGATCGCCAACAACTGCCCCTACCGCCGGGACGCTAAGCCCGAAGGGACCGAAACTATAGGGCCGAAGGTCCCAAGGGCGGTCATCGCATTCCACGACCATCCCGGATCGCTTTTATCGACTCCCCCCATCCCGCGCCATCAAATGCCGTGACAGGACGTCGCCCGCAACGACGCAGATCGCGGTGGGACCCGGGCTCGCGAGGTGACGCCGGTCAGTCCCTCGACTGTCTCGGCCACCGAGGGCCCATCGTCCCGAACCCGATGGCCTTCGAGGAATGGTGGGCATACGTTCCCTTCCGTCAACGACCGAAGGGAACCTAGGTCGCCTCGTTTTGGGTAGGCCGTTCCCGACTGACCTGGAGAAATGGCGGGTCCGCTCGTATCGGAGACGGCGTCCGGTCCGCCCGTGCGCGAGTCTGAAGTCGTGAGACGGAGCCCAAGACCATGTCGATGATCGACTACGACGCGCGTCCGGTGACGCCCCAGGTTCTCTTGGTCGGACGCCGGGCGACGGCGGTCGGCTACAACATTCGTGACTTTCTCAGCCGCAATGGTGTCCCGTACGAGTGGGTCGAAGTCGACGACGTAGGGCGTGTCGCAGCGGCGCTCCCTATCGGGGAGGTTGATCCGGCTCAGCTCCCTGTCTGTATTCTCCCGAGCGGCGTTCGGCTCGCGCCCGCGACCGTGGAGGATGTGGCCGCGGGGCTCGGGATGGTGTCCCCTCCGATGCGGTCGGAGTACGACCTCGCGATCGTCGGAGCTGGTCCGGCCGGACTGGGGGCGTCTGTGTACGCGGCCTCAGAGGGCTTGGGGGCCGTCACCATCGAGTCGGTGGCGCCGGGAGGCCAAGCGGGGACGACCTCCATGATCGAGAACTACCTCGGCTTTCCACAAGGGATCAGCGGAAACGAATTGGCAACCCGGGCCACGGCACAGGCTCGAAGGTTCGGGGCAGAAATCCTTCTCGCTCGGCGTCTCACTGACATTGCGAGCGATGGTCCGGGGTATGCCTCGACCTTGTCCGACGGCACCATCGTGCGGTCACGGACCCTCTTGCTGGCGGGCGGGGTGGTTTGGCGCCGCCTCGAGGTTCCTGGCATCGACGAACTTCTCGGCTCGGGCGTGTACTACGGCGCCGGTCCCAGCGAGGCGGTGACCTGCAATGGATGTCGGGTCGCGATCATCGGAGGGGGGAATTCCGCCGGCCAGGCCGCTATTCGTTTTTCGCGCTACGCCGCGCAGGTGACATTGCTCGTCCGAGGCTCTTCGCTCGAGGCATCGATGTCGCAGTATCTGATCAGTCAGCTGCGCAAGCTGGGCAACATCGACGTGCGCACGAATACAGAAGTGGTCGACTTGGAGGCCGATGGCCAGCTCCGAGCGCTGGCTCTCTCGTCCAATCGTTCGGTGACGCGCCTCCCGGCCGACGCGCTGTTCATTTGCATTGGAGGAGTGCCACGCACGAAAGGTGCCGCACGAGTGGGCGTTGCACTCGACGCGGCCGGCTACGTGCGCACCGGTGCTGATTTCAGCTCGCCTGCGGGTGCGCCCGACGGATGGAAATTGTCACGCCAACCGCTGCCGCTTGAAACGAATTTGCCCGGGCTGTTCGCTTCGGGCGATATCAGAAGCGGATCGATCAAGCGTTGCGCGGCAGCGATCGGCGAGGGGTCCATGGCAGTCGCCCTGGTCCACCAGCGCCTCGCCGAACTCGGGGATGGCTGACGTGTCGGCTCAATCTTCTGCGACAGACCCGTCACGCCGGTCCATTGAGAGCCCGACCGAGGAGGCTAAGAGCGAGTTCTCACGCCCGGCCCCGAGGCAAGAGATCCGCGCGGTGGCTGACGCTCTCGGATCTCTTGGGATCAATGCCAAGGTGGTCGACTCGGGCGAAGAGGCACGACAAGCTGTGCGATCCATCGTCCCGGTGGGGGCCGAGGTCTACAACAACACCTCGCGCACCCTAGAGATCATCGGCGTGGCGGACGACATCGAGCGGTCAGGTCTGTATCAACCACTTCGCCCGCGCCTCTACCAGATGGACCGTGAAATGCAGGGCCGCGAGATGCGTCAGCTCTCCGCCGCGCCCGACTGGGTCGTGGGCAGCGTCCATGCCGTCACGAAGGAGGGATCGCTTCTCATTGCATCCGCCAGCGGAAGCCAACTGGGCCCAATCGTCTCGGGAGCGGGTCACGTCATTCTCGTCATAGGGGCCCAGAAGATCGTTCCCGATCTCGACACGGGGATCCGACGCATCTACGACTACTGCTTTCCACTCGAGGACTCGAGAGCTCGTGAGGCCTACGGAGTTCCGAGTGGTGTGAATAACCTGCTCATCATCAACAAAGCGGTCTTTGCTGGACGCATCACCGCGATCTTGGTGAATGAGGCGCTTGGTTTTTGATCTTCGCAACAGCCGAGATGGCAACCCGTTCGAAACGGGTCGGCTATCGAGATACTCCGACCGTCCTCAGCGGGTGATTCCCTTATAACTCGCCGGGAAGAAGCCCTTCGGACTGCAGACGAAACCCGTCTTGGGGTCCGGCGCGATCCGGTGCCACGTCCCGTTCTCGTACTGGGCGACCAGCCAGCATTGGCCCGGGATCTTCTGGGCCGGGTTCTGGGGCGAGATCAGTCCGTCGGCGTTGAACGACTTGATCTTGTTCAGCTGGGCCTCGAGGCCGGCGCGGGTCGGATTTGGTCCCGCCGCCTTCAGCGCCTGCACGAACAGGTCCGTGTTGACCCACGCGTCCAAGGTGTAGATGTCGAGCTGGCTGGAGGGATCGACCTTCTTGACCCACTTGTCGAACGTGGCCACGGCCGGGACCACTTTGGCGTCCTCCCCCCGATAGAGGGCATAGACCCCGTCGATCAGCGTGCCGTTGCCCGCCGAACCCGGGGCGAAGTCCTTCTCGTACGCATTGGTCCCACTGAACAGGAGGGCATTGAGATCCTGCTGCTTCATCTCCTGCGCGATCGTGTTGACGAGATTGCCCGTCACGGTGGGTTCGAAGACCAGCTTCACCCCGGCGTTCTTCATCTTGATGATGTCGGGCAGGAAGGTGGTCTCGCTGAAGGTGGCATCGCGCGAGTAGAGCCACTTGTACCCCAGATTCTGCGTCAGGGCCCGGTCGGTATTCTCGACCGCGATGACTGACGCGGTCGCGTTGTCGCCAATGAGCCCGAGCGCGCTGGCCGCGGAGGGGTACTTCGACTTCAACCACCTGAACGGCCCTTCAATGCCACCGTTGTTCACCATCGGCACCGCTGAATAGAGGTTCGTGTCGTCGAAGATGGTCGGGTTCAGGGCCTGGGCCACCATCGGCAGCTTGTTGGCGTCGACGATCGGCTTCTCGGCGCCGTCGAGCAGTGAGAACCCCCCAACGATGGCAAAGTCGTTCTTCGCGATGCCTTGCGTCTCATTGGTCACGGTCCCCGGTGAGAACGCGCTGTCCATGCCGTTGAGGATGAGCTTGCGCCCGTTCACGCCCCCTTGGCTGTTGATATAGGCGAAGTACGCCTCGGTCCCGGTCTTTGCGCCCGCGAACAAACCAGGCACGGGCGACGAGATGTCACTGATTGAGCCCACGGTCACCGTCGTGGCGGTGACGCCTGGAGTTTGCGGCGACGCCGCAGCCACAGAGGGGCTGACCGCGAGGGCGAGACCTGCGACCAAGGAGGCGGCACCGAGCGCCGAACCCAAACTGCGCACTATGTACTGGCGGCGTGAAGTCACTGCCCTCCCCTTCTCACTCGGCAATCTGCCGAAGTGCGTGTGTCACACATGTCCACCGGCATGGCTCTCAGATGGAATGTGATACCGCTGCGTGTAGTCGAGGAACTCTTCGGCCAGGCCCGCATAGGTCCATCCGAAGTCGGCGGGGTCATAGAGGTGCCGGCCGAAGGCGTCCTTCGGCCGGTCTCTGAGGAAGGCCTCCATCCGACGTGCATGCAGATCGCTGACCGCAGCGCCGAAGTGGCCGTAGAGCTCGCGAACGGTTTGCAGAGGATCGGCGATCAACGCGTCGTAGTGGACGTGCTGACACCACCCTTCGGCTGATTTGTGGTCGAACGCCACCGCGGAGCCGAGCGCAAAGGCGCACTTGCGCTTCCACTCTTCCGCCGCCGGTCGAGGGTCGGATCGCCACGTCAGCGGGCGCTGGCCGGCATTGGCCAGGCTGGCCAGAGAGGTGACGACGGGGCCGGGATCGCGATGGGTCCAGATGATGCGCGCCTCGGGGTAGGCCGAGAGCAGGGCGTCGAGATGCCAGAGGTGGTTGGGTGTCTTGAGAACCCACCGCTCGGTCGGTTGGCGAGACTGCAGCGTCTGGAGGGCGAGACGGTGTTGCGCATACGCCGGGGTCATGTCCGCCTGCTCGAGCCATCGGGCGTAGCTCGGGACGTGGGCCTGGGTCTCGAGGGCCAACGTCCGCACGTCGTACATGAACAGCGACACGCACTCCTGCGCCAGAGTCGCCCCGAAGGGGTGCATCGCCTTGAGCGGAGGATTGAGCTTCATCAGTCCGTCGAGTTCCTTGGCGGTCTGCGCAATCCGGGGATCCTCGTCGCTATCCGCCAACGAGGCGGGAGGAATGAGATGGGCGGCCTCCCATTGCAGCAGCGGTCGCGCCGTGGGGTCGAGGCCGAGCAACATGGACAGCACGCTGGTGCCCGTGCGAGGGAGTCCGACGATCACCCAGGGACTGTGGATGCGCTCGGCGTGCACCTCCGGGTGGTCCCGCGACCACTGATGGAGGGCGATCCGATTGGCCAGAGCCGACGCGAGCATCTTCGCGATGAGGATCCGGCCGAACGTGGTCAAGCCGGCTTCGTCCTCGCAGGCGCGGAGGAACACGTCCAGCGGTTCACGGTAGGACTCGCTTCCGAGGTCGGCGGACCCGGCCTCCTTGACGGCGGCGGCAACGATCGACGACGGCGTCAGCGCTGGCCGGGTCACACCAAAGCGGGAGAGCTGCCCCCCGACCTTGTTCAGCGCGCGCAGCGGCGGGCTCCGCAACTCCGCGTCACGCCACGTGTACCCCCGGTCGGTCAAGGTGAGATCTCCACGACGGTGCGACCCACGGAACGCCGTGCCTCGTGCTCATCGAGGGCGCGTCCCGCTTCTTCCATCGTCACCCGCCGCCCGATGAACGGTCGTATCCCCTTGGCGACCATGGTGAGGAGGTCGCCGTACACCTCGTCGGCAACGTCCCGTCCGAACGGGTTGAATCCGAACCTCCGCATTCCCGGGTCCACCGAGTCCGCCCAACCCAACATCACACAGACGATGTCGATGTTGCCCAGGCAGGCCATCCGCAGCGGCCGGCCGGTCATGCCGTTCTGGTCGTCGTCGGCGAAGCCCACCGCGAGGTAACGGCCACCGCGAGCCGTGCAACGCCACGAGCGTTCGGCCACCTCTCCTCCGGTCAGGTCGTACACGACGTCGGCGCCCCGATCGGCGGTGACCGTGAGCACGGATTCGACGAAATCCTCTTCGAGATGATCGATGACCACATCGGCGCCCAGCGAGGTGCACAGGGCACCCTTCTCCGGACCGCCGGCGATCGCGATGACTCTGGCGCCGACCGCCTTGCCCAACTGAATGCCCGCCGTGCCCAACCCACTGGCCGCCGAATGAACGACCAATGTCTCGCCCGCCTGCAAGCGTCCCCTTCGGAACAGCGCCAGGTGGGAAGCCTGGAACGACAATACGAAGGCGGTGGCCTGGGCGTCGTCGAGGTCCGGCGGCGCGTCGAAGACGGAGATCGCAGGCGCGATGGCGAACTCGGCTATCCCGCCGAGGGCCGTCTTTGTAATCGCCACGACCCGCTTCCCGAGCCAGCCCTCTGCCCCCTCGCCCGCGGCATCGACCACCCCGCACACGTCCATACCCAGGGTGAACGGTGGCGGGGTCGGGACCGAGACCAGCTTGCCGCGGCAGCGATCGATGTCGTTGAAGTTGAGCGAGGCGGCCGCGACCGCGACCCGTACCTCACCCGGCTCGGGCTTCGGCTGCGCCACCGTGCGCACGGCCAGGACCTCACCCGGGCTGCCGTGAGCGGTCACCTGCAAGGCCTTCATGTGCCACCCCCCGGTGATACGCAAGACGAACCTAGTTCAGTGTCTCACAACTCCCCTGTCCGTTCCACCGAGTCGTGCCTCGAAGGCGGGGACGAACCAGGCTTCGAGTTGCCGCCGGATGTCCTCGGGTGCGCGGCCGCCGTTCCCGGGCACGGCGGCGAAGGAGATCAGGATCCGCATGATCCAATCGACCAGGTCCATCATCTCTTGCTCGGAAATCGAGCCGTCGGCCAGAGACGACTCGAGGAGCGGGCGGACTCCCGCCTCGCCGATCCGGCGGAGCGCTTCGACGTGAATGGCTTGTGTGGCCGCCCATGCCACCGAGTCCCCACCGAATACCGCGGCGTGGACGGGTCGCCGCCCGATCTCGCTGATGCTGTAGAGCATCCCTTCGAGAATGCGTTCCCGCGGATCGTCGATGCGGGCGAGATGCGCATCCGCATCGACCGCCATGGCCTCCGATTCCCGGGTCAGCACGGCCAAGAAGATGGCTTCATGGCTTCCGAAGCGGCGGTACAGGGTGGCGCGAGAGATTCCCACGGCCTGCGCGATGTCGGTCGCCGTCGTTTTCGCCACCCCGAAGCGCAAATAACATGACGCGGCCGCATCGAGCACAGCGTCGTACTCGACGCCAGGATGACGCTGTTGGGACATTAGGCTCCTCGCCGGCTCGCGAGCAGACATAGCGCTCACCGACCTCTCCCACCGTTACACACGACGGCAAGGACGAGCCAACGGACCCTCCGAGACATCCGTCCCCGACAGGCGCCCTCCCCTACGCGGGACGCCAGCGTGTCAGAGGCGACGCCAGCCAATCGAGGACCTGTCGACGCGTGGTGGGACCGTGGGCGGTCCAGGCAGAAGGAAGTGCCCCGACGCCTCGAAGGTAGGCGGTCTCGTCAACATTTGCTGAGAGGGGATCCGCGGTCAACGCGCACCGAGTCGCTTCGGGGTCGATTCCGAAGAGCTTCGCCGCGTTGAGCCCGAAGATGGCGGCTTTCACGTCACCGGTCAAGGCCGGATAGCCGAAGGTTTCCTGGAACTGGGGGGTGATCTGAAACGCCCTCATCGCCATGATCTGCGACTGGGGGCTGCCGTACCAAATGGCATCGGTGCCCCACATCACCCTGTGTTGCCCCACGCGACTGAGCAGTTTCCCGAGCGCGTGAGCCGCCTGGTCGGGTTGCGTCAGAAGTTGGCGCCACGTCGTCCCCAAGTCGACCCACACGTTGTCGTTCGCCGGCACGTTGTGACGGTCGAGCGAGGCGAGCAGCGTGTCGATCCCGAGCGTTGCATTTGGGTCGTACGGACCTTCGACGTGCGCGGGATCCCAGGCTGCGTGGTAGACGACAAAATTCATGTCCGGGAACAGCCGCGACACCGCCACTACGTCTTCTGGATGGTTGAACGTCGGGTCAAAGTTCACCAAGGGCAGGCCCTTGTGCGCCACGAACACCTTGACCCCGAGGTCGTGCGCATGCTGGACAGTGGGGAGCCCGATCGTCGGGTCTTCGAGTGAGTACCCGGTTCCTGACGGGCTCCACGCCGTATAGACCTTGAACGCCGCAGGAGGACCGGCCTGAGCGGCGCTCGACATCTCGTCCAGGGTGGACTGGATCGGGCCCACGTTGGGAGCGAGCACGTTCTCCACCAGCAGGCGGCTCGCCCCGCCGCGCACGAGCCCGTCCGTGATCTGTTGCGACTTCAGCGCATCGGAGAATGGAATGGGGGCATTCGACGGTCCGGAGTTGGGCACATCGGTGAGAACGGCCACCGTGGTGTCGCTGGCCAGGAACATGTCGTGGAGGTACGACGCTCGGTCGGCACAGTCGAGCTTGGAGGCGTCAGAGCAGTCCGGCGGGAGCATGCCGAGCACGAGGCCGACGGTCTCAGGTGAATTCTGCACCCAGGCACCGCTCGGGATGACGTGGTGCGAATGCACGTCGAAGATGAACTCTCCGTTGCTGGCCAGCGTGGCCTGACACGCCGCGGTGTCTTCGGGTGGCGGCGACGTAAAGGTGCCGCCGGGCCCGTGCCGCCTCGCCCTCGCTGCCTGGCCCGGAGTCGCCGGCGCCGCGCAGCCGGCGAGTTCGAACGCACTCAGACAGAGCGCCACCGCGCCTGCACCTTGGAGGAACCGACGCCGGTCGACGCCGAGCCGACCCGCCGTCCGGTCGATCGACGTACGCATGAACTCGTCGAGGGCGCGGTCACGGGGACCCGAGGCCGCCGGAACGAATTCGCCGTTGGAGATCGGTCCGGGCGGGAGCGGCAGCGGTGCAGGTGCACCCTCTTGGTCTCGCCGCTTCCGGGAGTAGCGGCCACTTTCGGCCATCGAAGCGACTGTAGCGCCAGACGCCCAGCTTTACTTGGAGGAATTCGGGAGGGAAGTCCGACCCGCGCGACCCGTTCTGCAGCGGCAGGAAGTGTGCGATCTCAGGCGATTTACTGGCCGGGAACGGCAGCCGGCTCGGGTTCTTGGCCTTTCTCCGACTCGCCCTGGCGATCCTGTCGTCCCCGCAGGGTGATCCATCGCACTAGGGAGCGCCGCACCGGTGCATGACTCAAAGGAGGAAGCACAGGGCGGATCAGGATGGTTGCCGGTGCGGCGGTCGTCGGAGGTGCGCTGGCCACGTCGGGCCTGTTCGGGCTTGCGCCGGCCGGAGCGTCGGTGACGCACGGCTACAAGTGTTCGGCGATCGACGGCGTGACGCCGTCGGTCAACGCAACCGTGACGGCCAAGGCGACGATCAACAAGACCACGAAGGTCATCACCCTGTCGGGCGTGGTGTTCAAGCCTGACAACACGTTCGGTGTCAGCGCGACGATCAACAACATCAAGTTCTACGTGAACGATCCGAGTCCAACGAGCGAGCCCTACGTCGCCGGCTCGGCCACCGTCGCTACCACCCCGGCGGGCTGGACGGCCGGGCACGACACCGGGATCTACCAGCGGTACTCGGGCTCGCAGTCGTTCAAGGCCCTGGCCACGCTCACAACCGCCGCCCTTGGTGCGACGTACGGCGACACCGGTCAGGTCCGGACGATCATCAAGTTCACCGCGGGTACGTCAGCTTCAACCTGACGGCGCCGGTGCAGGCGACGGTGACCTGCACCCCGAAGGCGCCCGAGAAGGTCTTGGCCCAGGTGACCGAATAAGTCAACGGACATCGAACACGCCGCTCGGGGGCGGGGCGGGTGGTGCGTGCGGGGCGCGCTCCGGTGCTTCCGCACGCACGCGTCACGGCGCGATTATTCGAGTTCCTTCCAGTGCTCACGGCCGAACAGCCGGCCCCACCGGGCCGTGAGTGACGGCCCCTCGTCGTGTGCCGTGTCGGGGTGCAACACGAGGGATCCTCGCGGCGCCGGCAGGGAGTCGACCTGATCGTCGGTGATGGTGGAATGGACTGCCGTCGTGGTGATGTCCGTGATCTGGTCGCGGTCGACGAAGCGGTGGCCGTGGTGATGCGTCTTGACGGCCAGGCCGTCGAACAAGTCGAGCTCCGGCACCTGGAGGACGTGCTCGACCGTACCGAACTCGGTCCCCGTGGTCGTCACGACCGGGGTGCCGGGCTCGAGGGCCATGTAAGAGATGGATCTGCCGTCGGCCACGTGTGCCTCCTCGCCAAAAGCCAAAGGTAGCCCGCTAGCCTCCCGCCATGTCCGCAGACGACCTGGCTTCCGAGCTGCTCACCACCGTCCTCGACGCCGATCCCCTGGCCGGTTCTCTCTACGGCTTCCCCGGCTTTGACGATCGCCTTCCCGACCTGAGCGCGGAGGCGGAGGAACGCGTGGCGGCGGATCTCGGCTCGATCGCTCAGCGGTCAGAAGCTCAATCGGACGAAGGGCTGGGCGAGCCGGAGCATCAGACCCTCGACTTCGTACGCGTGATGGCCCGGAGCATGGCCGAAGCCGCCCGGGTCCCCCTGACCGAGTTCACCATCTGCGACACCTTCGTCGCCCCGGTGCCCGGCATCCTCACCACCCTGCCCAAGGTCCAGCTCGATACCGAGGAACGTCGGCAGGGCTACCTCACGCGGCTCCACGCGTTGCCCGAGTTGCTCGCCATTGCCGGCACGCGCCACCGACGAGGAACGCACGCAGGCCGGACCGCGGTGGCGCGCCTGGTCGAGTCCGCCGTCGCCCAGTTGGACCTCCTGATCGGCGACCCCGACCTCGGCGGCGTCGCCCGCGCCGAACAGGACCACGACGGGTTCCGACGGGCCGTCGGCGAGGCCATCGATCACGACGTCCGTCCTGCGTTGGCCGCCTACCGCGACGGGCTGAAGGCGGACATCCTTCCCGCCGCCCGAGACGACGAGCATCCCGGCATCTGCTTCCTCCCCGACGGCGAGGCGATGTACCGGGCCATGGCGCGCCTGCACACCTCGACGGACTACGCCCCCGACGAGTTGCACGCTATGGGTCGCGACATCGCCGCACAGGTGCGCGAAGAGCTCGTCGAAACGGGATCGCGGCTCTGGCGTACGAGCGAGCCGGTCGAGATCTTTGACCACCTCTGCAACGACCCCGACCTCCGCTACTCGAACCGCGACGAGATGCTGGAGCACGCCCGCCGCGTCGTCGCGGCGGCGGAAGAAGAGGCGCCGCGCTGGTTCGCCACCGTGCCCGACCAGCCCTGCACCGTCGAGCCCGTGCCCGAGGCCGAGGAGGCCGGCATGGCAGCGGCCTATTACATGCCCGGGGCGATCGACGGCTCTCGGCGCGGGACCTACTACCTCAACACGTCCAAGCCCGAGGAGCGCCATCGCTACGCCGCCGAGGACATCGCGTTCCACGAGGCGGTGCCGGGTCACCATTTCCAGTTGACGATCGCGATGGAGTCGACCGACCTGTCGCCGGCGCGGCGGGTGCTCCACGACACCGCCTGTGCCGAAGGGTGGGGGCTCTACAGCGAACGCCTGGCCGACGAGATGGGGCTCTACAGCGACGATGTCGCGCGCATGGGCCTCTTCGCCGCCGACTCGTGGCGCGCCAGCCGGCTCGTCGTCGACACCGGCCTGCACGCGCTGGGCTGGAGCCGCCGGCAGGCCCTCGACTGGCTCGGCGCCAACACGCCGATGCCCCGGATCGAGGTTGAGTCCGAGGTCGACCGCTACATCTCATTCCCCGGACAAGCGCTCGCCTACATGGTGGGTCGCCGCGAGATCGTCCGGCTCCGCGCCCTGGCGGCGGAACGTCTCGGGGCGGGCTTCGACCTCAAGCAGTTCCACGATCTGGTCCTGCGCGTGGGAACCCTGCCCCTGCCCGCAATGGCCAGGACCGTCGAGCGCTGGGTCGAACGAACCGCTTCCTAGGGAGGGTCGCCGCCGAGCCGACCCGCGACGCCGCGCCGGGCGCCGGCGCGGGCTCGAGACTGGACCGCTCAGGGCTCCAGCGTGGAGTGTTGGTTGCGGATCGAGGCGTCCACGGCGTCGACCCAGCGCCGCGGGGTCCAGCGACCCACCCCGGGGTGGGCGGCCAGCTCGAGCTCGAGCGGGATGAGCACGGTGGACTGCAGCTCCTCCAACGAGATGTCCTCGCTCGTGAGGTCGAGCACCTCGTAGGCCAGGTAGGAGCGGGCGATCTGCCAGCTCCGCCCCGTCCTGGGGGGCTTGGCGGGGCGGTGCACACAATCGGCGATCTGGCCGTCGCTGCCGTGCGCCAGAAGGTTCGTCCAGGTCCAGACCGGCACGGCCGTCCCCTGCGCCTCCCAGTACTCGGCCAACGTGCCGCTCAGGTAGGCCTCGCACTCCCGGGCCAGTCCGGCACCGTCCCGGTCGCGCTGCCGCTTCCTCATCGTTTCCTCCCCCACGCCGCGCTGCCCCGTCGGGCTGCGGCTCGGCCACCGACACCCATCGTGAAGGGGTGTACCCAGATGTCTCGAAATGCAAAGCTGCCCGTTTCCACGGGTGCTGTCCTTATGCGAGCCTCCCTACGCGAGCCTGCTCATGCGAGCACCTCGGCGTCCCGGCGAGCCGTGGCCCCCGCCGCCATCACGACCCCGAACAGGCCGACCCCGAGCACGTGGATCGCGGTGCACCACAGGCAGATGGCGCCGATCCGAAAGAGCTCGACGTAAACCAGGTAGAGCACCATCGCCGCCCCCAGTCCGGCGACCGCGACCCGGGCGCGCTGGAGCCAGACCCGCTCCGAGCGCCACGCCCAGGGCACGGTGAGGCCGGTCATAACGATCGACCAGGCCAGACCGAGCACGGCGACGGGGACGTCGAGCATCACGGACCACGAACTCGTGGTGACCAGCGTGCAGTTCACGACCCCGGTGTCGGGGCACGCCAGGGCGGCCGGGTCGGTGTAGTGGGTCACCGTGAGATACGACGCCACGGCGACGGCCGCCAGCGAGAGCCCCAGTGACGTGGCCCGCGCCCACCGCGGCGCGGCGACGACTTCGTGGGCAGGCGTGCGCATGTCAGGAGCCCAGCGACGTGGCGATCGACGCGATCGCCGATGAGCTGGCGACACTGCTGGGCTGCTGGCCGGTGACCCGGACGATGGCGGCCGTGATCTCGTTGGCCGCCCCGTCGATGGCCTGGGCCACCGGGCTGCTCGGGTCACCGAGCTGCTGGGCGATCTGGGCCTGGGTCAGCCCGGCCAGGACCTGCGGCGAGAAGCTGGCCCCGACCACGACGTACTTGTTGGCGATGTCGAGGAAGGGGATGCTCCCTTGCTGGTCGAAGCGCGCCAGCAGGTTGGACTGCGCCGCCGTGGGCTCCTGCAACGTGGCGTAGCTCCCGTTCACCGCCTGGTTCGTCGCTTCCTCGACGGGCTGGAAGTCGAGATACGCGCTCGAGTACTGCGACCCGTAGAACGATAGCGTCTGGGTGTCGGGGTAGACGTCGTTGGCCGCCGAGTGGGTGGCCGACAGGTTCGAGAACGACCCGAACCGGGAGAGCGCCACGGCAATGGACCAGCGCTCCGCGGCGCAATACGGGCAGTACTCGGCCCCGATATACGTGACGACCGGCTTGCCGTCGGCATCCTTGAGGATCGGGCCCGTGTCGCCTGTCGCGCTCGGCGCGACGACCGAAGCGGACTTGCCGACCCGGTCGAGCGTCGCCGCCGGCACGTCGAGCGACGCCTCGACACCGGGCGCCAGCGTGCTGGTTCCTGGATCGGATGAGGCCGCCGCCCCCTTCCCGCCGGGCAACGCCGAGGCGGCCGCGACCCCCGTCGGCGCCGACGGGCCCGACGTCACCTTCACGATCACCATTGTCGCGACGATGGCGAGGATCAACGCGACCGGCGCCAGCGCCGTCAGCACCGGATGCCTCGAGCGGAACCGCTTCGTCGCGCTGTGAGCGCCCGGAGCGCGACGGGCGGCGGTGCCTGGCCGGCGGCCTCGTGCGGCCGTCTTCGAGCTGGTGGAGGGCTTGGTGGGCTTGGTTGCTGGGCGGGCCCCGGGGACGCGCCGATTGGTTGACTTCGACATTTCGTTCTCCTGAATTGGCCGGGCGCGATGGTTGTCGGCCCGAAAGCTCCACGGAGGCCATGGACTGACCTCCTCGTGACTGATGGCGTCACACGCCGCCGCGAAGGGCGGGTCGTCCGTGACGCAGGACAGCGCGGGGTGCGCGGTGGAGCTAGGAGAACTGGGGTGGCCGCAGGAGCCGATTTGGGCTGCCGGCCGGGAGCGGCGTGACCTGGGCGCGCCGGTGGCGCAGCCGCCCGGCGGCGATTGCGACGACGGCGAGCCCACCCAGCACGCCCGCCAGCACCACCATTGGTGCCGGGGCCGGTGCGGCTGGGGTGCCCTTGCCGCAGGTCACGTCCGCGCAGGCTGGGAGGGACGCCAGCGGGGTCTCGACCAGCTGCACTGCCTCGGCCGCCGTGCTCTGCGCGGGTGCTAGGAGGCCGTGCGGCAAGAAGCCGCCGACGATTGCGACCGCGACGATCGCCACCAGCGCGACACGCGATCTCACCGACATGCGCTGCAGGCTAAAGGCGCAGGTTAAACGCCAGCTAAGAATCGGGGTTCTGGACGGGTTCTGGACGGTCGCCGCGCTCGGCCCTGCTGGCCCGCTTGCAGGTTGAGAACGAAGCGTGCGCAGCTATCGGGCGTCGCCGCCGAGCGACACGCCCTTGCGCAACACGTGGACCGCTCGCCCGGTCTCGACGGGCACCCGCTCGAAGCACGACTCGACCCGGCGGTGCCACACCGTGTACCAGGCGGCGAAGGCCGCAAGGAACAAGAAGACAGATCCAATGACCAGTGTGAACAGCGCCACGTCGACCTTTCCTGTGACCGCCCCCTCATGGCTTGCCACATCTGTTGCTTTAGTGTCCCTCCTGTTGCAACCCCTCGGATAGGTCCAAAAGTCCCGTTCCCACGAAACCGTGACTTTGGTCCCTACCCCGTCCTGGCGGTCTGGCGGTCTGGCGGTCGGGTGGTCCGCCGGTCCGCCGGGCGGACTTCGGGATCAGGTGCCGAAGCTCCCCGTGACCGCGGGGACCTGGTCACCGGGGGTCACCGGCGCCTGGCCTTCCTGCTGGGCCATGATCCCGGCCTCCACCACCTGCTGGTCGGTCGGGTCCATCGTGAGCGGCCCTCCCGGGACCGGGACCTGCCAGACGTGCAGCATCTCAGGCGTCTGCAAGGGGTGCTCGCCGGCCGCGCAGGTGCCGTCGGTCTGAAAGCCCGAGATCGTGCCCGTTGCCCCACCCGTGCACAGGTTGGTGTGTGCGTGCCACTGCGTCAGGCACCCGCCGGGCATGGGGCCTTCATCACCCACCGACGGCATGAGGTACATCGCCGCCACCAAGACCGGGCCGTAGGGAGTCGAGGCATAGACCAACGACTGGACATGGTTGGGGTCGAGCACGTACGCGCCCCGCATGTAGGACACATTCAGGTAGTGGACGACCGGATAGCGCGGGTCGGTGATGGGCACATACCCCGCGGCCTTCGCCACGTTGAGGTCCTTGTACTTGGCGACGGCCGAGCTCGTCGTCTGCACCAGCTGCATGGCCGCCTCCGTCTGCGCCCCGGTGGGCGGGGTAGTACAGCTCGGCGTCTGCATGGCGTGGCCCTTCTCGGTCTCGTTGTAGACGGTCGTCAGCACCGAGACCTCCTGGGCCGGCAGGCTCGGCCCGCTGTAGTGCCAGTTCGGGTCGGCCTGTCCGTCCATGCCCGGCATCGCCAGGACGCCCTTGGCGGCGTGCGATGTGTGCGACGAAGACGACGAACGCCCCATCGCCATTCCGGCCATCGCCGGCGCGCCGGACGCCGGGTGCGACGTGCTCCCCGGCGAGGCAGAGGCGGACGCCGCGGCAGCGATGGGATACGTCGAGCTGAGCACGAGGACGGCCAGCGCCGCCGCCGAGGTCGTGACGCCGGCGACCGGGTGGCTGCGCAGGAACACCCGACCGGGCGCGCTGGCCGACACCGCGTGCAGCGTCGGCACCATGGCGAAGGCCAGCAGCGCCACCAAGGGCGCCGCGTTGGGGTCGGTGCCCATGCCGGTGAGGATCCCGCCGAAGGCCATGCCCGTGACCCAGAAGATCGCCTGCAGCCCGGCTCCGGCGATAAGGAACGGCGTGAACCGCCGACTGAGCGGAGGCCCGACTGCGATGACCAGGGACACGCCGGCCAGCACCCACGGCAAGAGCGAACCGGTGTGCGGGAGCGCGTTGGCGAGCGACGTCTCGAAGTGCGCGTACCACCCGGGTTGTCCGTGCGCCGCCGCGTTGAGGGTGGAACCGATCGACCCGCCGGCGCGGTTGGCCGGGAAGAGCCACAGCACGGCGGAGAGCGACCAGAACGCGGTCCACGCAAGGAGGGGGGCGGCCGAGCCCAACGGCCCCGTCGCGGCGGCGGACGACGCGATGCCGGGCGACACGTCGGCGGCGTCCGCCTCGGTGGGCCACACCAGCAAGCCGACCAGCGGGTACAAGAGGACGGCGCCGGGGGCACCCGTCAGCGGCGAGGCGGCACCAGTCAGCAGCATGCCGAACCCCTCGCCGAACCACCAGACGCCGAAGGCCCAGATCGCCATGGCGACGATGGCCGGCCGCACCGTGCGGCGAAACAACATCCCCACGCCGATGCCCAACTGGAGTGCGCCGAAGAAGAAGTTCCACACCCCGGCGTCGGGCTGAACGACGTGCGCCAGGTTGGTGATCGACCAGGCCACCGGTGCCGGCTGGCCCTGGGCCATGGGCAGCATCATCTGCTTGACCAGGTCCGGGCCGAACATGCGCGGCTGGAGCTGCAGCACGGCATCGAGAATCCACAGGCAGCCCAGCGTGATCTGCACGACGCGCGCCCGGTGCCGTCTGCGTTGGATCGCGGTGTCGGCTTGGTCAGCCGTCTCGACGTTGCGTCGATCTTCGATCATGACGCCTCCCCCAGTCCTCGATGATCCCTCAAATGCGGGCCTGGCCCCGTCGACGGCCCGTTCCCGCGCCCGTCGATTCACTGGCCTGCGAATTTAGGGCCGGGAGCGGATCCGCGCGGGTCAGCTCCGAATCGCTCCGCATCGCTTGAGAGCGGTCGAGCGACTCCCTGGGCCACGACGGCCGAAGTGATCTACCCCGGCGGCGCCGGCGGCGAGCCGGCACTCGCCACCTCGACCGGCTCGGCGCCCGCGCCGGCGACGAGCCGTGCCCAGTGCACCACCAACTGCAAGAGCCCGAGATACACCACCACGACGATCACCAGGATCACGAGGTCCCAGCCCGACAGGTTGCCGCCCAGGAGGACGACCAGCCCCGCGATCGCCACTCCGACGACGCGCAGGCCCTTGACGTGCTCGGCGATCCGCCCCGCCGTCTTCCGAGCCGCGGTGGAGGCGGCCAGTCCCTGCCGGGCGCCGGAGGTGAGCGCCCGCCCCTGGTGGACCACCCAGCGGCCGCCCGCAGCGGCCTTGGTGCGGATCCACACCGCGTAGCGAGCCGGGCCGGCGACCCACGTCCCGAGTGCGACCAGGAAGGCCGCCAACACCGTCCAGCGCAGGTCCTGCTTCAGGAAACGGAGCAGCGTGTCCCACACCGCCCCGGACACGCCCACGTCGAAGTTGTGCGACCCCGCCTCGTTCAGGAACGTCGTGCGCCCGTAGGCCAGCGCACCGAGCAGTGCGAACGCGAACAGGCCGACACCGACCGCCACGCGCAGCAGTGTCTTGCGGCGTTCGACGGCGATCAGGACGCTCAACACGCCCAGCGCCAGCGCTGTGATGGGCACCGCCCACCCCAAGGTCACCAAGGTGTTGAAGAGCCCGCTGAACTTCGACACCTGCGACTTCTGCACCATCGTCAGGCCGAGGCCGCTGCTCTGGGTCACGATCGGCTTGATCGGGTTGAACAGGGTGACGCCGCGGGCGTCGAGCCTGTCGATGAGCTGGTTCACGGCCGGCGTCAGGTTGAGGACGACGCCGCTCTTTCCGAGCGTCTTGGTCACGGTGGTCTGTTTGCCGGTGAGGATGTTCACCACGGCGTTGTGCGTCCGGCGATTGAGCGCGTCGAACAGCTGGCCGAATTTCGGGCTTTCGAACACCCGGAGCGCCACGCCGTGCACGTAGCTCTTCACTTGATTCGTGATCGGCTGCACGATGGGTTTCGCCTTGGCCGGCAGCGCGTCCGTGATCTTGTTCTGCACGACCTTGGTCGAGAAGAGCTCGTCGGTTGCCTTGGTCGCCAGGTGATTGATGATGATCGGGTTCCTCGCCAGCGGCGCCATGGTGGAGACGTACTGGTCGGTGTTGGTCACGGTCGTGATCGCCCACGCCGACAACACCGAGATCGGGATGAGCAGCGACGCCAGCACCACGAGGACCCACGCGGCGACCCGCCTGGTTCGGCGCGCCCGGGGCCTCTTCGTCGTGCCTACGCCTGCCTCCGGGGCAGCACCCTCTGGCGCTTCATCAGGACCGAGGTTGCTCATCTGCGCACCACCTCCCGCACAAGACACTTATTAATGCATCCAAGCAAGCGCTGCTTAGTGCCAAACGGCACTATTGCCCGCCCACCGTTGGGAGTAAGATTATGGGATGGCTGGGAGGATTCCCGCTCGCGAGCTGCGCATGATGTTGTTGAGCGCAGCCACCGCCCTCCTGGCGCCATTTGTTTTTGTGGGCATCATCGTCCTGCGCAAGGTCGCATTCCGGATGCACGTGAAGACCCGCTTCTGGAACAAGCGCATGCAGCACGAGATCGCCCGCTGGACCTAGGTTCGGGCCAACGACGGCCCGGCTTCCAAAGAGCTCTGGGCCTACGCTGAGCGCATGCTCTTCGGCCTCGCCCACACGGCGATCTGCGTCCCCGACATCGACGAGGCCGTTCGCTGGTATTCGACGGTCCTCGGCTTGCAGGTGCTGTCGCCGCCCTACACCATGCGGGGCCCGCAGATCGAGCGCGACATGGGTGAGCTCGTGCCGGCTCCGGTGATCGTGACCGGTGCGATCTTGGGCTTCGGGAACGACGACCGCGTCATCGAGCTGATCGAGTATCCGGCGGCCGGAATTGAATCCGCCGGACCCGAACGCCCCACCGTGACCAAGTTGGGCATCACCCACGTCGGGATGACCTGTGACGACATCGAGGCGACTCGGTCCGAGCTCGAAGAGCGAGGGGTCCGATTCCTGACGGCGGGCGTCGCCGCCGTCGCCGGGCTGAAGACGACGTGGTGCCACGACCCCTGGGGAACGGTGATCATTCTCCTCGAGAAGCGTGACGGAGCCCGGCCCTATTGGGGTCAGTTCTCGGCGTAGTCCTCAACCGAAACCCCGGAAGCACGGTTGCTCCGGAGGCGGCGCGGGACCGGCGGAGCACGGAATGCGCCAAAAATCGTCCGAAAGATGTGCATTCGTGGGCGCGCGTCGGCCACAATGGCGACCATGAACAAGCGAGAGCTAGCCAGAGCAGTCGCGGTCCAGTCCGATGTCGAGCTGAAGACCGTCGTGTCCGTACTCGAAGGCTTCACCGATGTCGTCACGGCAGTCGTGTCCAAGGGTGAGCCCGTCTCCATCCCGGGCTTTGCCAAGTTCGTCAAGGTCGACCGTAAGGCCCGCATGGGTCGCAACCCGGCCACGGGTGAGGCGATTCGCATCAAGGCGTCGAAGAAGGCGCGCATCACGCCCGTGAAGGCGTTCAAGGACGCTGTCCTTGCGCCCGCCAAGGCACCCAAGCTCGCGAAGGGCGCGTTCCCGACCGTGGATGCCGCCGTCGCGGCGGCTGGCAAGTCGTCGGCCGCCCCGGCCAAGGCACCCGCCAAGAAGGTGGCTGCTTCTCGCAAGGCGCCGGCTCGCAAGGCGCCGGCCCGCAAGACCGCTGCCCGCAAGGCGCCAGCTCGCAAGACCGCTGCCCGCAAGGCGCCGGCCAAGAAGACCACCAGGAGGTAGTGGCGCCGAGCCGGGCCCTTTGCGGGCCCGGCCGCCACGTCTCCCGGCTCGCATGAGCGAACCGACCGAGCCGCTCGCCGCTCGGTCGCTCACCGATCCACATCCGGATCGGTTGTCGCCGGATCACCCCGACTACGCCGCGATCGTGCGTGCCCACGCGGAGGCGCTGCACTCGGGCGCGGACACCTACGTCGATCCTCGGACCGGTCTGACCGTGCTCACCTCGGGGTATTTGGCGCGTCGCGGCTTCTGCTGCGGCTCGGGGTGCCGGCACTGCCCGTTCCTTGACTGATGAACCACCGACACACCCCGATGGCGACCCCTATGCTCGCTTCGATCAGAGCGCACGGAACAGGCACGACATGAGCGATACCTCGCAGGGTCCAGGATGGTGGTTGGCCTCGGACGGGAAGTGGTACGCCCCGGAATTGTGGACCGGTCCGCCGACGACCGGACCGACACCGCCACAGAGCGCGCCGACCGCTTCGCCCGGTCCCGCGTCCGCGGGTCAGGCGACCCCGTACCCGGGGCAAGCCGATCCTTTCTACGGACAGGGCGCCGCCTACCCAGGGCAACCGGCCGGCGTTGCGGGCGCGCCCTCCGGCGGCGCGTACCCACCCCAGACCTACGGCCAGTACCCGCCCTACGGGATACCCGTGAAGCGGAACAACGGGCTGGCCGTGGCGTCGCTCGCCTGCGCGTGCGGCGGGTGGCTGTTCTTCGTGCCGGCGGTGCTCGCCGTGATCTTCGGGTTCGTCGCCCGCTCGCAGATCCACCAGTCCGCGGGTAGGCAGGGTGGGGATGGCCTCGCGGTGGCGGGCATTGTCGTCGGCTTCGCCTGGATCGCGCTGTTCGTCATCCTGGTCGCTGTCGGCGTGGCCAACCGAAACACCAACGGCGTCGTCGGCCTCACCCACGTCCTCGCCGTTGCCGGTCTCAGCGCGTAGGAGGACCATGCAAGGACTTCTCTACGGGGTGCGACCTGAGGCCTGGGCGCCACCCGACCACACGAACCAACTCCTCGTCGGGCTGTCGCGCACGCCGATGGTGCTCCGTGAACTCGAACGGCCCGCGCTGGTGCGCGACGACTGGGCCGTGGCGAAGACCCGACTCACGGGGATCTGCGGTTCCGACGCCAAAATGGTCTTCATGGACTTCGGCGACGACTACGGCGACAGCGCGCTGAACGGCTACTTCACGTTCCCCACCGTCTTCGGCCACGAGGTCGTCGCCGATGTCGTCGAGCTGGGCCCGGCGGTGACCACGCTCGAGGTCGGCCAGCGGGTCGTCCTCAACCCCTGGCTCTCGTGTGGCCCGCGGGGCATCGATCCGCCGTGCGGGTCGTGCCAGGCCGGCGACTACAGCATGTGCTGGCATTTCACCCGGGGGCCCATCGCCGCTGGTATCCACACCGGCACCTCGAAGGACGCACCGGGCGGGTTCGCCGAATACCTCCCGGCGCACGAGTCCATGCTGATTCCCGTCCCGGACGGGGTCAGCGACGAGGTCGCAGTGCTGGCCGATCCCTTTGCCGTTTCGCTGCACTCCGTGACCCGTCATCCGCCGCCTCCCGGCGGCAGGGTCCTCGTGTACGGGGGTGGTGCCCTCGGCACGACCGTCACCGCCATCATCCGGGCGCTCCACCCCGACGTGCAGGTGATGGTCGTCGCCCGCTTCCCGGCACAGGCCGCGTTGGCCCGACGCCTGGGCGCCACGGTCGTCGATCCGTTCCCCGTCGAACAGCTCCTCGAGGAGGCCGCCGCATGGTCCGGCGGCGTCCTCCAACGCTTCGAGGGCAGTGGACTCCCCATGGCCCACCCCGGTGGCTTCGACGTGGTGTACGACACGGTCGGCACGGCCCAGACCGCGGAGGTCGGCGTCCGGCTGCTCAAGGCGCGCGGGACCATGGTCAAGAGTGGCGTGCACGCGCCCGAGCGCTGGGAATGGTCGCCGCTCTACTTCAAGGAGATCTCGTGGGTCGGGTCAAACGCCTTCGGGGTCGAAGAGGTCGACGGCGTCCGCATGCACGGGATCGCGCATTATCTGCGTCTGGCCGACGAGGGCCGCATCGATCTGACCGGGATGCTGACCCACGTCTTCCGCCTGGAGCACTGGCGCGAGGCCTTCGTCGCCTTGGCGACCCAGGAGGAGAGCGGCGCCATCAAGGCCGCGTTCGACTTTCGGTGAGCCGACCCGGCGGCACACCCGAAGCCGCGCCACATGACGCCGGCGAGGGCAGCAGGTAGCGTCGGGGGTGGCGGATGTCCCCAGCGCCGCCACTGGACGTGACCCAAGGGGGGCCTCATGACCGCTGGTTCGTCGACCGACTCGGATTTTGCCTTCGACCCGAAGTGGGGGGTCGAATCCCCCAGCACCACCGTCTTCGACTTCGACTACATGGGCGGGCGCGACCAGCTCTTGCGGCTGTACGACAAGGGCACGCGGCGCCAGTGGATCGGCAGCGACCGGCTGGACTGGAGCCTCGAGGTCGACCCGGACAATCCGGTCGGCCTGCCCGACGAGATGAGCCCGCTCTTCGGCACCGCGTGGTGGGAGAAGTGGGACGACAAGCAGAAGGCCGAGCTGCGACGCCACGTCGAGGCCTGGCGCTTCAGCCAGTTCATGCACGGCGAGCAGGGCGCGCTGATCTGCACGGCCAAGATCGTGCAGACGGTGCCCGACATCGACTCGAAGTTCTACGCCGCCACGCAGGTGATCGACGAGGCCCGGCACGTCGAGGTGTACAGCCGCTACCTGCACGAGAAACTCGAGCTCACCTACCCCCTCAACAAGGACCTCAAGGCGCTGCTCGACGACGTCATCTCGGACAGCCGCTGGGACATGACGTATCTCGGCATGCAGGTGCTCATCGAAGGGCTCGCCCTGGCGGCCTTCGGGATCATCCGCAACAACGCCACCGAGCCGCTGGCCACGGCCCTGAACGCCTACGTCATGCAGGACGAGGCTCGCCACGTCATGTTCGGCCGCCTGGCGCTCCGTGACTACTACCCGGAGCTGACGCAGGCCGAGCGTGACGAGCGAGAGACTTTCTGCGTCGAGGCCTGCTACCTGATGCGCGACCGCTTCCTCGGACAGGAGGTCTTCGAGCGGCTCGGCCTGCCTCAGGAGCTCACGACCTACGTCGAGGAGAGCGAGACGTGGCGCCAGTTCCGGAACTTTTTGTTCATGCGGATCGTGCCCATCCTGCGCGACATCGGCCTGTGGGGGCCCATTCTGCGCAAGGGCTTCGAGGACATGGGCGTCATCGGTTTCGCCGACACCGACATCGACGCCGAGATGGCCGACGACGAGCGGGCGGCCGAAGAGAACGACGAGGCCCGCGACGCCCGCATGACCCACGTGAAGGAAGTGGCGGGGCAGGCCGGAGCCTGAGCTCCGGGGCCTGAGCGCCGGCGGCGCCGGCGGCGCCGCTCAGTTGCTCTCGAGCCCCGCCTGGATCTGCTGGGTCGGCTCGTTGGTGTCGAGGTAGTCGCGCCACGACGTCACCTTGCCGTCGCCGTCGACCTCGACCACGGTGGCCCCCTGCATGGCGACCGGGATGCCGGGCCCGTCGCCGGCCTGGAATGTCGCCGTGCCGGTCCACTCGAACACCGCCCAATCCGGCCCGCCGCGGATCCGGTCCACCTGCTGGGACCAATCCGGAAAGATGGCGTCCGTGTCGGTGGCGACCTTGCGCACGTCGGTCGTCCAGGGCGTGACGGGGTCGCAGAAGCGACCGCCCTCCGCGAACAGGGTGGCGAACGCGTCGGGTCCCTTCACCGCCTCGAACGCACGCGCCCAGGCCTCCCAGTCCATCGGCCCGCTCACCGGCCCCGGCCCTGGCCGCGCAGGCTCTGAGCCTGGAAGCTCACGACGGCGTCGTCGAGGGGCAAGACCATCTCGGGCTGCACGAACTGGTGCTCGTCGGCGACCAGCTTTACGGCCGTGCCCCAGGCCGTGAAGCCGACGGCGTGCTTGGCGAAACTCATGGGCCCCTCCGTCACCTTCACCTCGACTACCCCTTCCCCACCCGCCTCGAGCGCAGAACGCTGCATCTTCTCCATGGCCGACTCGCGCGCAGAGTACATGGCCTCGGTGTAGTTGGTCAGCTCGATGTTCTGCGTCGACTGCTTCATGGCGGCGCCAGCCGTGCGCCGGGGCGAGTAGACGAAGGAGGCGCCGAAGGCGAGCCCGACGGGCATCCAGCCGGCCCGGAGCAACAGCGTGAAGTCCCGGGCCGAGAGGTCCGAGACGAACGGCATGGAGAGCGCCGAGTCGGTGCCCCGCGGATCCTCCCCGCTCACGGGCCGCACCGCGGTGCCCACCAGCTCGACGTCGATGTGGTGGGTGCGCACCTCCACCTCGACGCGCACGCCGACCACGCCGTGGCCGTGCACCTTGGCGCACTCGGCGCGCAGGGCCCGGGCGGCCTGGTCGACCGCCTCGTTGTGGGCGTCCGACGCCAGCGAGATCGCGCCACGCCCCCAGTTCCACACGCCGACCGGCACCGAGACGACGGCTACCCCGCAGACGAGGTCGAGCGGCTCCCATCCGCCGGCGTGGAGCAGCAGCGCCTCGTCGACCGAGAGGTCGGACGTGATGCCGCGCGCCGACGACGGCGGTGCGGCGACCGCCATCGTCTCGGCACCGCGGCGCATCTCGGCGCGCAGGTCCGGTGTGGACGCGGCGCTGGTGCTCATCCGAGGCGCACCGTCGGGCGCGGCGCAGGGGCCGGGTCGAAGTCCTTGAAGCGCCGCATCCGGTTGCCCCGCAGGGTGCAGTCGATGACCTCGTCCCCCGCCGACAGCTCGCGGGTCGCCACGTCGATGAAGGCGCCGTGGAGCTCGTCGCCGCCGAGCTGTGCACGCACGTGCTTGCGGGCCAGCTGGCGCGCCGCCATGTGCGCCTTGCTCACCTGCTCGACGAGCTGCGGCCCGCCGGCGGCGTAGCCCCAGCCCACCTGGCCTTCCATGTAGTACTCGGTCATGCAGTAGGCCCACACCCGGACCGAGGCGAGCGACGCCACGACCGCCACCGGCATGAAGCCGGCCTCGATCGACTTGGTCAGGCGCTGCCCGGCGAGATACGTGCTCCACGGCACGCCGCCGGCTGGCGGCGGGCCGCCGTCGACCCTGACCGCCGTCCCGAGGAAGTGGAACTCGGTGTTCCCGGTGTCGGCGAGCGTGCCCACGCGGTCCACGACACCGATCACCCCGTGCGCGCCGACGTCGGTGGCCTCCTCGATCATGCGGGCGTAGGCGCTGCCGTAGCCCTGCGTCCAGGCCGCCTCGACCCACGGCTGTTCGAGGTTCTGCCCCCACATCCGGTGCTCGGCCGACACGTAGCCGTGCGGGCAGCGGTACGTCTCCGAATAAGAGCCGTCGCCCTGCGAGCCGTAGACGTAGGGCGACATGCCGCGCGAATAGCCGGAGCCCGGCCCGTACCAACCCCACTGCATGACGCAGAAGCCCTGCACCAACGCGACTGGTTGGAGGCCGAGCTCGAGGCAGGCGGCAAAGTCGGGCACGGAGAGCCCCGAGGAGAAGGCGCCCGACTGCATGCGGCGCACGGCCGCTTCGGGCAGGTCCCCCGCCGCCCGGCCCGGCGGTGCGTCGGGGTCGCCTGGACCCACGAGGTCGGTCATCAGTTGTCGAGCGAGATGATGGTTGTCGGCTTCGGCAACGTGACCTCTCCGCTCCTCTTGGTGACCGCCGTGCCGAGCGCGAGGAATTCGATGGTGTGCGAGCCCCACTGGTGCGACTTCTCCTCGAGGCGCACGCCCACGATGCCGCTGGCGTTCAGGCGGCCGGCTTCGTCCTGCATGCGGGTCATGGCGAGCTCGCGCGCCTCGTAGAGCGCCTGGGTGAAGTTCGGCAGCTCGACGTTCTGGCCCATGGACCCGAGCGCCTGGGTCAGCTTGCGGTGCGCGATGTGGAAGACGCACGTCCCCATCACGAGACCCTGGGGCACGTGGCCGGTCTGCATGAGGGTCCAGAAGTCCTGACCGGACAGGTCGGACGTGAACGGCTTTCCGAGCGCATTGCGATAGGACGTGCCGTCCTCCGCCTTCACCGCGGTGCCGAAGGCTATGAACTCGGCCGAGTCGTTCCCCCACTCGTAGTAGTTGACATCGAGCCGCACGCCCACCACGCCGTCGGCTCCGAGCTCCTCGGCCTCCTCCTCCATCCGGGTCATGGCGAGCTCGCGGGCGGTGTACATCGCCTCGGTCAACTTGGAGAGCTCCTGGCTCTCGCCCCACTTCCGGGTCTGGATCCCGATGTGGTAGATCGACGACCCCATCACGAAGCCGAGGGGGTGGAAGCCGGCCTCCTTCACGAGAAGGAACTCGTTGACCGACAGGTCGGAGGTGAAGAGGCCGTGCTCGAGCTCCTCGAGGCGATGGGTGGCGTCCTTGGGGAGGTCGCGTGCGATTGGCGCGGCCGCCTCGGGCGTTTGGTCGGTCACGATGACCCTCCGATCACGATGTTCTCGAGAGCGACGCGGGTCTGCTCGCTCGTTGCGGCCTCGGACTGCAGAGTGGACAGCAGGCGGGTGAGCCAGGCATTCATGTCGACCTGCTCGCTGCGGATGCGGATGCCCCCGGACGCATGCCCGATGGTGCACCGCACGACCGGCCCCTCGACGTCCGCCTGCAGGGTGTCGTTACCGAGAGTGACCCGGACGGACTTGATCTCGTCGGACTTGCGGAAGCGCCCGCCGGCCCGTTCCACGGCGATGCGATCGCCCAGGGCCGCGGAGAGCTGAGAGACCAACAGCTTGAGCATGATCCGGGCATCGGTGCTGTTGGAAGCCAGTTGCGCCACGGCCATGCTCAGGTCGAAGGCCCCGTCTCCTGTTCCTTGGTCCGCGCCGACGATCGCACCAAAGGCGTCACCGGGCGAGCCCGTGGGCTCCATCGACATTGATCGCATCGTATCCCCCGGGCCCTTGTCCCGGACGGGCGGGCGGCGGGTCGAAAGCTCAGGCCGGCATGGCCTCGCAGATGACCACGGGAATGTCGCGGTCGGCCCGCTTCTGATAGCCGTCGTAGCCTTTGTAGGCGGCCACAATGTCCGGCCAGAGCGCAGCCTTCTCTTCGGGTGACGCCGTCCGCGCCCGCATCTTGCGGGTGATCCCGCCGATGACGACCTCCACCTCGGGGTTGGCCGAGAGGTTGCGGTACCACTGTGGGTCGCGATCGTCGCCCCCCTTGGACGCCACGAGCACCACCCGGGTGTCGTCGTTGATCGGCGACGTGAGCATGGTCGTCCGCGCCTGGCCCGTCTTGCGCCCCATCGTGTGGAGCTCGACCGACGCCATGCCGAGCAACTTCTTGGGATAGCGGCCGCCGCTGGCGGCCAGCACGGCCCGATGCGCCCAGTTCAACATCTTGAACCCGGCGTCAACCAGGGGCTTGCGTTGCTCCGCCATGCGCGCTCCTTTCCTCGTCCCGTCGCCGCGACCGTGCCACGCACCCGGCGAGTCCTGGGAATGCAGCCTCTTGGGCAAGCCCCGAAATCTAGCGGCCCCATCCCGGTGGTGACCTGGCCCAACAGGCGAGACCGGCGACGGCGACGGCATGGGCGCGTTCGGCCGATGTACCAAGCCGACCCGAGCTTGGCAGCTCAGTCACCCCGCCTACTCCCCAGTTGACCGACCCGAAACCCGACGACGCGGCCGCTGTCGGGCCGAGCTGCCCGCCACCGCCAGCCCACCCGGCGGGATACTGGCAAGTCGGGTCCGATGGAGGACGCTTCACGTTCGGCGCGGCCAACATCCACGGCTCCACTGGATCGATGCGACTGAACAAGCCAGTGGGAGGTGGCTACTGGCTCATCGCCCGCGACGGCGGCGTCTTCTGTCTTTGGAGTTGGAACGGCAACGTGGCCCTACGGTGACGCTGCGGCGTACGGGTCCGTGCTCGGCACCACGTTCAACCCGCCGATCCTGGGGATGCACCTGAACGACCTCAAGATCGGCCTCACCTCGCGCTAGGCCTCCTTCACGAGACGTAGAGGTCGCCGTCGGAGCCTTCGGCGACGTGGAGCTGCGTCAGCCCGCGCTGGGCCGGACCGACCTCGACGGATCCGGTCCGCCCGTTGAACTCCGACCCGTGGCACGGGCAGATGAACAGCCGCTGGGACGAGTAGTACTCCACGGTGCAGCCGGCATGCGGGCACACGGCGTCGAAGGCGACGAAGGTCCCGGCCGCCGGCTGGACGACGAGCGATGGATCACCCGATGACGGATCCTGAAACGACGCGGCGCCGCCCACCGGGACCCCACTCGCGGGGCCGATCTTGGTGCCCGCCGGCCGGCTGGGTGCGGTCGTCGGCGGCGGTGCGCTCGTCGACGTCGCCGGCGCGCTCGATGACGGCGTGGTGGTGGACCCGGTCCTCTGTCCGGCCGCTGTCGCACCGCCGAGGGTGGGCGTCGACTGGTCCTTGCCCGACGGACCCGACCCCCCGGCCAGCCGTCCCAACCCGGCCACCGTCCCTCCCCCGAGCAGGACGGCCGCCGACAAACCCGCCGCCGCGCCACCCGTGGCCAGCATCGTGCGCCGATCCATTTCTTGCTGGTCCATCCGGCGCGTCCGGTCCGGCTGCTGGGCCAGGAACGGGCACGGCGCGGGTGCGCAGGGCGCACCGTGTTGCGCCTTGCAGCGGCCGTTGTCGAACTGGCCGCACACGCGGCGGACGACCGCGAACGAAACGGGGACCGTCGCAATCGGCTCGGCACCCATCTCGACGCGCGCTCGCTGCGCGAGGAAAGTATCGGCCGACAGGACGCCACCCGCGCCCGCGATCACCAACGGCACCCAGGCGAACATGAAGACGATGTCCGAGCCCGTGTAGTACGGGTGCGAGTGGTAGCTGACGGTCAAGAAGAGCATGAACGACAGGAGCAGGCCGCCTGCGGCGGCGACTCGCGCCATGAACCCGAACAAGGTGGCCAGGCCGATCGCCACCTCCGCGAACGCGATGACCAAACCGACGAGGATCGACACATGCGACAGCGGGCCCAGCAGGCCGTGGATCGGGCTGGCCCGCTGCGCTCCGGCCAGTTGCGCCTGAATGGACGCCGGGTTGGATGCGTCGAAGAACCCCGGATTGGCCAGCTTTTGCAACCCGGCGAACACGAAGGTGAACCCGAGAAACCCGCGTAAGGGGAGCAAGGTCCAGCCCGCGGTGGTGCGCGCCTGGGGCGGCGGCCGCCACCAATCCCAATCGAGGAAAGAGTGCCGCGCCTGCCGAGCTTTCCCCCTGGGTCGAGCGCTCGCCGGCGCGGCAACCGGTCTCGACCTGTTCGCCGAGCCTGCTCGATGAGGGTTCCGAGGTGTCGGCATGTTCGAATTGTTCGCCCCGCTACGTCCGCTCAGCTGAAATGGGCGACCACTCATTGTGGAGCGACGATCCTTACGGACAGATGAACGAGTCCAGGTTCGACGAAATGTTGCGCGAGCGTCGGCGCAGTCGGTGGATCTCAGCGAGACGTTGCCGGCAGACGGGTCAGAAGCCGGCCCCCCCGCTGCCCGTGTTGGAGGGTGCGGTGGTCGTCGTGGTGGTCGTCGGTGGCTGCGTGGTGGGCGGGGGCGCCTGGGTCACGGGGGTCTGTGTCGCCGGTGGTGACGTGGTGACGGCGTGGGGCTGCGTCGTGGTCGGCGGGCCCGGCGCCGTGGTTGTCGGCGGGGCCGGCGTGGCCGGCGTGGCCGGCACCAAGGACGGGGCCGACGACCGACCGCTCTTCAGGACGGCGTACCACGCGCTCGCCACACCCTGCCCCTTGGCTTGTCCCTTTTTCTTGTCGCCTTCGAACCGGTAGAGCGCGGCGTGGTGGAATGCCACCTGCCAATGGCCGCCTCTGACCTTGATGAGCGACAGCCCCTTCACGCCCTTCGGCGCGGCGATGTGGGCAGCCTTCGACGCCAGCAACGGGGGCCAGAGGGTAGCGCAGGCTCCCGTGCACGTCGCGCTGCCTGCCGGGTCGTGGGAGAACCCGTACAACGTGAGGCCGGTCCCCGTGGTGAGCACGGTGCCCACCTTCGGCACCTTCGCCGTGGAGATGTGGATCGTCTGCCCGTGCGTGCTCGTAGCGCCCGCAGGCGCGGCGGGCCCGGCCAGCACGAGCGTTGTCCCCGTGAGGACGGCGCCGGTCAGCGCGGCCGCGGCCAGGCCTCCGAGCCCCCGGGTCGCTCCCGCGAGCCGCGGCTGGCGCCGCTCGTCCTTCGGCATCCTCTCCACAGTGGGCATGGCCAGCCCTCCCTTCGCCTTCGTCGCGTCCAGTTGTTGGAGTGTCATACGGCCCGGAAGTGGGAGCGGATTGCGGCCTATCCTGTGGTCGGCGCCGCAACCGGCGATGGGCCGGGTGCGCGACCACGCCTCGGCGGCGCCAGGGGAGGCCGGTCATGACGAACAACACCGGGGGTTTCGAGTTGCGGGGGATCAACCACCTCGCACTGGTCTGCCGAGACATGGAGCGGACGGTGGACTTCTACACCAACGTGCTCGGCATGCCGCTCGTCAAGACGATCGAGCTGCCGGCGGGTATGGGACAGCACTTCTTCTTCGACTGTGGCGGCGGCGACTGCTTGGCCTTCTTCTGGTTTCCCAACGCACCCGACGGCGTGCCCGGCGTCAGCGCACCTGCCTGCCGGCCCGACCAGGGTGACCTCACGAGCGCCATCGGGTCGATGAATCACGTCGCGTTCGACGTCGCGCCCGAAAAGTTCGAGGAGTACCGCGACCGCCTCGTCGCCGCGGGCATCGACTGCACCGAAATCGCCAACCACGACGACTCGGAGTTCGGCATCAGCGACGAGCTCCACCCCGGCGTCTACGTGCGCAGCGTCTACTTCCAGGACCCCGACGGGATCTTGTTGGAGTTCGCGTGCTGGCTGCGCGAGTTCCGACCCTCCGACGTCGCGCACGCACCGGTGCGGGCCGTTGATGCCGACCGGGCCGAGGGATCGGCGCGCCCGGCCCAGCCGACGCCGGTCTGAGCCCTCGGCGCTCGGCCCGACCGAAGCACCTTCCCCCCACACCCAACCTTTCGAGCACAGAGGCCACCATGCCCAGACTCCGTCAGGTCCCCAAGGACGAAGCCACCGCGCCGATCGTCACCACGATGTACGACTGGCTCTTCGAGGGCCGCGACCCCGTCGCCGAGCCGGGTCGTTGGGACGGGACGACCGGTGACTGGTGGACCGTCTTCGCCAACAGTCCCGACATCCTCGATCATTGCGTGAAGGGCTTCGGCCTCTACCAATCCCCCGACCGCCTGCTCGATCCGAAGCTGCGTGAACTGGGCCAGATCAGGGCCGGTTGGGCCGCGGCGAGCCAGTTCGTCTTCAGCCAACACGCCAAGTCGATGCGCGGGCTCGACATGCCGGAGGAGAAGATCACGCACATCCCGGCCTGGAGCGTCGCCCCCGAGGGGACCTACGACGCGGCCGAGCGCGCGGTGCTGGCCTACACCGACTGCCTGGTCTACGACCATGGCCGTGTGCCCGACGAGCTCTTCGACCAGCTCAAGCGCCACCTCGACGATCTCGCCATTTTGGAGCTCACCTACATCACGACGCTGTACTTCCAGCACGCGGTCATGTCCAGGGCCCTGCGGACCGAGTTCGACGATCGCGACGAGGTGATCGTCGAGGTCGAAGGACCGCCGGGCGCCACCGCCATGCGTCCGGGGCCCGGCGGATGACGGCGCCGTACGACGTCGCGCCCGACGACGAGGTTCGACACACCCCCGGTCCCGACGAGCTCTGGAACGAGTCGTACTACTGCGACTTCGTGCAGGCCGACGGCTCGTGGGGTGGCTGGCTTCGCCTCGGCCTCTATCCCAATCGCCAGGTGGCCTGGTGGACCACCTGGATCGTGCGCCCGGGTCAGACCGGCGTCGCCTCGGTGGACTACCGCTGCCCCGTCCCAGCGGGCGACTCCCTCGCCGCCACCACGTCGCACGAGAACACTCGCATTCAGATCGACCTGGTCCGGCCGCTCGAGGAATTCCGGCTGGCCGCCGAGACGGCGGCGCTTCTGGTCCCCCCTGACGCCCGCAGTTACGAAGAGACCGGGACGCCCGTCCGGCTGGCCGTCGACCTCACCTGGACCACCCAGGGCATCCCGTACCACTACGGCGCAACGACCCGGTACGAGATCCCCTGCACCGTGCGCGGCACCGTCTCGATCGGCGACGACACCTTGACCGTCGAGGGGCACGGGCAGCGGGACCACTCGTGGGGCGTGCGCGACTGGTGGGCGTTCGGTTGGTGCTGGTGCTCGCTGCGCCTCGACGACGGCACACGCGTCCACCTGGCCGACATCCGGGTCCCGGGGATGCCCATGTTCTTCGGCTACGTCCAGACGCCCGGTACGGTGGCCCCGCTGCGCGCGCTGCACGTGTCGGAGGAGCTGACGGACCAAGGCTTCCCGCGCCAGGCGCGCATCGAGCTGACCGCAGGCGGCCTTGCCGGCCCCGACGGCCCACCCGCGCGCGACGTCGGACTGGACGTCACGCCCCTCGCTTTCGGTCCGGTCCTGCTCCGAAACGACGACGGGAGAACCAGCCGCTTCCCGCGGGCCCTTCTCGAATGCCGGGCCGACGACGGCCGCACCGGGACCGGGTGGATCGAGTGGAACCAACCCGACGCGCCCACCTGAGGCCCGTCGCCGCGTGAAGCGGCGCGCCGTGCTCCCCCGAGAGAACCGAACGCTCGGGGCCGCTCGACCCAGGTGTGGCCTCGTTCGCCGCACCCCATCGGACACCGGTCGCCCACCACCCGAATTCAGCTCGTGGTGGCACGCCGCTACCCTTTTCGCGGTGGCCACGCACCCCGAATCCACCCTTGCCGGTCCGCGCCCACTCGCCCGAACCCGCCCCCGGCGCCCACGTGTGGCGCCGGCGGCCGCGGCAGTTGCGGCGGTCTCGGCACTGGCCGCCCTGTCGCTCGGCGCCGCGGTCACCGCCTGGCCGGCGGGGCCGGCGGGCGCCAAGTCGACCACCACTACGACAAAGGCCGCGCCCACCACGACCACCACGGCGGCGGGCTCCCGCGTGTCGGCGGCCGACCGCTGGCTCCTCAAGGCGATCGGGTCCGAGGCCAAGATCGGCAGCGTCCGCATCGACGGGAAGATCGACGAGGGCAAGACGCCGATCTACCTGGACCTCGTGGTGAACGCCGACGGCGAGGGCGGGGGCACCTTCATCCAGGATGGTTACAACATCCAGCTCGAGCGCGTCGGCCCGCTCCTGTATTTCAATGCGCCCCGGAAGTATTGGCAGAGGACCGCCACGGCGACGCAGGCCAACACGTACGGGGGCAAGTGGCTCGAGATCCCGGCCCTGGACTCCCGCTTCGTCTCCTTCGATCAGTTCCTGGACGCCGACGACCTCGTCTTTGCCGCGTTCGAGGGACACAAGACGCCGCTCAGCGTCGGCAAACCCACGACGTACCAGGGTCACAAGGTCGTGATCGTGAAGGAGTCCGTGGTGACCAACGGCAAACGCGCCACCGGCTCCATGTTCATCGCCGCCAAGGGACCGGCCGTCGTCTACAAGATCATCAACGACACGCCGGGCGACCAGAGCGAGATCGTGTTCTCGCACTACGGCAAGGCGGTCACCTTGGCCGTCCCGCCCAACGCGATCAACCTCACCTAAGGCAAGGCCTAACGGAACAGGTCGCCCAGCACCTTGGCCGTACCTGCCGCCGCCGCACCCGTCTCGACCGGGTGGCCGTCGCGGTCGGGCAGGTACTGGCCGATGACCCCGGCCAGCACCGGGAGCGGCATCGACTGCAACCAGATCCTTCCGGGGCCGGTCAGCACCGCGAAGTGGTGCCCGTCGGACCCCATGTAGCGATTGGCGAGCCCCGGCACCTTCTGGACGGAGAACGTCACCGAGGCCTCGAACAGGCCGGCGTGGCCAGGGTGGACCCGCATGGTCTGGCCCGGCTGAAGGTCGTAGACGATCACCTCGCCGGAGAGGTCGACGAAGGCGCGGCCGGTGCCGCCAATCTTCTGGAGGATGAAGCCCTCGCCGCCGAAGATGCCACCGCGGAACGACTGCTGGAAGCCCATGGTGAGCTCGATGCCCGGGGTGGCCGCCATGAAGCCGTGCCGGTGCACCATGAACTCGTTCCCCGGCGCGACGTCGATGGGCAGGATGTGGCCGGGGACCTTCGACGCGAACGCGATCGAGCCGGGACCGCCCTGGGCGGAGTAGGTCGTCATCATGACCGACGCCCCCGACACGGCGCGCTTGACCGCACCCATGATCCCTTTGCCGCCCATGCCCCCGCCCGTGTTGGTCTGCATCTGGATCGAATCGGACATCCAGCTGAACTCGCCGGCCTCCGACACGATCGACTCTCCGTCCTGAAGCGACAGCTCCAGCACCGGCATCGTGCTCCCGTGGATCGTCTCTTCCATCGTGATCCTCCCAACTTCTCGAAGTTGACCGCCTGCACGCTCGAGTGCCGGCTGGTCGGCCTCGGTCTCGGCCTAGGCCATCAAGCCCGGCAGCTCGATGTCGCCAGAGCGTACGTCTTGACCCGGGCCGCGCGCTCCCCGCACGAGCCGTTCGGCCAGCGACACCTCGGTCAGGCCCAGGCCCATGCCGAAGATGCAGCCGAGGACGAAGTTCGAGAGGAAGACCAGGGCGATCTGCTCGTGGGGCACCAGCTCGGCCACCAGGACGAGCACCTCGTGCTCCACGGCCAGCGGGACGGCCACGAAACAGAACACGAGGACGAAGTGGGGCCACACCAGCGTCACCGAGCGCCGGAGCGACTCGAACACCTTGCAGTCGAGAAGGTTGATGAGAGGGCCCACCAGGGCGAAGAGAGTGTCCATGACCAGGCCCGGCACTACCGCGAGCACCGATGCCGCGCCGCCGATCACGAGCAGAATGAGGTCGGCCACGATGAGGCGCCACCACGGGAGCGCGCGGAGCACGACCCCGATGCGCTCCGGCGTCTCGTTGCGCTCCACCGCGCCGACCAGGCGCTCGAGCATGCCGCTGTAGAACACCAGGCCCAGCGTCGAGGCACCGAAGACGAATGCGAACGCCACCGACTCGAAGCCGAGATGGTCGACGGCGAGCTCGGTGAAGACGGTTCCCTGCAGCGCGTCGAGGCCGAAGATGACGAGGGCGGGCACGACCACGCGGGCGGGCTCGAGGCGCAGGGTGCGCCATGCCATGGCGAGGAGCTCGACCGGGTGGAGCTCGTGACGGTCAGGTCTCTGGACCGGCCGGTCCGCGGGCGGGGCGCCGGTCATGCCGGCATAAAGCCGTCGCCGACGAAGTCGAACAGGTGGCGGGCGGGATCGAACGGGGCCGTCACGCCGTCGAAGCGGTGGAGGCCCACCGTCATCACCGTCTCCTCGGGTGCCTCGAAGGCCACCTCGCTGAAGCCCGCGGCAGCGAAGTCGGCCCGGATGGCCGGCGTGGCATCGGGAGGCCGCCGATGGCGGGTCCAGACCACGTGGGACCCCGGCCGGCAGAACGACGACAGCGCGTGCACGGTCGCCGTGATGTCGGCCGCGCTGATGTTGCCGAAGACGCCGCACACCAGCACGAGGTCGGCCGGCACCTGCTCGGCGTACCACCGGGCCAAGGCGGCATCGCCCTCGACGATCCGCACCCGGTTGCCCACGCCCGCGGCATCCGCCCGCGCCCGGGCGAAGCCGACGAGCGCGGGGTCCATCTCGACCAATAGGGCGGCGACGTCGGCGCGGCGCGGGTGCTCGGCGACGACGTCGATCACGTCCCGGCCCTGCCCGGCGCACAGGCTCACGATCCGGATCGGGCCGGCGTGGTCGGACGGCACGGCGTCGAGCGCCTGGCGCACCATCGCCTGGACCGTGCGCAGTCGCCGCGACAGGTTCGACGCCGGGTCCTCGTACCCGCTGTGCCACCTGACCCAATGGGAGGGCTCCGCAAGGTCGTGCGCGGAAGGCGGGACGGATCCGTCGAGGTCCCCGGGCGCCATGGCGCCCCATCGTAGGGTGGGCACCGTGACGGCCCCGTGCAAGCAGGCGTGACCGTCGCGTGATCAAGTATCTCGGCTCCAAGCGCCGCCTCATCCCCGTCCTCAGCGATATCTGCGTCGCCGCGGGCGCCCGCACCGCCCTCGACCTCTTCACCGGGACGACCCGTGTCGCACAGGCCTTCAAGGCCCAGGGCGTGCAGGTCACCGCGGTCGACAGCGCGCGCTACGCCCACGTCTTCGCCCGGACCTACGTCGAGGCGGACGCCGCCGCCACCGACGTGGGCGCGCTCGGGGCGGCCGTCGCACACCTCAACGCGCTTCCGGGCAGCGAGGGCTATGTGACCGAGATGTTCAGCCGCCAGGCCCGCTTCTTCCAGCCGCACAACGGCGCCCGCATCGACGCCGTGCGCGACGCCATCGAGGCCGAGTTCGCCGGCTCGGCGCTGCATCCGCTGCTCCTCACGAGCCTCATCGAGGCGGCCGACCGGGTCGACTCGACCACGGGGGTGCAGATGGCGTACGTCAAGCAGTGGGCGCCGCGGTCGTTCAACGCACTCGAGCTGCGCGTACCCGAGCTGTTCGACGGCCCGGGGCACGCCGTCATGGGTGACGCCGTCGAACTGGCTCCGACGCTCGGGCACTTCGATCTCGCGTATCTCGACCCGCCGTACAACCAGCACCGCTACTTCACCAACTACCACGTCTGGGAGACCATGGTCGCCTGGGACGCACCCGAGTCCTACGGCGTCGCACGCAAGCGCGTCGACGCGCGTGATCCCTCGACGCGCTCTGCGTTCAACTCCAAGCGGACCATGGGAGACGCCCTGGCCTCGGTCGTCGCCTCGGTGAACTGCGACCTCCTCGTGCTCTCCTACAACGACGAGTCGTGGCTCGCGCTCGACGAACTCGAGGCCATCTGCGCCCAGCCCGGTGCGCGCGGTGGCGGCCGACGAGCGGTGGCCACCCTCGCTTTCGACTCGGCGCGCTACGTCGGAGCCCGCATCGGGATCTTCGATCCTGCGGGGCGCAAGGTCGGGCGGGTCAGCCATCTGTCGAACCGGGAGTTGCTGGTCATCGCGGGAGAAGCGGACCTCGTGCGTCAGGTGGTCGCCGCGGTGCGGTCCGGCGCGTCGACCCCGGTGGAGCCCGCCGGAACTCGGGCCGGGGTGGCTGCGCTCGGCGCGCCCATGGTGGATCGGCTACAACAGGCAACGTGAGCAAGCATGATCACAGTGGCCGCAGCGGTGGTCATCATGGCGACGGCTCGGCCGCCGACTCGCACCACCGGCGCGACGGCGACTACCCGCGGCTCGAGGACTGCGACCTCTCGCTTCGGCTCTCGAAGGACGAGGAGTCCAGGCGTCTCGGTCGCGCCCAACGACGCCTGCTCCACCTGCGGTTGATCAACGGCGGCCAGCTGAACGAGGGCAGCCTCGGTCCCCCCGTGTGCATCGTGTTCGAGGGCTGGGACGCCGCGGGCAAAGGTGGGGCCATCAAGCGCCTGGTCGAACCGCTCGACCCGCGCCATGTCCACGTCGCCCCGTTCGCCGCCCCCACGCCCGACGAGCTGCGTCATCACTTCCTGTGGCGCTTCTGGCCGCCGCTGCCCGGCTGGGGTGGCCTGACGATCTTCGACCGCAGCTGGTACGGCCGCGTGCTGGTGGAGCGGGTGGAGAACCTGGCGACCGAGGTGCAATGGCGCCGCGCCTACCAGGAGATCACCGACTTCGAGCACACGCTGGCCGAGGAGGGGATGATCGTCATCAAGTTGTGGATGCACATGTCGCACGAAGAGCAGCTCCGGCGTTTCATCCGGCGCCGCGACGACCCGCTCAAGTCGTGGAAGCTGACCGACGAGGACTGGCGCAACCGCGAGAAGCGGGCCGAATACGACGACGCGGTCTCCGACATGCTGCGCCTGACCCACGGGCCGCTGGCACCCTGGGACGTGGTCTCTTCCGAGAGCAAGCGCCACGGGCGCGTGCAGGTCATTGAGACGGTGATCAGCCGCATGGAGGCGGGCATGGAGCGGTGGGGCATCTCCGTGCCGTCCAACGACGAGGACGAGGAGAAGACCGAGCTCGCGTTGATGTTCGACGACCCCGAGTTCCAGCATGGGCCCGAGAACCCCCCGAACGGCGCGGTGGGCGCCGAGGAGCGTCTGCGGGCGTGAGCCCGGAGCGGCGTGCCGGGATCACGATCCCCTTCGACGGTATCCCGCTGCACGCGCACCGCGCGTGGTTCGCCCGGCTCCGTGAGCTCGGCTACACCGATCTGTGGTCGGCCGAGGTCGACGGCGGCGACGGCTTCACGCCGCTTGCGCTGGCGGCGGCCTGGGAGCCCAGCTTGAACCTGGGTGTCGCCATCACCCCCGTCTACACGCGCGGCCCCGCGCTGTTAGCCCAGAGCCTGGCCGCCCTGGCCGACGCCGCGCCGGGCCGGGTCGCCTGCGGCCTCGGCGCCTCGTCGGAGGTCATCGTGGCCAACTGGAACGGGCTGGCATTCGAGCGCCAGTACCAACGGGTGCGCGACACCGCGCGCTTCCTGCGCCTGGCCTTCAGCGGCGAGAAGATCACCGAGGACTTCGGGACCTTCGCCGTCAAGGGGTTCAAGCTGGCGCGGCTACCCGAGCAGCTGCCGCCCATCTACCTGGCCGCGCTGCGACCCGGCATGCTGCATCTCGCCGGGCGTGAGGCCGACGGCGCCATCCTCAACTGGCTCAGCGCCGACGACGTCGCCACCTCGGTGGCCGAGGTCGAAAAGGCGGCCGAGGGCGCCACCCGCGAGATCGTCGCCCGCATCTTCGTGATCGTCTGCGAGGACGCCGACCTGGCCCGGACGATCGGCCGGCGCATGATCACCGCCTACCTCAACGTCACGGCGTACGCGGAATTCCACCGCTGGCTCGGCCGCGGCCCCGCGCTCCAGCCCATGTGGGATGCCTGGGCGGCCGGCGACCGCAAGGGCGCCCTGGCGGCCATCCCCGACGAGGTGGTCGACGAGCTCGTCGTGCACGGCTCGGTCGACGAGTGCCGCGCCCACGTGCAGCGCTACGTCGACAATGGCGTCACGATCCCCGCCCCGGCGATCATCCCGATCGGCGTCGACCTGGCCGAGGCCGTCGCGGGGCTCTCGCCGTCGGCCGGCTGAGGGCGCCCGTGGCCGACATCGACTTCCGCACCACCTCGCTCGAGGAACTGGCGCGCTCGGTGCGGGCCAAGGAGGTCAGCGCGCGGGAGATGACCGAGGTGGCGCTGGCCCGGATCGAGGCGCTCGATCCAACCTACAACGCCTTCGTGGCCGTGGAAGCCGAGCGCGCGCTGGCCGAGGCGGACGGCGTCGACGAGCGCATCGCCACGGGGCACGACCCCGGGCCGCTGGCCGGCATCCCCCTCGGCGTCAAGGATCTGCAGGGCGCCGTCGGCTACGTGACGACCTACGGCTCCGCCCTACACGCCGACGACCCGCCCGCCACGGTCGACGACCCCTTCGTCGCCCGGTTGCGCGCCGCCGGCTGCGTCGTCGTGGGCAAGACGAACACGCCCGAGTTCGGGTGGATGGGCAACACGACCAACACCATCTTCGGCCCCTCGCGCAACCCCTACGACGTCAGCCGAGGGCCGGGTGGCTCCTCGGGCGGCGCGGCCGCCGCGCTCGCCGCGGGCATGGTGCCGCTGGCCACCGGGTCGGACGGTGGCGGCTCTATTCGCATCCCCTCGGCCTGCTGCGGGCTCTCGGGCATGAAGCCGAGCCTCGGCCGGGTCCCCGGTGGCGGCGCCAACCCGCCCGGCTGGCTCGGCCTCTCGACCAATGGGCCGATGGCGCACCGCATCGCTGACGTTGCCCGCGCCCTCGACGTGGCCGTCGGGCCCGACCCGACCGATCTGCAGGCGCTCCCACGCCCCGAGGCCTCTTGGTTGGCCGCGCTCGAGGACCCCCACGTGCCGGTGCGGGTCATCTACGCACCCACGCTCGGCTACGCGACGGTCGACGCAGAGGTGGCGGCGGCGTGTGCGCACGCGGCCTCGACGCTCGAGTCGCTCGGCGCCGAGGTGGTCGTTGTGGACTCCGTGTTCGACGCCGACCCCGTCGGCGACTTTCTCACCTTCACGGCGGCGGCCACCCTGCGCACCCTGCGCCCCTACATGGGTCATCCCCGCTGGGGGGAGGTCCATCCCGTCCTGCGCCACTTCGTCAACCTGGCGCAGGACACGACCGGAGCAGAGATCCTGGAGATCTTCGACCGCTATCACCTGATGAACCTGCGGCTCGTCCAGCTCTTCCGCACGTCGCGCATCTTGGTCACCCCGACGTGCGCCGCGGTGGCCCCGTTCGCCGGCGAGATGGAGAGCACGGTCAACGGGGAGCGGACGGCGAACTGGATCCAGTTCACCTATCCGTTCAACATGACCAAGTCGCCCGCCGCCACCGTGCGCGCCGGCACGAGCAGTGAGGGGCTCCCCATCGGGGTGCAGCTGGTCGGGCCCCAGCACGGCGACCTGGTCGTGCTCCGCACGGCCGCCGCCCTCGAGGCCGCCCTGGACCTCGATACGCTCGCACCGTTGCCGGCCTGAACGGGCCGCCGGCCGGCCGAAGACGCAACGCAGACGCAGTCGCAAACGGAGACGAAGGAGCAAGGAGCCGAACAATGTCGATCGCCACACCCGACAGCCGTGACGTCGTCCGCCTCGTGGGAGAGGACGACGCACCGTGGGCCGACGCGGGCATCGGCGTGCTCCTCAAGATCGTCCGCTTCGACGTCCAACGCGGCACCTGGGTCATCCTCAACCGCTTCCGCCCCGGCGTGCAGCTGCAGACCCACCGCCACACCGGCTCGGTGGACGCCTTCACCTCGGCCGGGCGCTGGCACTATCTCGAATACGACTTTTACGTCACCGCCGGCTCGTACCTGTACGAGCCGGCGAACTCGGTGCACACCCTGCACGTGCCCGAGGACAACACGGGCGACACGGACGTCTGCTTCATCATCGAGGGCGCACTGTTGAACCTTGCCCCGGACGGCTCCGTGGAGTCCGTCTCGGACGGACCGGGCACGCTCGAGGCGTACTACGCGCTGCTCGAGGCGCAGGGCGACCCCCGCCCCAACGGCATCATCGTCTGATCGGCGCGGGCGTCACGTGGGAATCGACGCCACCGGCCTGCTCGACGCGTCGCTCTATGCCGAGGGCGATCCGTTCGCGTTGTACGCGGCGCTGCGCCGTGCGGCGCCCGTCTGCTGGGTCGAACGTGCGGGAGGCGGCTTCTGGGCCGTGTCGACCCATCCCGAGGTGTCATCCATCGGTACCGACCCCGCCGGGTTCTGCTCCGCGCGCGGGATCTTGACCGACGAGATCGGCACCACCTACGACGACCCGCCGACGATGATGCACACCGACCCGCCGCGCCACACCCGGTACAGACGCCTGGTGCAGCCCGGCTTCAAGCCCTCGATGGTCCGCCTCATGGAGGCCGGGGTCACGGCAAAGGCCCGGGCGCTCATCGACACCATCGAGCGCGGCCAGGCGATGGACATCGTGCCGACGCTGTCGATCCCCTTCCCGCTGCAGGTGATCTGCGAGCTGCTCGGCGTCGACGGGTCGCAGTGGCCGCGCTTCTTCGAATGGTCGGAGGCCGTGATCCCGGGCGAGAGTGAGCGCACAGAGGCCGAACGCGCCGAGCTGCAAGTGGAGATGTGGGGCTATCTGATCGGCGTGGCGGAGGAACGCCGTGCCCGGCCGGCGGACGACCTCGTCTCGGTGCTCGCCACGGTCGGATCCGACGAGGGTGGGCAAGCGAGCGACCAATTGAGCGAGGCCGAACTGGCCATGTTCCTGATCCAGCTGCTGGTGGCCGGGAACGAGACGACGCGCAACCTCATATCGGGCGGGCTGGCCGCGCTGGCGGCGCAGCCTGAACAGTGGGCCGCCCTACGGGCCGACCCCGCGCTGATCCCGAACGCCGTCGAGGAGCTGTTGCGCTGGACGACGCCGGTCATCTCGTTCATGCGCACCGCGACTGCCGACTGCACCGTCCGCGGCCAGGCGGTGGCGGCGGGCGATCCGGTGCTGCTGCTCTACGCATCGGCGAACCGCGACGAGGCGGTCTTCGGCGCCGACGCCGACCAGCTCCGGGTCGACCGCCACCCCAACCCCCACCTCAGCTTCGGCTTCGGGCCGCACTTCTGCCTCGGGGCGGCGCTGGCCCGCCTGGAGGGCCGGGTCGTCCTCGGTGAGCTGCTCGAGCGTTTCTCGTCGGTGACCCCTGCCGGGCCCGTCGAACGGACGGCCAGCCCGGTGATCGCCGGGGTCAGCGCGGCCCCGCTGGTCTTCGCCTGAGTCGCGGTCGACGAGTCGACGAGTCGGACGAGTCGGACGAGTCGGACGAGTAGACGATCGACAAGTCGGCGATCGATCACCCCCGAGACCGCAGTGGCCGTTCGGACTCCCTACTTAGAGTGGAAGGATTAGAGCCATGCCTGATCCCCGTGTCGCGGTAGCCGCTGACTTCTTTCAGAAGTCCTTTGGGGGCAATGTGGCAGCCGCCCGCGATCTCCTCGATCCGCAGGTCGTGGAGATCGTGCCCGGGACACACCCACCCTCCGGCGTCTTTCACGGCGTGCACGAAGTGGCGGCACACCTTTCAACCTTTCTCCGCCTCACCGAAGACCCGATCGACGTCCTCCAATGGGAGGACTGGATGGCCGGGATCGACAATGTGGCCGGGTTGGCCAGGATCCATCTCCAACGCGAGGGCCAACAGCATGAGTTCCGAGTCATCTTCCTTATCTCGGTGACGGAACACGACGGGCTCCATCGGATCGCGCGGATCGAGTCCTTTTACAGCGATCAGGCAGCATTTGATCGCTTCTTCTCGGTCGAGCCCTAGCCTCGCCGAGCCTGGGAGCGACCCTCCGAGGAGGAGCCATGCCCTCAAAAATCGAGGACTACGCCATCATCGGCGACACCAGGACGGTCGCCCTCGTCGACCTCACCGGATCCATCGACTGGTGGTGCGCGCCGCGCATCGACTCGGGTGCGCCCTTCGCGGCGCTGCTCGGCGATGCGGGCAACGGCCGGTGGCTGATCGCCCCGAAGGGCGAGGTCACAGAGGTCACCCGCCGCTACGAACCCGAGACCCTGATCCTCGAGACGATCTTCGAGACGCCGACGGGCTCGGTGTCGGTGATCGACTTCATGCCGCCGCACGACGGCAAGTCGATGATCCACCGCATCGTCCAGGGTCGTGACGGAGCCGTCGAGATGCAGTTAGAGCTGATCGTGCGCTACGAGTACGGCGCGATCACACCTTGGGCCACCGCGACGGGTGACGGCCTCGTCTACGTGGCGGGCCGTGACGGCCTTCGCCTCCACAGCCCCATCCGCCTCGTCGGCCGGGACAACACCACCGTTGCCTCGTTCACGTTGACCGAGGGCATGCGCCGCTCCTTCTCGCTCACCTGGTTCTCCTCTGAGGTCCGCGCCCCGCTCCCCCTCGACAGCCTGGCCGCCCGCAACCACACGCAGCACTACTGGCACGACTGGGTCGCACGCTGTACCTACGACGGCGGTTGGCGCGACCAGGTCGTCCGCTCTCTCATCACGCTGAAGGCGCTCACCTACGAGCCAACCGGCGCCGTCTGCGCCGCGGCGACGACCTCGCTCCCCGAGACCATCGGCGGCAACCGCAACTGGGACTACCGCTATTCCTGGCTGCGGGATTCGACCTTCACCCTGCACGCGCTGCTGCTCACGGGGTACACCGACGAAGCGGCGGCGTGGGTGCGCTGGCTCCGCCGCGCCGTCGCCGGGAATCCAGACGAGATGCAGATCATGTACGGCGTCGACGGAGAACGGCGCCTGGCGGAGTTCGAGCTGGACCACCTCGCTGGCTACGAGGGCGCCCAGCCGGTCCGCGTCGGCAACGCCGCGGCAGGCCAGTTCCAGCTCGACATCTACGGCGAGGTCATGGACTCCGCGATCACCTCCTGGCGGGGCCCCATGCTCGGGGTGTTCCACGCCTCGCCGGACCTGATGATGGCAATCGTCGCCCACCTCGAGAAGGTGTGGCGCGAGCCCGACGACGGGATCTGGGAGGTCCGCGGGCTCCGCCGGCACTTCACCCATTCGAAGGTCATGGCCTGGGTGGGCTTCGACCGCGCCGTCACGTTGGCCGAAGACGGTGTCTTGCCGAAGGGACGGATCGACCACTGGCGCCAGCTGCGCGACGAGATCCACGCGGAGGTGTGTGACAAGGGCTTCGACCCCGAGCTCAACTCGTTCACCCAGTACTACGGCTCGAAGCTGCTCGACGCGAGCCTGCTCATGGTCGCACCGGTCGGCTTCCTGCCGCCCGACGACCCGCGCGTCGTCGGCACCATCGAGGCGATTCAGAATGGCCTCGTTTCCAACGGCTTCGTGCGCCGGTACCAGACCGACACCGACACCGACGTCGACGGCCTCAAAGGCACCGAGGGCGCGTTCTTGATGACAAGCTTCTGGCTGGCCGACAACCTGGCTCTGCTCGGACGCCACGACGAAGCCAAGGAGATGTTCGAGCGGCTCTGCGCGCTCGGCAACGACGTCGGTCTCCTCTCCGAGGAGTACGACCCGAGGACCGATCGGCTGCTCGGGAACTTCCCCCAGGCGTTCTCGCACGTCTCGCTGATCAACACCGCTGCCAACCTCTCTATGGCCGAGCGGGGCCCTTCAGTGATGCGCAGCCGCCGGTACTTGCCCGGCCGGCATCGGCACTTGCGGGCGGGCTGATCACGCCCTCTGTGGCCTCGGCCCGACTGGCGCGTCTACATCTGCTTCGTTCCACGCTGCGGATTCCCGATGGGCTGTGTGGTCCTCATCCGACCCGCGGCGGGCGGCACCTCCTCCGGCCGACGCGGTCGCCGGGACGGGTGCGAGCATGGAAGATGGCGTAGGAGGCGATCGCCACCAGCATTCCCTCCAGGAGGAGGGCGCCCATTCCCAGGCTGCACGACCGGCTCCCCACGTCCACATTGTGAGGGGCGTACTGAAGATCCGCGTAAACGTGTAGCCGCACATCACCGCCAGCCCGAGGCCGACGACCGGCAGCCACAGGAGCACCGAAGGTGCCGCCCCCCTCACGAGGTGAGCGCCGACCGCCACCGCGGCATTGATCAACATGACGTAGGCGAAGCCGAGCAACGGCGTCTGTTCAAAGGTGGGCACGAACTGCACCACGTGGATCAGGGCGAGTTCGATCACCCTGACGATCCCGATCGCCTCGAGCGGGCCGGCCTGAGCGGGTCGAACGGGCCGCTCCCGTATCCGGTCGTGACGGGGAAAACCGGGCACGAGTCGTAGACCGCGGTGCCAGCCGTCGCTTCACGAAAGATTCGACAGCCCTACAGGGCGCCGAGGGACCGCTGGCACCGAGTTGGTCTAGGCCCTGACGGCGCGGGCCGGGCCGCGCCGGCGACCTACCGCGGATCGGGTCGGTCGAGGTTCCAGTGCCGGGCCGTCGACGGATACCAGCGGGTGTTCCCGTCCACCTGGAGCGGGATCATGCCGAACCGCGTGATGGTCCGCTGACCACCCTCGTTGTCGCCGTAGAGCAGGTCGAGCGTGAAGGTCTGGACCTCCGAAACGACGCGGCACAGCCACTTGAAATCAGGGTCGCCATGGTCGCGGATCGCCGCCTGCCAGAAGCCGACGTCGCCGGCGGCCACGAGCAGGTCGCGCGTCTGCATCCGGAACTGCTCGGGATCCCTGTGCGGCACCGTGGAATTCTGTGCGCCCTCCATGACGCTCCAGCCCATCGGCACGGCGAGCCCCGATCCCACGTTACGCAGAGAGGCCGCCAGATAGATGTTCTCGTCCGTCACTTCGACGCTCGCTTGGCTCCCCTCCACCCGGGCCCAGTGATTGTCCATCCAGCGGATCTTCTGGACAGGGTCGTCGAGCCGCGAGGTGACCAGCACGGGCCGAAGGTTCGCGCGGTACGCAGCCTCCGAGATCCGGGCCGCCCGGTTGGCCGAACGCACGGCCGCGAAGGTGGCGATCGCGAGCACGAGCGTGCCGACTGCGGTGGCGAGGGTCGCCACGGTCGACCAGTCCAATCCGGCGAGCACGACCGGCAGACTACGGCCTGTGCGTCGAGCAGCGCCCGGGCAGCGCCCCGGAAGCTGCCGGTTGGACCACCTGGCAGACTCGGCGCATGCTCGCCCACGTCTCCATCCAGTGCGCCGACTTCGACCGCAGCGCCGTGTTCTACGACGCCGTCCTTTCCCCTCTCGGCGGAGGCCGGATCATGGAGGTGGACGGCGACGCCATCGGTTATGGCGTCCCGCCGGCGCCCGTCTTCTGGATCGGGCGCCAACGGTCCGGCGACGGGTTCCGCGAGACCCACCTCGCGTTCCTCGCTCCGGATCGCGCCGCCGTGCGGGCGTTCGTCGAGGCCGCGCGCGCGAAGGGTGCCGAAGTGCTGCACGAGCCGAAGGTCTGGCCCGAGTACCACCCCGCCTATTACGGCGGCTTCGTGCGCGACCCCGACGGCAACAACGTCGAGGCCGTCTGCCACTCCCCCGAATAGCGCCGTCGCATCAGGCGGATCGCGCGGCGGAGCGCGCAACCGCCCGCCCGCCCGCTCAGCCAGGCATCTGTCCTTCCACGGCGAACCACTCGATACGCGCGGGTTCGGGCGCGCCGGCCTCGGCCAGGGCGGGACCCAGTCGCGTGTTCATGAACGCCTCCTGATGCGACTGGGACTCCCACACCTCGAAGACGACCAGGGAATTCCCGTCCTTGCTGGCGCCGACATGGCTCAGCATGCCGTCCGGCCATTCACCGCCGCCGTCGGCCGGTGAGATGCCAAGGATCGCGTTGACTCGGTGGTAAAGATCGGGATCGCCCCGGAACTCGAGGATGATCGCTTCCGCCATGGGGATGCCTCCTTCTCCGGAGTCGCCTCCGGGATCGCAGCTGCGATCACACTACGCCCGCGTGCTTTGAGCGCCCTGAGAAGGTTGCTCGCTCAGCCGTAGAGCGAGACGAAGTAGTGCAGCACGGTCGAGCACACCGCGGTCTGGACCGCAGGCAGCGTGCAGGTGGCGAGGTACGCGCTCGACTTGTTCCCTCCGGGCAGGTACAGCACGACCCCGCTCGCGGGGTTGAGTCCACCCGACGGCGCGCCGGTGCCGGCGGTGCCTGGGGGGTCGACGAAGGCGACGTTGTTGGCCGACTCCGGCAAGAGCGTCTCGGCCGCGGGATGGGCGGCGCACTCCCTCCCGAGATACTGCTGCATCGCCGCCGCGGCCGCCGGCACCACCGGACACGCGGCCGTCGCGCCCTGGACGGGGCTCGCCCCGGTCTCGTAGGACTCGATGGCCTCGACGGCAGAGGTGGACGCGACGTGCCCCCCCGACCCCGAGGCGGCCAGCTCCCCTCCGGCCGGCTGCAGCAGCATGCCGCCGCTGCCATCGGCCCCGTAGGAGGCCTTGCAGATCCAGCCTCGTGGCCCGACCATCTTGATCACGCCCGAGTCGTCACTGAAGACCACGAGGTAGCTGGCTTGGTCCGGCGCCACCGGGACCGCCTCGGTGGCCGGCAACGCCACCTTGGCCGGCGGGGTGGCGAGCGCGAACGTGGTCGGGCAGGGCATGACGGACAGCGCCACCGGCGTCGTGACCGGGGCCGTGCTGGTCGTCGTCGACGAGCTCGTGGTGGTCGACGACGTGGCCGG
>DASZMN010000045.1:0-10070 GCA_035551835.1 Acidimicrobiales bacterium | reverse complement strand
CGGAGGCCCGGACTTGGCTGGCGAAGCGACGCCGGGCGACCGTTGTATGGCTCGCGCCTTCGGATCGGCGCGGTGGGCGCGGGTCTACGCCACCTACCGCAACACCATCGAGGGCACCAACGGCTACGTGAAGGACCCCGCGCACGAGTCCCTCCACACACCGGGACGCCGCCGTGTCCGCGGCATCGCCGCCCAGAGTCTCTTCGTGGGCCTGCTCCTGATGGCGGCCAACCTTCGCAAGATCGCCGCCTTCCGGGACCTCGTGGTGGCCGGCGAGGAGCCCAAGGTGGCCGAGCGGGCCCGACGGCGGCGCATGAGCATCACCGAGTACCGACCACCCCCACCTGTGGCCGACTGAACCTGACCCGCATCGGCGAGCCCTGAGCCAGCGCGTCCGCGACCGCTCCGTCGCACCCCCGCTTCAGCTCAGCGACCCTCCACGGCACCGCGTCGGAGATGTGAGACACCCATGACGCAAAATGGCGATGTCTTGCAGCGAGTTCTGTCGCTGCGGTGGGGTCAGTTTTGTCACTGACCCCGAGCACCCCCAACGGGATTCGAACCCGTGCTGCCGCCGTGAAAGGGCGGTGTCCTAGTCCACTAGACGATGGGGGCGAGACCGCGCGAGCGGCGCCGAACCACGAAGCTTAGGTTGCTAGTGGGCACCGACCGGCACGCCCGCCGCCGAGGTATCGGGGACCGACGGGGCGGCCAAGACCTCGGGCGCGTGGTACGTGCAGGCGAGGAAGGTCTGCACGGACCCGATGACCAAGGCGGTCACGCCGAGCAGGTGTACCTCGACGAGCAGCGCGGGCAGATGGGTGAAGTACTGCGTGTAACCGACGGCCGCCTGGGCGAACATGACGAGCATCAAGATGCGCGCCGAGCGACGGACGCGCTCGGGCACCTCGGCGGTGTGCAGCGCGACGACCAGACCAATCGTCACGCCGACGAGCAGCAGGGCGAGGCTCGAGTGGAGCTCGGCCATGTCGCGCAGTGCGATCGGGATCCGCTTGGCCACTTGTTGGCCCGAACTGTCGCCGGCGTGCGGCCCGGCGCCGGTGGTCGCCGTGCCGGCCGCGATGACGAGCGCCAACAACGCGAAGAGTCCGTAGTAGAGGCGGATGAGCTGGCGCGGCACGAGGAGGCGTCCCGCGCCGGGCTCGTAGTCGCGGGTGGAACGGTGGACGAGCACGACGGCGTCGACGAGCAGCAGCATTGTGGCGTAGAAATGCACCATCACGAGGTAGGGGTTCAGCTTCGTGTACACGACGATGCCGCCGAGGACGGCTTGGGCCAGGACGCCCGCCACCAGCCCGCCGCTCAGCCAGACGAGGTCGCGGCGCCGCGGCGCGCGCAGCACTGCTCCGAGGAACGACGCCGCGACCGTAATGGTCAGGACGACGGTGACCAGGCGGTTGCCGAACTCGACCAGGCCGTGGAACTGCAGCGCCGAGGTGAGGTGGCCGGCCGAGCACTCGGGCCAATTGCTGCAGCCGAGGCCGGAGCCGGTGAGGCGGACGGCGCCCCCGGTCACGACGATCAGCGCCGTCAGGACCAGGGCCACGACGTTGAGCCGGTGGCTCAACGTGGGCGAGACGGTGGGGAGACGGCGCTGCGACACGCTGGCCAAGCGTACCGGGGCTCGTTGCCTGGTCCCGGGCGAGCCCTCGTGCATAGGCTGTCGACCGCATGTCCGTCGAAGCCCCCGTCCTCACCGATCGCCGAGCCGGGACGTGGCGGAAGGTCGGGGCCTATGTCGCCCTGACCAAGCCGCGGATCATCGAGCTCCTGCTGGTCACGACGTTGCCCACCATGGTGGTGGCGCAGCGCGGACTGCCGCCGGTGTGGTTGATGGTGGCCACCCTGGCCGGGGGCGCGCTGGCGGCCGGCGGGGCCAACGCCATCAACATGGTGGTCGACCGCGACATCGACCGCCTCATGAACCGGACCAAGAACCGGCCCCTGGTGACGGGCGCCATGACCCCTACGGCGGCGTTGGTCTTCGCGCTGTCGCTCGAGGTCGCCGCCTTCGTGGAGCTCTGGCTCGCGGTCAACCTGCTGTCGGCCGCGCTCGCGATCTCGGCGACGCTGTTCTACGTCTTCGTGTACACGCTCTGGCTCAAGCGGCGGTCGACGCAGAACATCGTCATCGGAGGGGCCGCCGGCGCGGTCCCCGTGCTCGTCGGGTGGGCGGCGGTGACCGACCGGTTGGCCTGGGCGCCGGTCGTGATGTTCGCCATCATCTTCATCTGGACGCCACCGCACTTCTGGTCGCTCGCGGTGCGCTACAAGGAGGACTACCAGGCCGCCGAAGTGCCCATGCTCCCCGTGGTCGCCTCCATGAAGCGGACCACGACCGAGATCGTCTATTACACGGTCGCATTGGTGGCGGTGTCCTTCCTGCTAGGCCCGATTGCGCACCTCGGTTGGATCTACATGGTGACGGCGGCCGTGCTGGGCGCGGGGTTCCTGTATCTGGTCACCCGCCTGTGGGGGCTGGCACAGACCGGCGTGGTGACCGGCCGCGACGCCATGAAGGTCTTCGGCTACTCCATCACGTACCTCACGGTGCTCTTTGTCGCCATGGCGGGTGACGTGGTGATCTCCGCTCACGTGCACATTCACTGACGGCCCGTGGTGCGCAATGACTGACGTGACACCGGCCGGCGGCCCGGGCGCCGGCGGCCCGGGCGCCGGCGCCGGCGCTGCACCTGACGCACCTGACGCACCTGGCGCGACCGGCGAGCCGCGGAAGCCGCGCAAGGCCTTCCTTCTCGTCGGGGTCGTCCTCGCCGTCGTCGTGGGCATCTTCTTGTTCACGGGCCTGGGCACGAGCCAGGGGTCGACCGGATCGGGAGCGCCCCGGCCTGGTAGTGCCGTGCCCTCGTTCACCCGCCAGAACGTCGGGCCGACGGGCGGGTCCCAGGTCTCGGTCTCGTCCAGCGGGACCAACGGCCGGCCGCTCGTGCTCCTCTTCTTCGGGAACTGGTGTCCGAGCTGCCACCAGGAACTGCCGCCGCTCGCGGCCGCCGTACGGGCGCAGGAAAGGGCCGGCGGGCCTCTGGCGCGCATCCGGGTCGTCGGCGTCGACAGCGAGGACACGGTGGCCCACGCCAAGTCGTTCATCCACACGGCCGGGGTGAACTTCCCGGTGGCCTACGACTTCGACACCGGCGTGACGAGCGGGCTGTTCTACTTCGACGGCGATCCGTATGCCGTGTTCGTGAACGGCGACGGCACCATTTCCAAGGTCGTGCGCGGCGACGTGCTGACCCCGTCGTCGCTCTCCGCCGACGAGCGCGCCCTCATTCCCAGCGGAACGTAAGGGCCGCCGCGGCCGGTGCCGCGACGGCCCAGATCGCCAGGACGATCCACGACTCGGCGGGCACGCCCGTGCCGCTCCCGAGGCTGGCGTGCAACGCGACGGACAGCGCCGCCGCGGGGAGCAGCTTGGCGAAGTCGGCCAGCCCGCTGCCGAGCTTGCCGATCGGGACGATCATCCCGCCGAGCAGGAGGAGGATGAGGTAGAGGCCGTTGGCGGCCGCCAGGTTCACCTCGGCCCGCAGGGTCCCGGCCATGAGGAGCCCGATGCCGGCGAACGCGGCCGAGCCGAGGAGGATGACGCCGATCGCCCCGGCCACCGCGACGGTGGCGCTGCCGCCGGGGTTCCAGCCGAGGGCCAGCCCGGCCGGGAGCAGGACGGCGGCCTGCACCAACTCCACCGCCACGATGGTGATGATCTTCGCTCCCAGCAGGCGAGGCCGACCCAAGGGCGTCGAGCCGAGCCGCTTGAGCACGCCGTAGCCGCGCTCGAAGCCCGTCGCGATCCCGAGGGAGACCATCGCGGTCGACATCACCGCCAGGGCCAGGATGCCCGGCACGAAGAAGTCGACCGGGTTGGCGGTCGGTGTCGAGATGACCGACACCTTCGAGAAGAAGACAAGGAACACCACGGGGATGCCGATCGTCAGGAGGAGCGTCTCGCCGCGCCGCAGGGTCATGTAGACCTCGGCGCCGGTCTGGGCGACGAGGGGTCGCAAGCGGCGGGCCCCGGCCCCGGGCCCGGCCGAGGCCGGGGCGGCGGCGGCGGTCTGGCTCACCGGCGCGACCTGCGACGCCCCGATGCGCCCGATGCGCCCGATGCGCCCGATGCGCCCCATGCGGTGGCCCGTCCTGGCTCGTCGTCCGGCCGGGCGGCGGCGTCGGGCCCCACCGCGTCGAAGTAGACGTCCTCGAAGGTGCGCCCCACGACGAGGTTGGTCAGGGCGGTCCCGTGCTCGGCGAGGTGTGCGGTGACCGCGGCCGCCACGGCGGGCCCGGCCTGGTCGGTCGCCTCGACGCGGTAGCGCCCGGGCGTGATCTCGGTGACGCGCGCCGTGGGGCCGATGGCCGTCGCGAGCGACGCCGTGTCGAGCGCCGGGGGCGCGGCGAAGACCACCGTGGTCGCCGCGTCGACCGCTGGCGCGGCGAGTTGGCGGGGGGTGCCCTCGAGCACGATGCGTCCCCGGGTGAGGATGACGACGCGATCGGCCATGCGCTCGGCCTCGGCCAGCTCGTGGGTCGTCAGCACGACGCTGACCCCCTTCTCCTTGAGCCCCGCGACGACGGACCGGATCGCGATGCGGCCCTCGGGGTCGACGCCGCTGGTCGGCTCGTCGAGGAACGCCACCGCGGGGCGCCCGATCAACGCCAGGGCGAGCGAGAGCCGTTGTTGTTCACCGCCCGAGAGGTGGCGCCACGGGGTGGCGGCGACGCCGCGCAGGCCGACCAGGTCGAGCAGGTCGATCGTGGCCAGCGGGTCGGGGTAGTAGTCGGCGAAGAGGTCCAGCACCCGCTTCGGCCCGAGCATCGGGTACACGCCGCCACTCTGGAGCATGACGCCGATACGTCCGGTCAGTGCGGCGTGATCGGCCAGCGGGTCGAGGCCGAGCACGCGCACCTCACCGGCCGTGGGGCGCCGGTAACCCTCGAGCGTCTCGACGGTCGACGTTTTCCCGGCGCCGTTCGGGCCCAGGACGACGAGGACCTCGCCGGCCTCGGCCGAGAGGTCGACGTTGTCGACGGCGGGGGGCGTTCCAGGCGGTCCGTAGCGCACGGTGAGGCCGGTGACTCGGACGGCTGACACGGCGACGCAGGCTACCGTGAGCAGGAATGATCGATATTCGGGCCCTGCGCAAGGACCCCGACGCGGTGAAGGCCGCGCTGGCCCGCCGTGGGGTGGAGGCGGGCGAAGTCGAGGCCGTGCTCGAGGCCGACGAGACCTGGCGCGCCAAGGTCAAGGCCGCAGAAGGCATGCGGGCCGAGGTCAAGGCGCTCTCCCGGGACGTCGGCCAGGCCAAGCGGGCGGGGGACGAGGCGAAAGCCGCCGACCTCAGCGCGCGGAGCCGCACGCTTGGAGAAGAGGAACGGGCGGCGGCGGCGGAGGCGGACGCGGCCGAGGAGCGGGTGCGCACGGGGCTCCTCTATCTCCCCAACATCCCGGCGGAGGACGCACCCGACGGCGTGGGTGAAGAGGACAACGTCGAGCTGCGCCGGTGGTGGCCGGGTCAGGACCTCGGGCAACCCGAGCCCCGGCCGCTCGACCACCAGCGGGTGCCGCACTGGGAGACCGGTGAAGCCCTCCAGATCCTCGACATGGAACGGGGCGCCCGTCTGGCCGGCTCGATGTTCCCTCTCTACCGCGGTCCGGGCGCGCGCCTCTTGCGCGCGTTGACCGCCTTCGCTATCGACCGGCACTCGCCCGAATACGAAGAGATTCGCCCTCCGACCGTCGTGCTCACGGAGACGATCACGTCGACCGGGCATCTGCCGAAGTTCGCCGACGACGCGTACCACATCGAACGCGACGATCTGTGGCTGATCCCCACCGCGGAGGTACCGCTGACGTCGATGCACCGCGGCGAGATCCTCGACGAGTCGCAACTCCCGATCCGCTTCACCGCCTCGACGGCGTGCTACCGGCGCGAGGCGGGCTCGGCTGGCCGCGACACGCGGGGTCTCCTGCGGGTGCACGAGTTCGACAAGGTCGAGCTGTTCGCCTACACCACACCCGATGGCGCGCTGGAGGCGCAATCCGACATCTTGCGGCGGGCTGAAGCCATGCTCCAAGAGCTCGAGCTGCCGTATCGGGTGCTCGCCCTGTGCACCGGCGACCTCGGGGGCTCGTCCGCCCGGACGTTCGACCTCGAGGCGTACGCCCCCGGCGTCGACCGCTGGCTCGAGGTCTCCTCGGTCAGCTGGTTCCGCGACTACCAGGCTCGTCGGGCCAACGTGCGTTTCCGACCGACCGGCGGCGGGCAATTGGAGCTCGTGCACACGGTCAACGGTTCGGCGCTGGCCTGGCCGCGCATCTGGGCTGCACTCGTCGAGAACGGGCGCCAGGAGGACGGGACCGTGATGTTGCCGGAGGCGCTGGCGCCGTATCTCGGCGGCGAGCTGCTGATCAAGGCGCCGTGAGCGCGACGACGGGAGCGGGCGGGTTCGGCTTCGACGACGCCGTGGACGCGATCGCGGCGCAGAGCCGCCGCCTTGCCGACGTGGTGGCGTCCTCCGTCCTCGACACCCGCGTGCCGTCCACCCCCAAGTGGGTCCTGCGTGACCTGGCCCACCACATCGGCACGGAGCAGTGGTACTGGTCCGAGAACGTGCGGGCCAAGAACCCCGACGAGCGCTCCGGCGGCTCGCTGACCCAGCTGCCCCCCGACAGCGACCTGGTCGCCTGGCTCGGCTGGTGCACCTATTCGCTCCTCGGCGCGTTGCGGGACGCCGGGCCCGAGTCGCCCTGCTGGGCGTGGTGGTCGGATCCGACACCACACACGGCCGGCGCCGTGGCGCGTCACCAGGCTCAGGAGGTGGCCGTCCACCGCTGGGACGCCGAGGGGTCGATCGGATCGTCGTCACCGTTGCCTGCCGCGCTGGCCACCGACGGGGTGCCCGAGTTCATCGAGGTCATGGTGGGTCCGGACGTCGTCGCACTGCAGGGTCCGATCACGCTGAGCGCTCTCGACACCGGCGGGACGTGGCAGGTGGGAGCCGGCGCAGACGGCGCCGGCGCGGGATACGGCGCCGGCCCGCCCCCTAGTCGCTCGGCCGAGCTGAGTGCGACCGCCTCGGACCTGGTGCTCATGCTGTACCGGCGCCTGCCGGTGCCCGACGTCGACGTCAACGGTGACCCGATGCTCGTGGCGTCGCTCCTGTCGCTGGCCGACACGTCGTGACGGAGCTCACGTTCCTCGGCACCGGCAACTTCCTCGCGCCGCCCGGGCGCTACTGGAACAGCTTCGTCTTGGACTCGAAGGTGCTGGTCGAGCCGTGCCCGACGGCGCTGCCGCACCTGCGTCGCTGCGGCTTCCGCGTGACCGACATCGATGTCGTCGTCATCTCGCACTTCCACGCCGACCATTGCTTCGGTTGGCCATTCTTCCTGCAGGCAGTGGCGGAAGCCGGTGGTGGTCGCACGCTCCACGTCGTCGGTCCCCCGGGGCTCGAGGAGCACCTGGCCCACATGATCGCCGTCGGCGAGGTGCGCTCCACGCTCGAGATGGCGCATGAGCGCCTCGATCTGCGTTTCGTCGACGTCGACGGTTCCTGGCAGGAGGCCGGAGGGCTGCGCTTCCGCGCCGTCGAGGTCGACCATGTTCCGTACCTGCGCTGCTTCGGCTACCTCTTCGACCGAGGGGACCAGACCGTTGCCTACAGCGGTGACGTTCGGCCCTGTGACGGCCTCAGCGAGCTGGCCAGGGAGTCCGACGTCCTTGTCCTCGAGTGCAACGGGGCGCACGGCGGCCCCCGCACGCACATGGAGGAAGCCGACGTCCGCGAACTGCAGGCGGCGCACCCCGACGTCCACCTTGTGCTGACTCACCTGGGTGAACGAGTCGACACGGCGTCGATGCCGGGAGTCACCATCCCGGAGGATTTCGAGCGACTGACCGTCTGAACGCCGCCGCGAACCTGAAGGGGGCGGAGACCTGGCGTCCACTCGGTCCGTGTACACGGAGGTGACGGGGCGCCGCGCGCGACCGCCTGCGGGGTCGGACTTATGGATTCGGAGAAGACAAGCCGGACCAGCCCGATTCATAACGAGAACACCGAATACGGTCACATGGTGCGCGTCAGGTTCCGCGCGTCTGCAGTCTCGAACGACGCCCGAAGGTCGAAAGAGCGCGAGTGCGAGCACCGATGAAGGGGCGTGTGACGTCGCCTTCGTTTCATCACCGCCCCGATCGGTAACCGCGGGAGGGACAGAGATTCGGAAGGTGGTGAAACCGACATGGCTCTCTTTGTCATCTCAATACCGCTCATGCTCGTGGCCGTCGGCGTTGCGGTCGTGCCGTTGGTCGTGGCGTCGCGTCGCGAGGTCACCGAGCTGGTGCACGAGGCCGAGATGAAATTCGAGCGGCATCGCCGCAACCATCCGGTGCGTCATCGCGCACCGCTGGAACGTGGCCGGACGGTTACTGCAACGTCACGACGTCCGCACTCACACGACTCACACGAGTCACACGAGTCACACGAGCACCACGAGCCCCGACCACTTCAACGACCGTGGCACGAGCCCGTCTTGCTGGAGCAACGCTGATGGCGATGAGCGGATTCACAGAGGGGGCTACGCAGGCGCTGCTCTCACCCGGAGATCGTGTCCGCACAATGCGGGTGCGAAAGGAGACGGATCGGGGCATCGGACCCCATCCAACACAGCGAATGCCCCTGTTCCTCATCAGCATCCCCCTCATGATCCTCGCCGTTGCCTTGGCGGTGGTCCCCCTGATCGTCGTGTCCCACCGCGAGCACCTGCGCCACGCGGCCGAGGCGCGCCAGCTCGCGGCGTCTCGCGTGTTACGAGCCAACGGAGGTCCCCGTCTGCGCTGAGCGCATACGCATAGCCCACGCCCACGCGGCTGCCCGCGCCCACGCGGTGACCAACCCCGGGCGCGACGAGAGCGAGGGCACGCCGCGCCAGGAGCGCGCGGGAGCCGGCGAGCCCGGCCCGCGAGCCCGGCCAGCTAGTTGGCGGCCGCGAAGCGGTAGCCCACGCCGCGCACGGTGGTGATGAGCACCGGCGTCGAAGGGTCGGCCTCGATCCGCGAGCGCAGGCGCTTGATGTGCACGTCCAGCGTCTTCGTGTCCCCGATGTAGTCGGCGCCCCACACGCGGTCGATGAGGACGTCACGGGTCAGAACCCGCCCCGAGTTCTCGACCAACAAGCGCAACAGCTCGAACTCCTTGCGCCGCAAATGGACCTCGTCGCCGCGCACGAACACCCGGCGCTGGTCGAAGTCGACCTTGATCCCGTTGGCCTCCCAGATGCCGTCGGTCCCGAACTCGATCGATGACGTCTCCGTGGCCTCGGGTCCGCCGGGCGCACGACGGAGCACGGCGCGCATGCGCGCCACCAGCTCACGCAGGCGGTAGGGCTTGGTCACGTAGTCGTCCGCCCCGACCTCGAGGGCGACGACCGTGTCGATCTCGGTGCCCTTGGCCGTCACCATGATGATGGGCACCGGCGAGCGGGCCCGGATCGTGCGGCAGACGTCGATACCCGAGACCTTCGGCAACATGAGGTCGAGCAAGATGATGTCGGGGGCCGTCTCCTCGAAGAGCGCCAACGCCTCGCTCCCGTCGCGGGCGACCGTCACCCGGAAGCCCTCGTTGGTCAGGCCGATCACCAGCGCGTCGATGAAGGACTCCTCGTCCTCGGCCAGCAGCACCTTGACCGGGCCGTCACCCGGCGCGTTGCGCCCGCCCCGCTTCTTTTCCTTCGCCTTGGTCACGTGACGCGCTCCGCCTGGATGGGAAGCACGAGCGTAAACATCGAGCCCTCACCCTCGCGCGACTCGACATCGACCCACCCCTGGTGGTTGTTGGCCACGTGGCGCACGATCGAGAGCCCGAGGCCGGTGCCGCCGGTGTCGCGGCTGCGGCCGTGGTCGACGCGGTAGAAGCGCTCGAAGATGCGGTCGAGGTCGCGGGCGGGGATCCCGACGCCGTGGTCCTGCACCGAGAGCCGGACGTTGTCGCGCTCTTCGATGCGCCAGTTCGGGGAGCCGGCCGAGGTGGTCTCCATC
>DASZMN010000044.1:0-1509 GCA_035551835.1 Acidimicrobiales bacterium | reverse complement strand
GTTGACCGGCTCCAATGGGAGGCGAGCGCGATCGCCAGTCTCGACCATCCCTACATCCTGAAGGTCGCGGAACTGATTGCCGACGAGGAGGGTTTAGCCATTGCGATGCACCTCGCCGATGGCGGATCCCTCGGTGACGCGTTGAGTCGCCGCGGTCAGTTGCCGGCCGAGGAGGGCGCATTGCTGGGTGCCAACGTCGCTGACGCCCTCTGTGCCATCCATGGCCTGGGCATCGTGCATGCGGACGTGAAGCCCTCGAACATCCTGTCGGACGGCGTGGGCGAGCCCTGGGGCGTGCCCCTGCTCTCGGACGTGGGGCTGTCCCGCTGGACCGCGACAGCGCCGCCATGGGGTGGCGCGGTGGGCGGGACGGCCGAGTACCTCGACCCCACTGTTGCTGCGGGTGCGTCACCGAGCGCGGCGAGCGACGTGTACTCGTTGGGCGTCGTGTGTTACCAGATCCTGGCCGGGCGGCTGCCCTATAAGGATGCCACGCCATTGGCGACGATCAGGGCAGCCGATCGGGGCAATGCGGAGCCGCTCGCCGAGGCTGTGCCCACCGTACCGATCGGCTTGGCCGCAATTGTCGAGCGGGCGATGTCTCGTCGACCCCAGGCGCGCCCGTCGACCGTCGGCGAGGTCGCGGATGGCTTGCGCGCCGAGATCGCAGGTGGCTGGCATTCGGCCACCAGACGGGGGCGGGTCGTACCGATCGGGGACCGCCCAGCCGAGGACAGCAGTCGCGCAACCGAGCCTCGGCGCATTCGCGCCCGGCGAGGGTCTAGCCATCGATCGCCCGAGATGCCCGCACCGTCCCGCCGCTCGAGAGCGCCGGCGATGACGGTCAGCGTCGCGACGGCGCTGGTCGTCGTGGCTACCACGTGGGCCTTCGGGCACCGATCGGGGACCCACCACTCGACAGATCCCTGTCGTGCGAGGAAGAGCGCGGCGCCCCAGCGGACAGGACCGACCCCCGGCGTCGTCACTGTCCTCGCGGACGTCGCCGGCGACGGTTGCCTGGTGCCGGTCATGTGGTCCTCGGGCATGATCACCGTGCCCCCGACCTCGGGTCAAGCACCTGTTCGGTTCGCCCTCGGCGAGCCGGCCGATGAGCTGCTTCTTGGTGAGTGGGATTGCCGTCGGGGGGCCAGACCCGCGCTCTACCGGCCGGCGACAGGTCAGGTCTTCTACTTCGACGCTTGGGCCGAGCCGGGCCGCGACCTCACACCCAGCCTCGACGGCTCCACAACGATCACCCATGGAGTGCCCCGCGTCGTACGAGACGGCGCCCGAGGCTGCGATCGAGTAGAGGTGGCGAGGACCAGGGGCCCACCCCCGTGAGCCCCACACAGCGAGCTCGGCCCGCGCTTGCGCTGTCAGGCGCGTGAAGGTCTGTCGCTGGCAGGCCTGAGCGTCAGGTGAGCTCGCACATGGTCGGCCCAGAACGCCGCATGAGCTCGGTCGTGCTGCAGCCGGCCCTGGACGTAGAGACGAGCGCACCCCACCAGG
>DASZMN010000043.1:0-24758 GCA_035551835.1 Acidimicrobiales bacterium | reverse complement strand
AGTCCAGCGGCACCCCTCTCGATAGCAGACGAGCTGAAGAAGCTTGGTGATCTAAAGGCGTCGGGACTTCTAACGGAGGAGGAATTCTCCGCACAGAAGGCCAGGCTGCTCGCCACCTGATCCGATCCGGTTACTTTTTCGTCCTGTCCCGAGGTGGCCTGTCTCTTGGCTCGCACACGATCCCAGCGACTCAGCGCGGCGGGCGGCGCCCGAAGTAGCACCGCTGCACGCGCTGGCGGATCTCCAGGGCGCTCACGGGGTGCACCACGGCCGGCCGCAGGCGCAGGCGCTTCTCCATCGCCGCAGCGACGTCCTGGGGGGAGATTCGACGCATCCACGTACCTTACGCCTCAGTACCATTTCACCCCATGACATCGATCATTGACGTGCTGACAGCGTTCGACCGTGCCGAGACGGCCGCGAAGGTTGTCGGGGAGCACGAAGCCGAGTACACGGACGTTCCCGGCGGCGGAGGGGCCCTTCCCGATGCCGTGAGATCCGCTCAGGCCACCCATCAGAACGCGGCCGACGAGTGCGGGGCGCTCCTCGCTAAAGAGTGGTGGAAGCCAGGCACCCACTAAAAGCCCGAGCGTTTCTCGCCCCTCGCGGGTAACAAGGAGGTCACTGACGCCTGCGGATTGCCCCGGATAGGCATCACGGCGCCGCTTCCGACTCGTCCCGAAAGCCGGCTGGCCTGGACGTCTGCGGATTGCAGGGACCGACCCGGATGCTCCTTGCGAAAGTTCGAATCCCACTCCGTGCACTCCCTGCGATTGACCCCGATGCGTTCGAGGCAGGAACGCCTCGGGATGTGGGCTCGGGCTGCTCCAAACGGCAGGTGAAGGCGCCGCGGCAGCGGCTCAAGTCGGCCCCCGCCAGGGCCGATACCTGAAGACGGCACGGTCAACGCGTTCCATGCCAATCTTGAGGTTCATTTCCAGAGAGGATCCGCAGGCGGGCGGCCGCGGGCCTCACTCCCCAACGGCCGGAGCATCCCGGATCTCTTTGACATGAAACGCACGACGTCCCTCCTCATCATGGCCCTGTCGCTGGGCCTGGCCGCGCTCGGCGCCGGCATCGCGCCCTGGGGAGTGAGCGGATCGGCGGCGGCGGCGTCGGGCGGTGGGAACACCCCGCTGCCGACGGGGTGGGAGTTGTGCGTGCTGCAAGGCGTCGGAGCTCCCGCGAACCAGTCCAACGTCGCCGATCTCGACGAGTGGCAGGTGGCGGAGGGTGGGTCGACCAACAATTCGGCCGCCTACAACCCGTTCAACACAGCACGCACGACCGACGTCAACAACACGCCGCTGCCCGTGACGATGTCCTCCAACGGCTTTCCCGCCTTCGCCGACTGGATCTCGGGGTGCGCCGCGACGGTGGCGACGATCCTCCAACCCAACATGACCGCCATCGCCGCGGGCCTCAGGGCGGGCAACGTCTCGCCCCCAGCGGCGTTCCTCGCCGTCGTCGACCAGAGCCAATGGTGTGCGCCGTCCGCCAACGGGACGCCCTGCTACTCGGACACGATCCTGGGCTCGAGCGGAAGCCTGGCTGCGGCCGTCCTGGAGCAGTCGCCCGCACTCGAGGTCTTCGGCAACGTGCGGTCCGACCTGCACTCGTACCAATTGAGCGTCGTCGCGGCCGCTCTGGCGCAGCAGGACGTGTCCACGACGAATCAGCAGTTGTCGACGGCCCAATCGGCGCTCTCCGTCGCCGAGGGCAAGGCCGCCGTAGCGGAAGCGGCACTCCGACACTTCGCCATCGAGGAGTACGTGGACAGCGGTCTCTACCAGAGCAGCTTCGTCGCGGCCGGGAGGACCAACGGCCCGTTCGGTACGCCGAGCCCTCAGAGTGTCGACGCCAACCAGTACGCCCGCATCGTCGGAGGGGACCTGCTCACGAGCTCACAGGCGTCAGCCGCAGCGGCCAAGGCGGCGCGGCACCACCGAGATGCGACGGAAAGGGCGTTGCAGCTCGCCGTGTCGACACTCACGTCCGACAACGCCGCACAGAACAAATCGCTCGTGCGCCTGGTGGCCGACGTGACGACGCTGCAAAAGGCTGGTGCGTGCACCACCGCCACGCTCGTGTCGACGCCACCGGCCTCGACCGCACCTTCCGGAGCGGCGGGAACGACGACGACCGACACGACGACGACGATTCCGGCCAGCGTGGCGACGACGTCGGTCCCGACTACGACCAGCACGACCACGACGACCACCCAGCCGACCTCGAAGCTGTCCCCCCTGCTGCCGACGACGACCACCTCGGACCCGACGACCACCGTCCCGACGACCGTGCCGTCCACCACGACGACCACCACCCAGCCCGGTGCCGACAGCGGCACCGGGTCCGGGGCGTCAGGGGACCAAGCGACCGCACCTCCGCAGACAGCGAATGCCGCGGGCCTCAGCGTGCTCCAGGGCTGCGTGACGGCGCTCGCTCCCCCGACGGGCACCTGACGTCGGCCGGGGGAACCGGGTCTGACGTCGGCCGTCCGGTGTCGGGACGCGACGGCAGTCCGGGAAGGCCTGCCTGGTCGCACCTCGCGTCGCACCTAGTTTCCCGGCGGTAACCAGCCACAAGCTGCGAGGAGGCCCCGCACATCGCACCCGCGGTGCGAAGGCGGCGCCTTCGTGCCGACGCCGCAGGGCCGACATGCCACACTGTGGGTTCTTCTGCCCGCCGACGATGGGAGCCGTCGCATTCGTGTTGGTTTTCACCTTCCCCGGACAAGGTTCGCAGCGCGCCGGCATGGGGGAACCATGGGTCGACCACCCCTCCTGGGAGGTCGTGGAGGAGGCGTCGGACGCAGCCGGCCGCGACCTTTCCCAGCTTCTGCTCACGGCGCCGATTGAGGAGCTGACCCGGACCGAGAACGCGCAGCTGGCGACGACCGTGCTGAGCCTCGTCGTGCTCGATGCCGTCGAGCGGATCGGCCTCACCCCGGCTGCCTGCGCCGGGCACAGTCTGGGCGAGTACACAGCCCTCGTGGCGAGCGGCGCCATAGGATTCGATAACGGGATCCGTCTCGTCGTGGCCCGCGGCGAAGCGATGGCCCGGGCGGGCGAGGAAGCGCCGGGGACCATGGCGGCCCTACTCGGCATCGCCGACGACGACGCGGAGGCCGCCTGCATGCGGGCCGAAGGCGACGTCTGGGTCGCCAACTACAACGCACCCGGGCAGGTGGTGATCGCCGGGACGCCCGAGGCGGTCGCCCGCGCCGGCGAGCTGGCAAAAGGCCTCGGCGCCAAGAGGGTCATGCCGATCCAGGTGTCGGGCGCATTCCATACGCCGTTGATGCAGGGCGCACGGGCCGACCTGCGCAAGGCCCTGGCCGAAGTGGACTTCCTCACCCCCGAGGTGCGGGTCGTCGCCAACGTCGACGCGCACGTGCACGACGACCCGGCCGACTGGCCCGGACTCCTGTCCGCTCAGTTGTGCTCGCCCGTGCGCTGGCGACAGACCCTCGAGACCTTTGCTGGGTTGGGGCTCACCTCACTCCTGGAGCTTGGTCCGGGCGGTGTCCTCAGCGGCCTGGCGAAGCGCAGCCTGCCCGAGATCCAGTCGCTTTCGGTCTCCAAGCCCGAAGACCTCGACACCCTGATGGACCAGATCAGTGCGGCGGGCACCTGGCGAGCAGAGCCCGCACTGCACCAGGGTGAGCACCTCTACATGTCGGACCGTGTCGTTGTGAGCCCTTCCAGCGGAATCTTCTCTCCCGAGACCTCACTGCAGGCGCCCGGTGCGGGGCTGTTGCCCGGCACGGCCGGCGACGCGACTGGACCGTCCTCGGCCATAGAGGTCGGCGACCTGGTGGGACGGGTCGGCGTGTCGGAGGTCCGCACCCCCTTCGCGGGAGAGGTCATCGGCTGGCTGGCCGCCGAGGGCGAACGAGTCCAGGAGGGCCAGCCCCTCGTGTGGCTCCGTGTGCCCGAAACGACCTGATGGCAGTCGTGCTCGTGACCGGCGGGACGCGCGGCATCGGCGCTGCGTGTGTCGAGTGGTTCCTGGCCAACGGCGACCAGGTGGCGACGACCTACCGTTCGGACACCGCCCCCGAGGCCCCCGCGGGGTCGCCCGCCGACCGCTTCCTGGCCGTGCGGTGCGACGTGCGCAACGCGGAGGAAGTCGAAGCGGCGTTTGCTGCGGTCGAGGCACAGTGGGGACCCGTGGAGGTGTTGGTCGCCAACGCGGGCATCACCATGGACGCCCTCATGCTCCGGATGAGCGACCAAGCGTTTCACGATGTCATCGACTCGAACCTCACCGGGTCGTTTCGGGTCGCGAAACGGGCCGTGGCCAAGATGCTCCGCCTCCATACCGGGCGCATCATCTTCGTGTCGTCCGTCGGTGCCTTCGTCGGTCTGCCCGGTCAGGCCAACTACGCCGCGTCAAAAGCGGGCCTCGTCGGCATGGCGCGCGCCATCGCCCGGGAGGTCGGCAGCAGGCAGATCACTGTGAACGTGGTGGCGCCAGGCCTCATCGATACCGACATGACGGCCGCCTTGGGGGCCGACCGGGTGGCCCTGATGACCGGGCAGGTACCCCTCGGTCGGGCGGGCAGCGTCCATGACGTGGCCAATGTCGTGGGGTTCCTGGCCTCGGATGGCGCGGCCTACCTGACGGGCGCCGTGATTCCGGTCGACGGCGGACTGGGTATGGGGCTGTAGCGTTCTGGAAACCAAGACAGAAGGAGCGAATTGTGGACAGCGACGCAGCGTTCGAGAAGTTTCGCGAGTGCGCCGTGGAAGTGCTGCAGGTACCGGCTGAGAAGGTCACGAAGGAGGCAAAGTTCGCTGACGACCTCGACGCCGATAGCCTTGACCTGGTGGAACTCGTGATGGCCCTCGAAGAGGCCTTCGACATCACGGTGGAAGAGACGGAGCTCGAGGACATCACGACAATCGGGCAGGCGTTCGACCTCATCTCGTCCAAGCTCTGATGCAACTCGGGATCGGCGCCGACGGTCCGATCCGAGGGCGGCGGATCGCCGTCACCGGCCTCGGGGCGATCACCTGCTGCGGTGTCGGCGTCGACGCGCTCTGGGACGGTCTCCTCCACCCCTCCGTCGTCGGCGGCGAGGTGCGCGGTTACGACCCCAAGGACTGGTTCGGGCCGAAGGAGGCGCGCCAGCTCGACCGCTTCGCCCAGCTCTCAATGATCTCGGCCGACATGGCGATCAACGCGGCCGGTGAGTTGGACGTTGACCCCGCCAAGGCCGGTGTCGTGTTCGCCACGGGCGTCGGCGGGTTCGAGACCCTGGCCGGCCAGGTCGGGGTGTACAACGACAAGGGCGCCGACCGTGTCTCGCCCCGGCTGGTCCCGATGATGATGGCCAATGCCGGTGCCGCGGGCATCTCCATGCGCCTCGGCTGGCGGGGACCGTCCGAGGTCATCTGCACGGCGTGCGCAGCCGGCACCCACGCCATCGCCGCCGCCGCTCGTCTCATCGCCTCGGGCCGCTGCGACGTGGCCATTGGCGGCGGCTCAGAAGCAAGCATGCACCCCGTGGCGATGGCCGCCTTCGCCAATATGACGGCGTTGTCGACCTCGGGCAATTCGCGCCCGTTCGACGCGAGGCGTGACGGGTTCGTGATGACTGAGGGTGCGGCCGCGCTCGTCCTCGAAGAGTGGGACCGCGCCGTCGCGCGAGGCGCCACCATCTACGCCGAGCTCGCAGGCGCCGCAAGTACGGCCGACGCCCATCACATCACGGCGCCGGCGCCGGACGGGGCGGGCGCCGTGAACTGCATGGAGCTGGCGCTGGTCGACGCGGGCCTGGCTCCGGCGGACGTCGGACACATCAACGCACACGGGACCTCTACCCCTCTGAACGACTTGGCCGAGGCGCGCGCCATCGCCAAGGTTTTCGGCGAACCAGGACCGCTGGTGACGTCGACCAAGGGCGTCACCGGGCACGGCCTCGCCTCGGCCGGCGCCATCGAAGCGGTGGCGGCCGTCCTGACCATCCACAACGCGACCATTCCGCCCACGGCGGGCTACGAAGTGCCGGACCCGGAGATCACCATTCGCATCGTGCACGGAGAGCCCCTGTCCTGGGAGCCTGCTGCGGTCCTGTCGAATTCGTTCGGCTTCGGTGGCCACAACGGCTGCCTGGTCCTGCTGCCTCCGGGCTGATTTACCGATCGCCCCACGACGGACGCCGCCCCCGATCAGCCGCGCCACGAAGCAGAGCAAGGGGCCGAAGCCGCCGGGACGATCCGGGCCGGTAGGGTCGCTGCTCCGTTTGCCGTCCGGCAGCGACGCGCGAGCGGTGAGGTCGTGAGGTTCATCGAATGGGGAGGCTCCAGTCCTGGGTCGGCTCGCTTCGCCGCTCCCCCATCCCCTGGGTCGTCGCCGGCGTCGTCCTCATCGCGGCCGTCGCGGGTGGCGTGGTCATCGTCACCCGCAACACGACGCCCCCAACGCCGCACCCCGCCCAGTCCACCCGGGCCGTCGCGCTCGGTGATTCGGTGCCGTACGGACACGGCCTGGCCAACCCCTATCCCAGCCCGCAGCCCGGCCTGCCGAGCGGCGACGTCTCACAAGGCCCCTCGACGCTCGCCTATCCCAGCCTCGTGTCGAGCGACCTGGGCCTCACCATGACCGTGCGATCGACCAACTGCCAGCTGGTGGGCGACCAGCTGGCCATCAGCGGGGCCGTGGCCGACCCGGCCGATAACACCCAACGGGACGGCCAATGCCGGCACCCCGCCCGCCAGGCCCGGAACCTCGCTGACGAGATCGCCGCGTCCGGGTTGCGTCAGCACCCGGCGCGACTGGTGCTGCTCCAGGACGGAGCCGACGACATTCACTTCAGCGCGTGTCTCGAGTACGAGCTGGCCCGTGTCCTCGGTACCAGCCTCGGCCTGGGTACCGACTGCGTGCAGAACGCGGCGGTCGCGCCTGCCCTCACCACGGAGCTGTCGCGCGTGCGCGGCAGCCTGGCGGCGGCGATCGAACGGGTGGCGCCGAATGCGGCGACCGTGGCCGTCCTGAACTACTACCAGCCCATTCCCGCCGCCGGGCAGATCGCGGACGACACCTCAGCGTCGGGGCTCGGTACGAACCTCGTCTGCACGGGCCTCAAGGAGAACGCCTCGTCGACCGCCGCGGCGGCGCAGGTCGTCCTGTCCGCCTTGAACGACGCGATCGCCGGCGCCGTGGCGGACGCGCGGGCACACGGTGTGCGCAACGTCCTGATGGTGAACGTCGCCGGCGCCGTCGACGGCCACGGCATCTGCACGGCCGAGCCGTGGGTCTTCTCCTCCGAGCGGGTGCCCGACGCCACGTTGGCCGCTGACGCCGAGCACATCCTGGCGGCGAAGGCGTGCCGGGCGGCGGGTTCGGCGCTGCACGCCGGCGGGACCTGCGCGTCGCTCGTGGCGCGCGCCGACCAGGCCGAGCAGTCCCTTACCGACTACGTGTGGCGCACCGCGCACCCGACGGCCGCCGGGCAACGCGCCCTCGCCGCCATCGTCGCCCGGGCGCTGCGGGGCCGGGCCGTGGCCTAATCGATCGCCTGACGGAGGGATCCGACGAGGGCGGCCGCACCTTCGGGGCCCTCGCCCTCGATGAGACGGCGCACCAGCGCCGATCCCACCACGACACCGTCGGCCACCTCGCACACCTCGGCGGCCTGGTCGGGCGTGGAGACGCCGACGCCCACGCAGACCGGCAAGTCCGTGTGCCGGCGGATGCGTTCGACCACCTTGGCCGCCTCGCCGCCCAGTTCCTGGCGTTCACCCGTCACGCCCATGCGGGCCACCGCGTAGACGAAACCGCGGGCCCGGGCGCAGATCCGCGCCACCCGCTCGTCGGGGCTCGACGGCGCCACCAGCAATACGGTGTCGATTCCCGCCGCATCCGCCTCGACCGCCCAGGGCGCAAGCTCTTCGAGCGAGAGGTCCGGCACGATGGCCCCGCTCACGCCGGCCGTGGCCAGAGAGCGGGCCATCCGTTTGTGGCCGGCCCGGAAGACGATGTTGTAGTACGTCATCATCGCGATCGGCACCGGCGCTTCGGCCCGGGCGATGCCGTCGAGCACGTCCTGGGGCACGGTGCCGCGGGTCAGCGCCCGCAGTCCCGCCTCCTGGATCACCGGCCCGTCGATCATGGGGTCCGAGAACGGGATGCCGACCTCCACGGCATCGGCCCCCGCCGCGACGACGGCCGCCAAGGACTCTCCCCAGTCCGCGGTCATGCCTCCCATGAGGTAGGGAATGAGGAGCTTCCGCCCCTCCTCGCGCTTGGACCGGAGCGCCTTCTCGAGGTCAGGCATGGCCCGCCCGACCGAAGATCTCGCGGACCTGCGCAACGTCCTTGTCCCCGCGGCCCGAAAGGGTGATCAACACCGTGGAACCCGTCGGCAGCGCGTCGGTGCCTGCGCTCCGCGCCACCCACGCCACGGCGTGGGCCGATTCGAGCGCGGGAATGATCCCCTCCGTATGGCTGAGCAGGCGAAAGGCCTCGAGCACCTCCTCGTCGCTCGCCGTCGTGTACTCCGCTCGTCCGGTAGCGGCGAGGTGCGCATGCTCGGGGCCGAGCCCCGGGTAGTCCAACCCGGCGGAGATGGATTCCGCCTCCTCGATCTGGCCCGCCTCGTCTTGGAGCAACCGAGAGTGCATGCCGTGCAGGACGCCAGGGATTCCGTTCGTGATGGCGGCGCCCCCGGCCGCCTCGACGCCGACCAGGCGGGCCGGCGTGTCCACGAATCCGGCGAACGTCCCCGCCGCGTTCGAGCCGCCCCCGATGCACGCCACCACCACGTCGGGATCTGCGTCACCCAGGAGGGAGCGGCATTGGGCGTACGCCTCCTCCCCCACCACCCGTTGGAATTGCCGCACCATGTAGGGGAAGGGATGGGGGCCCATCACCGATCCGATGCAGTAGTGCGTGGTCTCGACCGATGCGACCCATTCGCGCATCGTCTCGTTGACGGCGTCCTTGAGGGTTCGGCTCCCCGATGTCACGGCGCGTACCTCGGCGCCGAGCAGCTCCATACGAAACACGTTGAGCTCTTGGCGCTTGGTGTCCACCTCGCCCATGAAGACGGTGCACTCGAGCCCGAACAAGGCCGCGGCGGTCGCGGCCGCGACGCCGTGCTGCCCGGCACCCGTCTCGGCGATCATGCGGCCCTTGCCCATCCGCTTGGTCAACAGGGCCTGGCCGACCACGTTGTTCAACTTGTGCGACCCCGTGTGCGCGAGGTCCTCGCGCTTGAGGAGGACGCGCACGTCGAGCCGCTCGGACAGCCGGGCGCACTCTGTGACGGGCGTCGGGCGTCCGCCGTAGTCGCGCAACAGCCCGTTGAGCTCGGCCCGGAACGCCGGATCGTCCCACGCGTCGTCGAACCACTTCTCCAGCTCGAGGCACGCCGTCATGAGGGACTCCGGGACGAAGCGGCCACCGAACTCACCGAAGCGTCCGTCCGGACCCGGCCGGGCCATGCGGCCGAGGTCGCTCACCCCTCCCTCCAGTCGTAGGGCTCTTCGGCGGTCTCCTCGTCCATCGGGTCGCGCGCCGCCATTTCTTCATCCGCCAGCCGGGCGTTCGTGATGAAGTCGCGCACGAGCAATGGGTCCTTCCGGCCGGGCGACGACTCGACGCCGGTCGACACGTCCACGCCACCGGGACGCAGGTGGGCGACCGCTTGCGCCACGTTGTCGGGCCGCAGTCCGCCGGAGACGATGAGTCGGTGGTGGTCCGCCACCCCCTCGGCCAGGCGCCAGTCGAAGACCTCGCCGGATCCCGGGTTGTCCCCGTCGACCATGAGAAAGTCGGCGCCGAACTCCCCGAACCGGGCGATGGCGCGCTCGCCGGCGCGGAAGGCCTTGATCACCATGGGCACACGGGACCGGACCCACTGGGTGTCCTCGGCCGTCTCTTGCCCGTGCAATTGGGCGGCCCCGAGCCCAGCCATGCGCACCGCCTCGACCACACGTTGCGGCGCCTCGTTGCGGAACACCCCCACGGTCAGGATGTGTTCGGGCAATCGCTTGGCGATGTCGCCTGCGAGCTGGACCCCGATCTGGCGGGGCGAGGGCGCAAAGATGAACCCCACCGCTGAGGCGCCGAGGCTGACGGAGAGCAACGCGTCGGCCTCGGACGTGATGCCACAGATCTTGACGAACAGCGCTTTGCTCACGGCTTCATCGCGTCCCGACCGGGTGCCCGACCAGTTCACGCAATTGGCCCACCCTGTCGCCCGACCGAACGAGCGCCTCTCCGACGAGAACGGCGTCGTAGCCTGCCCGCGCCAGGCGCCGGGCGTCGTCGGCGTCACGGATCCCCGACTCGGCCACTGCGAGCACGTCGGGCGGGATCCTTCCCGCCAGCGCGCACGCCCGATCGTGGTCCACCTCGAAGGTGCGGAGGTCGCGCTGGTTCACGCCGATCATGGTCGAGCCGGCGGCCAGGGCGCGCGCAAGCTCGGCTTCGTCATGGACCTCGACGAGCGCGGCCAGCCCGAGCTCGCTCGCCCGGGCCGCGCAGGCCCGGAGTGCATCGTCGTCGAGCGCGGCGACGATGAGCAGCACGGCATCTGCACCCATCAACCGGGCATCCACCACGTCGGCCTCCTGGACGGTGAAGTCCTTGCGCAGCGCCGGCAGGCCCACGGCCTGCCTCGCCGCGGCCAGGTCGGCGGGCGATCCGCCGAAGAAGCGGTCGTCCGTGAGGACGGACAGGCACGCGGCGCCCCCCGTCACGTACTCCTTGGCGACCAGGTCCGGCTGCAGCTCGCGGTCCAGGTCGCCCTTCGAAGGTGAACGCCGCTTGATCTCCGCGATGCAGGAAAGTCCGTCGCCCCGGAGGGGGGCCGCAAAGTCCAGCGGTCGGGGCGTTGCCCGCGCCTGTTCCACCAGGTCAGCGAGCACGCGATCGTCGGCGGCGGCGCGAGCCCGATGGGAGGTCAGGATCTCCTCCAGATAGGTGGGCATAGCGCTTCAGCGTAGCGGCGCGTCATTTGGCCCCAGGCCCATGGTGCCCGTCAGGCGCAGGATCCGTAGGGGTCGAGGGGCGCATCCGATGCTCCGGTGAGCGCCCACGAGTTGGATGCCTCGTTCATGTACGCGTCCGGACAAGGATCTGCGATGACGATGAGGCGTTGCACGCTGCACGGCGACGCCTGCGAGACACACTTCGTCATGGCCTGGTGCCCGTCCGCGTAGCCGGGGCATTCGAACGAGAAGCCGGGAGCCGCGTAGGCCCGGAGGTACGCCAGAGCGGGGGCACAACCGGAGGCGGTGGCCTCACCGGCTTCGGCGAGACCGCTCGAGCGGGAGACGAAGGTCTCCGCGGACGAGGCGCCGCCGGCCGGTCGAGGGGACAACGGCTCCGGCGCCGAAGCGGAACCCCGAGCCGGCGCTGCGGCCACGCCAGATGCGATCCCACCGTCGTGCGGCGGAGCCAGCAGGCCGACGGCGAGGGTGCCCAGCGCACCCGCGGCAACACAGAGCGCCGCCAGCACGCCCCCCGCCCACCGTCGACCCACCACACTCCACCTCGCCACCGTTTCGAGAACCCTGCCAACCAGAGAACAGCACCCGCAGGCCTGCCCGCCGTCACGCTGAACGTAGCAAACAGGGTCGGGAACGGGCCCGTCACGCGGCCCCGCCAACCTCCCCGGTGCTCAGCTGCGAACTCGGGTCAGCAATTTCTCGCGGCGCTGACGTGCCGCGCGAGGCAAGCCGAACGACGGCATCACGTCGGCGGCCTGTGCGGTTGCGGCGTCGCGCAACATGTCGGCTATCCCCGAGTAGACGACCTCAACGGTGAAGTCATCGAGGACGACGGCCGCCTTCTCGGTGCCGTCATCGGAGAGGTGGATGACCTTGACCATCAGTCCACCAGCGTCCGGGCGCGGGTGCGATCGCCTCGCCGCTCGATGGCCTCGCAGCCCCCGTCGCGGAAGATCCACCCGACCTCGCGCCACGGCTTGAGCTCGGGGAGCGCCTCACCCCCTGCGACGCTCACCTCCCGCTGCTCTTGCTCCGTTACCCCCATCCCCATGCACAGAGGGTGCACCTTGGCCGTGTCGTCTCCGGGTGACGTCCGGTTGCAATTGGGGTGCGCCCTCAGCCCTCAGCCCTCAGCCCTCAGCCCTCAGCCCTCAGCCCTCAACGGGCGAACAGATGCCAGCCCACCCATCCCCAGCCGAGGAGGAGCGGCACCCTCAACCAGGGATCGGTGGCCAGGCGCCGCAACACCGCCGCCGGCCGGACGATGACGCGTCGTCCCGCCGGGGTCAGCGACGCGACCCACAGCGCCAGCGCGAGCGCGCCGATGACCGCCCACACGGCGTAGCTCGGAGCGGAGCTCACGACGGCGCAACCCCTTGCATCGCCGTGCGTGAGGCCGCCGGCGTGCCCGCCCGCACGATCGCGGTCCCGAGCCACAACCACGCGAAGCTCGCGACGGCCTTCAACCCGTAGTTGTACCGGTCGAATGCGTCCGCCATCGAGCTGAGGGTGGGATGCTCGCTCCGGCTGCCGCGGACGAGATACATGACGAGCTCCCACGCGACGATGACGCCGAACAGCACGACCCATCCGAGATACGGATGCGCGGGCCGTTCCTGCGCCGGGATCACCACACGGGTCGGCCGCACGGGCCACCGGGCGATCACCAAGGCGACGACGACCACGATCGCGATTGCGGTGAGGATGTTGGCCGGCGAACTGAACGGCGTCGTCGCCGCGAGCCACAGCGCGTAGCCGACCATCCCGCACACGCCCACCACCCTGAGCGCCCCTCGCCCTTGCGGGCGGAGCAGGTCGTCAGGCACCCACGGACCGCCTCAGCCGGCGAGCGGCAGCAACGCCACCCGGACCGGTCGCGAACCGCCCGTCCCATCCCCCGAGCGCACACGGGCCGGGCCGGGGGCTTCGACGTTTCGATGCAGGTAGCCGAGGCCGACCCAGGCGTCGACCTCCGCGCTCCAGGCGGCCGACGTCAAAGTGCCAACCACCTTGTCGTCGGACGGGCTGTCCTGCGCCGGGACCTCGCCGGCGTGCAGCGTCATCCCCGGGGACAGCCGGTCCGTCTCGGGTGGGCCCGCCGGCGCCACGATCCCCACCAGGCGCCGTGGCACGTTGCCCCCGCGCGAGTCGATCCGGGCCACCAGCTCCTGGCCCGTGTAGCACCCCTTGCTGAAATTGACGGTGCGCGCCACGATGCCCGCCTCGTGGGGAATGGTCTTCGCCGTGAGCTCGGCGCCCATGGCTGGGACGCCCGAGACGATGCGACACGCCTCCACTGCGTCAGCCCCGCAGGCGACGACGCCCGGCGGGAGCACGACGCGATCCGGTCCGGCCACGAGCACGACGTCGGAGGGCCCGAGCAGGTCGACCCCGCGCCAGCCGTTCCACTCGAAGGGCAGCGTCAACACGCCCCGTTCGGCCAAGACGGTCAGCAAGCCCCCCGCCGCCTCGGCGACGCCGGCGCCGCGCAGCGACAGGCACCGCCAATCGAGGGATTCCAGTTCGACCTTGGCCCGTAACAAAAACCGCCGCAACCTGGCCACCACGGCAGCGCCGTACCCGGCATCGACGTCGAGGACGAACCCCTGCCCGTCCGTGCGGGTCACCCGCACCAGCGCAGTCACCTTGCCGTCCGGCTCGAGCAGCAGCGAGTCGGCCGACGCGCCCACGGCCAGCGCAGTCACGTCCTGGCTGAGCTGGCCCTGCAGATACGCCTCGGCGTCGGGCCCGCGCACGGCCAGCACGTCACGTGAGGACCCGAACGCGCCCGCTCCGTCCCGCAACGCGGCCGTGTCGGCTGCGATGGCGTCCCTCGCGCTCGTGCCCGCGCTCGTGCCCGTGCTCGTGCTCGTGTTCACGACTCGAACGCCCGGCGCGCCGCGCCCATGCGCCGCGCCGCGGTGACCGCCACCAACAGCGCTCCCGCCTTGTGCGCGCATTCCTCGTCCTCGGACACCGGGTCGCTGTCCGCCACGATCCCGGCCCCAGCCTGCACGCTGGCCCGGCCGTCGCGCATCACCACCATGGTGCGGATGGCGATCGCGGTGTCGACGTTGCCGGAGAAGTCGATGTAGCCCACGACGCCGCCGTACACGCCGCGCTTGGTCACCTCGAGTTCGTCGATGATCTCCATGGCCCGGACCTTGGGTGCCCCCGAGAGCGTCCCGGCGGGCAGGGTGGCGCGCAGGACGTCGATCGGTCCCTTGCCCTCGGCCAGCTCGCCCGAAACCTGCGAGGTGATGTGCATGATGTGGCTGTAGCGCTCGATCGTCATCAGCTCGTCCACCTTCTCGGTGCCGAACCGCACGACCCGGCCCACGTCGTTGCGCGCCAGGTCCACCAGCATGATGTGCTCGGCCAGCTCCTTCGGGTCCTCTGCCAACTCGCCCTCGAGCAGCCGGTCGTGCGCCTCGCTCTCGCCCCGAGGGCGCGAGCCGGCGATCGGCCGCGAGGTCACGACCCCGTCGCGCAACCGCACCATCGGCTCGGGCGACGCGCCCACGACGGTCACCTCGGGAAAGCGCAGGAAGTACAGGTACGGGCTCGGATTCAGCAGCCGCAGGGCCCGGTACACGTCGAAGGGCTCGGCCCCCAAGGCGAAGTCGTAGCGCTGCGACAGCACGACCTGGAAAATGTCACCGGCGCGGATGTACTCCTTGGCCGCATCGATGCACCCCCCGTACTGCTCGGACGTCATCGTCCGCGCCGCCTCGGCCTTCTCGAGCCCGGGCGGCGGCGCCGCCACCAGCTCGCCGGCCCGGGGCCCGCGGCCCGCACAGTCCGCCGCCAGCTCGCGCAGCCGCGCGCACGCCGCGTCGTAGGCCTCCGCCGCGGCCGAGGCGTCGACCACCCCGTCCGGCGCGTCCGGCACGACCACGTTGTCGATGAGCACGATGCGCTGGCGCCAGTGGTCGAACGCGCAGAATTGCCCGATCACCACCAGCGCGGCGTCGGGTTGCCCGGCATCGTCGGTCGGCGGGTCGGGCAGGCGCTCGACCTCGCGCACCACGTCGTAGCCGAGATACCCGACCAGCCCCCCGTGCAGCGGCGGCAGCCCCGGCAACGCCGGCGACTGGAAGCGGGTCACCAATGCGTCGACGGCGGCCAGGATCCCGTCGCCTGAGTCGCTGAGGCCGAGCCGCCCGGTCGTCTCGACGTGACGGCCCCGCGCCGTGAGCGTCGCCAGCGGCCGCCGGCCGACGAACGAGTAGCGGCCCCAGCGCTCGCCGCCCTCGACGGATTCGAGGAGAAAGCCGTTCCCTTCGCCCACGACGTTGGCGAAGCAGGCGACGGGCGTGAGCGTGTCGGCCACCACCTCGCACCAGACGGGGACGATGGCGTGCTTCTTGGCCAGCGCGGCGAACTCGGCGGCGTCGGGTCGGAAGGCGAGTGCGGCCCCGACGCCCGAGTCGCCGTCGGGCGCCGCAGGCGCCGCGGGCGTCACGGGCGCCGCGGGCGTCACGGGCGTCACGGGCGTCACAGACGTCACGGCGCGGGCACCCCCGGGCCCGTGCCGATGGTGCGGTAGAAGCAGGTCCGTTCGCCGGTGTGGCACGCACCGCGCCCGTGCTGGTCCACCAGGACGACGAGCGCGTCGCCGTCGCAGTCCATGCGCACCTCGCGCACGTACTGGCGGTCCCCCGATGTCTCACCCTTCTGCCAGTACTCCTGGCGGCTGCGGCTGTAGAACCACGTCCGCCCCGAGCGGAGCGTCCGCCGCAACGCCTCGGCGTCCATGTAGGCGACCGTGAGCACGGTTCCGTCGGTGGCGTCCTGCACGATGGCCGGCACCAGTCCGTCGGCGTCCTTGGCGAAGTCCATCGCGGCAACCAGGTCCTGGTCGTAGCTGAGGGCCACCCCCTCGGGCACGGGCCCCGCCGAGGTGGCCGGAGTCGAGGTCTCGCTCATAGCTCGCTCATAGATACAGCCCCGTTCCGCTGTCGTTGCGCGGCGACGCGATCGCGTGGATGTCCCGCTCACGCAGGATCACATACTCCTCGCCGTGCACTTCGACCTCGAAGCGGTCCTCGGGGTTGAAGAGCACGGTGTCACCCACCTTCACCGAGCGCACGTGGGGGCCGACGGCGACCGCATCCGCCCAGGTGAGGCGGCGTGTGATCTGCGCGGTGGCCGGGATCAAAATTCCCGCCCGGGAGCGCCGCTCCCCATCCGACTGCGATATCTGCACCATGACGCGGTCGAAGAGGACCGTGATCGGCTGCTTGTCCTCGGTCTTGGGCGCCCGGCTCGGACGCGGAGCAGAAGCGTGCGGGCCCTGCGTGGCCGTGTCGGACGGCTCCACCTCGTCGGCTTTAGGGGCCTTGGCCTGGTTCGTTCCGTTCTTGGTCGTCGACGTGGGCACCTAGGCACGGTACCGCACGATGGCGGCATTCCAGGTCAGACCGGTCACACGGGTCAGACCGGGTCAGACGGGTCGGACGGTGACGCCGTGGTCGGCCATGTACGCCTTCGCCTCGCCGATGGTGAACTCCCGACGGTGGAAGATCGACGCGGCCAACACCGCGTCGGCCCCGCCGTCGACGGCACCGTCCACCAGGTCCTGCAGGCGCCCGACCCCGCCCGAGGCCACCACGGGGATGTCGACGGCGTCGACGACGGCGCGCGTGAGCGCCAGGTCGAACCCGTCCTTGGTCCCGTCGCGGTCCATCGAAGTGAGGAGGATCTCGCCGGCTCCGTTGCCCGCGCACTCGATCGCCCACGCCACGGCGTCACGGCCCACGGGCGTCCGGCCGCCGTGCGTGTAGACCTCCCACCCGGCGCCGCCCTCCCGCGCCCGGGCGTCGATCGCGACCACGGCACACTGGCCCCCGAACTCGTCCGCGATGTCACGCACCAACTCCGGTCGCTCGACGGCGGCTGTGTTCACCGCGATTTTGTCTGCGCCAGCCCGGAGGAGGCGGCGTGCATCCTCCGCCGCCCGGACCCCGCCGCCCACCGTCAAGGGAATGAACACCTGCTCGGCCGTGCGCTCCACGACCGAGACCATGGTCTCGCGCTCGTCCGACGAGGCGGTGATGTCGAGGAAGGTGACCTCGTCGGCCCCCTCGGCGTCGTAGCGCGCCGCGAGCTCGACCGGGTCGCCCTCGTCCGTCAAGTCGACGAACTGGACGCCCTTGACGACGCGGCCGCCGGTGACGTCGAGACAGGGGATCAGCCTCACGCTGCGCATGCGGCCAACCCCTCCTCCACGCTGAAGCGGCCCTCGACCAGCGCCTTGCCCACGATCGCCCCGGCGAGCCGGCGGCCGTGCGCCTGCAGGTGCGCCAGCCGGTACAGATCGTGCGTCGCACCGACGCCACCGGAGGCGACGAGCGGAAGTTCCGTCCTCATCAGCAACGCGGCGAGGGCGTCGACGTTCGGTCCTTCCAACGTCCCGTCCCGGGCCACCTCGGTGACGACGACGGCCCCGAACGGCTCCCGGGCCCACCGGTCGACGAGGTCCGTCACCGATCGCCCCGAGCCGGCCAGCCAGCCCTCTGCCAGTGCCTCGGCGACCCCGTCGCTCCCCAGTCGGTAGTCGAGCCCGACTGCGACGCGGCCCGGCCACCGCTGCGCGCAGCGCACGGCAAGCGCGGGATCTTCCAAAGCGGCGGTACCAAGCACCACCCGCGCCACACCCGCCGATGTCAGGAGCTCCTCCGCCGCGTCCTCGGTGCGGATGCCGCCGCCCGCCTGCACGGACACCGACGCCGTCACGGCCAAGCTCACGATCTCCTTCAGCGCCGCGCGCTCGTGCGGCACGCCGGTCCGGGCCGCGTCGAGATCGACGACGTGGATCCAACGCGCGCCTCCTTCGATGTAACGCGCGGCGAGCTCGGTGGGATCGCCGTACCGCTGTTCACGGTCGAAGTCGCCTTGGGTCAGGCGGACCGCGGTGCCGCTGCGCAGATCGATGGCGGGAACCAGGTCCATTCAGGCCGCCGCAGCCAGATCGACGAAGTTCGAGAGAAGCCGCAGACCGGTCGCTCCCGACTTCTCCGGGTGGAACTGCGCGCCCCACAGGGTGCCGCGGCCGACCAAGGCGGCCACCGGGCCGCCGTAGTCGCACACCGCTACCGTCTCCGCCCCGACAGGTGGCGCGAACGAGTGCACGAAGTAGACCCACGGACGCGTCCCCAGCCCGCGCAGCGGTGCCGGTTCGCCCGCCTCCGAGTCCGCCACCTCGAGTTGGTTCCATTGCATCTGCGGATGCTTGACCCCACGGGGCAAGGCCGCCACGCGGCCGTCGAACACGCCGAGCCCTTCCGCGCCCGGTGACTCCACCGAGCCCTCGTACAGGAGTTGGAAACCGACGCACACCCCGAAGAACGGCACGCCGGAAGCCACCGCCTTGCGGGCCGGTTCTTCGAGCCCGCTCGCGCGCAGGGCCCGGGCGCACGCGCCGAAGGCGCCCACGCCGGGCAACACCACCGCGTCGGCGGCGTCGACGTCGGCCGGATCGGTCACCAAGCGGGCCGACGCGCCGACGTGCTGCAGCGCCTTCTCGGCCGACCGGAGGTTGCCGATGCCGTAGTCGAGAACGGCAATCCGAGGAGCCGCCGTCACAGGCTGCCCTTGGTGGACGGGATGCCACCTCCCTCGACGCGGACGGCGTCGCGGAGGCAGCGCGCCACCGCCTTGAAGCTCGCCTCGAGCATGTGGTGCGTGTTCTTTCCCTCCAGGCGGCGGATGTGCAGGGTCACGTTCGCTGCGGTCGCGAAGGCACGCCAGAACTCCTCGGCCAGCTGCGGGTCGAAAGACGGGGTGCCGAGCCCCGGCGTGTCGGGCGCGAAGTCGAGCCCGTAGGCGAGGTAGGGACGTCCCGACAGGTCCAGCGCGACCTCGATGAGCGCCTCGTCGAGCGGCAACAGCATGGAGGCGAACCGGCGGATGCCGGCCTTGTCCCCCAGCGCCTCGGCCAGGCAGCCGCCGAGCACGATCCCCACGTCCTCGACGGTGTGGTGGGCGTCGATGTGCAGGTCGCCCTGCGCCTGGACCGTCAGGTCGAAGGACGCGTGCTTGCCGAGCTGCTCGACCATGTGGTCGAAGAACGGCAGCCCCGTCGAGACCTCGGTCCGGCCCGAGCCGTCGAGATCCAAGGAGACCGCGATGGTGGTCTCCTTGGTGACGCGGTCCCGACGGGCGCTACGAGATGCGGGTGCGGCGGTCACAGGCTCTCCTTCAGCGCGTGCAGGAAGCGCTCATTCTCGTCGGCGGTGCCGATGGTCACGCGCAGGCACCCTTTGAGGCCTTCCCAGCTGGCGCAATTGCGGACGAGGACCGAATGGTCGAGGAGGGAGCCCCAGACCTCGTCGGCGTCGCGCTCGCGAGGGCGAAAGAGGATGAAGTTGGCGTCGGACGGCCAGCTCTCCACCGGCAGATCGCCCAGGGCGGCGGCCACCCGGCCCCGCTCCTCGGTGATGCTGGCCACCCGCGCCTCCATTTCGGGGACGTGGCGCAACGCCAGCAGGCCGGCGGCCTGCGTCTGCGCCGACAGGTGGTAGGGCAACACCACGCCCTCGCACGCCCTGATTACGGCCGCGTCGGCGACCAGGTAACCGAGCCGCGCGCCGGCCAGCGCCCAGGTCTTGGAGAAGGTGCGCGTGACGACGAGGCCGGGCTGGGTCGACCCGCGCAGGCTGAGCGCCGTCCACGACGAGAATTGCCCATATGCCTCGTCGACGACGACGAGGCCGGGGGCGGCCTGGGCCACGATGGCGACGGTCTCGGGCGGCTCGGCGCGACCGGTCGGGTTGTTGGGCGAGCAGAGGAACGTCACGTCCGGCTGCTGCGCGGCGATCAGGCTCTTGGCGTCGTTCGGATCGATCAGGAAGTCGTCGTCGCGGGACCCTTCGACCACCTCGGTGCCCGTGATCCGCGCAATGTGCGCGTGCAGCGCGTACGTCGGCTCGAAGAGCAGGGCGCGCCGCTCTGGCCCGCCGAAGGCCAGCAGCAGGCACTGCAACACCTCGTTGGACCCGTTGGCACAGAACACCTCGTCGGGCGACACGCCGTGCAGGTCGGCCACCGCCTGGCGCAGCTCGGTGGCGGGTCGGTCCGGATACCGGTGAAACGACACCTCCTCGAGCGCGGCCAGCAACTCGGCCCGCCACTCGTCGGGTGGGGCGAACGGCGACTCGTTCGTGTTCAGACGGACCTCGGCGTCGACCTGCGGCGAGTGGTAGCCGTCGGCGAGCTGGAGATCGGGCCGCACCGGGGGCACGGCGCTCACGGCGCGCGCCAGCTGTCATCGTCCTCGAGCGCGGCCAGGCGGCGCCGTACGGATTCCGCGTGCGCGGGCAGTCCTTCCGTCTCCGCCAGCACGACGACGCGGGGACCGAGGGTGCGCAGCGCTTCGGGGGCGACCCGAACGGCGTGCACGTACTTGCGGAAGTCGTCGGCGCGCAACGCCGACGAGAAGCGTGCCGTCCGGTTGGTCGGCAGCACGTGGTTCGGCCCGGCGATGTAGTCGCCCATGCTGGCCGGGGACCCGTCGCCGAGGAACACGGCACCGGCGCTCTGGACCAGATCGAGCAGTTCCTCTTCGTGGCCGGGCACCATGAGCTGGAGGTGCTCGGGCGCCACGGTGTTGGCGACGGCCAGCGCTTCGACGGGGCCGTCGACCAGGCAAGCGATGCCCGCGGCGGCCAGCGTCGACTCGAGGTCGGCGCGCCGCGGCGAGGCGGCGACGATGCGGTCGACCTCCGCCGCCACCGCGTCGACGAGCGCGCCGTCCCAGGTGACCAGCCAGGCCAGGCCGTCGGGGCCGTGCTCGGCCTGCACGACGAGATCGATGGCCGCGAACTCGGGCGTGGCGCCGGGCCCGGCGACGACGACGATCTCGGAAGGGCCGGCGAACGCGGACGCCACGCCCACGACGCCCGACACCTGCCGCTTGGCCTCGGCGACGTAGGCGTTGCCCGGCCCGGCGACCACGTCGACGGCGGCGACGCTCTCGGTCCCGTACGCCAGCGCGCCGATGGCCTGCGCGCCACCGATCCGGTACACCTCGTCGACCCCGGCGACTGCCGCGGCGCAGAGGGTGGCGTCGTCGACGTGGCCGGCGGAGGCGGGCGGGACGCAGAGGGCGATGGAGCCGACGCCGGCGACCCGTGCCGGGGCGGCGCACATCAGCACCGTCGACGGATAACGGGCCCGGCCGCCGGGCGCGTAGATGCCCGCCCGTTCGACGGCGCGAGTCAGGTGGCTGACCGTGATTCCGCCGTCGATGTGGTCCCCGGGCGCCGTGCCCTCGTCGGCGTGGTATGCCACGATCCGCGCGAAGGCAACCTCGAGCGCCTCCCGGAGGCGGGCGTCGACCCGCTCGGCCGCCTCTTTGATCGCCGAGGGCGCCACCCGTAGCCCGGCCGAGACGTCGACCCCGTCGAAGGCCGCCGTGCTCCGAATGACCGCGGCGTCGCCTTCGGCCCGCACCTCGGCCAGGATGTGCGCGACCGCGCCGTGCACGTCGGCTCCGGGCGCGGCGGGGCGCGGCAGGGCCGAGTCGTACGGCGGCGGGGTGCCGCGGAGGTCCAGGACACGCAGGGGCATGAGGCCACAAGGCTACCGGGGTGCCCCGGGCACCCTTCCCGAACGGCTACGTGAGCGCTTGGGTGAACGTGGCCACGACGTGCTGGACGGCGATCTCGTTGCGGCCGATGACCATGTGGTCGTGCTGACCCTGCCGGGCCGCCTCGCCGCAGCCGCGCAGCACCGCGCAGTCCTCGTCGCGCACGGCGGCGTGCACGGCCTCGTAGAGGTCGACGTACCCCGCATGTACGGCGTCATTGGGCGCCGGTTCGGTAGCCATCCAACCGTGTCGGACGACGCAGCGACCGGAGTCCGCGGCGTCGGCGGGCGGGAGGATGTCGATGATCTCGGTGCCGACCGAACTCATGGCGAGGGTGAGGTTGGGGAAGATCCAGTAGATGAAGGCCATGGAGGCCAGCGGGTCGGGGTCGGGGTCGTCGCGTGCGCCCCCGATCCACGGGCACGGGAAGCCGAGGCGGTGGTGCCGGCCGTAGGCGTCGTAGATCGCGGTGTTGGCGACGGTGTTCTGGCCCACGATGCTCTGCGCGTGGACGTAGGGGAAGTGGTAGTTCTCCGCGAACGCCTCGATGGCGGCCTTCCAGTTGACGTCCACGCTGAGTTCGCGCTCGGTGAGGTACTCGCAGCTGTCGAGGTCCCATGCGGCCAGCTCGGCGTCGAGCGGGCCGAGGTGGGCGGCGACATTGATGGGCGCGCCCACGGTGAGGACAACCCAGACGAAGCCGTGGCGCTCCTCGGTCGGCAGCGCGATGAGGCCGTAGTCGTCCCTGGGAAGGGCGTCGAAGCCGTCCTGGCCCGGGATTCCCACGAGTCTGCCGGCGCTGTCGTAGGACCACGCGTGGTACGGGCAGGTGTGGCGGCGGGCGTTGCCGCACGGGGCGGTGGCGGGCTTGCCGCCGCGGTGGCGGCAGTAGTTGAGGAAGGCGTGGGCTGTGCCCGTTGCGTCACGGGTGAGGAGCACCGAGGTGCCGAGGACGTCGCGGACGACGAAGTCGTTGGGGTGGGGCAGCTGCGCGCTCGCGGCAAGGGCGAGTGGGGTGTGGCGGAGGAGTTCGTGCTCGCGCCGGGCGAGGGCGGGGTCGCGGTAGTAGGTGAGGGGGACGGTGAGGATGCGAGGGGCCATCTCGGTGGTGTGGGCGTCGACGAGGGCGAGGGCGCGGCGCACGTGCTCGGGGCCGACCGGTCGGTGGCGGGGTGCGGGAGCTGCGGGTGCGGGTGCGGGTGCGGGTGGGGTCGGCTCCGTCGTGGTCGTGGTCGTGGTCTTCCCGGCCGCCATGGCTCGGCAGCCTACCGATGGCCCGTGCCGGTGCGGGCGTGGCGGCGTGGCGGCGTGGCGGCGTTGGTGGCTGCGGGCGGTGCGGGTGCCGGGCATGGGCCATCATCGTGGGCATGTCGACGGCTGCGGAGATCTCGTCCTTGTCCTCCACGCTCGAGGAGCTCCACGACCGGGTCACGGCGATGGCCGAAGGCGCGCTCGCCCGGGGCGACGAGGACATGGCGCACGAGCTCATTGCCGTCGAACGTTCGCTGGGTGGGGCGCTGCGGCGGCTGCGGCGCTTCGGCCAGGGATCAGGGCGGCGCTGAGCTTCGCCCGGCGGCTGGGCGGGGGGCCGAGGTCAGACGGCGTCCAGTACGGCAAATGGGTGAGATCAAGTACCCTAAATCGGGGGCTATCGGCGGATCTTGGTGGGCTGGCCGCGCTGTTGGCCCCGCCCTCGATCCTGGTGGCTCTGAGCGGCTCAACGGTGGATGGTCGTCGGTCCGCACCGAGACCACGCGGGGCCTGGACGGGCTCGATCGGAGCGCAGTTGCTCGTCGGGCTTTGCTGCTGGCTAACCCGCCTCGAACGAAGCAGGCACTTCGGGGCGCCTCCGTTCTGTGGTTACACGGGTGATCGACGGTCGGAATCGGCGGAGAAATGTGCTACAAATAACACATGACTTCCGTGGGTGTGCGAGAGCTCCGACAGCGGGCAAGCGAACTGCTCCGCCTCGTCGAAAGTGGCGAGACGATAGAAATCACCGACCGTGGCCGGCCGGTCGCCCTCCTGTCCCCATTGCCCGAGGGAAGCCCGCTCGAGAAGCTGCGAGCCGCTGGTGACGTGGAACCAGCAACCGCCGACCTCGACGAACTCCCGCCGCCGCTGAAGCCGCGTGGCGCGGAGCTGCCGTCGAAGGTCTTGGCACGGCTGCGGAGGGACGAACGCTGATGGCAGCGACGTATCTGGACTCCTCGGCCCTGGTCAAGCTGGCGGTTGACGAGCCCGAATCGGACGCTCTTCGGCGCTATCTGCGAAGGCGGAGACCTCTGGTGTCGAGCGCGCTCGCTCGGACAGAAGTGTTGCGCGCCCTGCTCGACGAAGGGGATGAGGGAGTTGCTCGCGGAAGGGCGGTGTTGGGACACGTCGAACTCGTTCGGGTCAACGATCGCGTCCTTAACGAGGCCGGCGTGTTACTTCCTCCCGACCTGCGCTCGCTCGATGCGATTCATCTCGCCACGGCTCGTCACTTGGGGATCGATGTCAGTGAGATCGTCACGTACGACGACCGCATGAAAGCGGCAGCAACTCCGCTGGGTTTCAAGGTCACGGCACCGCGCTGATCGAAGTGACACCGGTCGCCGGCTATGTGACCTCCTTCAAACCTTCGGGTAAGGGCCTCGAAGGACTACGAAAGGAATAATCGTGCGAGGAGCTGTGATGCACGCCCCCGGCAACGTCGAGGTCCTCGACCGCCCGGATCCCAAGCTCATTGCGCCGACGGACGCCGTAATTCGACTATCCGCCACATGCATCTGTGGATCTGACCTCTGGCCGTGGCGCGGTATCGAAGCCGTGTCCGATCCGTCACCTATGGGACACGAGTACCTGGGGGTGGTCCAAGAGGTCGGAGACGAGGTGACACGAATCAAGGTCGGCGACTTCGTGGTCGGCTCCTTCTTCGCCTCCGACAATACGTGCGAGATTTGCCAGGCCGGTTACCAGTCCCGGTGCATCCATCCGTTTCCCATGGGCTCCGAGGGAACCCAATCCGAACTGGCGCGCATTCCCCTGGCCGATGGCACCCTTGTCCCCACTCCCGCCATGCCCGAGCCCGATCTCATCCCCTCTTTGATGGCGGCGTCCGATGTGCTGGGCACGGGCTGGTTCGCCGCCACCGCCGCCGACGTGGGGCCAGGGAAGACGGTTGCCGTCGTGGGTGACGGTGCGGTCGGCCTGCTTGCCGT
>DASZMN010000042.1:0-31728 GCA_035551835.1 Acidimicrobiales bacterium | reverse complement strand
CGGCAGCGACGGCGGGACCTTCGCCTACGGGAGCCAGGGCTTCTTCGGCTCGGTGCCCGGTGCCTTGGCACCGGGCCAGAGCCTGGCCGCCCCCATCGTGGGCATCGCGGTCACCCACTCGGGCCACGGCTACTGGGAGGTCGGCGCCGACGGCGGCGTCTTCTGCTTCGGCGACGCCCCGTTCTTGGGCTCCATCTACACGGCCCTCGGCACCAAGCCCCTCAACGGGCCGATCGTGGGCATCCAGCACCTGGGCGAGCCGTCGGTCTGAGCGCGCTCCGCGCGCACAGCGCACCGGGCACGGTGAAGGTGCACCGTGCCCGGGCGCGCACCCTGTAACGTCCACGCCGTGGCTCGCACCCCGACCGACACGCACGAGTGGCTCAGCTTCGAGGACGAGGACGAAGAGAGGACGTGGGTCTTTGACGCCACGTTCCTGACGAGCAATTGGACCTGCATCTTCGGCAACGGTTGCCAAGGCGTCCTCACCGGGCCCGCCCCGGAACTGGTGCAGGGCTGCTGCAGCTACGGGGCGCATCTCGTCGACAAGAAGGACGCCCGCCGGGTGGTGAAGGCGGCGGCCACGCTGACGCCGGAAGAGTGGCAGAACCACGGCGTGAAGAAGAACGTGATTCAGACCAACAAGCACGGCGAGACGGTGACCCGGCTGGTCGGTGACGCCTGCATCTTCCTGAACGGCCCGGATTTCCCGGCCGGAGCGGGGTGTGCCTTCCATATCGCGGCCGCCCGACGAGGCGTGAACTTCATGACGCTCAAGCCCGAGGTCTGCTGGCAGCTGCCGCTGCGCCGCGAGGACCAGGTCGACGACGACGAGGGCCACGTCACATCCGTCGTGCGCCAGTGGGACCGTCGCCACTGGGGCAAGGGCGGCCGCGAGTTCCACTGGTGGTGCACCGAGGCCCCCGACGCGTTCGTGGGCAAGAAGCCCGTGTACCGCGAAATGCAGGCCGAGCTCACCGAGATGGTGGGGCCCAAGATCTACGAGCGGTTCGTCGCACTGGTGCGCGAGCGCGAGCGCCTGCGGACCAAGGCGGTGGCGCTCCCCCATCCGGCCGTGCGTCGACGGGCTGGACGGAGCGGGACGTCGTCCGAAAAGGTGCAAGCCACCGGCGCCTGAGGCGTCGTGTTCGGTCGGCCGAGGCCGCGCCGGCCGGGCTAGTCGTTCAGGGGATCCTCGTCCGCGTGTGAGGTCGTGGGCATCGAGCCGAGGATGCGGTCGTACTGGTCCTCTTCCGCGAGGCACCACGAAGCATGAACGTCGTCGGGCTCAGCCCCGCATTCGGGGCACCGACCGGTGGCTTCCGTCGAAGACCGCTTCAAGCTGCGCGCTTCTTCGAAGCGCCGATGGCGTCCCTTTTTCACGAGAACTCCTTGTCACACCCGGTCCGCACCTCGGCGTTCCGCCCCACGGCCAGACCGTACGGGCCCCTTCGGCCGCCGGTCCATTGTAGTGGCTGGGACCACCGGCACGGCCCGGGACCAGGTCAGGAGCAGCTTTCGGCGGAGCCCCGTCACGGCGGTGTCTTGTGGCGCCTTCGGGGCGAGGACGGGAGGCCCGCCGCGATGCAGCCTCTACGCTGACCTCCGTGCCCCCCTTTGACCCCCAGGAGATGGTGGCCCGGTTCCGCCAGCGGGCCGAGGCGGTGCGCACCCGGGGTATGCCGCCCATCGAGGGGCCCGAGCGGCAACGGTTTCGCCAGCAGGCGCAACAGGACTTCGCCGACTTCGCCATGATCGGCGATTCCCAGGCGGAGCTTGTCGACGGCATCTTGACCCTTCGGATCGACCTGCGGCCCAAGGACGCGGCGGACGACCGTCCCAGCTGAACTCGTCCCGGCCGAGCCGAGCCACGGCGGCTCAGCCGCCGTAATGCATGCGGGTGTCCTCCATGCGCAACACCTCGGACGGCTCTCCCCCGACGTCGACGACCTCGCCGATGCAGAGCGTGTGACTCCCCAGTTCCTCGGTGCGGGTGAGGACGCACACGAGGAAACCGGCGGCTGCGGCGAGCACGGGGAGCCGGCCGGGCCCGACCTCGGAGACGGCGTGGCCCGACATGGCGAGGACGGCCCCGTCAGGGGAACGCTCCACGTCGACGACGGGCTTGACGAAACGCCGGACGACGTCGCGCTCGGTGCGTGGGAGCAGCGAGACGGCGAACGCGTGCCCGTCGCGGACGAGGCGCATCGTCACCGCGTCGCGCTCGATCGCCACCGCGACGAGCTTGGGCTCCAGGCAGACCTGCACGACGAGGTTGGCCGTCATCAAGTTGACCTCGTCGCCGGCCCGGCTGCCGATGAGGTACAGGCCGGTCGGCATCGCCCAGAGCACCCGCCGGCGGTGGCGATCGAGGTCGTCGTCCGTGGTCGTCATCAGAAAATGCCTCCGGTGTTGCCCGAGTTGCCGGCGGTCGTCGTCGTGGCGGGCACCTTGCCGTCGATGACACGGATCCGCTGGAGGGCCTCGTTGTAGAGCGCCTCGGCCTTGATGGCGTTGCGGGCCGACTCGGCCAGGAGCTGCTTGTTGGTCGAGCCGGAGTCGTAGCACTCGTTACCCGCCGTGCCCTCGAGCCCGTAGGCCTTGCTCAACAGGTCGGTCACGTCGGGATCGGGCGACGGAAGCTCGGTGTTGGCCATCTCGGCGTCGGTGACGAGCGTGCCGCAGGCGGCGTGCACGGCGCCGGCGCCGTTCGGGACGACCTTGGCGATGCGGGCGTTGTCGGCCACGAGCGTGCCGATGTCTTCGCCGAAGCTCGTGCCGTTGACCCAGACGGACATGCGGTGGGCCGGCGACCCGCGCTGGTCTTCACCAGCGCACGACGTGAGGGTGACTGCCGCGACCACCGAGACGGCGAGGGAGGTAGCCAGGAGCCGGGTCCTCACTCGGAAGGGTTCGGGCGCGCAGGAGGGGCGGGGCTCACGTCGTTTCGAGGATGTGGACGCCACGGGGACCCTTGCGCAGGACCACGTAGCGGTCGTGGAGAAGGTCGTCCTTGCCCAGGGCGCGCGCCGGGTCGGTCTGTTGCACGTTGTTGACGTACACGCCCCGACCTTCGATGTTGCGGCGGGCGTCGGACTTGGACTTGGCCAGTCCGGTGCGCTGCAGCGCGTCGACCAAGGTCAGGCCGCCGTCCATCAGATCGGTCCGGGGCACCGGCGTCGTGGGCGCGTCCGCCGTGACGGCCACGAGCTGGTCCTCGTCGAGGCCGGAGATCTCCTCGCTGAACAGCGCCGCCGACGCCTCCTCGCACCTGGCCACCTCGGCGTCGCCGTGGACGAGGCCGACCACGGCGCGGGCCAACGCCCGCTGCGCGGCGCGCTGCTGTGGGTGCCCTGCCGTCTCGCTGTCGAGGTGCTCGATCTCCTCGTGGCCCAAGAAGGTGAGGAAGCGAAGCAACTCCCCGACCTGCTCGTCCGCCGTGTTGACGAAGAACTGGTACATGGCGAACGGGCTCGTCCGCCGCGCGTCGAGCCAGACGGTGCCCGTCTCTGTCTTGCCGTACTTGGTCCCGTCGGGCTTCAAGATGAGCGGCGTGGTCAGGCCCCAGACCTCGTCGCCGCACACCTTCCGGATCAGTTCGATGCCCATGGTGATGTTGCCCCACTGGTCGCTGCCGCCGAACTGGAGCGTGCAGTCGTGGTCGACGTGCAGGCGGAGGTAGTCGTAGGCCTGCAGCAGCATGTAGCTGAATTCGGTGTAGGTGATGCCCTGGTCGGGCCGCTCGAAGCGCGTGCGGACCGACTCCTTGCCGACCATCTGGTTGACGGTGAAGTGCTTTCCCACGTCGCGCAGGAACTCGAGCGTCGAGATGGTGCCCAGCCAGTCGGCGTTGTTGAGGAGGAGGGCGTTGTCGAGATCGAGGAATTGGCCGAGCTGGGGCCGGATGCTTTCCAGGTAGCGCTCGATCGTCTCGCGGGTGAGGAGCTGGCGCTCGTCCTCCTTGCCGCCAGGGTCGCCGATCATGCCGGTCCCGCCACCGGCCAGCGAGATGGGCCGGTGCCCGGCCTCCTGGAAGCGCCGGAGCGTGCAGAGCTGCAGCAGGTTGCCCACGTGGAGGCTGTCCGCGCTCGGGTCGAAGCCCGCGTACACCGTCAGGCCCGGCTCGTCGAGCCGCTTGGGCAGCTCGGGGTCGGTGATTTGGTGGATCAGGCCGCGGAAGGCGAGGTCCTCCGAGAGCGTGGGCATGCCGTCGACTCTGCCATACCCCGCTAGGTTCATCGGGCGCGTGACGAGGACCGGGCCCAAACGATCGCCCCAGGCCAGGGGTTGGTCCGGGTGGGCTCGGGGAATGCTCTGGACATCGTCGTGGTGATCGGGCTGCCGTGGTAATCGGAATCGAGCAGGCGTCGCTCCCGCTGGTCGGGGCGCTGCCCCCCGACCTGCAGGGCACCCTGCTCCGGATCGGGCCCCGCTCCCCGTGGGCGCAGCGCTCCGGCGAGGCGCCCACGCCGCTGGAGCCAGAGGACGAGCCGGGCGGGCCGGACGGCGCCGAGACCGGGCTTCCGATGGGTGCGATCCACGCCGTGGAGTTCCGCGACGGCATGGCCGTGTCGTACCGGTGGGGCGAGTCCGACGCCGACGCCGGGGTGTTCTGGCACGCCGGCTCGGTGCTCGCGTTGCCCGAGACCGGCCTGCCCTCCCAGTACTCCCGCCTCCTCGAGCCGCAGGAGTTCACCGGCCGGCTCTCCGTCCCGATCGCCTCGCACGTCCCCCGCGTGGCGGCCGAGGGCAGCCGCGTCCTGTTCTCGGTTGACGACCGGGCGGGGACGGAGGCGTCGGCCGCGGCCTTCGGACCGGACACGGACGAGGACCGGGGCATCTGGCTGCGCATCGGGGAATGGGATGCCCGTGGCGCACTCCGGGACGCGCAGGCCGTCGAGCTCGAGCGCGCGACGTGGCAGCACGACGTGGCGGTCACCTCGCGGCACGTGGTGTTCATCGAGTCGCCGACGACGCGCCTGGGGGACCCGACCGATGCGCCGGTCCCCTTCGGGTGGGTGCCGGGGGCCGAGGCGTGGCTGGGCGTCGTCCCCCGGGGTGGCGACGGCACACAGGTGCGCTGGTTCCGCCTCGACCCGTGCCTGGTCACCCACGTGCTCGGCGCATGGGAGGACGAGGGCAGCGGCGAGATCGTGCTGTACGTCTGCCGCTACGACGCCCTCGAGGCGGGGCGTCCCTCCGATCCGGCCCTCTCGGTCGTCGGGCCCCCGGGGGTGGGCCTGACGTCCATCGGCGGGAGCCTGGCCGTGCTCGAACGATGGCGCGTGGCGGGCGACCGGGTGGAGCGCGCGCAGGTCGACGACCGCTTCGTGGAGTATCCCCGCCGCGACCCCCTCTTGGAGGGTGGTCCGTTCCGCTACGGCTACGGGCTCGAGGAGGAATGGGCCGACACGGCTCCCGCTGTCGACCCGTGGCGCGACGCGGGCGTGGACCGGCACACCGTTCTCGACCGGGGCTGCACCCCGGTCGGGTTGTTGAAGTTCGACCTGGTGCGGGACGAGGTGGTGGCGTGGCACCCCGGGGCCGGACGCCGGCCGAGCGAGCCGCTCTTCGCGCGGGCGGTCGACGGGCGCAGCGACGACGAGGGCTGGCTGCTCAGCGTCGTCGACGACGTCAACCGGGGCGCGAGCGACATCTACGTCCTCGACGCCTCCTCCATGGGCCGTCGTGGCCCCGAGGCGGTGATCCACCTGCCGGTGCGCCTCCCCCTGCGCAGCCACGGGGAGTGGGTGCCGGCGGACCGGTATCGCTGAGACGGGTCCCCCTTTGCGCCACCGGCGTCGGTGTGGCGCGCCGCGACCTCGGGCGGCGACCGTTCTCCGTCGAGATGACACCTTCGACCATGCGAGAGGGGCCACGGCCCGATTCGGTCTCCCGGCGCACCGACCGGCTGGTGGCCAGCGTGATCCAGCACCACCGGGCCATCTCGGCGCACCACAGCCAGCTGCTGGCCGCCGTCGTCGAACTGGACCGCCGCAAGGCGTGGCGCGTCGACGGCGCCACGTCCATGGTCGCCTGGCTGGTGCAGCAGTGCGGCGTGGCGGCCGCCACGGCCCGCGAGTGGGTGACGGCGGCCGCGAAGCTGCAGGAGCTCCCGAAGATCTCCGACGCGCTGGCGCAGGGGAAGCTGTCCTTCGACCAGGTCAAGCCGCTCGTCGAGGTGGCCAAGCCGGCGACCGATGCCCAGCTGGCCGAGCAGGCGACGCATTGGTCCGCCAAGCAGGTGCGCGAGCTGGCGATCGCCGCCCGCCAACAGTCCGACGGCCAGGCGACCGGCTTCTACGCCCGGCGCTTTCTCCGCTTCGACGACCGCAGGAGGATGCTGACGGGGATCCTGCCCGAGGAGCAGTACGCGGTGGTGAAGGGCTCGCTCGTTGCCCGGGCCAGCCGACGACTGAAGGAGCGGGCGCCGTTCGATCAGCGGATGGCGGACGCGTTGGTCGCGTTGTGCAAGCGGGACGTCGCCGGGGCCAAGAAGGCGGCGGAGGGTGGCGAGGTCCCCCGAGCGGGCGGCATGCGGCGCAACCGGCCCACCGTGGTCGTGCACGCCGACCTGAGCTTCCTGGCCGGTGGCGGTGGTGGCGCCGAGCTCGACGTGCTCGGGCCGCTGTCCCGGGAGGTGGCCCGCCGGCTCGCCTGCGACGCCAAGGTCCTGGTGTCGGCGGACGGGTCGAACGGGCAGAGCCTGAACCTGGGCCGCACCCGTCGCGATCCCTCCGACGCCCAGCGCATCGAGATCCGGCGGCGCGACAAGGGATGCCGGTTCCCCGGCTGCGCGCACACCGAGTTCACCGACGTGCACCACGTGCTCCACTGGACGAGCGGCGGCGCGACGGACCTGCGCAACCTGGTGGAGCTTTGCGACCGGCACCATCGCTTCGTCCACGAGATGGGATGGAAGCTTTCGGGTGACGCCAACGTCGAGCTGACCTTCCGGAGCCCGACCGGGAGGCTGACGACGTCGACGCCGTCCCCCGCCTTCAGGGGCGCAGCGCGCGACGGACCGCCTGGTTGATCGCATCGTGCACGGCGACATTCTGCGCACGCGACGGGACGCGCACCCTGACGAGCGCGGGCGACGCCGGGAACGAATCGAGCGCAGGCTCCAGCTCCGAGAGCTTCGTCACTTCCACGACCGGGAGGCCAAAGCCGCGCGCCACCGCGCCCACGTCGCTCGTTGGCGGGGTGCCGAAAAGGTGCTCGAACTCCTCGGCGCGCAGCGCGGTGGCCTGCGCGAGGAACGAGAAGATCCCCCCGCCACCGTTGTCGACCACCACGAACGTGCACGGCACCTCGGGCAGGTTGACCAGTCCGGAGACGTCGTGGAGAAAGGCGAGATCGCCCAGGAGGGCCAGGGTGCGGTGCGGTGCGGCGGACGCCGCGACGCCGAGAGCCGTCGAGACGACGCCGTCGATGCCGTTGGCGCCGCGGTTCGCCCTCACCACCGGCGGGGTAGGGAGTGCGCCGGCGTACCACTCGAGATCCCGGATGGGCATGGAGGCGGAGACGAAGACCGGCGCCTCGGCCGCGGCGGCGTAGCGGTACAGCGTCCGGGCCACCTGCGGCTCGCTGAGGTCCGGGGCGAGCACGCGTTCGATGGCCTCCTGCGCCCGCGCCTCCATCGTGCGCCACGAGGAGAGCCACGCGGGGCCGGCCGGGCCGGCCGCCTCGGTCATCGCCGTCAACCAGGCGTCGACGTCCGCGTGGACGAACTCGGTCGCCACTCCGAGCGGGTCGGGCCGCTGGCGCCACGGGTCCACCACCACGACCTTCGCCCCGGCGGCGGCGGCCTCCGCCACGTAGGTGCCGAGCGCCTTCGAGAGCCACGGCGCGCCGAGCTGGACGACCACCTCGGGCAGTTCCGGGCCGGTCCGCACGATGGCGTCGGCGGCCGCGATCGTTCCCTCGAGGCGACAGCCCGACAGCGGATCGGCGAGGACGGGCCACCCCAGCTTGGTTGCGAGGTCCAGAACCCGCCGCGGGTCGGCGGCGCCGTAGGACGGGCCGCCGACGACGATGATGCCGCGACCCACGAGCGGAGGGTTGGCGGCCGGCGGGGCCGACCGCGGCGCGGCGCCGGGGGCTGTGTGGGCGGAGTGGTGGCGTGCGGGCAACGCGTCGGGGCCGCCGGTCAGCGGCTCGCGAAAAGCGAGGTTGAGGTGCACCGGCCCCGGCCCACTCGGGCCGTGCGCGGACTCGGCAACGGCGCGCGCTGCGAGCGGGCGCCACGTGGCCTCCAGGCCGGCGGCCGGCACCCCGGGGTCGGCCCGCCAACGCGTCTCGACCGCGAAGAGCGCGTCCTGCTCGATCGTCTGTGACGCACCGGTGTGGTGCAGCTCCGGCGGCCGGTCGGCCGTGCAGACGATGAGGGGGACGCGGGCGTGGTGGGCCTCGACGACCGCGGGGTGCAGCTCGGCCGCCGCCGTCCCGCTCGTGACGCAGACGACGACCGGTCGGCGCGTGGCCTGCGCCAGGCCGAGGGCGTAGAAAGCGGCGCTCCGCTCGTCGAGGCGGACGTGGGTCCGCAGGCGCTGCGCCAGCGGCAGAGCCAGCGGCGTCGAGCGCGACCCGGGACACACCACGGCGTCGGTCACACCCAGTTCGGCCCACTCGTCGACCAGGGTGGCGCTGAAGGTGGCCTGTACGCTCACGCGGCGTGGCCCTCCATGTCGAGCTGCGCGGTTCGGGTCCACCGGTCGTGCTGCTGCACGGCTTCACCCAGACGGGCCGGCTGTGGGGTCGCTTCGGCCAGCGCCTGGCCGACTCGTTCACGCTGGTCGCTCTCGATCTGCCCGGGCACGGAGGATCGGACGCCGTCCGGGCGGATCTTCCGGCAACCGCGCGCCTGGTGGCCGAAGTCGCCCGGGACGCCGTCGGCGACGCGCCGTGCATCTTCCTCGGGTACTCGCAGGGGGCCCGGGTCGCGTTGCACGTCCTGACCCGGGTCGACCTGCCCGTGAGGGTGAGCGGGGCCGTCCTGATCGGCGCCAGCGGAGGGATCGAAGACCCCGCCGCACGGGCTGAGCGGCGCCGGGCGGACGAAGCGCGGGCGGACGAGCTCGAGGCCTCTGGTGACCTCACGCGCTTCCTCGACTCCTGGCTGCGCGGCCCGCTGTTCGAACGCCTGGGCGCCGAGGCGGAACGTGACGAGCGGCTCAGGAACAGCCCATCCGGCCTGGCCTCGAGCCTGCGGCTGTGTGGCACCGGCACCCAGGAACCGCTGTGGGACGCAGTGCGCGGGCTCCCCTGTCCCGTCTTGGCCCTGGCGGGGACCGACGACACGAGGTTTGCCGCGCACGCCCTCCGGTTGGCCCGGCTCGCCCCGCTCGGTGTGGCGTCGTTGATACCGGCCGGTGGGCACGCGGTGCACCTGTCCCAACCCGATCACGCGGGACGGATCGTGGACCACTGGCTCCGCGCCGTCGACCCGACCTTGGCTGGCTGAATCCTCACACCAGCAGGCCGACGGTGAGCAACACGCCCAGCGCGATCTGCAGGCGGGCCGTCGCGCCCAGCATCGGCAAGAGGCGGCGCCCGTCGCGGTCGCTGAGGGCCAAACGGACCGGGAGAATGGCTAGGGGCGTCGCCGCCAGGGCGAGGAGCGCCCAGGGCCGGTAGCCGTAGAGCACCCCGACGGAGACCGCGACCGCCATCAGGGTGTAGCAGTACAGCAGGCCCGCCCGGCGCCGGCCGAGCCGCACGGCGAGGGTGCGCTTGGACGACACGGTGTCCGTCTCGATGTCGCGCAGGTTGTTCGCCTGGAGCAGGGCCGCGGCCACCAGCCCGACGGGCACCCCGGCCCAGAGCGCGAACCCCCAGTCAAACGGTGTCGCGTACACCGTCCCCTGGGCGAGCCAGAGGAACGGCGCGTGCTGGACGTAGGCGGAACCCGCGGTCGCCACGAGCCCGAAGAAGACGAACACGAACAGCTCGCCGAAGCCGTAGTAGCCGTACGGCTTCGGCCCGCCGGTGTAGGCCCATCCGGCCACGAAGCAGATTGCTCCGAGCGGGACGAGCCACCAGGTCACGCGCGCGGCCAGCACCAGCCCGGCGATCCCGGCGACCCCGAACGCCGCGGCGGCCGCGACCTTGACCTCACGCACGGTCGCGAGCCCCCCGGCGACCAGGCGCAGCGGTCCCACCCGGCTCTCGTCGGTCCCCCGCTCACCGTCCGCGTAGTCGTTGACGTAATTGGTCCCGATCTGAACCGCCAGCGCCACCACCAGGGCGAGCAGCGCGTTCGGCCACGACACCCGGTGGTCCAGCTGCAGGCACTGGGGGGCGTGGCACGTGATCACGAGCCGGCCGCTCGACCAGTAGCCGGCCGCGGTCCCCACGGCCACCGGCACGACCGCGGCGGGGAGCGTGCGCGGTCGGGCGCCCGCGACCCAGACCTTCGGTGGTGGGCTCACGAAACGGAAACGCCAAGGACCTCGGGCTGCACGGCGCCCTACGCTACTGGCGGATGCCAGAGCTCGTCGCCCTCGATCTCCCTGGTGGGATGGGGTTTGTCGATGCCCTCCGGGCCGTCTGGGACACGGGGGACGCGGCCGCTCCCCTCGACCCGCGGCTCCCGGCCGCCGCCCGCCGGACGATGCTCGAGGCGCTGCGCCCGACGCGGATCGTCCGTTCCGACGGGGAGCAGCACGCCCTGGCCGACGGATTGCCCGTCGAGGACGGCGACGCCCTCGTCGTGACGACCTCGGGTACGTCCGGCCAACCCAAGGGGGTAGTGCTCACCCATGACGCGGTGGCGTCATCGGCCTGGGCGACCTCCGAGCGCCTGGCCGTGGACCCGGGGCACCATGCGTGGCTCGCCTGCCTGCCGCTCGCCCATATCGGAGGTCTGGCCGTCGTGACGCGGGCGATGGTCACGGGAACGCCCCTGGTCGTCATGCCCGGATTCGAAGCCGAGGCCGTCGAGCGGGCCGGCCGCTCCGGACGGGTGAGCCACGTGTCCCTCGTCACGACTGCGCTCGGCCGCCTCGACCCGGCCGTCTTCACCTGCGTCCTGCTGGGTGGGAGCAAGGCGCCCGCCTCCCTCCCACCCAACGTGATCTCGACCTACGGCCTGACCGAGACGGGATCGGGGGTGGTCTACGACGGTCGACCCCTCGACGGTGTCGAGGTCGCGGTCCGCCTCGACGGCGGCTCGTTCACGATCGCCGGCACCGGCGCCGGCGTGGCGCCGGATGACGGAGAGATCCTCGTGCGCGCCCCGATGCTCTTGCGCTGCTACCGGGACGGGTCCGACGGCCGGGTGGCGGGACCGGACGGGGAGCGGAGCTGGTTCGCCACCGGGGACGCGGGACGCGTGGTCCCCGACGGGACGCTCGTGGTCTCGGGACGGATGGACGACGTCATCAACACGGGGGCGGAAAAGGTGTGGCCTGACGTCGTCGAGCGGGTGCTGCGCGCCCACCCCGACGTCGCCGAGGTGGCGGTGTGGAAGCGCTCGGACCCCGAGTGGGGCGAACGCGTGGTGGCCTGGGTCGTGCCGGCGGACGACGCCCCGTCGCTCGAGGACCTCAGGAGGGTCGTGGCCGACGCCATCGCGCCATGGGCGGCGCCGAAGGAGCTGGTGATCGTCGACGACCTGCCGCGCACGGCATCGGGGAAGGTGCGCCGGCGCGCCCTCTCCTGAGCCGGTCCATGCGCTCGGTCAGTGCGAAGCCTGCAGCCTCTCGGACAGGCGCCCCAGCTTCTCGGGGTTGCTGACCACGCGCACGCCGACGATCCGGCCCTCCAAGATGTCGAGCACCAACGCCGCCACGACGGTGCGGTCGTCGAGGAAGACGGTGGCCGGCTGCCCGTTGAGGACGATCGCCTGCGCCAGGCCGTGGACCTTCTTCGCCACGTTCATCAGGAAACGCGAGCTGCGGTACGGGCCGACCACCGGGCGCATCGCCGCCCGGACCTTGCCGCCGCCGTCGGTCCAGACCACGACGTCATCCGACAGCATCGACAGAAGGCCCGAGAGATCGCCCGTGGCGCACGCGGCGACAAACCGGTCGGTGAGCTCGCGGCCGTGCTCGAGGTCGGCGTCGAAGCGCTGCCGCCGCTCCTCGACGTGGCGGCGGGCCCGCGAGCCGAGCTGCCGGCACGCCGCGGGGCTGCGGGCGAGCGAGCCGGCCACCTCTTCGAACGAGTAACCGAAGATGTCGTGGAGCAGGTAGGTGGCCCGCTCGAGCGGGGTCAGCTCCTCGAGGAGCACGAGGAAGGCGAGCGACAACGTGTCCGCCCGCTCGACGGCTCCGACGTCGTCGTCGACCACCGGCTCGGGCAGCCAGGGCCCGGCGTACGTCTCGCGCTTCGCCCGGGCGGAGTCGAGCTGGTCCAGGCACAGCCGCGTCACGATGGTGACCAGATAGGCCCGGACGGACTCGACCGCCCGGTCGCCCCGCCGCAGCCAACGGATGTAGGCCTCCTGCACCACATCCTCGGCATCGGTTGCGCTCCCCAGCATGCGGTAGGCGATCCCGAAGAGCAGCGTGCGCCACTCCTCGAACGTCGCCGTGTCGGCGTCGTGATCAGGCAAGCGCTTGGGTCCGTGCGTCGGGCAACGAGCCGGTCGGCCGCAGCGGGATGTCGCAGGCATCCGAGAAGCCCTGGCTGCGCAGGCCGAGGCCGGCGTTGAAGCGGGACCGCATGTTCTCGAGCGCGACCCAGGCCGCCAGCTCGACGAACTCCGCGTCGCTCAGATGGGCGCGCAGGCGGTCGGCCAGCGCAGCGGACACCTCGCCGGGACAGCCGGTCGCCGCTTCGGCGTACTCGAGCACGGCCTGCTCCCGTTCGTCGAACAGGTCACTCGTTCGCCACGCGCCGACCGCGCGCACCTTGGCCGCGTCGATGCCGTGGTGCATGCCTTCGAAGTACCCGTAGTCGACGCACCACGAGCACCCGACGCGCATCCCCGTGGACTGGACGGCGAGCCAGCGCAGGGTGGGATCGAGCTTCTTCCAGCCCAGCTGCACCGTTGTCTCCAGGGCGCCCAGTGCGACCAGGACCCCGGCGTGAGACGAGGCGGCGGCGGTGGGCTCGACCATCTGGCCGAAGCGGCGGCGGGTGTAAGAGCGGGCGAGGCGGGCGACGAGACCGCCGCCCTCGTTCAGCAGGGGGACATGGGCCATGGACCATCCATCCTTTCCCTCGGAGTGTGGGAGTCACCGGTACAGACGACGGCGACGTGCCCGGTGTGACATGGCCACCCCGGCCGTTGCCCGGCTCGCTCAGCCCACGCCGCCTGAGGGTTGGGCCGTCGTGCCGCCGTCGACCACGAACGTCTGGCCCGTCACCCAGGAGGAGGCCTCCGAGGCGAGGAACAAGGCGGCAGTCGCGACGTCGTCGGGCAGCCCGAGACGCCGCAGGGGGACGTGGGCCGCGATCACCTCTTCACCGGGACCCTCCCACAGCGCAGCGGCGAGCTTCGTCTTCACCAGCCCGGGCGCCAGCGCATTGACCCGGATGTCGGGTGCCAGCTCGAAGGACAGTTGGCGGGTGATGTGCAGAACGGCGCTCTTCGTCACGTTGTACCAGCCGATGCCCGGCTCGACGCCGAGACCCCCGATCGACGCCATGTTGATGACCGAGCCCCGCAGACCGGCCTTGACCGCGGCGGCGGTCCACACGAGCACCGAGAGCTGGTTGACCTCGAAGGTCTTCTGCGCCCGCACCAGGTCGATGTCGATCATGGGACCGAAGTAGGGATTGGTGCCCGCGTTGTTGACCAAGATGTCGAGGCCGCCGAAACGGGCGACCGTGTCGGCCACGCAGGAGGTGGCGTCTTCGGGCCGGCCAACGTGGGCGGTGCGCCAGGCCACCTTCTCGGCGTCGACACCGGACGCGAGCAGGCCGTGCGCCGCCCGCTCGAGGTCGTCGGCCTTCCGCGACGCGAGCATGACGTTGGCGCCGGCCTCGGCGAAGCGGGCGGCCACGGCCAGGCCGATGCCCCGGCTGCCGCCCGTGACGAGCGCGGTTCTTCCGTTCAATTCAAGCTCCATTGCACGAGCCTTGCACGGACCTCGCAGCAACACCCACGAGCATCCGACCCCCACGCCGGCGCCGTAGCATCGCTCTGGTGAACCACCTGGCCGACGAGACGAGCCCGTACCTCCGCCAGCACGCCGACAATCCGGTCGAGTGGTATCCCTGGGGCGACGAGGCCCTCCGCCGGGCGCGCGAGGAGGACAAGCCCATCTTCTTGTCCATCGGCTACGCCTCCTGCCACTGGTGCCACGTCATGGCCCATGAGAGTTTTGAGGACGCCGAGACGGCGGCGGACCTGGCCCGCTGGTTCGTCTCGGTAAAGGTGGACCGCGAAGAGCGCCCCGACCTCGACACCGTGTACATGGCGGCCACCCAGGCGCTGACGGGATCGGGCGGCTGGCCCATGTCGGTGTTCTGCACCCCCGACGGGCGGCCGTTCTACGCCGGCACCTACTTCCCACCGGTCGAGCGCCACGGCATGCCTCCGTTCCGCCGCGTCGTGGAAGCGCTGGGTCAGGCGTGGCTCACCGAACGCGCGCAGGTGCTTGCGCAGGCGGACGCGCTGGTCGCGGCCGTCGAGCGTGAGCTCCGCCTAGCGGAGACCCTGAGCGCCGAGGAATCCGCCGCCGCATCGGCGGAGCCCCCCGCCGGGCTCCCGACGCGCAACGCCTTCCCCGGAGCGAGCGACGGGCCGGTCGCGGGCCTCGATGCCGCCGAGCGCATCGGCGCCGTCGTCGACGGGTTACGCGCTGGCTTCGACCGCGAGTGGGGCGGTTTCGGCCCGGCGCCCAAGTTCCCCCGGCCCACGCTCGTCGAGCTGTGCCTCCGGGACGCGCGCTCGGGAGGACCCCACGCCGACGAGGCGCGCCACATGGCCCGCCGCACGCTCGACGCCATGGCGGCCGGGGGGCTCTACGACCACATCGTCGGTGGGTTCTGCCGCTACTCGACCGACACCCGCTGGCTGGTGCCGCACTTCGAGAAGATGCTGACGGACCAGGCCCTGCTGGCCCGGGCCTACCTGCACGCCTGGCAGGAGGGCGGCCGCAGCGACGACCTCCTCGTCGTGACCGAGACCCTCGACTGGGTCTTGCGCGACCTCACGACGCCGGAGGGCGCGCTCTACTCCTCCTTCGACGCCGACGCCGGCGGAGTGGAAGGGGCACACGCCACCTTCACCCTCGGAGAGCTGCGCGAGATCCTTCCGCCTGGGCTTGTCGCCCCGACGGCCGAGTGGTACGGCATCACAGAACCCGGGAACTGGGAGGGCCGCGCCATCCCGGTCCGGCCCGTCGGCGCGCCGCTGCGCCGGCCACCCGAGATCGAAGAGGCCCGCCTCCTTCTCGCCGCGGCGCGTGCGCGGCGGGTCCAGCCGGCGCGAGACGAGAAGGTGCTGACCGAGTGGAACGCGATGGCGGCCGCCACCCTGGCCGAGGTCGCCTCGGCGACGGGACACGCGGCGTACGGCCGCCGCGCCGAGGAGATCGCCACTTTCCTGTGGGAGTCCATGTACGCCGACGGCCGGCTGATGCGCAGCTGGCAGGGCGGCCGGGCCCGGCACCTCGCGGTGGCGGCGGACCACGCCTGGCTTGCGGAGGCCTGCCTCCGCCTATCCGAGTGGACCGGGCACACGCTGTGGCGCGAACGCGCGCTCGTCGCGGTACGCCAGCTGCTGCACCTCTTCTGGGACGACGAGTCGGGCGGGTTCTTCACCACCGGCAGTGACGCCGAGGCGTTGGTGGTCCGGCCCAAGGAGTTCCTCGACGGTGCGCTGCCCGCCCCGAACTCCATCGCGCTCACCGCGCTGCTGCGCGCCAACGCACTCGTGGAGGACCCCGTGCTCGAGCGGGCGGCGGAGCGCACCATTGCGCTGGCCCAGCCGCTCCTGGGGCGCCACCCCGGCGCCCTGGCCGACCTCGTGGCGGCATTGCCCATGTGGAACGGCCGCTACGAGATCGTGGTGACCGGCGACCGGCCCGACCTCCTGGCCGAGGTGCGCCGACGCTGGCTCCCCGCCGCCGTCACGGCGTGGGGCGAGCCCGACGGCGGCCCGCTGTTCGACGGACGGCCGGACGAGCCGGGGCGGGCCTATGTGTGCCAGGCTCGCGCCTGCCGCATGCCGGCCGCGGATGCCGCTACCCTGGCCGCGCAGCTGGAGGCTCTCGTCGCATGAGCGACGATGCTCGAGACCAGCTCACGACCCACGAGAACGACACGACGCGCGCCCACCATCACGTGAACGGAGGCGAGGACACAGCTGTGAGTGGAACGGCCACGGACGATCACATCACCGAAGAGACGCCGGCCGTCGCGCCCGAACCGCCGCGTTCCGCCAGCACGACCAACGCGTCGCGCCTGGTCCGCCGCTCGGCCCGGCGCCGCGAACGGGTGCCCACCGCCGGCGGGTCAACGTTGCACCTCCTCGTCCTCTCCTCGACGCTCGAGGACACCACGGTCGTCGACCTGGCCACCCGCACGGTGATGCGGGTCCGGGTGCCGTGGCCCGAGGGCCATGACCCCGACATCAGCGCCTTCGACGTGGTGGAGGTCACCCTGGCCGCCGATCCCGAGCGCGACGACCTGGCCCAGCCCGAGGCGACCACCGTCGCCGACCTGCCGCGCCATGTCGGGACCCTGCGGGGTCGCCACGTGCGCAAGCTCCTGCGACGGATGGTGGCCACGCCCGACGGGCCGCTCCTCGGGTTTCCCGGCGCGTCCGCGCCGTACTGGGAATTTCGGGGCTTTCGACCGTCCGTCGCCCTCATTGAGCCGACCCGCAGCCCCCAGCTGATCCGTCGACGCGACGACGCCTCCACGTGGGTGCGCTTCGGGTGGGACCGCGACGACGTCTGGCTGCCGGTCGAGGACCGCCACGCCGCCCGGGCGCTCGATGCAGCCCGCCGCGAGCGCCTGAGCGGCAAGAGCCTTTCCGCGGCGCTCGGCTTCGATCCGCAGTACCTGCTCGTCACGGTCAGCCCGCCCCGCGACGGCCACTGCTACAAGGTGTGCGCCGCGGTGCTCCCCCGCGGCTGAAGGCTCATCAGCGCCCGAGCTTGCCCCCGGCGAGGTCCTCGGCCATGGCCCAGCCGAAGGTCACGAGGCGGTCGCCCTTCTTGGCGTCGAAGCCGGCGAAGTGCGAGTCGACACCCTCGGGAAGCTTGACCTTGGCGGCGACGAAGTCCAGGCCGCCAGCGACCGAGCCATCGCCCTTCAGCACGAAGGTGCGATCGTCGAGGCGGCTCTCACAGCCAAAGCGCTTGGACAGGCGCCGGGCCCAGGCCCGCTCCTCGCCCGACGACTTGTGCTCGGGGAACGGCACGACGTCCTGGAGGCCCGAGAAGGCGCGAAAGCCCTCGGGGGACATGAGGCGCGTCCCGAGCAGGACGTCCTCGTCGGGGAAGGCAAGGAGCGCCCGCCGATACTGGTCCACCATGATCGCCTTCAGCGCAGCCTCGGCCCGCGACGTGCGGTCGACCAGGGCGAGCCCCACCAGGAGCGACGGCGTGCCGCCGATGCGCTCGAGCGTGCAAAAGGAGTAGCCGCGGAGTTTGTTGCCCTCTCTGGCCTGGGTGATCAAGACCCAGGCTTCGCGCTCCTTGGAGAGGAAGCCGATGTCAAAACCGGGTGGGCGGTCCGCACACAAATCCGCCATCTCGACGAGCTCAGCGTCGCTGAGCGCAGTGCAATCCTTGGTGCTCACTACGATCGGCATGGACACAGTCTACTGGCTGCTCTCGGTGTCTTCCCAACCGGGTACCCCGTCCAGAACGGCCGTGGTGTGGTCTGGCGGTGCGATACTCCCAGCTCAGAACGTATTTCTGGCCGAGGCACCACTCCCGTTCACGACAGCACGGCGCTCTGACCCAGCAGCCGCTTGAGCTCGCCCACCAAGCCGTTGCGACAGTCGACGTTGAACTCCGGCGGGAGCTTGAGCACCTTGTCGCCCACGTGGAGGAGCACCGGCGAGGGCCCGGGGTGTCCGCCGAGGACCTCCTTGAGGCCTTCGACGCGGCGGTCGGTCAGGACGCCGAGCGGGAGCTTGATGTGCAGGTCCTCCTCGCCACGGTGCAGCAGCGGCCGCGAGACCTCCATGCAGACGATCTTGGGCTCCTCCTCGCGGGTGTCCAGCCGACCCTTCACCACCAAGATGGCGTCGTTCTCGATCAGCGCGCCGTACTCCGCCATGGTCTTGGGGAAGACGAAGACCTCCATCGCGGCCTGCAGGTCTTCGAGGACGAAGCGGGCCATCAGGTCGCCCTTCTTCGTATAGGAGCGGCGCAGGTCCGTCACCACGCCGCCGACCGTCCGCACGGGCGAGCGGTCCCCGGCGGTCGTGTCCTCCTCTCGCATGTCCGAAAGGGTGCTGTCGGCGTGCCGGGCCAGCGCGGCCTCGTACCCCATGAGCGGGTGGTCGCTCACGTAGAGGCCGAGCATCTCCTTCTCGAAGGCGAGGCGCTGCGCCTTGTCGAACTCCGTGTCGGGAACCGGCACCTTCGTGCCACCCCACGCGGGATCCGCCTGCTCTTCCTCGAACACGGCGAAGAGTGACGTGATGCCCAGGTCCTGCTCGCGACGGCGCTCCAGGGTGCGGTCGACGATCTCCTCGAGCACGAGGCAGAGGCCCTGACGGGGGTGCTCGAGGGAGTCGAAGGCACCGCCCTTGGCCAGGGACTCCATCGTGCGCTTGTTCAAGACGACGGGGTCGACGCGCGCGCAGAAGTCGAAGAAGTCTTCGAACGGCCCGTTGGCGTCGCGCTCGGCCACGATGCGCTCGACGAGCCCCTCGCCCACGTTGCGCACCGCGGCGAGGCCGAACACGATGGCTCGGCGGCCCTCCGCATCACCGCTGTCGGGGGCGAACTCGGCCACGGAGCGGTTCACGTCGGGCACGAGGACGTCGATCCCCATGGAGCGGCACTCGGCGAGGTACACCGCCGTCTTGTCCTTGTTGTCCTTCACCGACGTGAGCAGCGCGGACATGTACTCGACGGGGTAGTGCGCCTTGAGCCAGCCCGTCTGGTACGCCACCAGCCCGTAGCCGTAGGAGTGGGACTTGTTGAAGGCGTAGTCCGCGAAGGGCTCGATGATGTCGAAGAGCTGGGTTCCGAGCTCGTCGCCGTACCCTTCGGCCACGCAGCCGGCGACGAACTTCTCGCGCTCGGCGGCGATCAGAGCGCGGATCTTCTTGCCGCACGCCTTGCGCAGGTTGTCGGCCTCTTCGAGGGAGTAACCGGCAAACTTCTGGGCGACCCGCATGACGGACTCCTGGTACAGCATGAGGCCGTAGGTGTCCTTGAGGATCGGCTCGATATCGGGGTGCAGGTAGGTGAGCTCTTTGCGCCCGTTCTTCAACTCCGGGTAGTCGCGGTGCATGTTGGCCGCCATAGGACCCGGCCGGTACAGCGCGACCAGGGCGGCCACGTCGTCGAAGCTTGTCGGGGCGAGCGCGCGCAGCGTCTGGCGCATGGCGCCGCCCTCCAACTGGAAGACGCCCACCGAGTCGGCCCGGCGCAGCATTTCGAGAGTCGGCTCGTCCGCCAGGTCGACGTTGTCGATGTCGGGCCGCTCCCCCGTCGCTTGCTCGATCCGGTCGAGCGCCCGCTCAATCACCGAGAGGTTGCGCAGCCCGAGGAAGTCCATCTTCAGCAGGCCCAGCTCCTCCACCCCGTGCATTTCGTACTGGGTGACGATCGGTGCGTCCTCGGGGTTCCCGCCGGCGTCGGGCTTGCGCTGGATCGGCAGGTAGTCGGTCAAGGGGTCGCGCGAAATGACGACGGCGGCGGCGTGAATCCCGTCCTGGCGGCGCAGTCCCTCCAGCCCGAGCGCGACGTCGATGACCTCTTTGGCCTCGGGGTCCGTCTCGTGCATCGTGCGGAGCTCACCGGCGCTGGCGTAGCCGTCCTCATGGCCTTCGGTCCTGGTGAGGCACGCCCGCAACGGAGTGTCCCGGCCCATGATGAGCGGCGGCATCGCCTTGGCGATCTTGTCCCCCACGATGTACGGCTTGCCGAGCACCCGGGCCGCATCGCGCACCGCCGCCCGCGCCTTGATCGTCGAGAACGTGATGATCTGTGCCACCCGGTCGTTGCCGTATTTCTCCGACGCGTAGCGCATGACGTCGGCCCGGTAGCGCTCGTCGAAGTCCATGTCGATGTCGGGCATCTGCTTGCGGCCGGGGTTCAAGAACCGCTCGAAGAGGAGGTCGTAGCGGATCGGGTCGAGATCGACGATCCGCAGGCAATAGGCGACGCAGCACCCGGCCGCCGACCCGCGGCCCGGGCCCACCCGGATGCCGTTCTCTCGGGCGAAGCGGATGAGGTCCCACACGACAAGGAAGTAGGCGGGGAACCCCATGTCCCCGATGACCGAGAGCTCGAAGTCGAGCCGCTCCATCACCTCTGCCGGCACGGGATCCCCGTATCGCTGGCGCGCCCCCTCCATGGTCAGGTCGCGCAGGTAGGCGTGCGCCCGCGCCTCGTAGGTGTCGCCGGTGAAGCGATCGGGCACCGGGAACTCGGGCAGGCTCGGCTTGCCGAGCTCGATCTGTACGTCCGCCCGCTCGGCTATGAGCAGAGTGTTGTCACACGCCTCGGGCACCTCCCGAAAGAGATGGCGCATCTCCGACGCCGACTTCAGGTAGTGCTCGGTGCCGTCGAACTTGAACCGGTTGGTGTCCGCCAGGAGCGCGCCGGTCTGGACGCAGAGCAGCGCGTCGTGCGCGACGGCGTCGTCGCGGTGCGTGTAGTGGCTGTCGTTCGTTGCGAGCAGGGGCGCGTTGAGGCGCCGGGCGATCTCCATCAATTGCGGATTCGTCCGCTGCTGGGCCGGCAGTCCGTGGTCCTGCAGTTCGACGAAGAGATTGTCGCGGCCGAAGATGTCCTGGAGCCGGGCCGCCCTCCGCTCGGCCTCCGCCGGGTCGTCCGCCAGCAACGCCTGGAGGACCACGCCGCCGAGACATCCGGTGGTGGCGATGAGCCCGACGTGGTGGCGCTCGAGCAATTCCCAGTCGAGCCGGGGCTTGTAGTAGTAGCCCTCGAGGTAGGCCGCCGAGGACAGCTTCATGAGGTTGCGGTAGCCCTGGACCGTCTCGGCCAACAGGGTCAGGTGGTAGTAGAGCTTCTGGCCACCCTCGACGTCGCCGCCGGTGTCGTCGACCTTTCCCCGCCGGACCGGCCGCTCGTGGCGCGACTCGCCGGCCATGTAGGCCTCGGTGCCGATGATCGGGACGATCCCCTGGTCCCGGCACGCCTTGTAGAAGTCCAGGACCCCGTACATGTTCCCGTGGTCGGTGATGCCGAGCGCCGGCTGCCCGTCGGCTACGGCCGCGGTCACGAGTTCGCCCACCCGCGCCGCTCCGTCCAGCATGGAGAACTCGGTGTGGGTGTGCAGATGCGTAAACGACCGCTCCGACACCGGCCCTCCTTTCGCTACGTCAAACTTACACCTGTGTGATTCTTCCCTGGGCCCCGCAATCTATCCCGCCCCGGGCTCGCGGCCGACAACCCGCAGCCGACCATTTTTTGAACCGTCCGCTCGTCGAACGAGCGGGACACCGGCCCCGATCGCGTGGCGGCGGCGACCGGGAGACGCCCTCAGAGATACGCCCCGGTCCGCCCGCCGGCGTCACCCGCCGCCGAAGGCAAGCTGCGCTGGCGCATCTCGTCGAGCTGGGCGCGCGCCGCCATCTGCTGGGACATCAGCGTCGCCTGGATCCCGTGGAAGAGGCCCTCGAGCCACCCCACCAGCTGGGCCTGGGCGATGCGCAGTTCGGCGTCGCTCGGCGCCTCGCTGTCGAACGGAAGGGCCAGGGCCTCCAGCTCCGAGACCAGGTCGGGCGACAGCCCCTCGGAGAGGTCGCGGATCGACTGTTCGTAGATCTCGCGCAGGCGCACCCGGCTCTTGTCGTCGAGCGGTGCCGCCCGCACCTCGTCGAGCAGCGTCTTGACCATGGAGCCGATCCGCAACACCTTGGCCGGCTCGTTGATGGACTCGGTCTTCTGCTCGTTGTCGGCCTCGGCGGCCGCGCCGCTCGCAAGCACTTCGTCCGGTGCGATGGCTGCCGGTGCGCTACTCGACCCGTCGTTCTCCATGGCGTCCGTCACGTCATCCACTCCGCTCTTGATTCCGAACCTGTCCGTTGTCGCGTCCCGCTGCGACGGTGGTCATTCCCATGTTGCCATTGGGCGGGGTCCGATCACCCGGCCCGCCATCCCAGCAGCGGAACCAGCATTTCGTCGGGGGTCAACGACCCGTGGCGGGCCTTGAGGCGGAGCTCGCCCGTGTCGGCGGGGTCGAGAAACGCCGTCGGCTCGAAGGGGATCAGGGCGACATCGCCCAGCCGAGCCGCGATGTCGGGCGAGGGCACGCCACCCAGCCAGCGCTCCTCGGTCACTTGGTCCTTCGTGCGGACCCACGCCACGTCGCCATGCCGCGCGGTCGCGGCGGCCGCCACCTCGTCCACGGCTCCCGGACGGGCGTGGAGCCAGCGGAACCGTCCCTCCCCGCTGATGAGCGCGACGCCGTCCATGATCTCAGGACCGAGCACCTCGACCGAGGAGCCGACGTCCACTTGACCGTGGTCCGCCGTCACCACCAGCACGGCGCCCGGGGGCAGCACCTCGAGGACGTCGGCCACGAGGCGGTCGGCGGCGCGCAGCTCGTCGTCGTAGTAGTCGTTCAGCCCCTCGGCGTGGGCCACCTTGTCGATGCCCTCGTAGTAGGCGTAGACGAAGCGGCTTCCCTTGCCGAGGAGATGTCGCACGGTCGTGACGAGCCCGGCCGGGGTGTACCAACGATGGAGGTCGACCTGCCCGAGGTGCGCCGCGGTGAACCCAGTCGGCCCGTAGTCGTAGCGGGTGACCACCGGGACGAGCCCGTCGGCACCGGGAAACGAGGGGTAGGGCTGAAAGACGTGCGCCGGCACCGTCATGCGCGCGTCGGCCCCCTGGACCGACCACTGCAGGACGTTCATCACGTTCCCGTCGAGGGCCAACCGGTACCCGACGACCCCGTGCTCGGCGGGCACCCTGCCCGTCACAAGGGTGGTCAAGGCGCAGGCGGTCGTGCTCGGGGCGACCGTCGTGATGGTGCCGCCCGAACCCGAGGACAACGTCGGAGCCAGACCGCTGCGGGACCGGAGCTGTTCTGCGCCCAGTCCGTCGATGACGAGCAGCACGATCTGGCGCGCCTCGCCGACGGGTTCGGGGAACCAGGCCGGTGGCACCGCCCGGTCCCGGTCGGCCAGCTGTGCGATCAATCCGGGGACGACCCGGTGCAGGCACGCCCCGTCCCAGTCCGGGAGGAGCGGGTCGGGTGCGCCGCGCCCCGTCGCGGCGCTCTGACCTGGATCTGTCCCCGCGGCCGGGGCCGTTGCGCCGTCGCTCACGGCGCAACCCTACGACCCCGACACCCCCCCCACGGGCGGCAGGGCCGGTAACATCGGTTCTTGTGAGGGTTTCGACGCGGGGTGATTACGCCAGCAGGGCGCTCCTCTCACTCGCCCTGCACGGCGCCGAGACCCCGACGTCGGTGCGGGACATCGCGGTCCGCACCGGTCTGCCCCAGCCCTACCTTGAGCAGATCCTCCTGGCCCTGAAGGGCGCGGGACTGGTGCGCTCCAAGCGCGGCGTCGGCGGCGGTTACGTGCTGGCGCGGCCACCTGAAGCGATCTCGCTGGCCCAGATCGTGTCCGCGGTGGACGGGCCGATCGCCGCCGGTGATTTCGGCGAGCCCCACGAGAACGGAGCGTGCGATCACGAGGGCCAGTGCATCCTCCTCGCGGTGTGGGCCGACGTGGGCGAGGTCATCCGCACCCACCTGCAGTCGTACAGCTTGGCCGACATGGTCGACCGGGCGCAGGGCAACGTCGCCGCCGGGGTCTGAAGCACGAGCGGTCGCACCGCCCCGGCGCTCGTGCCGTGCCGTCGCGTTCAGATCGGGTCCGGGACGAGGTTCCACAACTGGACGGCCGCTGCGTCACCGTCCCGGCCCAGGACGCACACGGCACCGACGCTGAGGAGGAAGAGTCGGCCGGCCACCGGGGGAAGCCCCAGCCACCGGGCCACCAGGACCCGCAACACGTGCCCGTGGGCCACGCAGAGCGTGTCGCCCGATTGATCCCGGGCCCGCCCGATGACCCGATCGACGCGGCGCCCGACATCGGCCGCCCGTTCCCCCGCCGGCACGCCTTGCTCCCACAGCGTCCACCCGGGACGCTCCTGGCGGATCTCCCGCGAGGCCACACCCTCGTAGTCCCCGTAGTCCCATTCCAAGAGGTCCGGGTCGATTTCGCCCTCGAACCCGGCCAGGCTGCAGGTCGCCGAGGCCCGACACAGTGGGCTGGTGAGGACCAGGTCGAAGGTCGCCAGGTCGTGGCCCCGCAGGTAGGCCCCCACGGCCCTGGCCTGGGCCCGGCCCACTTCGAGGAGGGGAATATCGGTGCGCCCCGTGTGTTGACCCGAGACGGACCATTCGGTTGCGCCGTGCCGCACGAGCACCATCCGGCCGGCCATGCCGTAGGACACCACGGTCGGGCGGGTGACGCAAACCCGCGGAAATGAACACCCCGATGGAATGATCCGACCCCGGATCGGGTTGTACCCAGCAGGTTCATCCGGGTACACCCGGGGTACACGACTGAGAGCGAGCGAAAGACGGCTGGAGCGAACATGAAGAGCGCGGTGAGCACGTCGGACACGTTGGGGTTGATGTTGCGCGACCTCGACCAGTTCCCGATGCCAGACCACGAACAGCAGGTGGAATTGGCCAAGCGCGTTGCGGCCGGCGATGACGCCGCTCGCAAGCAAATGGTCGCCGCCAACCTGCGCCTCGTTGTGCACTGGGCACGCAGGTACCAAGATCGCGGGGTCGACATGGCCGACCTCGTTCAGGAAGGGACGTTCGGGCTGATGCGCGCCGTCGACAAGTTCGACTGGGAGCGCGGATTCCGGTTCTCCACCTATGCAACCTGGTGGATCCGCCAGGCCCTCCAGCGCGCCGTGCAACAGCATGGCCGCACCATCAGGATCCCGCTCGAGGTCGGCGAGCAGATTCAGCGACTCGAGCTCACCAAGGCGGAGCTGGCCAGCACGCTCGGCCGGGCGCCGACCGAGGAGGAGCTGTACGAGGCGACCGGGATGACCGCCGCTGAGCGTGAGTCGCTCGACGACGTCGCCCGCGTCACCGCCTCGCTCGACCAGCCGGCGGCCCTCGAGTCCACCACCACCCTGGGCGAACTGGTGGCCCCCGACGAGAGCGACTTTGCGGTCGACGTCGAGCAGACGATGGTCTACGACCGGGTCCGTGACGCCGTCGAACGGCTGCCGGGCCTCCAGCGCGACGTGCTGCGCCTCCGGTTCGGTTTCGGTGGCGACAGCCCCGCCTCTCTCCAGTCGACCGCCGAGCGTCTCGGCGTCGGCGTTCGGCGGGTCCGGCGGGCCGAGGAGGAAGCGCTGGCCGCTCTCTCGGGTGACGAGGACGTCCTGGGGGTGCACCAAGCCGCCTGAGCGGTCGCTGGGCCCGCTCCCCGGCACCCTTACCCGGGCACCGACGTCGGGTCCCCCTCACCCAGGTAGGCACGCAGATCCACGGGCAGCGGCGAGCTGAACGTGCGGCGTGTGCCGGTGGCGGGGTGGTCGAACGCGAGTTGGAAGGCGTGGAGGAAGAATCGCCCCGCTCCGAGGCTCCTGTCGGGTCTGCCGTAGCGTGCGTCGCCCACGACCGGGTGGCCGATGGCCGCCATGTGGACGCGCACCTGGTGGGTCCGTCCGCTTTGGAGCGCGAGCTCGAGCAACGTGGTTGGCGCCGGCGTGTCGGTCCCCCGGCGTTCGACGACCTGATACGACGTGCGGGCCGGCTTGCCTCGAACCGTGACCGCCATCTTGGTCGGCGTCCGCGTCGAGCGCCCGATCGGCGCGTCCACCTCCCCGCGGTCGTCGTCGACGAGACCGGCGACGAGGGCCAGGTACCGACGCTCCATGGTGCGCGTCGCCAGCTGCTCCACCAAGGATCGGTACGCGTCGGCAGTCCGCGCGACGGCGATGAGCCCCGAGGTCCCCTTGTCGAGACGGTGCACGATCCCGGGTCGGTCGGCGCCGCACACCCCCGCCGCGACCAGCTCGACCAGGTCGGGGAACGCCGCCAGAAGGCCGCCGACCAGCGTGCCCTCGAAGTGGCCGGCGCCCGGGTGCACGACGAGCCCCGCCGGCTTGTCGATCACGGCCACGCTGGCGTCGGCGTGCACGATCCCGAAGCGCACGCCGGGCTCGGCGGCCGGCCCGGCGGTGCCCTCCTCGGGCAGCTCGATCGTGAGCACCGCCCCCTGGTGCAGCGGCGTGCGCCCGGACGTCGCCGGCGCCCCGTCCACCAGGACGCGACCCGACTCGACCAGGCCGGCTGCGACCGCGCGCGAGACGCCGGCGAGCATGGCGACCCCCCGGTCCACCCGGACCGCAGAGAGCGTCGCCGGAACCTCGACCGTCATCGACTGGCCTGCGCCGCCGTGCCCCCCTCCGCCCCTCACGGCGTCACGCGCCATCGGGGCTCGGATCTCCGGTCAGGGACGGCCCACCGAACAGCAAGGCCGCGATGACGATGACGACCCCGATCGTCACGCAGGCGTCGGCGACGTTGAACGTGGGCCAGTAGTCGAGCGTGATGAAGTCGGGCACCCGCCCGCCGTTGCCGCCGATGATGCGCTCGCTGAGGTTCCCGACGGCTCCGCCCAACACCAGGCCGCCGCCGACGGCCAGGGGCACCGTGCGCACCCGCGCCACCACCCAGGCGAGGATCACGACACCCACGCACAGCAGCACCGTGATGATCACGGCCCGCCCACTGAAGAGGCTGAAGGCGAAGCCGGAGTTGAAGGCCAACGCAAGCCCGAAGGGTCCCCAAAGGTGCCGGGCGTCATGCAGGTGATCGACGACGATGGTGGTGGTCACCCGGTCTGCCACGACCACGACCACGGCAATGGCGAACGCCAGGACCCGCGGCCGGGTCAGCGCCGCGACAGGCCTCCGCTCTTGCACGCGACGCAGAGGCGGGCGTAGGGCAGGGCACGCAGCCGCGGCTTGGGAATGGGCTGGAAGCAGCGCTCGCAGTACCCGTAGGTCTTGTCCGTGATCCGCTCCAGCGCGTCGTCGATCTCCTCGACGGCGATCGTCGCCTGGCCGGACAGGGCGAGGTTGCGCTCGCGGTCCACCGTGACCGTGCCCCCTTCGCCCGACTCCTCGTCGAATTGGACGTCGCCGGGCTCGCGCTCGAGAGCCAGCGAGTCCGCCTCGGCCCGCAGCGACGTGGCCTGCTCCTGGTAGATGGCCCGGTCGGCCTGGAGGAGTTCACGGACCTCGTCGAGGAACTTCAGATCCTTCCCGTAGGGGCCCGTCTTGGGGCGCACCGGAGCGGGTGGCTTGGGCTTGGGGGTGAAGGGGGTCCGAGCCGGCGTGGGCGCCGCTCCCGCTCCGTTGCTGGCACTTGCCGCCACCGTGGCCGCCTTGGCCGCCGGCTTGTGGGCCGGTGCCTTCTTCGCCGCTGGTGCGGCCTTCGCGGCCGGCGCCACCTTCTTGGTGGGCGCCGCCTTCTTGGTGGGCGCCGCCTTCCTGGCCGGCGCGGCCTTTTTGGCCGGCGCGTTCTTGTGCGCCGAGCCGGTGGGCTTCTTGGCGGTGGACGAGACTTTCTTCACGGCCGCCGGCGCGGCCTTTTTAGCGCTTGAGGTGGCCTTCTTGGTCGGGGTGGCTGCCTTCTTCACAACGGGAGCTGCCTTCTTTTTGGTGAGAGCGGGACGCTTTGTAGCTGCTGAGCCAACCTTGGCGGCGTTGGATTTGTTCCCCGAACGCGAGGCGGTCGAGCGCGTCGAGGCCGGACGCTTGGCCTGGGGGCCCTTGCTCGCTGGGGTCATCGTGCCTCCTTCGGACCACGCGCCGTGGCCGCGTACCCCGGCAACGACCTCGCCCTGGGGAGCGGGTGACGATAGCGGACCGCGACGAGGTGGGCAATAGCGCCCGTCACCGCCGGCGGCAGATCAGAGTGAGCGAGGCGCTCCCGTCGCGGTGGCGCCCGAGGCGTTCTGAAGGTTGAGCGTCGGCGCACCGTCGTCTGCCTCGGGCAGCCCGCCCGCCATGGCGTCGGACTTGGCCGGAGCGGCCGACTTCGGCTTCACGCCCATAAGGGAGTTGGCCGGTTGGACGTTCTCGTCGACCCACTTGAGGATCTCGCTCAACGCGCCGCGCAGGCGGTTGCGCTCCGAGTCGAGGTGGCGAGCCATGGTCTCGACGTCGGCGGCCAGTTCCGTCCGGGTGGCCTCCAATCGGGTCACCTCTTCGCGGAGCTTCTGGTGGGACTCGGCCTGGAGCTGCGCCGCGTTCGCCTCGGCCTCGGCGATGGCGGCCCGGGCCGTCTCCTCCGCCTGCGCCACTATCGAGGCCGCCTCGGCCTCGCTCTCTCGCTTGGTCTGGTCGACGAACTTCTGGGCCAGCAGCAGTGTCCGCTGGAGGGTCTCGTCGGACAGGGCGTCGGGGGCGGCGGCGGGGGCTTCCTCACCCTCGGCGGCGGCCGGGGCGGCACGACGCTCCCGCTCCAGCTGGGCGATCCGCTCGCTGGCCTGGCGCAGCCGCTCGTTCAGCTGGCGGACGTGCTCTTGGAGGCCTTCGGCCTCTTGGGCCGCCTTGTCCAGGTACTCATCGACCTCATCGACGTTGTAACCCTTCAGCCCGAGGCGGAACTCCACGGTGCGGAGCGTGTCGAGGATCGATGCAGAAGCCTGGGAATTGTCCATGGGGGGCGAGTCTAACCATCCGCTTGTGCGGTTCCAGGCATCGTGGCGGGGGCTCGAGCCCGCCCCCGGCTAGGCCCGCAGAACGGGGATGAGGACGATCTGGGCGACCAGGATGACGACGAGAAACGACCAGTCCAATCCGCCCATCGGCCTGATGATCCGCCGCACCGGGCGCAGGACCGGCTCGGTCGCCTGATAGAGGAAGCGCTGCACGCGCGCCAACGTGGTTCCCGGCTGTATCCGGAACCAGCTCAAGATCGCGTAGGGGAACATGATCAGCCAGATGTAGGCCTCAATGAGCCACGCGAGCAGTTGGAAGATGTTCACCAACCAGCGAGGGTAGTTGGTCTAGTCCCGGCCGAAGCCGCGCTCAGCCAGCCGCATCCGTTCCTCGTCCGAGACCTTCACGTTGGTGGGCGCCAAGAGGAAGACCTGATCGGCCACCTTCTCCATCTCGCCACTCAGGGCGTAGGTCACGCCGCTGCAGAAGTCGATCATGCGGCGCTGCAAGTCGCGCTCGGCCATCTGCAGGTTCACGATCACGGGACGATTGTCCTTGAGGCGGTCCGCGATCTCCTTCGCGTCACCGAAGCGCGACGGCGCCACCACGTGGACGCGGGCAGACGGTGCGGCGGCCACGGGCTGAATGGTGGAGTCGACCGGGACGGCACGCACCGCGCTCGGCCGGGGGGCGACGTTGTTGGGCGCCGGTCTCGACTGGCTCGGGACGGCGGATTCCCTGGGGATGGTGCGGACCCTGCTCATCCCGCCACTGAACTCGTCGGGCTGCTCGTACTCCGGCGTGCGAGGCTCAACCCGCGTGGCGGCTGAGAACCCGCGTGGGGCACGGTCCTCGAGGTCGTCGTACTCGTCGTACTCGTCGTCGAGCAGTCCGAGATAGACCATGGTCTTCTTCATGAACGAGGGTGACATACCTTCTCCTGTCGGGTCACAGCGTAGTGCCTGCTCGGGCGCACCGGCGGGCGAAGGAGCCCAGGCGGCGGGGCCAAACGCACCGTCAGGCTTCGGCTGATGGTCACGTCAGGCTCCCGTTGAGCGTTGCCCGTCATCCGGCGCTCGCCGCGCTGGCCGCTCGCCGAACAGGGCCCGGCCGATCCGCACCATCGTCGTACCCTCCCGGACGGCGACGTCGAGGTCGTCGCTCATGCCCATGGAACGCTCCTCGAGACCGAGCTCGTCGGCCAAGCGACGCACGGTCTCGAACGACGAGTGCGCCGCCTCGGCGCCCGGCGCGGCCACCGTCATGAGGCCGCGCACGTCGAGCCCGGCGTCGCCCAGGCGCGACACCAGAGCAGCGACGTCCGTCGGTGCGCACCCGTTGCGCCCGGGCAGACCCGTGGTGTCGACCTCCACGAGCACGGTCGCCCCCGGCGCGAACCGCGCGATGCGCTCCCCCTCCTCGGCCCGGGCCACGCTCTGCCACAGCCCGATGAGCGGCGCCAGGCGTGCCACCTTGTTCCGCTGGATCGCGCCGAGGAAGTGCCACCTGAACGAAGACGAAGACGAAGACGACGACGAAGACGACGACGCGTCGGCTTCGACCTCCGACGCCTTGGCCACGAGCTCGTTCGCGTAGTTCTCGCCTATGTCCACGAGTCCGGCGGCCCGGGCGGCCAGCACGGCCTCGGGACCGAAGCCCTTGGTGACGCCGACGATGCGGACGCGGGTTGGGTCGCCACCGGCCTCTTCAATGCGCGCTCGGACCGAGCGCAGCCTCTGGGCGACCGCGTCGCTAGCGGAGGAAGGAGGGGACGTCGAAATCGTCGTCACCCAAGTCGAGATCTTCGTCGGAGCCGGTGGCGTCGGCGAAGATGTCCACCGGCTCGGGCGTGGAGAAGATGCTCGAGGCCAGGTCATTGGACTTGGCGGACGGCGCACCCTCTTCCCAGCGTTCGAAGCCGGCGGCGATCACGGTGACCCGCACCTCGTCGCCCATGTTGTCGTCGATGACGGCGCCGAAGATGATGTTGGCGTCGGGGTGGGCAACGGCGTGGATGATCTCTGCGGCCTCGTTGACCTCGAAGAGCCCCAGGTCCGAGCCTCCGGCGATGTTGAGCACCATGCCGCGGGCCCCCTCGATGGAGGCCTCGAGCAGGGGCGAGGTGATGGCGGCACGGGCGGCGTTGGCGGCCCGGCCCTCGCCGATGGAGGAACCGATGCCCATGATCGCCGTGCCGGCGTTGGTCATCACCATCTTCACGTCGGCGAAGTCCGTGTTGATGAGGCCGGGCACCGTGATCAGGTCGGTGATGCCGCGGACACCTTGGAGGAGCACCTCGTCCGCCATCTTGAAGGCATTGACCATGCTCGTCTTGTCGTTCGACACCGTCAACAACCGGTCGTTCGGGATGACGATGAGGGTGTCGACCTTCTCCTTGAGGATCTGGATCCCCTTTTCGGCCTGCATGGCGCGTCGACGCCCTTCGAAGGTGAACGGACGCGTCACGACGCCGATGGTCAGCGCGCCGATGCCCTTCGCGATCTCGGCGAAGACCGGTGCGGCGCCCGTTCCGGTGCCGCCACCCTTCCCCGCGGTGATGAAGACCATGTCGGCCCCCTGCAGCGCCTCCTCGACGTCCGCCCGGTGCTCCTCGGCCGCGAGGCGTCCCACCTCGGGGTCGCTCCCCGCCCCGAGCCCGCGGGTGAGCTGGCGCCCGATGTCGAGCTTGAGGTCGGCGTCGCTCATGAGCAGTGCCTGCGCGTCGGTGTTGGCGGCGATGAACTCGACGTTGCGCAACCCAGAGTCGATCATGCGGTTGACGGCGTTCACGCCACCGCCGCCCACGCCCACCACCTTGATGACTGCCAGGTAGTTGCCCTGGGAAGGCACGGTCGTCATGATTCCCCTCGTCCTCGGGTCGATGGCCGACCGGTAGCTCGCTGGTACGTTCCGCCCACCGTCACCGTTGACGTGAGACAGAGAACCC
>DASZMN010000041.1:0-3566 GCA_035551835.1 Acidimicrobiales bacterium | reverse complement strand
TCAGTTCGGGATGTCCGGCGAGTACACCGGCAACGTCGTCGTCGACGCCCAGGGCAACCAGATCTCGATCCCGGTGAAGACCCAGGTCACCCAGCCGGCTCCTTGACCACCTCGGAGCGGCGCCAGGCGCTCGTCGTCGGTGCAGGGCCCGTCGGCCTGAGCTGCGCCCTTGCCCTTCATGCCCGCGGCGTCGAGGTGGCCGTGCTCGAGGCCGAGTCCGGCGACGAGCCCCGCCCCGGGAGCCGCGCCATCTACGTGCATCGGGCCTCGCTCGAGCTCCTCGAAGCCGCCCACCCCGGTCTCGGCTCCCGAATCGCTGACCAGGGAGTCGTCTGGCCGGCGAAGCAGACCTTCTGGCGCGGGCGCGAGGTCTTCGCTCGGAGCTACCCCCCGGCGCCGAGTGACGGGCTCCCACCCTTCGCGAGCCTCCCCCAAACCGTGATCGAGCGCGAGCTCGCGCTGGCCTGCGCCAGGGACGGCGTCGAGGTCGTACGCGGAGCCCAGGTCGCGACGGTCGCAGCGAACGCCGGGGCGGTCGAGGTGAGGACCGCCGGCGGGGCGAGCTTGACCACCGATTATGTGGTGGGCGCCGACGGAGCGCGCTCAGCCGTGCGGGCGGCGATCGGAGTTCCCCTCGAAGGGAGCCGGTCGGAGAACGCCTTCGTCGTCGTCGACGTGCTCGAGGACCCCGAACACCCCACCCCGCCGGCCCGGATCTTTCACTATCGCCATCCCGCCCTCGGCGGGCGCAACGTCCTCCTCGTGCCCTTCGCCGGCGGGTGGCGGGCCGACCTCCAGTGCCGTGCCGGGGACGACCCCGAGCGCTTCGCCGGCGCCGAGGGCGTGCGTGCCTGGATCGAGCTCGTGCTCGGGCCGCGCTACGCCGACCGTATCGCCTGGGTCTCGACCTATCGCTTCCTCCAGGTCGTGGCGCGCACCTTCGCCGACGAGCACCGGCGGGTCCTGCTCGTCGGCGACGCCGCCCACCTCTTCGCCCCCTTCGGCGCCCGGGGCATGAACTCCGGCATCGCCGATGCCACCGAGGCCGCGAGCGAGATCGACGCCGCCCTCGGGGCCGCCGGCGGCGACGCGGCCCGCGCCGCGGTCGACGTCTTCGCCGCCGAGCGCCACGCGGCGGCGATCCGCAACCGCGAGGCAGCCGGCCTCGCCCTCGCCGCCATGCAGTCGCGCCGTCCAGGCATGTGGGCCAAGCGGCGCGCGGCCGCCGTGCTCGCTCCCTACTCGGAGCGGGCGGGCAGATGGCTCGACGCCGCGCCCTACGGGCCCCGGTTACGCCAGGGGCGCGGCCGGCGAGGCTCGGGGTACTAAAACCGGCGCCCGCCCCGACCAGGGCGGGCGCCGGTGTTCAGCGCTACGTGATTTCTGGTGCCTACTGGACGCAGGCCTGGTTGACGGTCCCGAACGTGTCCATTGACCACGTGTTGTTGTCGCAGCCGGGGTTGCCGTCGTAGCCGTCCCAGGTGACGTTGCCGCTCGCGGTGTTGCCGGTGACGGTGTTGTCGATCGCCCCCGGAGCGGCCGTAGTACCTGTACCAGTGGGACCGTCGAGCGCGATCCCGTACTTGGCGTTGCCGTTGGCGGTGTTGCCCGACACGGTGTCGCCGGTCGCGCCGGAGAGCGCCATCCCGAGGACGCCGCTGAACGAGCCGCCGTTGAGCTCGACGCCGTCCTTGCCGTTGCTGTCCGTGGTGTTGCCGGTGACGACGTTGCCGGACGCTCCCCGCCCGCCGACGAAGACGCCGTCGCGCGCGTTCGAATTCGACGTGTTGTTGGCGATGGAGTTGTTGGTGGCGGGGCACACCACGCCGGCCGGACCCTGCTCAAGGATCGCGATGCCGTCGGTGTCATCGGCGAACCCGTTGCCCGAGACCGTGTTGTTCTCGACCATGTTGTTCGTGTTCGGCGGCGTCCCCTGCGGCACCTTCGGACCGCTCTTCGGGCACACGTTGCTGTGGATCGAGATGCCCTCGAGCTGGTTGCCGGTCGAGGTGTTCCCATCCAGGACGTTCCCGGTCGCGCCGGGCCCCTCGATCCGGATCCCGATGTCCTGGTGCGGGCGGCCCTGCCCGACCTTCGAGGCTCCGAACGGCCCGCACGGACCAGAGGTGGTGGTCCCGGAGAGGATGTTCGACACGTCGTTGTTGTACGAGTCGTTGCCGCTGACGGTGTTGTTCGTCGAGGCGCCGACGAGCGAGATCCCCGAGTAGGGTCCGTTGTTCGTGGCGCTGCTGTCCGAGATCGTGTTACCGGACGAGTTGTTGGTGGTGATGCCGTCGCCGAGGTTGCAGGGCGTGGCCTCGGGATCGGAAGGGTTGACGCCCCCCGTCAGCAGCACGTGGGCGATGTTGGCGTCGGCGGTCACACCGGTGACGGTGTCATTGCCGCCACCGTCGATGAAGACTCCGGCGTCGAACTGGGTGACCTCGCCCGGTCCCTGGACCGTCGAGTTGTAGACGTTGAGGAACCTGACCCCGACCTGCTCCTGCTTGGTCGCGTTGGTGGTATCGGTCCCGACGATGCGGTGACCGTTCAGGTTGACGGTGATGCCGTTGGCAGCGATGACGATGCCGTCGGTGTTCGGCGGGCAGGGCCCGATGTCGCTGGTCAGCGTGACGTTGGTCGTGACGTGCGCACCGCATCCCGGAGATGACGCGCCGTTTGCACCGGCCGTGGCGACCAGGACTCCTCCCGTGGCGCCCAGCGTGACAGCCGTCGCCGCGATCATCCGTGTAATTACACGCATGTGCTCCCTCTCTTTTAGCTTTCGGCGCCGCAGCGCCTGGCCTCTACGTGCGGGCACGACCGCCGTGCCGCCAATCTACCCCGATGTATCTGTCGGTAGCTGATCGTGATCCCGCCTTAGGACGCGCCGGCCCCAGCCACAGAGTCGCCGCACCTAGATCGCGGCGATACTACACGGATTCTCGGCATGTTGCACTAGATGTAGTCAACATATAAGGCGCGCGCGTCGTTCGAGCGTTCGCGGCCTGCGGGTAGATGTCTCTGTAAACTAGGGCTAAAGGTGGGGGATCTATATGTGACAGAGATCTAGACGACCGCTTTTGGACCGCGCTTGCCTGTAATCTTTCGGACCTGCGGGGTTTTGGCCAGGACGAGGGAGAGAAGATGAGCCAGCTGGCACAAACAGGCGTATTGAGCGAAGCGCCGTCGGCGGTCGCTGCTACGAACCGTTCGGGCTTCGATGCCTTGGCCATGGTCCAACGCCTCATTTTCAACACGGACGCCACCGTCGTCCGGATTCTCGAGAACTGCTTCGATGAGGTCATCCGCACGGACGGGCTCGCGCAGGAGATCACGGACGGCAGCGCGAACGACGCCGATCTCGAGCTCGCCGGTGGCGAGAGCGTGCTGCGTCGCTCGACTCTCCTGCAGGGGTGTCGGACTGGCCGCAACTACATCTACGCCGAATCGGAGATCGTCCTCGACCGCCTCCCGCCCAGCCTGCGCGAGGGCTTGCTCGAGAGCGCGGAACCGATCGGACGGCTCCTCATTCGCGGTCGTGTCGAGACCTTTCGCGAGCTCCT
>DASZMN010000040.1:0-19416 GCA_035551835.1 Acidimicrobiales bacterium | reverse complement strand
AAGACCGAGCGCCTGGCGTCACGGGCGCGGCGCACCGAGCGGGCGATGGAGTCGCTCGACGTGGTCGACAAACCGTGGGAGGGATGGGACCTGCGCTTCAACATCAACGAGACGACCCGGTCTGGTGCGGTGGTTGCGCATCTGGCCGACGCCACCGTCGAGCGGGGGGACTTCGTGCTGGGACCGTTCACCCTCGACATCGCATGGGCGGACCGCATCGCGCTCGTCGGTCCCAACGGGTCGGGCAAGACGTCCCTCGTCGAGGCGATCCTCGGCCGCCTGCCGCTGACTGGCGGCACCCGGCGCCTCGGCCCGAGCGTCGTGGTGGGCGAGCTCGGCCAGGACCGGCGCGTCCTGTCGGACGACTCGACGAGTGTGGCCGAGGGGTTCATGGCCGCCACGGGACTGTCGGTCGCGCCGGCGCGCTCGCAGCTGGCCAAGTTCGGGCTGGGCGCGGAGACCGTGCTGCGCGCCCCGGCATCGCTCTCCCCCGGCGAGCGCACGCGCGCCGAGCTCGCCGTCTTCGCGGCGAGGGGCGTCAACTTTCTCGTGCTCGACGAGCCGACCAACCATCTCGACCTGCCGGCGATCGAGCAGCTCGAGTCCGCGCTCGAGGGCTACGAGGGCACGTTGCTCGTCGTCTCACACGACCGGCGCCTCTTGGAGGCGGTCACACTGACGCGTCGCATTGGGTTACCGGGACGTGACGACGCGTTCAGGGGTCTGCGCGAGGCCCGGTAGGTTTGGCCGCCATGAGTACGGGCGGCGCGGGTGACGCGGGTGACGCGGGCGGTACGGCGCGAGGTGGCAAGGCGCGCGAGGCCGGTGCCGCCACCCTGGCCGCGTTGCGGCGGGCGACGGCGCGCAAGGCGGCCGAGATGATCCGCAGCGACCCCGACGACGCCGCCACTGCACTCGAGATCGGACTGGTCGACGAGGAGTGGCTGCAGGCGCCGGGCGAACGGCCGATCTCGTCGAGCGCACCGGGTGAGATCTTGCGGCGCTTCGTCGAGCGCACGGTCGAGCGCCACCCGTCCAAGCTGTCCTCGCTCGGCCTCACCGCCGTCCAGCTGTTGTCGTCGGGCGACGACGGTGGCGGGAGCGGGGGCGACGGCACGGCCAGGCCGCTGACCGTCGTCTTCACCGACCTGGAGGGCTTCACCGCCTACACCGACACCCACGGCGACGCCGCCGCGCTCGCGCTGATTGACGAGCACCACCAACGGGCCGCGCCGATCGTGCGGCGCTGGAAGGGCCGGATCGTGAAGCATCTCGGCGACGGGCTGCTGTGCACGTTCCCCCAACCCGCCTCGGGCGTGCGCGCCGCCCTCGACCTGCTGGCCAGCGCGCCCGACCCGCTGCGGCTGCGCGCCGGCGTGCACGTCGGCGAAGTGGCCGTGACGAAGAACGACGTGGTCGGCCACATGGTGAACGTGGCCGCCCGGGTGTGCGAGACGGCCAAGGGTGGCCAGGTCCTCGCCACCGCTGAGGTGGTGGAGGCGGCCGGCTCGGCCCTGTCCGACGTGCGCGTGGGCCGGATGAAGTCGCGCCGGATGAGGGGGGTCAAGACGCCGGTACGCCTCTGTGAGGTCCGAGCCGCCGCCACGCCTGCGCTCGAGCCCTGAGGCTCATGGCCGGCGCTCGACCCCTGAGCACGGGGCGCCCCCCGGTGTGTAGCGTCGCCTCAGGCTTTTGGCCCCAAGCAGGAGGACCGACCAGGCCCATGGGCGATTCTCGAGAGGGCGTGGCTCTCGAGCGAGCGGCGACGTCGCGGTGACGGCACACGACCCCGATGTCGCCGCGCCCGGCTCGCCCCCGGCGGCCGACTTCCGCGCCCTCTTCGAGTCGGCCCCGGGCCTCTACCTCGTCCTCGATCCCGACCTGGTGATCGTGGCCGCCAGCGATGCCTACCTCGCCGCCACCATGGCTTCTCGCTCGGACATCATCGGCCGCCCGCTGTTCGAGGCCTTGCCCGACAACCCCGACGACCCGGCCCCCGAGGGGGCTCGCAACCTCAAGGCGTCGCTCACCCGCGTGCGGCGCGAGCGCCGCGACGACGCCATGTCGGTCCAGAAGTACGACGTCAAGCGGCCCGATGCCGAGGGCGGCGGGTTCGAGGAACGCTTCTGGAGCCCGCACAACTCGCCCGTCCTCCACCCCGACGGCTCGCTCGCCTACATCATCCACGAGGTCCAGGACGTCACCGAATTGATCCTCCTCGAGCGCCAGCGCGAAGCCGAGCAGCCCCTGGAGAACGCCCGGCTTAATGCCATGGAGGCCGAGGTCGTCCGCCGGGCCCGTCAGGTGGCCGAGGGCGGCCGCACCCTCAAGGAGGCCAACGAGCAGCTCGAGGTCCTCTACGCGCGCTCCCAGGAGCTCGACCGCCTCAAGACGGAGTTCTTCTCGAACGTGAGCCATGAGCTCCGCACGCCGCTGGCCCTCATCCTCGCCCCGGCGGAGCGCATCCTGGCGGAGGGCGAACTGGCGCCCGACAGCCCCAGTCGGCGCGACCTCGAGGTGGTCCTGCGCAACGCGCGCGTCTTGCTCGGCCACGTCAACGACCTGCTCGACACGTCCAAGATCGAGGCCGCCAAGCTCGAACTCGAGTATGCCGAGCTTGACCTGGCCCACCTCGTGCGCATCGTGGCCAACAGCTTCGAGACCCTGGCGGTCGACCGGGCGGTCCACTTCGTGGTGGTGTCGCCCGAGACCGAGGTGGCGGCGCAGGTGGACCCCGGCCGTGTCCAGCAGGTCCTGCTCAACCTTTTGTCCAACGCGTTCAAGTTCACGCCCAAGGACGGCACGGTGCGGATTGAGCTGCGCCGACCCACGGAGAGCGACGAGGTGCGAGTCGAGGTGGCCGACAGCGGGCCCGGCATCCCGTCCGGTCGCCGCCACGAGATCTTCGAGCGCTTCCACCAGCTCGACGGCACGTGGACCCGCACGATGAGCGGCACCGGGCTCGGGCTCCACATCGCCCGCGAGTTGGTCCTGCTTCACGGCGGCGACATCGGCGTCGCCGACGCGCCCGAGGGCGGTGCGCTCTTCGTGGTCGAGCTGCCGATCCAGGCGCCGGCCGGGGCGGACGTCCGCGCTGAAGGCGAGGTTGCTCTGGACGCCGAGCCGGTCGAGATCCTCCTGGCCGGGAACGACTCCGGCCGCGACTGGAGGGAGGGTCTCCCCGGACGCGACCCCCGCTCGGTGGCCGATCTCCCCGAGGTCCTCGTGATCGAAGACAACGCAGACATGAACCGGTTCGTGTGCGAGGCGCTCGCGCCCACCTATCGGGTGTACGCCGCCCTCGACGGCACCGAGGGGCTCGAGCTGGCGCGCTCGGTCAAGCCCGACCTCATCGTGTGCGACTTCATGATGCCCGAGATGAGCGGCGACGGGCTGGTGCGTGCGGTCCGGGCCGACCCCGAGATCGATTCCACGCCGATCCTCATCCTCACGGCGCGCAACGACTCGGCGGCTCGCATCGACGTCCTCCGCGCGGGCGCCAACGATTATCTGCTGAAGCCGTTCTTCCAGCCTGAGCTCCGCGCCCGAGCCGACAACCTGGTCAAGGTCATGCAGTCCGAGAGGACGCTGCGCGCCCTCGAGATGTCCAACGAGCGCGACCGCATCGCACGCGACCTCCACGACCTGGTGATCCAACGCGTCTTCGGCGCGGGAATGCGCCTGAGCTCGTTAGTGCCCAGCCTGCCGGCGTCGATGGGCGAGCGTCTCCGCGAGGTGGTCGACGAGCTGGACAAGGTGATCGCCGACATCCGCACCACGATCTTCGACCTGCAGGCGCAGAGGAATGCGGCCCGGGGACTGCGCAGGGGTGTGCTGCAACTCACGAGCGACGCCGCTCAGCGCCTCGACTACCGGCCACGCGTCCACTTCGAGGGAGCCATCGACACCGCGGTCGACCGCCAGATGGCCGACCAGCTCCTGGCCGTCCTCCGCGAGGCCCTCTCCAACATCATCCGCCACGCCGGCGCGCGTGCGGTCGACGTGACGGTGGCCGCAGAGGACGGCGAACTGGTCCTCACCGTCGCCGACGACGGCGTCGGCGTCGACCCTGTGCCCGGGACCACTCCGGTGGTCGGTTACGGGCTCCGCAACATGGAGTCCCGGGCGGCCTCGCTCGGCGGCACCTGCCAGGTCAGGGCCAACGAGCCCCGCGGCACCGTGGTCGAGTGGCGGGTCCCGATCGGCCTCGCCTGATCACGACCGAGCGCCTCAACCCCGTTCCCGCGCCTGCGCACCGCGATGGCAACCGGGATGCGCCAGTTCCTCACCCCTCCCACGGCACACTGGAGTGATCGGGAATCGGAGTCCGAAGTTGCGGTCCGGAGGGGAGGTAGCGGACACGATGCAGACGCAGAGCCTGAGCAGTGCGGAGCAGATGGTCCGACAGCTCATCGCCGACGCCAACAGCTCGCGCTTCGATGCCTCCTGGCGCTACGAGATCACGAGCGACGTCGACAACATCGAGGTGGCAAGGGACAACGGGGGCAACGTCTTGCGGATCCACCCTTGCTGGCTCCGCTACGTCGTGGCCCAGGGCGACTTCAAGTCCTGCGTGGCCGACGAGATCGAGGCCTGGTACCTCCTGGCCCGCCTCACCGGCACCGCCGCCTGACCCTCCTTCCTACGAGAACCGGTCCCGCAGGACCACTTCCGCCGCCGCCACCCCGCACATCCCGTGCACCCCGCCTCCGGGCGGGGTCGAGGCCGAGCAGAGATACACCCCCTCGACCGCTGTCCGGTACGGGTTCCACCGTGCCACCGGCCGGAAGAACGTCTGGCGCAGCGTCTGCGCGCCACCGTTGACGTCGCCGCCGAGCAGGTTGGGGTTCTGAGCTTCCGCCTCGGCCGCCGTGCGCACGGCCCGCGCCGCGATCAGGTCCCGGAACCCCGGAGCGAAGCGCTCGATCTGCGCCTCGATCTGCTCGGTCATGTCCACGTTCGATCCGTTGGGCACGTGGCAGTAGCCCCAGAGCGTGTGCTTGCCGGCCGGGGCACGCGTCGGGTCGACGACGGACGGCTGGGCCAAGAGCACGAAGGGACGCTCGGCGTGGTGCCCGGCCGCCACCTCCGCCTCGGCGCGGGCGATCTCGTCGAAGGTGCCGCCCACATGGACCGTCACCGTGCGCCGGCACGCGTCGGCCCCCCAGGGCACCGGGCCGTTGAGCGCCCAGTCCACCTTGCACGTCCCCGGGCCGGGGCGAAAGCGCAGCCACGGCCGCGCCGCCCGCGGCGTGAGCCGGTGGCCGGCCAGCGCAACGAACTGGCGCGGCGACGTGTCGAGCAGGACGGCCCGTGCCGGCGGGAGATCGGCCAGTGCGCGCACCCATGAGCCGGTGTGCACGACACCCCCGAGGCGGCGCACCTCGGCCGCCAGGCCCTGGGTGATGGCAGCGCTACCACCCTCGACGACCGGCCACCCCACGCCGTGGCCGAGCGCGGTGAGGAGGAGCGCGAACGACGCGGTCAGCGGCGCCGTCAACGGCTCCATCGAGTGCGCGGCCGCACCCGCCAGCAGCGCGCGGGCGGCGTCGGTCGAGAAGTGCCGCGTCGCGTACCGGACCGACGGGGTGCCCACGGCGGCGAAACGCGCCAGCGTGAGCGGGTGGGCCGGGATGCTGCGCATGGGCCCGAGCACGTAGGGGACGATGCGGTCGAGCTGGTCGACCAGCGGGCCCACGAGGTGCCGATAGGCCACCGCGTCACCCCCGAAGTGCGATGCCGTCTCGGCCACGTCCCGATAGGCGGCGGCGGCACGCCCACCCCCGAGCGGCTGGGCGAACGCCACCTCGGGCTGTCGGAGGACCACGCCGAGCGCCGGCAGGTCGAGAGCACGAAAGAACGGGGAGGCCACCAGCGACGGGTGGACGGCCGAGCAGACGTCGTGGTGGTACCCCGGGAGCGTCAGCTCCTCGGTGCGGGTGCCGCCCCCGACGCTCGGCGCGCCCTCGAACACCTCGACCGCCCGCCCGGCCCGGGCCAGTGTGAGCGCCGCGGCCAGCCCGTTGGGCCCGGACCCGACCACGACGGCATCGAGGCGGTCCACGATCCGACGCTACCCATCGTCCGTTGCGCCCGGGCACTAGGTTGCCTGCCGCACAACTGCAACGACCAGCAACCAGCGATCACGCCGCCGGAGCACCAATGTCCGGACCGAATAGGGGGCCCATCGAATGGCAGAGATACAAGGAACCTACGAGCCGCGCTTCGAGTCCGTCCGCACCACGCTGGCCGGACAGCTCGACAGAGGCGAGGACGTCGGCGCGTCCGTCGCCGTCTTTCTCCACGGCGAGCCGGTCGTCGACATCTGGGGCGGCTGGGCCGATCCCGAGAAGACGAAGCCCTGGGAGCGCGACACGATCACCAACGTCTGGTCCACCACCAAGACCATGACGTTCCTCTGCATGCTCATGCTGTACGACCGCGGCGAGGTCGACTTCCACGCCCCGGTGGCCCAGTACTGGCCCGAGTTCGCCCAGGCCGGCAAGGAGAAGATCGAGGTCCGCCACATCATGGGGCACACGTCCGGGCTGTCCGGCTGGGAGGAGCCGCTCCAGACCGAGGACCTCGCCAACTGGGATCTCTGCACGTCCCGGTTGGCCGCCCAAGCGCCGTGGTGGGAGCCGGGCACCGGTTCGGGCTATCACGCCGTGACCCAGGGCTACCTGATCGGCGAGATCGTGCGCCGCATCACGGGCGAGAGCATCGGCGCCTGGTTCGCCCGCGAGGTGGCCAAGCCGCTCGAGGCGGACTTCTCCATCGGGCTGCCCGCGAGCGAGGACCACCGGGTCTCCAACGTGATCCCGCCGCCACCGATCGACCTCGACGCCATGGAGGGACAGGTCAGCGACCTCATGTTGAAGACCTTCCTCAACCCGCCGGTCGAGGCGTCCGTGGCCCAGAACGAATGGTGGCGCCGGGCCGAGATCCCCGCCGCCAACGGCCAGGGCAACGCCCGCTCGGTCGCCGCCGTGCAGTCGGTCATCGCCGGCCGCGGCCAGGCGCGCGGGGTGCGCCTGCTTGCCGCCGAGTCCACCGACCCCATCTTCGAGGTGCAGGCGGAGGGCATCGACAAGGTGCTCGGCGTCCAGCAGCGCATCGGCATGGGCTACGGCCTGAGCAATCCCCCCGACATGCCCCTGGGCCCGCACGCCTGCTACTGGGGCGGCTACGGCGGCTCGGTCATCATCATGGATCAGGAGGGCGAATTCACCGTCTGCTACGTGATGAACCGCATGGAGTCAGGCCTCGTCGGCGACCTGCGCGGCGTGAACATCGTCACCGCCGCCGTGATGAGCCACCTGTCCTAAGACTCCTCAGACGGGGAACCCTCGGGCCGGTACCTCGTCGTCTGCTCTAGCCGCGAACCCGTCCGGGCCGCGATCTCGGCCACGAACCGATCGGCGACCTCCTCGGGCAGCTTGGCCGAGTCCGTGGAGACGTTGATGACGAGCTCGCCCCGGTAGGTGGCGGACGTCACGAACGCCAGCTGGTTGGACCCCGCGGGCATCGTCGTCGTCAGGCGGCGCAGCCACGGCGGGGCGCCCGCGTCATCGATGATGCCCAGGCTGCTCACGGTGATGTTCTGCGGCGTCGCGTCCACCCACTTGGCGAACGCGGCGAGGCCCGCCTCGGTCGGCGCATAGGTGCCGATACGGGCGACGCGGTAGAAGAGGTGGCTCTCGCCGCGCCCGACCTCGCGCAAGATCTGCTCACCGATGGTGCGCGCGAGCGTGTCCCTCGTCGCCTCCGAGACCATATACGGGGTGCACAGCATCCCGATGGCGATCTGCGCGTCGTCGAGCGCCAGCGGCGGCTCCACCCGCGGTCGCAGGTCGGTCGCGCTGGCCAGGCAGAGCCAGCGGGGCTCGTCGGTCGGGAAGAGGGCGGCGCCGGCCTCGAGCATGACGGCACCCACCGCGCCGGTGACCGTGGAGCCCGTCGCCTTCGCCTGCGCCACGAACGAAGACAGCCCGTCGCCCTCGAGGGTGAGAATGGCGTGCTGCGGCCACAGCCCGCGCGCGCCGCGGGCGTGGAACGGGAAGTCGCTGGGCGCCGGCTGGCCGCTCCGCTCGTCGCGCACCGCGCCGAGGATCTCGACCACCGCCCGCGGCGAGCGCAGCGACTCGGGGAAGTGGTCGTGCAGCGGCGGCGGGACGTGGTCGGACGCACCGAGCGCCGCGTCGCCGCCCTCGATCACCTGCGCCAGTTGCGTCAAGAGGAAGCGGGCCGCGTTCCCGTCGACGAACACGTGGTGCGCGACCAGGACGAGCACCGAGCGGTCCTCGCCCTCGATCGGCAGGTAGACGAGGCGCGCCAGCGGATGCGGCGCGGGCGGGTGCGGCCGCACCTGCATCTCGGCCACCGGCACCGGCTCACCGGGCCCGAGCGGCTCGATACTGAGGGGAATCTCGCCCCCGGTCGACACGAACACCGGCTCGCCGTCGACGACCTCGACCCGCGCCCGCAGCAGCGGGTGCCGGCGCTGCAGCGCCGCCAGCGCGCCGGCCAGCTCGCCCTCCTCGAAGGTGCGCTCCGCGTAGACGGACAGCACCGCGTTGACGCTGCCGATCTCGCCGAGCAGCCAGAAGTAACGCTCCGCCGGATCGAGGGCGCGCACGACCCGTGCACCAGCCGCCATGAACGCGTGAGGCTAGTGCAGCGGGCCCTGGCCCCTGGCCGTGGCCGTCGCCCTGGCCCTGTCGGGCACCACCGCCTCCGCTTCGATCTCCACCTTCCAGGCGGGGTCGAGCAACCCCGCCACCACAACCATGGTCGCGGCGGGTCGCACGTAGCCCAGGAGCTCGCCGTGCACCGTGCCCACCGCATCGGCGTCGTCGGCCGACGTGAGGTACATGCGGGTGCGCACGACGTCGTCGAGCGACGCGCCTGCCTCGTCGAGTGCGGCGGCGATGATCTCGAAGCACCGGCGGGCCTGCGCGCCGGCGTCGTCCGGGCAGCGGCCGTCCGCCACCACCGGGCCCGTCCCCGAGACGAGGACGCGATCCCCCACGTCCCCCACCCGCATGGCCCGGCTGAAGCCGATGGTGGACTCGAACGGGGACCCCGAGGCGATGCGCTGGCGTTCGGTCATGGCGCATCCTCCCATTCCGACACTTCCGGCCACACCGGCCACCCCGGGCCACCCCGGGCCACCCCGGGCCACCCCGGCCGTTCCGACCGCCAGGGATCTGCGGCGCCGTCGCCGCCGACGTCGTCGCCGCCGCCGCCGGCAGGCCCGCAACCGGGCGTTACCATTGTGCGCCGAACGGGGGTCGCATGACTGGTATTCGCCGGCTGGGAGGGGTGGTCGCAGTGATCGCCCTGGCGGTGGTCGCCGCCGGCTGTGGCGCGCGCGCCGCCGGGCCGAAGGCAGCCCCGGTCCGCCCGCCGCACGGCGCGCACCGCTCCACCGAGGCGGCCGCCTCCAAAATCGCGACCACCACCACGACGACGGTGAACCTCAACCCGTTCTCGGTCCCGGCGAGCACCCTCGTCGCACAGACCGACGGCGACATCCCCGGCTACGCAACCGCCGGCGCGCCCACGCCGTCGATGACCGTCCCGGGCAGCTGGTACGGCTATCCGTCGATCCTGCCCGTGATCGCCACCACGCCGGGCTGGCTCGAGGTGCGGCTCGCGCAACGGCCGAACGGCTCGACCATCTGGGTGCAGCAGAGCGACGTGACGCTCTCCAACACGCCCTACGCCATGGTCGTGGACCTGGCGACGATGCACCTGCTCGTCTACGACGGCGGCACGCAGATCTTCGACTTCCCCGCCGGCATCGGCGCGCCCGACGACCCGACGCCGGCGGGCCAGTACTTCATGCCGATGCAGTACCCGTCGCCCGGCCCGGGCTACGGGCCCTTCGTCCTCGTCACCTCCGACCACTCCGACACCTACACCGACTGGGAGAACTCGGGTGATGCGATCATCGGGATCCACGGACCGATCACGGCGGGCGACGATGCCCTGATCGGCACGACCGGTGCCGCTATCTCGCACGGGTGCATCCGGCTCCACGATGCCGACCTGGCGCAGCTGTCCATCATCCCAGCCGGATCGCCGATCGACATCGTCAGCGGCTAGACCGCTTCCTCCCCCGGCCTCCCCCGGCTGCCCCCGGCCGCCTTCTCCGGGCGGCCCTGGCCGGCGGGCCTGGCCGGCGGGCCTCCGGAGGACGTCACATCCGCGGGGCCCGGCGGGTCTCAGTGCTATGAACCAACGCGCGGGAGGAGTGTGAGCGTGGGGCACGCCGACTGGCTGAACGAGCGCTTCGAGGAGAACCGGCCCCATCTGCGGGCCGTCGCCTACCGGATGCTGGGCTCGCTCAGCGACGCGGACGACGCCGTCCAGGATGCCTGGTTGCGCTTCAGCCGTGCCGACACGAGCGACGTGGAGAACCTGCAGGCCTGGCTGACGACCGTCGTCGCCCGGGTATCGCTCAACAAACTGCGCTCGCGTCAGACCCGGCGCGAGGAACCCTTCGCGCCGCACATGCCCGACCCGATCATCGACCGCCCGGACGGGACCGACCCCGAACACCAAGCGCTCCTGGCGGACTCGGTCGGCGTAGCCCTGCTCGTGGTGCTGGATACGCTCAGCCCGCCTGAGCGGCTTGCCTTCGTGCTCCACGACATCTTCGCGGTGCCGTTCGAGGAGATCGCGCCGATCGTCGACCGCACGCCCGAGGCGGCGCGCCAGCTGGCGAGCCGTGCCCGCCGGCGCGTCCAGGGCCAGGCGACGGTCCCCGATACTGACATCGAGCGCCAGCGCGCCGTCGTCAACGCCTTCATGGCCGCTGCCCGCGACGGCGACTTCGATGCCTTGCTCACCGTGCTCGACCCCGACGTGGTGCTACGGGCCGACGAAGGCGCCATCGCCGCAAGCGGCGGCGGGTCGCGTGAGGTGCACGGTGCGCTGGCCGTGGCCCGACGGGCCAAGGCCTTCTCCACCCGCGGGCTGCTGGTGCAGCCGGCGCTCGTCAACGGCGTGGTCGGTTCGGTCTCGTTCGGCCCGGACGGCACGCCGGTCGCGGTCGGGGCCTTCACCGTGCGGGGCGACAGGATCGTCGCCTTCGACATCCTGGCCGATCCCGAACGCCTGGCCCAGCTGGACCTCGCGGTCCTCGAGGGCTGACGTGCTGCTGGCTGACCTGTCTCCCGTCGCGCCCGTCGACACGGGGCTTGGCCCCACCGACGTCATCCGATGTGATGTCACAAAAGGAAGCGGGAACGGGTCTTCATAGGTGAAGACACCACAACAGGAGAAAGGAACAGCACCATGGACGCCCGCATCAACATGTTCGAGAACCCCATCGCCCCGAAATTCGTCAAGTACATCAACTCGGCCGGACGGGTGATCACCGAGTCGAGCCTGCCCGCCGCCACCCAGGAGCTGGTCAAGCTCCGGGCGAGCCAGATCAACGGCTGTGGCTACTGCACAGACATGCACTCCAAGGACGCCGCGCTCGCCGGCGAGTCCCAACAGCGGCTCAACCTGGTGGCCGCCTGGCGGGAGGCCACCGTCTTCACCGAGGCCGAGCGCGCTGCGCTCGAGCTGACCGAACAGGGCACGCGGATCGCCGACGCGTCCGAAGGAGTGAGCGACGAGGTGTGGGCCCGCGCCGCCAAGCACTACGACGAGGAGCAGCTGGGGGCGCTGGTCGCGCTCGTCGGCCTCATCAACCTCTACAACCGGTTCAACGTCATCGTGCGCCAGCCGGCGGGCGACTACGAGCCGGGCCAGTGGAGTTAGAGCGGCGCCACTGCGTCGAGGAAGGCGCGGGCGTGGGCGAACCAGGCCACCGCCTCGGGTACGCCGGCACCGACCAGGCCCTGCCAACCGTGCACCATCTGCGGCCAGGACTCGAAGGTGCCGGCGACGCCCGCCCGCGTGGCGGACGCCGCCAGCGTGTACACGCTCTGGCGCAGCGTGTCGTACTCCCCCACCGACAAATAGAGCGGCGGCAGACCGGTGAGGTCGGCGTAGGCGGGTGACACCCTCGGGTCGTCGAGGGCGACCTCTTCGCGGCAGTAGTCGCGGCCGCGCCTTCGCACCCAGCCGGCCGTGAGGAAGGGGTCGCGGGCGGGGCCGGGGCGCTCCGCGGCGACCGACAGGTCGAACCACCCCGAGATGGACACGAAGCCGGCCGCCCGGGCGAGGCCCTCGTCGCGGGCGCGCGACAGGGCGCCGAGTCCGAGGAGGGCCCCGCACGAATCTCCGCTGACGACGAGGCGGCCGGGATCGACACCCTCCTCGGCGAGCAGCCCGCGGTAGGCCGAGGCACAGTCGTCGTGGGCCGCCGGGAAGACGTGCTCCGGGGCGAGGCGGTAGTCCACCAGGACCACGCGCGCCCTCAATTGCTCGGCCAGCATCGCCCCGTAGAAGTGGTAGTCGACGAGCGCGCAGGAGACCAGCCCGCCGCCGTGGCAGTGGTAGACGACGCGGTCGCGGCGAGGGGCTCGGGTGTCGTCGTACCAGGCGCAACGGACGCCGCCGAGCGTCGTCTCGGTGACGGTGACGTGCGGCGGCACCGGGTGACCGTGGAACGGCGCCATCATCGCCCGCACGACGCGGTAGTCGGCGGCCGGGTCGGCGAAGTCGGGAGGGACGAGGGCGAGGATCTCGGTGAGCTCGCGGCTGGGCACGGTGGCGGGCGTTGGCGTCGGCGTTGGCGTGAGCGTCCGTGCCGGCGTCAGGCGAGCTCGTAGTCGCCCAGGTCGGGCTCGAGCGTGCGCGACCAGTACGTGTGCAGGTCGAAGGGCCAGTTCTGGGTGACTCGGCCGTGCTTGTTGCGGTACCACGTGGGGACGTCGGCGACGCCCCAGACCATCTTGGCGTTGCCCTCCTCCATCTCTTGGGCGTACCGCTCGTGCACGTCGCGCCGGCACGACATCGAGCGGTGCCCCGTGCGCAGGAGACGGCCGATCGACTCGACCGCGTAGCGCACCTGGCACTCCACCATGATGAGGATGCTCCCGTTGATCACGAGGTTGGTGTTCGGCCCGTAGAGCATGAAGAAGTTCGGGAAGCCCGGGACGGTGATGCCGAGATACGCGGTGGCGTCGCCGCCCCACTCCTCGTTCAGCTCCACGCCGCCTTGGCCGAGCACGCGCATCGGCGCCACGAAGTCCGACGCCGTGAAGCCGGTCCCGTAGATGATCACGTCGGCCGTGTGCTCGACGCCGTCGGTCGTGCGCACGCCGACGGGAGTGATCTCGGCGATCGGGGTCGTGACGAGGTCGACCTCGGGCCGGCTGCAGGCGGCGGCCCAGCGTCCGTCGTCGCGCAGTGCCCGCTTCGCGAACGGCGGGAAGTGCGGCACCATCTTCTCGTAGAGCTCGTCGTCGGTGACCTGGGCGCGGAGGACGTCGAGGAGCATCGAGCGGACGAAATCGTTGCCGGCGCTCACGGCCTCGGTGTGCTCGTCCCACTCGGGGTCGACGCGAGCGGCGACGAGGAGGCCCTCGTGCATGATCCAGAACTGCCAGAGCCGGTCCCAGCGCCCGTAGTTCGGGAGGATGGTCAGGAGGTCGTGGAACTCCGGTGGAAACGGGTCGCCGTAGTTGTCCGTCGGGAGCAGCCAGGGCGGGGTGCGCTGGAAGAGGTCGAGGTGGGCTGTGTCCTTGGCGATGAGCGGGACGAACTGGGCCGCGCTGGCGCCGGTGCCGACGACGGCGACGCGTTTGTCGGCGAGCTCGACGGAGTCGTCCCACGCGGCGGAGTGGAACGACTGGCCCTCGAACGTGTCCCTCCCTTCGATGGCCGGGAAGGACGGGCGGTTGAGCTGACCGACAGCGCAGACGACGGCGTCGAACTCTTCGGTGGAATCTGACGCGTCGGCGTCGGCGTCGGTGTAGTCGTCGGGGACGCCCGTGCGCACGGTCAGGGTCCAACGTTGGGGCCGGTCGTCGTAGCGCGCCTCGGTCACCTCGCTGCGGAAGCGGATGCAGGCGCCCAGGCCGAGTTCCTTCGCCAGGCCCTGCAGGTACGCCAGGAGGTCGGGCTGGGCCGAGAAGCGCGACGCCCAGTCATTCGTCTGGGCGAAGGAGAAGCTGTAGAGCTGGTTGGGCACGTCGACGCGGCAGCCCGGATAGACGTTCTCGAGCCACGTGCCGCCCACCTCTGCGTTCTTCTCGAAGACGGTCACGGCGACGCCGGCCTGGCGCAACCGGTACGCCGCAGCCAGGCCGGAGGCGCCGGCGCCGATGACGGCGCAGCGGAACGAGGGGGCGGGCTCGGCGGGCTCGGCGGGCTCGGCGGGTTCGGCGTCGTCGGCGGGCTCGGCGAGCTCATCGAGGTGCCAGCTCGGGGCCCGTGGGTCGGTGCCCTCCAGCGCCAGCTCCTCGGTGAGGAACCCCTCCCACTGGTCCGTCGACCCGGCCCCGATCAGAAAGCCATAGACGCGGCGGAGCTCGTCGCGGGTGAGCGTGTGCTCGGGCGCGCCCGCCTCGAGGTGCGCGAGCAGCGCGGCGGTGGCGAGGCGGCGCGCCTCTTGCTCCTGTTCGGGCCCCAGGCCGCGCCCGGGCGTGAGGAGCTGGGACTGGTCGGGCGCGAAGTCGCCGCGCAGGAGCGAGAGGTCGCCGGTGCGCTGGGCCACCGCGCACAGCAAGGGGTGGACCTCGGCCGCGGCGACGGCCGCCTCGATGTCGGGGCGACCGTTGCGCGCCCCCACTGCCCCACCCATGGCCCGAAGCCTACGTAGCGACGCCTCGCCCGGGCGAAACCCCGTGGCCTTGGCGCTGGGTCACCGGCCCATCGCCTTGACGAGCTCGGTCATCTGGCTGTTGACCTCGACTGTGCGGGGCAGCTTGTCCATGGCCGCAGCCAGGCTGTCGGCCGTCCAGCGGTCGTCGGTCTCCACGGACTCGGCGATCGACCAGCCGCCGTAGATCCCGACCCTCCCGCCGTAGACGCTGAAGACCTGGCCGTTGAACGGGCATGTCTCGGCCGCCAGCACGGCGACGAGTGGGGAGACGTTCTCGGGGTCGAACACGTGCTGCTGCATCGACTCGCCCATGCCCGGGGTCTGCATGGTCAGCCGCGTGCGCGCCACCGGCGCGATGCAGTTGGCCCGCACCCCATAGCGGTTCAGCTCCATGGCGTTGACGACGGTCATCGCCGCGATGCCGGCCTTGGCGGCCGAGTAGTTGGTCTGGCCCACGTTGCCGTGCAGGCCGGCGCCCGAGCTCGTGTTCACGATGGCCCTGTCCGAGACCGTCCCGTCCTTGGCGGTCTCGCGCCAGTAGCTGGCGGCGTGCTTGGTGACGTTGAAGGTGCCCTTGAGGTGCACCGCGATGACGGCGTCGAACTCCTCTTCGCTCATGGACACGAGCATCCGGTCCCGCAGGATCCCCGCGTTGTTGACCACGACGTGGAGATCGCCGAAGGCGGAGACGGCCTGGTCCACGATGGCCTTGGCCCCGTCGAACGAGCTCACATTGTCGGTGCTGGCGGCGGCCTGGCCACCCGCCGCGGTGATCTCGTCGACCACCGACTGGGCGGCCGAGATGTCCGAGCCCGAACCGTCGACGGCCCCGCCGAGGTCGTTGACCACCACCTTCGCCCCGAGGGAGGCGAAAAGAAGGGCGTGCTCACGGCCGATGCCGCGCCCCGCCCCTGTGATGATCGCCACTCTGTCCTGCAACATGTCTGGCCGTCCTTCCGGTCGTGTCGGGTCGCTCACGCCCGCTGCTGCGGGCGCCGCATCCGGCCGAGACGATTGCAACGGCGCCGCGCGGTGTCAAACCGACGCTTCGCGCCGCCGGCGCTCCAAGTACCGGCGCTCGGCGTCCGTGCGGGCCAGGTCGCGGGCCTCCTGGTAGGCCGTGGCCGCCTCCGAGGAGCGGCCCAGGCGGCGGAGCATGTCGGCCCGGGCCGCCGGTAGGTGGTGGTAACCGGTCAATTCGCCGCTGTCGGCCAGGCTCTCGACGATGGCCAGCCCCTCGGCGGGCCCGAGCCACATGGAGACGGCGACGGCGCGGTTGAGCTCTATGACCGCCGAAGGGTGCATCTCGGCCAGGCTGGCGTAGAGCGCGGTGATCTCCATCCAGTCCGTCTCGTTCGGGCTGCCGGCCTGCGCGTGGCACGCTGCGATCGCCGCCTGCACCTGGAACGGCCCCGGCCGACGGAGGCGCAACGCGGCGTCGAGCACCCCGGCGCCCTCGTCGATCGTCGCCCGATCCCATCGGGTGCGGTCCTGCTCCTCGAGCACCACGAGGTCGCCAGCCGCGTCCACCCGGGTCGCGCGGCGGGCGTCGTGCAGCAGCATGAGGGCCAGGAGGCCCAGCGCCTCGGGCTCGTCCGGCATGAGCGCACACAGCGTGCGCGCCAGACGAATCGCCTCGTCCGCCAGCGCCTGGCGCATCAGGTCCTCGCCGGAGGTTGCGGCGTACCCCTCGTTGAAGAGGAGATAGAGGACCGACAGCACGGCGCCGGTGCGATCGACCAGCTGGTGGCCCGGCGGCACCCGGAACGGGATGCCGGCGTTGCGGATCTTGCGCTTGGCCCGCGTGAGGCGCTGCGCCATCGTCGGCTCGGGCACGAGGAAGGCGCGGGCGATCTCCGGGGTGGTCAGCCCGGCCAGCGTGCGAAGGGTCAACGCGACCTGCGCCTCGAGGGAGAGGGCGGGGTGACAGCAGGTGAACATCAGGCGCAGACGGTCGTCTGGCACCTCTTCGCCGGGCTCGCTCTCCTCGTCGCCTGCGGTCACCGCGGCCACCTCCTGCAGCTTCGACGCGCCGAGCTGCGCGCGGCGCACTCGATCCAGCGCCCGGTTTCGGGCCACGGTCGTGAGCCAGGCCCCGGGGCGGCGCGGGACGCCGTCGCGGGGCCACCGTTCGGCGGCCTTCGTGAAGGCATCCTGCGCGCACTCCTCGGCGAGGTCCCAGTCACCGGTGAGCCGGATGAGGGTGGCGACCACCCGGCCCCACTCGTGGTGGAACGCGTCGGTGATCGCAGACCTGACCTCAGGGGTCACATCTCCCAGATCGGCCTCACTTCGATGCCGCCGCTCTTGGCGCCGGGGATCTTCGCCGCGACCTCGATGGCCTCGTCGAGGTCCTTGCACTCGACGAGGAAGTAGCCCGCCAGCTGCTCCTTGGTCTCGGCGAAGGGGCCGTCGGTGGCAAGCACCTCGGCGTTGCGCACCCTCACCGTCGTGGCGTCGGTGGACGGACGCAGGCGCTCGCCGCCCTGCAGGACGCCGCGCTCGGCCATCGTCTTCATCCAGTCGGCGTATTCCTCGTCCATCTTTGGGGCGTCGGCGGTCGACAAAAAGGCGCTCTCGTCGCCCGCAATCAACAACAGGTACCGCATGAGGTCCTCCTCTTCTCGGGGTTTGGTGGTTGTGTTCGCTCTGACGACGATCGGGCCGGACCCGTATCGACACGCTTTGGTCGAAATCTTGGCTGACTTCGCCGTCGTACGCTTGCCACGATGACGACCCCGGGCGGCGACGACCTGCTCGAGCTCGACGTCGGGGCGCTCGCCGGAGGTGGCGGCTGCGTGGGGCGGGCCGACGACGGCAAGGTGGTCTTCGTCCGCCACTCGCTGCCCGGGGAACGGGTTCGGGCCCGGGTCACGGCTTCGACCAGGTCGTATATGCGGGCGGACGCGGTGCAGATCCTGGTCCCCTCGCCCGATCGGGTTGACCCGCCGTGCCCGCACGCGGGACCCGGGCGATGTGGCGGCTGCGACTTTCAACACGTGGAGATGGGGGCTCAGCGCCGGCTCAAGGCGGTGCGGGTCCAAGAGCTCCTGCGCTCGATCGCCGTCGTCGACCGGGAGGTCGAGGTCGAGGTCGTGGCCGCGGTGGCGCATGGTGGCGTGGAGGGCGGCGGGGACGGCCTCGGCTGGCGGAGCCGGGTCCGACTAGCGGTGGATCGGAACGGTGCGGCCGGATTTCGCCGGCACCGTTCGCACCGGCTCGAACACGTCGACGAATGCCCGGTCGCCACCGCGGCGGTCGCGGCAACCCGCGCGCTGGGCGCCGCATGGCCCGGGGCGACGGAGGTCGAGGTGATCACCGGAGACTCGCCCGACGAAGCCGTGGTCGCGGTCGCACCGGGCCGCCACGGTGCCCTCCGGATTCCCAATTTCGAAGGCGGTCTCGTCGTGCGGGGCAAGGTGCAACGGGACCCCGGGGCGGTGCACATGCGTGTTCGGGGCCGGACCTATCGAGTCTCACCGGGCGTCTTCTGGCAGGCCCATGTCGGTGCCGCCGACGCGTTGCTGGCGGCCGTGCTCGACGTCATCGGCGAGCGCGAGGGCGCCGGCGCGGCGGCCGTCGACCTCTACGCCGGTGCCGGTCTGTTCGCCGTCGCACTGGCCGACACTGTCGGGGCCGGCGGATCGGTCCTGGCGGTGGAGCGAGACCGCCGCGCCTGCGCGGACGCCCGGCACAACGCAAGTGGCTTCCCCAACCTCGTGGTCGAGGAAACCTCGGTGACGCCCGCGCTGGTGGCCACCGGGATCGGCCGCCCGTCGGTCGTGGTCCTCGACCCCGCCCGCGAAGGCGCCGGGATCGAGGTCATGCGTGCGCTCGGGTCCCATGCCTCGACCCTGCGCAAGCTCGTCTACGTCTCCTGTGACGCCGCAACCTTCGCCCGCGACGTTCGGGTCCTCCTCGACGAGGGCTGGTCCCTGCCGTCGTTGCGCGCGTTCGACATCTTCCCGATGACCGAGCACGTCGAACTGGTCGCCGGACTCGACCCACCAGGGGCGGCGTAAAGCGAGACTTTTGATACCCGGTGCCCGCGCCGGCAACACGGTTGTCTGAACCCGAAACCGCCGCGACTGAGGCAGGGCTCTGTCGGGAGCGGGATCGTCGGGCCGGGCGTCGGCGAGCACTGCTGAGCGGCGGACGTCGATGGAATCCCACCACCTTGCGAGCTAGACAGGGACTCGCTGGGAGTTGGTGCGCAACACGACGCGGAAAGGAGACAGCGACATGGCGAAGGGAGTCCTTACTCACAATGTGGCCGACGTCGACGTGGACAAGTGGCTCTCTTTCAAGGATGAAAGGGCCGCCTCGATCGGTCAGATGATGGGAGGCACGACCATGGAGGTTGCGGCCGATGGCAGCAAGGCCGTCGCGGTCAGCTGTGAATCGGAGAACGTGGGGGTCGCCCTGGCGGCGGTCGCGTCGCCTTCGCATGAGCTTCAGGCTCAGTTCGAAAAGCATGGCGTGCTCCCGCCATTCGGCGCCTACGTGGCGGGGTAGATCCGGAGCCGCCCCCCTGGCTGACCCACGGGCCGCTCGGGCGGAGCGGATCCCACCTGACTCCCTTGGTGGCCATTTCGAGCGCGGGTCGGAACGTAGGGCCGCCTGCCTATGCTCGTTTGCTGCTCGTTGTTTGAGCAAATGCGAAGTAACGCGCTTCGCATTTGCGG
>DASZMN010000039.1:0-9523 GCA_035551835.1 Acidimicrobiales bacterium | reverse complement strand
GAAGGCGGCGCTGTTCGAGGAGTCGGGGCACCTGGACTGGTTCGCCGAGGGGATGTTCCCGCCGATGACGCTGGACGGCGGGTCCGAGTACTACCTCAAGCCGATGAACTGCCCGTTCCATATCTTGGTGTACCGGAGCCGGCAGCGTTCCTACCGCGAGCTGCCGCTGCGCCTCTTCGAGTTCGGGTCCGTCTACCGCTACGAGAAGTCCGGCGTGGTGCACGGCCTGACCCGCGTGCGCGGCATGACCCAGGACGACGCGCACATCTTCTGCACGGTTGAGCAGATGGACGGCGAGCTGGTCCGTACGCTGCGCTTCGTGTTGGACCTGCTGCGTGATTACGGGCTCTCTGACTTCTACTTGGAGCTGTCGACCAAGCCCCCCGGGAAGGCCGTCGGGTCGGACGCGGAGTGGGACGTCGCGACCGCCGCGTTGCGGACGACGGCGGAGGAAATGGGCCTCGACGTGGTGATGGACGAGGGCGGCGGCGCGTTCTACGGGCCGAAGATCTCGGTGCAGGCGCGCGATGCGATCGGGCGCACGTGGCAGATGTCGACGGTGCAGCTCGACTTCCAGCTGCCGGCCAGGTTCGGCCTGGAGTACGTCGGCGCCGACAACACGCGCCACCGGCCGATCATGATCCACCGAGCCTTGTTCGGGTCGGTCGAGCGGTTCATGGCCGTGCTGATAGAGCACTACGCCGGCGCGCTGCCGACCTGGCTGTGCCCCGAGCAGGTGCGGGTGATCCCGGTGACCGACGGCCATCGGACGTACGCGTCGGCGGTGGCGTCGGAGTGCCGCGCCGTGGGGTTGCGGGCGGAGGTCGACGAGACCAGCGAGAAGATGGGCGCGTCAATCCGGCGGGCGCGTTTGGCCAAGATTCCCTACGTGCTCGTGGTCGGCGATCGCGACGTGGAGGGCGGGACGGTCGGCGTGAACCGGCGCGGCTGGCCCAAGCCCGAGCAGGGTGTGCCGCTCTCGGCGTTCCTCGAGGAGGTGCGCGACGAGGTGGCGCGGCGTGGGCTGCCCGAGGAGCGGGCGCCGGAGGCTGCGACCGCGGCCTCGGGGGCGGCATCCGGGGCATCCGGGGCGGCATGAGCCTCGAGCATCTCTGGGCCGGGTGGCGGCGCGAGTACATCGTCGAGGCGACCGAGCGCGAGCGGGCGGGTGGCGTGACGCAGGGCCCCGACGAGTGCGTCTTCTGCCGCCTGGCCGGCAGCGGCCCGCCCTCGGAGGACAATTTGGTCGTCTGGCGGGGGTCGCTGACGTTCGTGGTCATGAACGCGTACCCCTACGCCAGCGGGCACGTCCTGGTGCTGCCGCTGCGCCACGTCGGGCCGTTGGCCGAGTTGACTGCGGGTGAGTCCGCCGAGCTGTGGTCGGCGACGCACGAGGCGGTGGCCGCCATCGAGGGCGCGTTCGAACCTGACGGGCTGAACATGGGCGCGAACCTGGGCCGGGCCGCGGGGGCCGGGTTGCCCGGGCACCTGCATCTGCACGTGTTGCCGCGCTGGTCCGGCGACACCAACTTCATGACCTCGGTGGCCGAGACGCGGGTGCTGCCCGAGACGCTGCAGCTGTCCTGGAAGAGGCTCACCGACGCCTGGCCCGGGTAGCAGTCCGGCGGGGGAGCCCTCGGAGCCCTCGGCGCCCTCGGGCGGCGGCGGCGTGGGGACGCGTCCGGAGGGCGCGGCGCGGGCCCCGGTCGACCCGGTGGTCGAGGGGCTGGCGACGGTCGAGGGCCTCGCGGCCGAGCTGGCCAGCGGCGGCGACGTGGCGGCTGCGGGCGCGGTCCGCCGGCGCCGGCTGCCGCGCTGGGTGGTCCGGGCGTGGCCCGCCGTCCGGGTGCTCATCGGGTTCGCGCTCGTCGGGGCCGCCGTGTGGGTGCTGTCGTCCAAGGGCTCGGAGCTGTCCGGCTTCACGAGCGTCTTCAAGACGTTGAACTGGTGGTGGGTGCCACCCGCCTTCGCGGCGGAGGTCGCGTCCTACGCCTGCTTCGCTCTGATGCAGCGCCAGCTGTTGCTCGCCGGCCACCTGCGCCCCCCGTGGTGGACGCTGTTCAAGCTGACCTTCGGTTCGCAGGCGCTGACGAACTCGCTGCCGGTCGGGAACGCGCTCGCGACCGTGTACGGGTTCCGCTGGTTCCGTCGCTTCGGGGCCGACAACACCCTGGCCGTGTGGGCGCTGGCGGGGACGCTGGTCGCGTCGTTGGTCTCGCTGTCGCTGGTGGCGGTCATCGGGTTGGCCATGGCGACGGGCGCGGGCGCCTCCTTCGACCTGGTCCCCGTCCTGATCGGCGTCTTCGCCATCGCGTTGGCCATCGGGTCGCTGTTCGTCTACGAGCGCCCCTTGCACTGGGTGGTGTCGGCCGCGCTGCGCGTGTCGGTCGCGGTGACGGGTCGGCCGCGGGGCGACACGCACGAGCAGATCGGCCGGATGATGGCGTGGACGACCGCGGTGCGCTTGTCGTGGACCGAGACCGGGCGCATCGTCGTGTGGGGGACCGTGAACTGGCTCCTCGACTGCGCGTGTTTCGCCATGATGTTCCTCGCCATCCACGCGCCGATACCGTGGGCCGGCCTGTTGTTGGCCTACGGCGCCGGGCAGCTCGCGGCGACGCTGCCGATCACGCCCGGCGGGCTGGGGGTGGTCGAGGGCTCGATCACCGTCGCGTTGGTGGCCTTCGGCGGGGCTGAGACGTCGACGGCGTACGCGGTGCTGCTGTACCGGATCATCTCGTTCTGGTTCATCTTGTTGGTGGGGTGGTCCCTGATCGGGGAGATGGCACTCGAGGTGCGGCGGGGCCGCTGGCGGCGTTCGGCGATGACGTCGGTGGTGGAGGCGGGGCCGGTGGCGTACGCGCCGGGTGTTGCGGGTGCTGGCGATGCTGGCGAGGCGGTGTCGGGGGAGGCCGCCGGTCAGCCGGCGGGGGAGGGATTGGCGACATGAAGCGAGCGCGTGCGCGGGGGCGGCGGCGGCCGGTCCGGGTGTGGGTCGGCGGTCTGGCGCTGGCGGCGTCGGTGTTCGCCGGCTGCTCGTCGGCCCGCGTCGGGCTCGGGACGACGGACGAGTCCTGTTACCTGGCGCTGCCGACGGCGGCCAAGGCCGTCGGGGGCCACGGGCACTTGGAGGGGATCCGCAAGTACAGCATCAGCGGCCTGAAGGGCGTGGCGCCGCGGCTCTACGACGCCCTGGCCGACCAGGTGCCCAAGGGTCAGGCCGTGTGCATCGCCGGGTACACGGGGCACTTCACCGTCTCGTCGGTCACCAAGGCGATGGGCCGCTCGACCGGCACGCTGGCCGTCGTCGTGGTCACGAGGCCGAACAACAAGGTGCTCGGCACGCTCATCCTCTCCAAGCTGCCCGTGCGGTTCCAGCACACGCACCCGTTCTGAGGACTCCGGGGCGGGCCTGCGCCACGCCTCGGCGTGCGAGGTTCAGGTTCCCTGCGACCACCGCGCGTCCCAATCGGTGACCCAGATGTCGAAGCCGGTGATCTCCAACACGCGGTGGACCATCGGGGTGGGGCGGCAGACGACGAGGTTGCCCCCGTTCTCTATCGCCGCTCGCCTGGCGGCGTGAATGGCACCCAGGCCCGAGGAGTCGAGGAAGGTGAGCTCGCAAAGATCGACCACCAGGAGCGAGCCGGGAGCACCGGTCAGGCGCTCGGCCAGCTCCCCACAGCTCGCGATGTCAAGCTCTCCCCGCAGGGCGAAGATTCGACCTCCGTCGAACTCCGAGGAGATCACCTCGAACTCGTCCACTTTCACGGTTCCATACCTCCTTGAATCTGCCGAGCTGTGACGCCCTTCACGCAAGGTCTGAAACGTTGTTGGCTCCTCGAGCGAACCGCCTCGTTCGGTGCGGTTGGCACTTGATCTACCGTCCCATCAGAATGGTTGACGAAGGAACCCCGGTCAATCACCCGATCGGGTGATTCTCCTGGTGGGCCCCGTCTCGTAGGGTGACGCCGTGCCTCCGCCCATCCGGGTCGCGCTCCTCAACGACTACGTCATCGTCCTCGAAGGCCTGCGCGCCCTTCTCCGGTCGAGCGAGCCCGAGATCGAGGTCGTCGAGCTCGACGTGAAGAAGGGACCGAGGCGAAGGGTGGACGTCACACTGCTCGACACCTACGGCGAGTTCGAGTCCCTCGAGGAACGGGTCCGAACCCTGCGCGCCGACCCCAGCAACGGAGCGATCGTCGTGTTCAGCTTCTCCGATCAACCCCTGGCGGTGCGCCAGGCCCTGCGGGCCGGTGCGCAGGGCTTCATCTCCAAGGCCGTCCCCCGGGAACGGATCATCGAGGGCATCAAGGGGGTCGCACGGGGCGACCGGGTCGTCTCGACGCAGCGAACCCAGCACGCTCAGATCGACCCCGACCTGCGCTGGCCTGGCCGCGAGATGGGCCTGACCGAGCGCGAGAGCGAGATCCTTTCCCTGTTGCCGATGGGTCTGACCAATCGCGAGCTGGGCAGTCAGCTCTTCGTCAGCGAGAACACGGTCAAGACGCACCTGCGGAGCCTCTACACCAAGCTCGGTGTGCGCAATCGGGCGCAAGCCGCATCACTGGCGGGGCAGGGCATCCTCGGCGATCACCGCCCGCAGGTCAGGCCGGCCGAGTGAACCGCTGATCTACCGGCGTAGCGACCTGCGGCCGGCGCGGTCCCCGCGGCCGAGGGCGAAGCTCGCCACCCAGACGATCGCGAAGACGACCGCCGCAATCCACAACAGATGGATCGCAAAGCCGGCGCCGAAGAGAATCAGTACCAAGAGAGCCAACAAGATGATTGCCACGATCGTCCCTCCTTCATGATGGGGTCCCCGGTGCCCACCCCGACGTCCCGATTCGGGGCGGGCACCGCACGGGACTACTTCCGAAAGGCGTCCTTCACCTTTTCGCCGGCCTGCTTCAAGTCGCCGGTGGTCTTTTCCCTCTGACCCTTGGCCTGCAACGAGCGGTCATTGACGGCCTTTCCGGCCGCCTCCTTTACGTCGCCCTTTGCTTCTTGCGCCTTGTTCTTGGCCTTGTCGACGGTTGACATTGCTGAGCTCCTTTCGTTCGGGATGGATGGGTGATGACGCCGCCTGTTCGGACCGCCGGAGCGGGGTCAGTACGTCGAATCCACTCGACGCACGACATTGCCCTCCCCGTCGTCCACGACGGTGCGACTGCGGCGCGTGTTCCCGACCACCATGGCGATCACCGACAACACCGCCCCGACCACGCCGACGATCATCAAGATGACGCCGACCTTGTTGACGTTGAAACCATGTTGATCCGGGCTCACCGTGACGGCGTAATCCAAAATGGCACCGACCGCGAAGGCGATAATGCTCGCTACAAGTCCACCAGCTCCAACCATTGCAAACCTCCTCACATATTGCACACCGCGATACCCGATGGGCATGTCGAGAAACGAGGGATCTTTCATGACGCGAGAATTGAGCGTCTTGCGAAAAGGATTAATCCGCCAGCGGTTTTAGGCTTGGAGCGTTCCTACTCGAAGGATCTTGCCGTGCGCAGTTTGGAAGTGAGTGACCGCGCAATGAAGTGGTGAACGTTGCGTTGCGCTGTGACCACTCGCGTGGGTGGATCCGATCGCACCGCCATGTGGTCGGGCCCCGCGTCGCCGGGAGCGAGGCGCGTCCGCCGCGCGCGTGCGTCTGTCGACAATGACGCGCTGACTTCTGCTCTCGGCACGCTCGGCGTGGGCGCCCGCTCGCCGAACTCGTTGGAGGAGGGTCTCAGTGCGACCCGTGGCCGGTCGCGTTGCTCGATCCAGCCGAGCTTGATCCGCCGCTGGCCGTGTTCGCGGTGCCGGTGCCTCCCGGGTTGGGCGTGGTGACGGGCGCCTTCGACGAGGAGGCGCCCGTGGTGGACGGCTCGCCGCCCGTCGAGGATTGACCGGGGCTGGCGGGCCGGCCCGCTGTTGCGGACCCATCTGTCCCATCTGTTGGGGCGGTCGTGGGCTGGCCGGTCGTGGCCGGCCCTCCGCCCGGATGGTTGGCGGCCACGTACCCGGTGCAGAAGGTGGTGGCGGCCGAGATCGAGCCGCCGTGTGCCGCGATGAGCGTCGTGAAGGCGGTCGAGGAGGCCTTGCCCGAATTGGGATTGGACGCTTGGCTTGGCGCGGCCAGGAGGGCGGTGCACAGCCCGAAGGTGGCGTTGCCATTGGTCATGCCGTTGACCGGACCTGTGCCGCCCGCTCCGGTGCCGCCGGTCGACCCGTTGGAGGCGCTCGAGCCGTGCGAGCCGGCGCCGGTGGGCACGTGGGCGGCTGCGGTGGCCAGCCCGGCCGCGGCGTGCGACGACGCGTGGGACGTCGGGGTGGGCAGGCTGGCGGTGAGCGCCGCAGCGGCGGTGCCGAGTCCCAGCACGGCGACGGTCGTGACTGCGGCCACCTTGGCGGAGATCAATTTGGTGCGCACGGTCGTTCTCCTTCCGATCGGGAGGGTGTCGTGAGCGCTGGCGACAACGCCAACCCCGGCCGCGACGATGGCGGCTTCGCCCCTGAGCTCGGCCGGATCGGCCGGGCCGGTGGCCGTCTGGATCGTGGCGGCCAATGGGGCGTAGCCGGGCGGGGCATCGTCGGGGGAGAGCCCGCCCGTGAGGAGCCTGTCGGCGGTGACGTCGTCGATGGACCAACGCTGCATGTCCTCGTTCCAATCGCGTTCGGCGTTCATCGCGTTAACGCCTCGAGCGAGGAGCTCCTGGCCAACCGCCGGAGCGCCTTGTGCTGGAGGACCCGGACCGTGCCTGGCCGCTTCCCGAGGACTGCGGCCACCTGCGCCACGTCGAGCCCGGCGAGTACTCGCAGCAGGACCACCTCCGCCTGGTCGGGCGTCAGCGCCTGGGCGATGGCCCGGGCTGCGGCCTGGGCCGACGTCGCGGCGAGCGCCTCGGCCTCGGTGTCCTCGGGGGCCACGGTGTTGCCCAGCGTCGCGGGGTCGACCGGCCTGGTCGGACGCCGCCCGCTCTCCCGCCAGTGCTGGACCAGCCTGCGGCGTCCGATCGTGAACAGCCAGGCGCGGAGGGCTGCCTCCTCGCCCCGGAACGTGGACAGCCGGCCGACGGCGGCCAGCCAGGTTTCGGACGCGAGATCCTCTGCGATCGTCGGTGCCTGGGCCGAGAAGTAGCGGAGCAGACGCGGGTTGAGGTCCCGGTACAGCACCGCGAAGGCCCACTCCTCGCCGGCCCGTGCACCCTCCAGTACGGCCTCGAACGCTGGGCCGATCACGATCCGACGTCGGGGTCACGCCGCCATCTGGCGGCAGGCGGCAGAATCTCTAGCCCTCCAGTTTGGGGATCGACGCCATCATGTGCTCGGGCACGGCGTCGTAGCGGTCGTAGGAGGCGCTGAAGGAGCCGCGGCCCCCGGTCAGCGCGCGCAGGTCCACCGCGTAGCGCGTGATCTCGGCCGTGGGCACGGTGGCCGTCACCGTCTGGTAGCCGGCCAGCTCCGCCGGGTCGGTCCCCACAATCCGGGCCCGCCGTGAGCTCAGGTCGCCCAGCACGTCGCCCTGGCACTCGTCGGGGATCGTCACCACGAGCTTCGAGACCGGCTCGAGCACGACCGGACCCGCCTCGGCCATCGCGGCGCGGATGGCCTGCGCCGCCGCCATCTTGAAGCTCACCTCGTTCGAGTCGACCGAGTGGGCCTTGCCGTCGTCGACCGTGACCGCGACGTCCACCACCGGGTAGCCGTAGAGGCCGCCCATGTCGAACGTCTCGCGCACCCCCTTCTCCACCGCCGGGATGTACTGGCGCGGGATCGCCCCGCCCACGACCTCGTCGCGGAACGCGAAGCCCTCGCCGCGCTCGAGCGGTTCGAGTCGGAGGTGGCACACGCCGAACTGCCCGTGGCCGCCCGACTGCTTCTTGTGCTTGCCCTCCGCGTGCGCCGCCCGCGTGATCGTCTCGCGGTAGGCAATGCGCAACTCCTCGCGCTCGACGTGGACGTTGCACTTGCGCTCCAGCCGCTCGAGCGTCACCGCGAGATGCACCTCACCGCTCACCCCGAGGATCGTCTGGTGCGTCTCGTCGTCCCGCGTCACCGTGAGGGCAGGGTCCTCGTCGCAGAGCCGCTGCAGGGCGGACATCAACTTGTCGTCGTCGGCCCGGGTTGCCGGCTTCACCGCCACCAGCAAGGCCGGCGCCGCCAGCGCCGGCGCCGGGACGGCGATCGGCTGTCCCTTGGGGGCCAGGGTGTCGCCCGTCCGGGTCCCGTTCAGTCGCGGCACGGCCACGAAGTCGCCCGCCGCCACCGTGCTCGCCGGTGCGGTGGCGTGCCCCGCGATGCTCTGCAGCGCGTGCAGCCGTTCCTCTTCGCGGGTGCGCGTGTTCACCAGGACGGTGTCGGGCGCCAGGGTGCCGGACACGACCTTGCAGAGCGACATCTTGCCGGTGTGGCCGTCGTTGAACGTCTTGGTCACCGTCAGCACGGTCTGCCCGCCGGGGTCCGACGGGATCTCCACCGTCTCGGTCCCCGCCGCCGCCAGGAGCGCCGGCCGCGACGCCGGGCTCGGGCACAGCTCCTCGATCAGCCGGGCCAGGCGGTCCACCCCCACGCCGCTCGCCGCCGAGCAGCACAGCACCGGGAAGACGCTGGCGGAGGCGACGCCGCCGGCCAGGCTCTTCTCGAGCTCGGTGTAGTCGAGCGTCTCCCCGTTGAGGTAGCGCTCCATGAGGTCGTCGTCGCCGACCACGATCCCCTCGACGAGCTGCTCGTGCACCGTGTGCTCCTCGTCCACCAGCTCCTCGGGGATCGGCCCCTCGTGCCCCGACGGCGGCACGGTGCCCTCGACGCCCGTGCCCGCCGCCGGCGTGTCGTAGTGGGTGGCCGTGTCGTCGAGCAGGTCGATGACGCCGTGGAAGTCCGCCTCGTGGCCGATCGGCAGCTCGACCGGGGCCACGCCGGCGCCGAAGGTCGCCCGGATCTGCTCCAGCGTGCGGTCGAAGTCGGCCCGCTCGCGGTCAAGCTTGTTGATGACGACCACCCGCGGCACCCCGAGCTGCGCCGCGGCCCGCCAGGCGTCCTCGGTCTGCGCCTGGACGCCGTCGGTGGCGCTGACCACGACCACGGCCAGATCCACGTTTCCCAGGGCGGTGATCATCTCGCCGGCGAAGTCGGCGTACCCGGGCGTGTCCAGCAGGTTCACCTTGACCCCGTTGACGGTGAAGGGGGCGAGGCTGGTCGAGATGGTGAGCTGGCGTGCCACCTCCTCGGGCTCGAAGTCCATCACGGTCGTGCCCTTTTCCACCGACCCCCGCCGGGCGATGGCCCCGGTCACCGCTAAGAGCGCCTCGGCCAGCGTCGTCTTGCCCGCACGGTGGTGCCCGACGAGGGCAACGTTGCGGATGGCGGTCGGGTCGTGTGGCACCTGGTCCCTCCCAACTGCAGCACCGGGCCTGACTGGCTCGTGACGCTTCGAGTGTAGGACCGGCGGGGGTCGGCCCGCTCAGGGCAACTGGCGTCTCAGCGGGCCACGCGGGTGCAGACGGTGTCGTTCGACGCATCGTTG
>DASZMN010000038.1:0-7206 GCA_035551835.1 Acidimicrobiales bacterium | reverse complement strand
TTGTCCTTGGCCTCGGTGAACGTCTGGCCGCAAAAGCGCGGGAAGGTCGGGAAGCACAGCGCCGCCTAAATGTGGTTGGCGTCCATGTCGTCGAGGCGGGGCTTCACCTCGTAGGAGCCGGGGCGCATGTCCTCGTAGGTGACGCCCTTCATGGTCACCTCGTCGCGGGGCACGCCGACGGCCGAGTCGACCCGCAGCAGCGGGCGCTTCAGGTCCTCGTAGTACCACCAGTCGACGGGGGAGCCGACCGAGCCCTCCTTGACCTTGAGCGAGCCGCCGCGGAACTCCACCTCGGGCATGGGCGCGCGCACCACGCGCGGCCCCACCTCGGCGTACTTGGAAGGGAGCCGGTCCTGCCACACGTTGGGCGGTTCGACCACGTGGTCGTCGACCGAGATGATCTTCGGCAGGGGCTCAGGCATGGGCATCGAGCGTAGCCCGCACCTGACGGGGCGTCAGATACGGAGCGCCGCCACGCCCCGGCTCAGAAGACCTGGGCGAACAGGTCGAGCATCGCCTGCCACGAGCGCCGGTCGGTTGGCTCGTGGTACTCGATCCCGGGCAGGTCGACGTTCGCCGCCCGCGGGTTGGTGAACGAGTGCACGGCGCCGCCGTAGACCACCAGCTGCCAGTCGACGCCGCCCCCGGTCATCTCCTGCTCGAAGGCCAGCCGCTGGGCGCTGTCCACGATCGGGTCGTCGGCGCCGATCATGACCAGCACCTTGCCCACGATGTTGGCGGCGTCCTGCGGGCGGGCGGTGGTGAGCCCGGAGTGGAAGCCCACGACGGCCTTGAGGTCGGCCTCACCGCGCGCCAATTCGAGGGCGAGCGTGCCGCCGAAGCAGTACCCGATGGCCGCCAGCCGCTGCGGGTCGGTGCGCGGCTCTTGGAGCAGGATCTCGAGTCCCGCCATCCCGATGTCGCGCACGCGCAGCGGGTCCGCGTAGAACGCGCCGATGCGCTCCATCATCTGCGCACGATCCTCTATGGGCTTGCCCCCGCCCTGGTAGTCGAGCGCGAACGCGACGTAGCCGAGCTCGTCGGCCAGGCGCGCCGCCACCGCCCGGGCCGTGTCGTCGAGCCCGGGCCCCTCGTGGCAGACGAGGACGCCCGGTCGCTGGTCCGTGCCGCCGCCCCCGGGCACGGCGAGGGTGCCGATCATGGTGCGGCCGTCGGCGTCGTAGGTGATGTCGCGTGTGGTGGCCATCAGCGCACCGTAGCTGCCGCCGCCCCACGGCATACTGGCTCGATGCGGGGGGAGTGCGACCGTCGTCGGCAATCGCCATTGGTCCCCCGGCTCGCCGCCGTGCCGGCCGCGTTGTGCCTGGGCGCCGTCGTCCTCACGTCGTGCAGCTCGGGCCCGTCGTCGCCGGGGTCGGCGGCCACGACCACCACGCAGCACGCGGCCGCGTCCACCCCGACGACCGCGACGCCGACGCCGACGCCCCAATCGACCCTGCCCCCCGTCGCGACGTCCGGCCCGCTCACCGCCGGCGGCCCGATCGCGCTGCCCTTCGCGGCCGACCGCGTCACGGCGGCCGAAAGCCCCGACGGCGCCGTGTTCGCCGCGCCGCAGGACCCGACCAACCCGGCGCCCGCCGTGGCGTGGGTGATCGACGGCAACGGCCCGGCCGCCGTCGCCGAGAACGTCGCGTCCGGCATCGCGGCCATGGCGGCGGACAGCACCAACTTCTACGCCGCGACCTACTCGAACGTGTACGCGTACAACCGCGCCAGCGGCAACCAGGACGGGCAGTGGAACATGCCGACCGTCCACGCGGCGAACAGCTCCGACGCCGACCTGGTGGCGCTCGCCACCGGCGGGGGCAACCTGTTCGTCTCGGTCACCCAGGGCACCACGGTGAGCGTCTACCGCATCAACCCGAGCTCGTCGGCCGGCCCGCACCTCGTGGTACGAGGCCTCGGCGACGCCATCGGCACCGACGGCACGGTCTACTACGAGCGCGCCGACCACCACCTGGCCGCCCTGCGTCCCGACGGCTCCACCACCGTGGGCCCGGCGCTGGCCGACGCGCCGAACGGGGCCGGCGGCGGCATCCAGTACGTCAACGTGGTTGCAGCGGGCGCGGTGTGGGTCAGCGAGCCGGCGGGCCAGGGCCTCGATGCGGCCTACGCGACCTACGACGCCACCACGCTCGCCCGGGCCGGGTCCTACAACGGCTCGGTCACCAGCTCGGTCGTCGACACCGCCGCCGGCCCGCTCGTGCTCCAGCCCGCCGGCAGCTCGTCGGCCTGCCCTTCCTCGCCCTCGCCCGTGTCGTGCGTCCTGCGCATCGACCAGCACGGCTCGACCAGCGACCCGGTGACCGTCGGCGCCGCCGTCACGCTGATCGGCCCCGGCCCCGCCGTCATCGTCTCGGACACCACGACGGGCCAGTTCGACCTCGTGCGCCTCTCCTAATAATGCATGGAGACGCCGCCGTTGGGGCTGAGCAGCTGCCCCGTCACGAAGCTGCTGGCGTCCGAGGCGAGATACAGGACGCAGTACCCGATGTCCGCCGTCTCCCCGACCCGCCGCAGCGGCGCGTGCCGCGCCATCGGCGTCAGCACGGCGTCCTTCAGTTCCTCGTTCGTCGACCCGTCGGGGTTGGTGTAGTACCGCGCCGTCATGTTCGTCGGGATGAACCCCGGCGCGATCGAGTTGACCCGCACGCCGCGCTTGCCGACCTCGAAGGCCATCGACATGGTCAGCTGCGCGACTCCGGCCTTGCAGATGGCGTAGGGCCCGATGCCCGCGGCGGGTGCCAGGACGGCTGCCGAGGCCATGTTGATGATGGAACCGCCGCCCTGTTCCACCATCACCTTTCCGGCGGCCTGACATCCGTACAGGACGCCCTTGAGGTTGACGCCGAGGATGCGATCGAACTCGTCCGGGTCGAGGTCGATGATGGAGCTGTCGATCATGACTCCGGCGATGTTGCACATCACGTGTAGCCCGCCATGGCGCGCCGCGATGTGCTCGACGAGCGTCGTGGCGGCGCCCCGCACCGAGACGTCGAGCTCGGCGCTCTCCGCCTGGCCACCCGCCCCCACGATGCTGCGGGCGGTCTCGGCGGCGCCCTCGGCGTTCACGTCGGCGCAGACCACCGTCGCGCCGGCGCCGGCCAGGACCTCCGCACTCGTTCGCCCGATGCCGCCGGCGGCCCCCGTGACGAGGGCCACGCGGCCGGTCAGGTCGAAGGCGTCGCGCACACTCCGGGCTGTTTCCACCGGCGCACCCTACGCGCGCCGGCCGGGCGGCAGCCGATCAGGCACCGACCCCCTCGAGGGCCAGGAGCTCCCGCTTGACCTTCAGGCCGCCGCCGTAGCCGCCGATGCCGTTGCTCGCCAGCACCCGGTGGCACGGGACGATGACGGCGATCGGGTTGCGGCCGTTGGCCTGCCCGACCGCCCGCGGTGCGCTCGGACGGCCGACCCGACGGGCCAGCTCGCCGTAGCTGATCGTCTCGCCGTACGGGATGCGACTCAGCTCGGCCCAGACCTCTCGCTGGAAGTCGGTGCCGTCGAGCTCCATTGGCACGTCGAAGTCGGTGCGCTCGCCCGCGAAGTACTCGTCGAGCTGCGCCGCCGTCTCCTTGAGCACCGTCGGCACGTCGTCGGCGTCGTTGCGGGTGCGCCGGCGCTCGTTCGGGAGCCAGAGGCCGACGAGCACGTCGCCGTCGCACTCGAGCACGAGGCGGCCGATCGGGGCTTCGTAGGAAGTGGTGACTGTGGCCGTGGTCATGCGGCTCGTCCTTTCACTGGTGGGGTGGGGATTACGGCGGTCGGCGCGGCGAAGGGGGCCGACCAGAGGTGGGTCATGGCATAGCTGCGCCACGGCCGCCACCCCTCGCTGGCCGCCGCGAGCTCGGCAGGGTCGTCGGGCAGGCCGATGGCCCGCGCGCCCTTCCGGATGCCGAGATCGGTCGGCATGAACGCATCGGGGTCGCGCAGCGCGCGCATCGCCACGTATTCGGCCGTCCATGGCCCGACGCCCGCCAGCACGACGAGCGAGCGCCTGAGCTCGAGCGGGTCCGCGCCCGGGTCTATGACGACCGCCCCGCTGTCCACCGCCTCGGCCAGTGCCACCAGAGCCCGACGCCGGCTGGCCGGCATGGCGAAGGTGCCGGGAGAGCGCTCGGCCAGGTCGACGAGTGCGGCCGGGGTGGGAAAGAGATGCGTCAGCGACCCCACGGGCTCGGGCAAGGGTTCGCCTGCCGCGTGCACCAGCCGTCCCGCCACCGTGCGAGCACCGGCCACGGACACCTGCTGGCCGATCACCGCCCGCACCGCGAGCTCGAAGCCGTCAACCGCGCCGGGCACCCGGCGGCCCGGGTCACGTGCGACCACCGCGCCGATCAGTGCCTCGCCGCGCAGGGCCTCGTGGATCGCGATGGGATCGGCGTCGAGGTCGAGGAGCTGGCGGCAGCGCGCCACCGCCGTGGTCAGATCACGGAGATCCGACAAGTCGAGGTCGGCCCCGACGTACGCCGGCCCGTCCGCCGCCGCCTCGTCGGGCACGACCAAGGTCACGACGGCGTGGCCGTGTGGCAGGCGCAACGTGCGTCGGTACGACGCGCCGTCGAGCTCCTCCACCCCGGGCAACGCGCGCACGCCGAGGAAGTCGAGCACGGAGGCCGGGTTGAAGGGCCGCCGGCACGGGAGGCGTAGATGGATGGCCTGCGGCGCGGCCCGGCGGCGGTCGCGCCTTGCCTGCACCGACTTGGCCGCCCGCAGGCGCAAGCCGCTCGGTGTGTCGGCGAAGATCTGGCGGATCGTGTCGTTGCACTGGCGCACGCTCGCAAAGCCGGCGGCGAACGCGATGTGCGCGATGGGGAGGTCCGTCGTTTCGAGCAGCACGCGCGCCGTCTGTCCGCGCTGCGCCCGGGCGAGGGCGAGCGGTCCGGTCCCGACCTCCGCCGTGATGAGGCGGTTGAGCTGGCGGGTGCTGTACCCGAGCCGACGAGCCAGGCCCTCGACCCCTTCGAGGTCCACGACGCCGTCGCGGATGAGCCGCATCGCCCGCGCCACGACGTCGGCCCGGACGTTCCATTCGGGCGAACCGGGCGTGGCATCGGGTCGGCAGCGCAAACAGGCCCGGAACCCGGCCTGCTGGGCGGCGGCGGCCGTGGGGTAGAAGCGGATGTTCTCCCGCTTGGGGGTGCGGGCGGGGCAGCTGGGTCGGCAGTAGATGCCGGTCGAGGTCACCGCACAGAAGAAGACCCCGTCGAAACGGTCATCCTTGCTCTTGGCCGCCTCGTAGCAGCGTTCCGGGTCCTCGATCACGGCTGCCAGCGTGGCACGCCGCTGTGACCTTTACTGGCGGGAATCGGACATTGGCTCGGTGGCCCGGTGACCCGTTGGCTTGGCCCTTGGCGCCGGTGGAGGCGTACATCTATCCGGCGGTCCGTTGTGCCGCCAGTGCGTGGGTCAGCACCAAGCGGCGGTGGGTGGCCGCGTCACCCCAGGCGCGGGAGAGGGCCCACGTCCGCTTCATGAAGAAGTGGAGATCGCATTCCCACGTGTAGCCGATCGCCCCGTGCACCTGGAGCGCGACGCGCGCCGCCAGGTCCGCCGCGTCGGACGCCATGGCCTTGGCCATCGACGCGTCGTGCGAGAGCGAGGGCTGCGCCGTCTCGAGCGACCACGCGGCGCGGTAGGTGGCCGGCCGGGCGAACTCGAGAGCGACCCGCGCGTTGGCCAGGTGGTGTTTCACCGCCTGGAAGCTCCCGATCGGCTTACCGAACTGGCGTCGTTCCTTGGCGTAGGCCGCCGTCAGGAACAGCATGCGGTCGGCAAGCCCGATCAGGAGCGCGGCGGTCGCGGCAGCGGCGCGGTCGGCCAGCAACGTCACGGCGGCCTCGGCGGCGACGCCGTAGGCGAGCAAGGTGTCCGAGGCGAGCGGCCAGTGCACCGTCGACAGGTCGCGCGTCGCGCTCAGTGCCGGCGTCGTCTCGGCGGTGCACGACGCGGCCGGCACCGCGTGCAGTTGCCAACCCGACTCGTCGTCCCGGCACGCGAGCAGCATGACGTCGGCGTCGCGTGCGCCCACGACGCGGGGCGTTCGCAGCATCCCGTCCGCCGAGACTTCACTCGGCGACGTGATCCCGACCGGCGTGACGTCGACCCCACCCATAGCGAAAATGGCGTCGCCCTCGACCAGGGAGCCCAGGGCCGCCGACGCCGCGGGGTCGGGCAGGAGCGCAGCGAGGGTGGGGGCGGCGAGCGCGGACGTCTCGACAAGCGGTTCGGGGAGGCAGGCGTGGCCCGCCTCCTCGAGCACGCCGACAAGGTCGACGTCGCCGAGGCCGAGACCGTTGGCCGAGGCCGGCACCAGCAATGCCGGAGCGCCCAGCTCGGCGAGGACGGCCCAGCGGTTCGCCGACAGCTCGGCGCGGGCGTCCTCGTCGGCGAGCTCGAACGCGCGCAGCGCGTCGACGCTGCACTCGGCATCGAGCACGATGCGCACCCCGCGGCGCAGTTCCTTCTGGTCCTCGGAGAAGGCGAATTCCATCATCGGGGCAGCCCGAGCATGCGCTCGGCCACGACGTTGCGTTGGATCTCGTTGGTGCCCGCGTAGATCGGCCCTGCGAGCGCGAACAGGTAGCCGTCGAGCCACTCGGTCGGGGAGCCGGCGCGCAGCAGCTCGGCTTCGGGACCGAGGAGGTCGAGGGCCGCCATGTGGATGGCGACGTCGGTCTCGGACCAAAAGATCTTGTTGGCGCTCGCCTCGGGGCCGACGGCCCCGCCGCGCGCCACCTTGGACGCGGTCCAGTACGTATGCAGCTGATAAGCCTCGGCGTCCATGTGGGCCTGCGCCACTGCGTCGGAGGAAGCGGGTGGGCCGCCGCGCGACGCGTAGAGCTGCACGAGGCGGTCGGCTGCCTCGGTATAGCGCGCCGGGCTGCGCAGCGAGAGTCCGCGCTCGGAGCCGGCGGTGGCCATGGCGACGGACCAGCCGGCGCCGACCTCGCCGAGCACCTGGTCCTCGGGGACCTCGACGTTGTCGAAGAAGATCTCGGCGAAGCCCGTCTCGCCGTCGATCTGCGGGATGGGCCGCACGGTCACGCCGGGCGAGTCCATCGCGATGAGGAAGTAGGTCAGGCCGCGGTGGCGCTCCGCCTCGGGGTCGGTGCGGAAGATGCCGAAGCACCAATCGGCGAACGCACCGCGGCTGGCCCAGGTCTTCTGGCCGTCGAGGATCCA
>DASZMN010000037.1:0-4618 GCA_035551835.1 Acidimicrobiales bacterium | reverse complement strand
CGTGCGGGGCAAGGAGTTCGACGACATCAACGACCTGGTCGCCATCCGGGTGGTCGTCGAGTCCGAGAAGGACTGCTGGGCGGCCCTGGGGGCCATCCACGCCATCTGGGCCCCGGTGCAGGGCCGCTTCAAGGACTACATCAACACGCCCAAGTTCAACATGTACCAATCGCTGCACACGACGGTGATCGGGTTGGACGGCAAGCCGGTCGAGGTGCAGATCCGCACCTCGGAGATGCACCACCGGGCCGAGTACGGGATCGCCGCGCACTGGGGCTACAAATCCAAGGAGGACCACTCTTCCGAGATGGCGTGGCTGCAGCGCATCGCCGACGTCGACCGCCAGACCGACGACCCGATTGAGTTCCTGGAGGCCTTGAAGCTCGACCTGGAGCAGGACGAGGTCTACGTCTTCTCGCCCAAGGGCAAGGTGATCGCGCTGCCGGCCCGGTCGACACCGGTGGACTTCGCGTACGCCATCCACACCGAGGTCGGGCACCGCTTCATCGGCGCCCGGGTGAACGGCAGGCTCATGCCTCTCGAGACGCAGTTGTCGTCGGCGGACACGGTGGAGATCATCACGTCCAAGGCGCCGACGGCGGGGCCGTCGCGCGACTGGCTCCAGATCGTGGCGTCGACGAGGGCTCGGAACAAAATCCGCCAGTGGTTCTCGCGCGAGCGGCGTGAGGACGCCATTGAGAACGGCCGGGAGGACCTGGCCCGTGCGTTGCGCCGGGACGGGCTGCCGCTGCACAAGTTGTTGGGGTCGGCCGCGTTGCTGCAGGTTGCCGAGTCGATGAACCTGGTGGACCTGGACGCGCTCTACGCCTCGATCGGCGAGAGCCAGGTGTCGGCGCAGTCCATCGTCCAGCGCCTGACCAAGGTCCTGCGCAGTGGCGAGCCGACCGACGAGCAGCAGTTGCCGATGACGGTGCTGCCGGGGACGACCCGGGCGCGGCCGGCTAGTCGCCGGACCGGGGCCGGGGTGTTCGTCGAGGGCCTCGACGACGTCATGATCCACCTGGCCCGGTGCTGCACGCCGGTCCCGGGGGACCAGATCGTGGGCTTCGTCACCCAGGGCCGGGGCGTGTCGGTCCACCGAGCCGACTGCGCGAACGCAGCTGCCTTGGCGGACCGGTCCCGGGAGCGGCTGATGGAGGTCGAGTGGGACCGTGGCAACGACGGGGTCTTCGTGGCGACGATCGAGGTGCAGGCGTTCGACCGCTCCCGGTTGTTGGCCGACGTCTCCCGGGTGGTGAGCGAGCACCACTTGAACATCGTGGCGGCGCGCACGGCGACGACGCCCGACCGGGTCAGTCGCATGGCCTTCGATGTCGAACTGGCCGACCCGACCCACCTGCACTCCTTGATCAGCGCGTTGAAGCATCTTGATGGCGTGTTTGACGCCTATCGTCAGCTTCCTGGCAAGAAGGCTTGACCCCTTAGTCGTGAGGCGTTTTCTGTGAGCCCGGGTTCGACCGCGCCCGAAACCGGATCGGGCGGCACGCCGCCGGCCCCTGCCCGCACGCCCAAGGGCATGCACGATGTCTTGTGGCCGGAGTCCTCGCGCTGGGAGACCACGGTGGCGCGCTTTGCCGGGTTGGCCCAGAGCGCGGGGTACGGGCTCGTCCTGACGCCGATCCTGGAGCACGCCGGCGTGTTCCTGCGGGGCATCGGTGAGGGCAGCGAAGTGGTCGGCAAGGAGATGTACGTCTTCGAGGACCGCGACGGCCAGCTCATGGCCTTGCGCCCGGAGGGCACGGCGCCGGTGGTCCGTGCGTTCGTGCAGCACCACCCGATCCCGCCGTGGAAGGCGTGGTACGTGGCACCGTCGTTCCGCCACGAGAACCCCCAGCACGGGCGCTATCGCCAGCACTTCCAGCTCGGCGTCGAGGCGCTGGGGCCCGCGGACGCCGACCTTGACGTCGAGGTGGTCTCGCTGGCGTCCGACTTCTTCGCCGGGTTCGGGCTGCGCGACGTGGAGCTCAGGCTCAACTCCATGGGCGATGGGGTCTGCAAGCCGGGGTATGTCGCCTTGCTCGGCGCGTTCCTCGCGGAGCGAGCCGACCAGCTCTGCCCAGCGCACCGGGAGCGCCACCTGGAGAACCCGCTGCGCGTCCTGGACTGCAAGACAGAGCAGTGCCGGGCCGCCACGGCGGACGCGCCACACTTCCTCGACCACCTGTGCGATCCCTGCGCCGCGCACTTCGCCCGCGTGCGGGCCGGTCTCGACGAGTTGGCCGTGGCCTACGTGATCGACCACCGTCTCGTGCGGGGCTTCGACTACTACACCCGCACGACGTTCGAGTTCGCCGCCCAGGCGTTGGACGCCGCCCAGAACGGCGTCGGCGGCGGCGGGCGCTACGACGGCCTCGTCGAGATGCTGGGGGGTGAGCCCACACCGGGGATCGGGTTCGGCATCGGGATCGAGCGGGTGCTGCTGGCCTGCGACGCCGAAGGCGTGTACCCGACGGCGGCCCCTCGGCTCGACGCCTACGTGATCGACACCGCGGGCGGGGCGTCGGCGGTGGCGTTGACGGCCGAGCTGCGCCGGGCGGGCTTGCGGGCCGACCGGGCGTTCGACGGGCGCTCGATGAGGTCCCAGATCAAGTCGGCCGACCGCTCCGGCGCCCTCGTGGCGTTGGTCGTCGGGCCCAAGGAGCTCGAGGCGGGCACCGTTGGCCTGCGGCCGCTTCGGAGCGACGACGAGCAGCGGACCGTGCCCCGGGCTGACATTGTGACTGCGCTGATGGCGTACCTTTCTGCTTCCGGCGCATCCTGACCGAACCCCCGACGCCCCGACCCCCCGGACCCCCGACACCCCGACACCCGTGACGAACGAACCCAGCGAACCGAACCGACCCACCGCGATGCGCACGCACCTGTGTGGCGTCCTGCGCAAGAAGGACGTCGGCACCCCGGTGCGCGTCTGCGGCTGGGTGGGCAAACGCCGTGAGCACGGCGAGCACCTGGCGTTCGTCGACCTCCGCGACCACACCGGCATCGTGCAGTGCGTCATCGACCACGCGACCGACGTCCGCTCCGAATGGGTCATCGCCGTCACCGGGACGGTGCGCGGGCGTCCCGCCGGCACGGTCAACCCGGGCATCGGGACCGGCGAGGTGGAGATCGGCGACTGCACCGTCGAGATCCTCAACGAGGCCGAAGCCCCGCCGTTCTCCGTCGACGAGCGCGCCGAGTCCGACGAGCCGGTCCGGCTGAAATATCGCTACGTCGACCTGCGCCGGCCGCGCATGCAGAAGAACCTGCGGCTGCGGGCCCGGGTCAACGCTGCCTTGCGGACCGCCATGGACCGCCAGGGGTTCGTGGAGATCGAGACGCCCTTGCTGTGGGCGCCGACGCCGGAAGGGTCGCGGGAGTTCTCGGTGCCGTCGCGCCTGCACCACGGCTCGTTCTACGCGCTGCCGCAAAGCCCGCAGCTGGCCAAACAGCTGCTGATGGTGGGGGGCTTCGATCGCTACTTTCAGATCGCCCGTTGCCTGCGGGACGAGGACCTGCGGGCCGACCGGCAGTTCGAGTTCATGCAGCTCGACCTGGAGTGCTCGTTTGCCAGCCAGGACGACGTGATGGCGTCCGTCTCGGAGGCCGTGCTCGATGCGGCCGAGGCCGCCACAGGCGAGCGCCCCCCGCCGATAGAGCAGATGACCTGGGCCGACGCGCTCGACCGCTTCGGCACCGACAAGCCCGACCTGCGCTTCGGCATGGAGCTGATCGAGCTGTCCGACGTCTTCGAGGCGACGGAGGTGAAGGCATTCTCGTCGCCCACGGTCAAGGCACTCCGCATCGAGGGCGCGGCCGACTTCCCGCGCTCGAGGCTCGACGAGCTGACCGAACAGGCCAAGCGGGCCGGCGCGGCGGGGCTGGCGTGGTTCCGGGTCATCGTCGGCGAGGCCGGCCAGCCCGGCGCGGCGCTCGACGGTCCCTTGGCCCGCCACCTGTCCGAGCAGGAGAAGGTCAATGTGGTCAACCGGACGAGGGCAGAACCGGGTGACCTCATCTTGGCCGTCTCGGACCAGTACGCGACGGCGTGCCAGGTACTGGGCACGCTCCGCACGGCGATCGGCGGGCCGCCCGTGAGCGAGGGGCCGCACCGCTATGTGTGGGTCGTCGACTTCCCGATGTTCGAGCCGGGCGCCGACGGGTCCCCGACGCCGGCGCATCACCCGTTCACCATGCCGTACCCCGAGGACCTGCCCCTGCTGGCGACCGACCCGCTGCGGGTGCGCTCGCAGGCCTACGACCTCGTCTTGAACGGGTGGGAGCTGGGATCGGGGAGTGTGCGTATTCATCAGCGGGGTATCCAGGAGCAGGTGTTCGCGGCGCTCGGAATCGGGCCCGAGGAGGCCGACGCCCGCTTCGGCTTCCTGCTCGGCGCCTTCCGCTACGGCGCGCCGCCGCACGCCGGCTTCGCCGTCGGGCTCGACCGCTTGGCGGCGATCCTCGCGGGTGAGGAGAACATCCGAGAGGTCATCGCCTATCCAAAGACGCAGTCGGGTGCCGACCCGCTCACGGGCGCGCCCACGCCCTTGCCGGCCGCCTCGCTCGCCGAGCTCGGGATCCGGGTCGTGGTGCCGCCGCAGCCGGACCCATCGGCGTC
>DASZMN010000036.1:0-19893 GCA_035551835.1 Acidimicrobiales bacterium | reverse complement strand
CCAACCGACCGCAACCGTCGTGTACTTCCACGGTGGCGGATGGATGACCGGTGACCTGGACAGCCACGACTTCGTCGTCCGTAAGCTCGCGCAGGAGACGGGTTACGCGTTCGTCGCCGTGGACTACCGCCTGGCACCCGAAAATCCGTTCCCTGCCGGGCTCGAGGACTGTATGGCAGCAGCGACGTGGGTCGACGACCACGCCGAGGACTACGGCGGCATCGTGGGCCGACTCGCGGTGGCGGGCGACAGTGCCGGCGGAAACCTGGCCGCGGTCGTGGCCCGCAAGTTCCGTGACGACAACCGTCACCTGACCGCCCAGCTGCTGCTCTACCCGGTGATCGACTCAGCCGGCGACTTCCCATCCCGCCACGAATACAGCGACGGCTACCTGACCACGGCAAACGACATAGCCGTCAGCGCCAAGGTCTACCTGGGCGACAACCCGACGCTGATCACTGCACAAGACGTTGCGCCGATCCGGGCGACCGACCTGGCTGGCCTCGCGCCCGCGGTCGTTGGAGTCGCCCACGCGGACCCGCTTCGCGACGAGGGGCTCGCTTACGCGGATGCGCTCGCAGCAGCCGGAGTCGACGTATTCGTCTGTGACTACCAAGGCATGATCCACACCTTCGCGGCGATGTTCGCCATCTCCGCAGCGGCGGATCGGGCGCTGACGGAGTTGCTCGTCCAGTTCTCGAAGAGGCTCACTGGCTGAGCAATCGGGACATTCAGAGCCCGGGGCGTCAGCGCAAGCGAGCCATTAGTCCCCCGCTTTTCGGGTACGCCATCTCACCCATTTGCCGTACTCAGAGGCTCGGGACGTAGCCCCCGGTGCCCAAGGCGGCGCTCTCGTCGAGGTCCAGCGAGTCGTCGAGCCCGCCCAGCACCTCAGTGACCCAGGGCAGGCGCTCGCGCAGGATCCGCTCCACCCCGCCCGACAGCGTGGCCGAACTGATGGCGCACGAGCTGCACGCGCCTTGCAGCTGCACCTCGACCACGCCGGACTCGACGTCGGCCCGTACCAGGACGAGGTCGCCCCCGTCGGCTTGAACGGCCGGTCGCATGAGGTCCATGATCCCGTTGAGCTTGGCCAGGCGATCGGCCCTCTCTGCGTCGCTGAGGTCGGATGTCATCTCGGTCACCCCACCAGTCTGCCGTGCGCGGGGCGGCCGTCGACCGCCGGTGAAGCTGCCGGGTCTCCGACCAGCCGAAACCCCTCGGGCGCCGCACCGAGAGTTACCATCCGACGCGTCCGAGGCCGGCGCTCCATCACGCCACAGCGAGGGGAAGATCGGGCTCCGCCTGTCCGAGGGCCGGGTCTTCGAACTCGGTCCCGATGACTGCTTCGGCGAGATGGCGGTTCGGACAACCACCTCGCAGCGCGTCGGCGGTGGAACCGAGCACCCGACGCCGGCGGTCATCGACCGCCGGCGCTTTCTCTTCCTGGTGGGCGAGACCCCGACCTTCGCACTCGAGGTGATGACCGACATGGCGGAGCACCTCCGTCACGCCCACTAGGCAAGGCCGACCGTTCGGGGCGCGGCCCCCTGCACCACCGGGTTCTCCAGTTCGCCCACGCCCTCGATGGCGATGCGCACCATGTCGCCGTCGGCCAAGAAGCGGGGCGGGTCGAACCCGGCGCCGACCCCGGCCGGAGTGCCCGTCGCGATGATGGTGCCCGGCTCGAGCGGGAAGGCCGTCGTCAGGTACTCGATCATCTCGGCGCAGCCGAAGATCAGGTCCGACGTCGACGAGTCCTGGCGCAGCTCGTCGTTGACCCAGGTTCGGATGCCGAGGCGCCCGGGGTCACCGAGCTCGTCGCCGGTCACCAGCTCCGGGCCGCACGGCGCGTGGGTATCGAACGACTTGCCCATGGTGAAGGTGGGCGTGCGCCACTGCCAGTCCCGCGCGCTGACGTCGTTGATCACGGTGTAGCCGGCCACCACCTCGAGGGCGCGCGCCGCCGGGACGTGCTGGCAGCGCGGGCCGATCACCATGGCGAGCTCGCCCTCGTAGTCGACCATCTCTGAGACCGTGGGCAACACGATGGGGTCGCCCGGACCGGCAATCGCGGTCCGCTGCTTGTTGAACCAGTACTGCCACTCGGGCGGCTCTCGTCCCATCTCCGCGACGTGAGCCCGGTAGTTCATGCCGATGGCCAGGATGACGGGCGGATCGGGAATCGGCGCGTGCAGCGCCACTTCCGCCAGGGCATGGCGGGGGGTGGCCCCGGCCGCGACGGCACGGACCTGGTCCAGGGCGCCGGGACCGAGAGCCAACAGCGCGCGCAGTGTCGCCGGCAGCCCGGCGGAGGGGTGGCTCAGGTCGACGACCTCGTCGCCGAGCACGAGGCCGGGTCGCACCGGCCGGTTGGGAAGGGAGAAGCTGACGAGACGCACGGCCTCTCGGCTTAGCGCGCCGCGGCCTTGTACTGCTCCCAGTCCCTCTTGGCGTGCCGGGCCGTGAGGGCGCCGATGACCTCGACCGCGCCGAAGAGGATGGCCAGGATCCCCATGAGGACGATGAGCGCCGTCAGGGGCGCGCCCGGGTGGCGGATGCACAGGAAGCCGATGCCCACGGCGATCACGCCCCGGATGAGATACGCCCACCAGTAGGGCAGATTGTGGAACCGGATGGACGAGATGATGTCGAAGATGCCGAGCACCAAGAAGGACCAACCGATAAGGACGGCGACGATGAAGATCGTGATGTGGGGCCAGACGAACCCCACGATGCCGGCGCCCACCCAGAGCACGCCGAAGATCAGGTGCATCCAGCGCTGGCGCGCCATCCTGGCCGACCCAATCAGCTCGAAAAGGCCCCCCACGACGAAGAAGCCGCTGGCGAAGTAGATCACGGCGTACACCGTGGCGTGGCGCCAGCTGATCACGAAGAAGCCGAAGATCATGGAGATGATCCCGCCGGCCAGGTACCAGCCCCACATCTTCTCGAGCTGGGTGGTGACCGCGTCCCCGACCGCGATCTCGTCCTGCGTGAGTGCGTAGGTCATGACATCCCTCCTCGGCGAGTAGGAGTGCACTGCGCCTTTTCGCAGCGTACCAATGGGTTTCCCGCGATCAGTGGATGCACGCGTCGAGGGCGTCGAGCACCCGGCGGCCCCACGAGCCGCCCGTGGTGGCCCAGCGACCCGGGTGCTCGATGACCGCGTCGGCCTCGGCCCACAGCTCGTCTTCGACCGGGTCGAGTGTCGCACGCACGTCCGCCAGCGCGTCGGGGTCGTCCTCGACCCGACGGCGCACCGCCCCGGCGGCCCGCCACAGCTCCTCGCTCGAGAGCTCCTGCGAGACGAACGGCGGCGGGCCGGCGACGCTGCGTGGGAAGGCCGGCACGAAGATGCTGGAGCACGGGCTGCCGGGCGCGATCCACGCTCGCAAGGGCGCACCGCCGGCCAGGCCGCCCGGAAGCTCGGCGATCATCGACGCCGCGGTGACGTAGTGGTCGCGCAGGTGCATGCAGACGCTCACGCCGCGCCGGTCGGCGCCGATGCGGTGCGGTGGGGGCGCGACGTGGCCCCGCGAGCCGGGGGCACCCCAGGGTCCCGTCCCGTGGTCACGGAGGTGGGCGGTGGTGGCCGCCGGGGTCAGCCCGCCGGGAGGGGTCGACGCCAGAAAGAGGCGGCTGGCCGCCAGGCGGACATCGGCGGGCTCCGTGGGCTGGTCGAGATCGCGGAAGCGCCCGAAGTCGTCGCCGGGGGTCAGGCCCGCCGACCCGCGCGTCCAGTCCGCACCGAGCGTGATGCGGTTCGAGATCGCCGCGCCGCCCGCGAATCGTGCGGCGGCGTAGTCCCGTCCGGCCGTCTCGAGCACGAAGGCCTCCTTCGGGTCGGCCACGAGGAACGAGGAGTCGTAGGCCTCGCCACGCATGGCGTCGGCGACCCCGCCTTGCCCATAGACCTCGAGGAGCGAGGTCATGACGTCCACGGCTTCGGCCGCCGTGCGGGCACGCTCCAGTCCGAGCCGCACCAGGTCCATGCCGATCAGCGCTGGCGCGGCGGCGGCCGCGTCGTGGGTGGTGGCCACGCGTTCGTTGCCGATGGCCACGCCGTGCTCGTTCACGCCGTGCTCGGCTCCCCACAACCAGGTCGGGCCCGACAGGAGCGCCGCGTGCGCGCCCGTGTCGCCGATGGTCAGGTACTGGGTGCGCAGGGAACAGCCGGCAGACGAGCGCCGGCCGAACGGCCAGGCCACCTGGGCCTCACCGGGCGGGCGGTCCGAGTTCTTGGCGAACACCATGCCGGCGGGCCCGTGTCCACACAGGGTGTCGCACATGGGACGCAGTGTAGGGACGTGGGTATCGTGGGCCGCATGCAGCCGCACGCGGTCCTGTCGTTGGACGAAATCAACCTGTCGGACATGGAGTTCTGGGCCCGGCCCTGGAACGAGCGGGAGGGCGCGTTCCAGACGTTGCGACGCGAGCGCCCCATGCCGTTCTTCGAAGAGCCGGAGATCCCCGAGGCGCTCACGTTCATGGTGCCCAAGGGGCCGGGGTACTACGCGCTGACGCGCCACGCCGACATCTCCGAGGCGAGCCGGCACCCCGAGATCTTCCAGTCCCAGCAGGGCGCCACGTCCATGATCGACATGCCGGCGGAGATGCTCGACTTCTTCGGCTCGATGATCAACATGGACAACCCGCGCCACGCCCGCCTGCGTCGCATCGTGTCGGCCGCGTTCAACCCGCGCATGATCGGGTCGATCGAGGACCGGATTGAGTTCGTGGCCAACGACGTGATCGACCGGGTGGCCGACCGGGGCGGCTGCGACTTCGTGACCGAGGTGTCGTCCCGCCTGCCGCTCGAGATCATCTGCGACATGATGGGCATCTCAGCGGCCGACTACGACACCGTCTTCAACGCGTCGAACGTCATCTTGTCCAATGGGGACCCCGAGTACGTGCCGGAGGGCTCCGACCCCATGGTCGCCTTCATGACGGCGGCCCAGCAGCTCAACATGTTGATGCTCGAGCTGGCCGCCCACCGCAAGGAACACCCGACCGACGACGTGCTCTCGGCGCTGGTCAACACGAACGTCGACGGCGAGGCCCTCACCGACACGGAGGTGGCGGCGTTCTTCATCCTGCTCGTGGTGGCCGGCAACGAGACGACCCGCAACGCAATCAGCCACGGGCTGCTGGCCATGACCCAGAACCCGGACCAGCGGGCGTTGTGGCAGGCCGACCCGGTGGGCGTGGCGGCGACGGGCGTGGACGAGGTCGTGCGCTGGGGTTCGCCGGTGATCTGGATGCGTCGCACGGTCGGCGCGGACACCGTGCTGGGCGGCACGGAGCTGCACGAGGGCGACAAGGTCATCATGTTCTACAACTCGGCCAACCGCGACGAGAGTGTGTTCGACGACCCCTTCACCTTCGACGTGCGTCGCGAGCCCAACCCGCACATCGGCTTCGGCGCCGCGGGCCCGCACTTCTGCCTGGGCGCACATCTGGCCCGCCAGGAGATCTCGGTGATGTTCCGCCAGCTGTTCGAGCGCCTGCCCGACATCGAGGCCGTGGGCGAACCGGATCGGCTGCTCTCGCCGTTCATCAACGGCATCAAGCATCTCGACTGCAAGTTCACGCCGGCGGCCGCTGGCTGAACCACCGTCGGCCGGCTCAGGCGCTCGGCTCGGGGCCCTTTGCGTACTCGTCGAAGGCGGCCAGCGCCCGCGGGCCCCACACCGTGCCCGGCCCGCCGTTCAGGTTGATGGCGACGCCGATCGCCTCGGCCACCTCCTGACGCCCCACGCCGCGCTGGGCCGCGCCGCGGGCGTGGGCGACGATGCACCCGTCGCATTCACGGGTGATGGAGACGGCGAGCGCGATGAGCTCGTTCGTCTGCGCCGTCAGCGCGCCGTCGGCCATGGCCGCCGTGCCCAATGCGTGATACGCGGTCATTACTTCGGGGATGGCCTCGCGCAGCGAGTGGTACGGGAGGCGGAGGTCCTCTTGGATCTGGTGGTAGGGCGCGTGCTCCATGCCGCATGCTGGCACGCGCGCTGCCTCAGGCGGCGCCGCCGGCAGACTTGGGGCCGCGGTTGCGGACCTCCTCGACCGCGGTCATGGCGGCCCGCAACTCGTCGATCCACTCCCCCTCGTGCTGCGCGACGAGCCGGACGCACCAGGCCAATGCCTCGCTCCGACTGCGGGCCACCCCCGCGTCGATGAGCGTGTCGAGGACCCGGCGGTCGGCCATGCGCAGCCTTGTCATGACCGGGACCCCGGTCGTGGTGAACAGGATCTTCGTGCCACCGCACTCGGCGCCCCACGACACGGCGCGCCGAAAGGCCGGCTGGGCCTCGTCGGCGATCCGCATGCGCCCGCCGCGAGTCTCCTCGCGGAAGCCGGCCACACGGGCCTGCTCGGCCACCTTGACCTCGTCCTCGGGGGCATCGGCGGGCATTTGCGGTGGCGCGAGGGTCCCGATGACCTGGATCTCGTCGCCGTCGATCGCGATGGTGGGGCTCCCGTCGAACCAACCGTCGGGCACCCGGCCGGCGAACCACGCCCCGATCAGGCGCTCCTGCTCCGGTCCCGACGGGGGCGCCGTCGCCGAGCGGCGCCGGCCCCGGCTCGGTCCTCTCCTGCCTTCGTGAGTTCCTTCGTTCATAGTTACGAGATTACATCATTACGCATGGGTGGCAAATCGGTGATTTTCGGGGCGGTCGGGGACAGCTGGGCGTGCTGGCGTGCCGGGGTGGCGGGGTGCCGGGGTGGCGGGGTGCGGCGATCGTCGCGCGCTGCCGGCGGGAAGAGAGCTGCGGGCCAGGTCAGCGGGCGGTCTTGCGCTCCCGCAGCGTGATCGCACGGCGCGGGCAGTCCCGGGCGGCTCGACGAGCGACTTCGAGGAGCTCGGGGGACAGTGGTTTGCCATCGACGATGGGATAGCCCCACTCGTCCAACGTGATGGCCTCCGGCAGGAGCTCGGCGCAGTAGCCGTAGGCGTCGCACGCAGTGGGATCGATGACGAGGCGGATCATGGCGTCACCGCCCTGCGGACCGGCGGGAACCGAAGCTGCGACGGCCGGTCGCGGTGTGGACACGCAACGCCGTGCGCATGGGCCCGCACGTCGGCCGCGAACACGGTCAACGCGCTCCGCACGAGGTTGACCGCGCCGTCGGGGTGCCGACACGCACCGCGCCCGGCGATCTCGCGCAGGCGACGATCCAGGCGGGACAGGAGGCCGGCATCGACGCGCCCGTGCGCCAGCCGGGTGACGTCGTCGGCGAGGGCGGGGAGCCCGTAGACGCACGGCCCGCATTGGCCGGAGCTCTGGCCGGCGAGGTAGTGGGCGATGCGGGCCGACTCCATGAGGCCGCAGACGTCGCTCCCGAGCACGACGACGATGCCCACGCCCGCGCCGGCTCCGATGGCACGGAGCGACAACGACGCGTACGGCGTCCCGAAGTGGGACGGGCCGATCCATGCCCCTCCGTAGCCACCAACGAGTAACGCCTGGGGGCGGTCGGTTGGTGTCGCCCGGTTCGCAATGTCGATGAGCGGCGTGCCCCGGTCGACCTCCACCACGCCGGGCTGCGCCACCGCGCCGGAGATGGTCACGAGGCACGTGCCGGGGTCCTCGGTCAACCCGTGCGAGCGGAAGGCGCCGGGTCCGGTCCGGGCGATCATGGCCACGTGTGCCAGTGTCTCTGTGTTGTGCACCAGCGCCGCCCGGCGGCCGATGCGCAGGGCCTGGCCCTTGTCGGGTCGGAAGGACGGCAAGGACGCGCCGGTCTCGACCCAGCGCACCAACGCAGACTCCTCCCCGGCGACGAAATGATCCGGCGGCCGCACGAGGAGCTCGGGCACCCGCGCGTGGGGAGTGCCGAGACGTTCGGCCATGGCGGCGCCGGCTGCGGCCGCGACGTGGTCGCGACCAGCGGGGACGCAAACCATGACCTGGCGGGCGCCACTCGCCGCGGCCAGCAGCTGCGCGCCGTCGAGGACGAGGTGGGGCGAGCGGATCAGCAGGAACCTGTCCTTGTCGCTGGCGGGTTCTCCCTCCATCGCGTTGACGACGACGGTGCCACCCCCCGCCGCGTGGGCGACGGCGAGCTTGATGGAGGCGGGGAACCCGGCTCCGCCCCGACCGGCCAGCCCGGAGGCCTCGAGCGTCGAGACGAAATGGTCGCGCCAGCCGCGTTCCCTGGGCGCCGGGAGGGGCGCCGGGCCGAGGGCGGCGACGTGGCCCGCCAGGTCGGTCGGGTGACCGAGCAGCCGGTAACGACCCGTGTCGGGCAACATCCTGCTGGTCGTCGTCATCGGCGCGAGCCCGCGCCCGTGCGACCGTGGAGGGCGACGTGCTTGGGCCGCTCCGCCTGCACGGAGGCTCGGGTGCGGCTTGCCGCAGCCTGGCGGGACGCAGCCCGCAGCCGCCAGGCCAGCGCGACGGCAACCGAGAGGACGCAGAGCACGCCCAGGAGGATCACCCACTGCTCGCCTGCGTCCGTGCCCATGCCGAAGGTGTGCGCCAGCGCGACCGGCCAGCTGAGATACGCCAGCCAGTGGACGGCCCGCCACGTCCCCGGGCGCATGCGGCCCCGCAGCAAGCTGGTGATAAAGACCGCGGCCATCAAGTCGAGCGCGACCGCACCCACGCCGACCCATATGGGTGAGTACTGCGACGTGAACGGGACCACGATGGCGGCCCAGCTGATGTTGACGTAGGTGTCCAGGACGCTCGTCAACACGTGGATGCCCAGGAACACCACGGCCAGGATGGAGATGCGGCGGTGCATCTCCTGCTGGGCGAACCCGGGCCAGTTCCGCGCCCGTGCCCGCGTGGTCGTGGTGATCCCCATGATCATCGTCAGCGTGAGCAGGACGAGCGCCATCAGCCCGCTGGCGCGGGTGGCGTACCAGATCGCGGTCGAACTCATGCCGCGCGCTCCGCGGGCCAACCGTTGACCGAGAAGACCTCTCCGTCGGCACGCACCAACCGCACCGACTGGTTGAAGCCGGCCAACCGGGCCAACGCCTCGCGGCCCCATACGATCGCGGCGGTGGTCACCAGGTTGGCGTCCACGCAACTGGCGCCGGTCGCGGATACCAGCACCCAATAGGGCGCCGCCGCGTCGCCCGTGCGCGGATCGAGGATGTGATGGACGTCGCGGTCCCCCGCCTTCCACGTCCTGACCGAGGTGGCGGAACTCGCGAGGCCGCCGCGTGTGATGGCAACGACCTGCTCGACCTCCTCGGCCGGCGCGGCCGACTCCCGCGCGATGCCGATCGACCAGCCGCCGGGCGGCGGAGGGCCGGACACGGCCACGTCCCCGCCGAGGCTGACGAGCACGCCGCCGCCGAGGGTCTGCGCGATCTTGGCGGCCGCCCGGTCGGCCGCCAACGCCTTCGCAGTCGACCCCAGGTCGAGGCGAACGCCCCGCGGGAGGCGGACGGTGCGGGTGGCGGCGTTCAGCTGCACGTGTGAGTACCCCGCCACCGGACCGAGCGCCGGTGCCGGCCTAGGGGGACGAGCCAGCACCTCGTCGATGTCGGCGTCGTAGCCAAGGGCGGCGATCGCGTTGCCAACGGTGGGGTCGACGGCGCCGCCGGTGCGCTCGGCCGCGTCGACCGCAACGCGCAGCGCTTCGAACAGCAGCGGGCCGACTTGCACGGGGGTGCCCGCGTGCGCGTGCACCTCCTGAAGCTCGGAGTCCTCGCGAAAACGACTGCAGGCTCGATCGAGCGCCGCGACCTCGGTCTCCAGGATGCGGGCGGCCGCGTCGGCCGTGCGCTCGTCGCGCACGACGACCGTGGCCGTGGTCCCGATGGCACGGAAGGACCGAACGGCCAGCGCCTCCGGGCCTGAAGCGGTGGCGCCGTTCACCGCGAGGTACCGCCCGAGGTCACCGTCGGCGACGCGGCACTCGAGCTCGGCGCAGTGGAGACACTTCCGGTACTTCCGGTATTTCCCGTCGAGCCTGTGTTCGACGAGGTCGAGCCCCCGCCGGTGTTGGAGGTCGTTGCGGAGTGGGACGCGTTCGAGGTCCCCGTGTTCGCGCCGGCGCTGGACGCGCCCGGGTGGTCGTGGGCGACCACGATGCCGATGGCGACGGTCGCACCGGCGGCGGCCAAGACGGTCGCCCGCGTCGCGTTGCGCAGGCGGCTCTGGGCCTTCTCCCTGGCGGCGGGTGAGCGGGGCTGACCTGAATCTGACATGGGTTTTGACGGGCCTCTCGACGACGACCCGCACATCACACCATGGGCAGTTCGACTCCATCGCAGGACGGGCTGTGGGCCTCCTGTGTCATTGTGCCTCCGCAACCTGACAAACGGTTATCGGGCCCCCGCTACGATCGTCCGGCGCCCGGCGTCCCACGGGGCGCCGTCGAGGAGAGTGCGATGTCCCAGGTCAACACCGTCGGGGGGCCCGTCGACGGGGCGCGGTTGGGCCGCACCCTCATGCACGAGCACATCTTCGTCCTGAGCCCCGAGATCGAAAAGACCACCGAGGAGTGGGACGAGGCCACCGAGGTGGCCCGCGCCGTCGAGAAATTGCGCGAACTGAAAGAGCGCGGGATCGACACCCTGGTAGACCTCACCGTCATCGGTCTGGGCCGTTCCATTCCCCGCATTGCGGAGATCGCGGGACGGGTCCCGGAGATCAACGTGGTGGTTGCGACCGGCGTGTACACCTACAACGACGTGCCGATGTACTTCCACTTCCGCGGGCCGGGCACGATCCTGGCGGGTCCCGAGCCGATGGTGGACTTGTTCATCCGGGAGATCTGCGAGGGGATCGGCGAGACCGGGGTGCGGGCCGGCATCTTGAAGTGTGCGTCGGACCGGCCGGGACTCACACCCGGCGTGGTGCGGGTGCTGCGGGCCGTGGCGCAGGCGCACCGCGTCACCGGAGTACCGATCACGACGCACACGCCCACACCGCCGGAGCCCTGGGGGCTCGAGCAGCAGCGGGTGTTCAAGGAGGAGGGCGTGGACCTGTCCCGCGTCGTCATCGGGCACAGCGGCGGGACGGTGAACACCGACTACCACCTCGCCCTGATCGACAACGGGTCCTATCTCGGCTTCGACCACTTCGGGCTGCCGGGAATCACGCTCGAGGAGCGGATCGACGCCGTGGCGCGGCTGTGTGGTCGCGGGTACGCGGAGCGGATCGTGCTCTCGCACGACGCGATGTGCTTCGTCGATTGGTTTCCGCGCTCGATGATGGACGCGAACCAAACCTGGCGCTGGACGTACATCTCGGACGTGGTCTTGCCCTCCATGCGCGAGCGCGGGATCAGTGACGAGGACCTCGCCACGATGCTCGTCGAGAACCCGCGCCGGATCCTCGAGGGCGGCGCCCCCTACTGATGCGCCGTCCACGGCGGACCGCGTGACCCTGCTCCAGCCCGAGCTCCTGACCGAGCTGGCCGCCACCTTTCCCGACGGGGTGGCGTGGCGGAACGCCGCCGACGGCTCGTCGATGACGCTCGGCCAGTGGCACGCCGGATCGAACCGGCTGGCCCGCGGCCTCGGCCAGCACGGTGTCGCCCCAGGCGACCGCGTCGCCCTGCTGATCGGGGAAGATGAGCCACTCGAGTGGCTGACCTCGTACATGGCCATCCACAGGGCGGGCGCGGTGGCCGTCCCGTTGCTCGCGCGGCTTGGTGCGGGTGAGGTGGCCCGCATCCTGCGGCATGCCGGGGCGCGCCTCGCGCTGTGCAGCGACGCCACCGACGCCCTGCGGGACTCGGTGCCCGGGGTGGTCTCGACGGCGGGGAGCGGCGCCGGGAGCTGGCGCGCGCTGTGGTCGCCCGACGGAAGTGATCTGCCCGTCGCACTGGACCCCGACGACGCGGCGGACGTCATGTACACCTCGGGCACGACGGGTGCACCGAAGGGCGTCATTGTGCGCCACGGCGGGCTGGCCACCGTGGACCGGGTACCGGAGCACTGGCTCGGTCTCGGATTCCTGACCTCATCTCCCTTCGCCACCACCAGCGGCTCGCTGCTGGTGTGCGGACCCCTGCGCGGCGGGCTGAGCGGTTGCTTCCTCCCCCGCTTCGATCCCGAGCGGTGGATCAGCACGGTCGAGCGAGACCGCCCGGTGGCCGGTTTCCTGGTTCCCGCGATGGTGGAGCTCCTCGTCGCCTCGCCGCGATTCGCGGCGGCGGACCTCTCGAGCCTGGCTGTGGTGAACGTCGGGAGTGCGCCGATCGCACCGGCCACGTTGCAACGCTTCGGCGCCGGACTCGGACGCGGCGAGGTCCTCTGCGGCTACGGCATGACGGAATACGGCGCGGTCACCGCGATGCCGATGGGAGACCGAGGGCGCCACGCGGGCTCGGTGGGGCGGCCGCTCCCCGACGTCGTCGTCCGCATCGTCGATGCCCAGGGCGCGGAGCTCCCGGCGGGCGAGGTCGGGCAGGTTGCCATCCGCGAGGGCCCGTGCCCACGGTCGTACCTGGACGACGACGCCAGAAACGCACAGACGCGGGCCGACGGCTGGCTGTTGAGCGGCGACCTTGGCCACGTGGACGACGACGGATTTCTCTGGGTCGTGGGTCGGCAGAAGGAGATGGTCATACGCGGCGGGCACAACATCGTGCCCGGCGAGGTGGAGGCCGCGCTCTTCGACCACCCCGCCGTGGTCGAGGCTGCCGTGGCGGGACTACCCCACCCCGTCCTCGGTGAGGACATCGCCGCGTGGGTCGTGCTGCGCGAGCCCGCCGACCCCGAAGCACTGCGCGTCTTCCTCTTGGAGCGCCTGGCCGACTACAAGGTGCCGCGGCGCATTACCGTGCTCGACGTGCTGCCGCGCAACGAGAGCGGGAAGGTCCTCAAGTCCCAGCTCGTGCAGGAAGCCGAATTGAGGAGCGCTCCGTGAGCCCCAGCTACTCCACCTTGACCTACGAAGAGATCGGGGCTGTCCGCCGCGTCACGCTCAACCGCCCGGACCACCACAACCCGCTCACTCCTCGCTCCATCCGCGAGATCCTGGCCGCCGTGGAGGCGGCGGGATCGGACGCGTCGGCCCGCGTCCTCGTCATCCGCAGCACCGGGCGCTCGTTCTCGTCGGGGTACGGCTTCATCGCGGCGGACACCGATCCCGGAGACTTTCCCGTGCACCAGGCGATCGAGGGGGACGTCTCCGCCATGCTGACGCTGGCCGCCAATTGGTCGCGGGTCTGGGACTGTCCCATTCCGGTCATCGCGCAGGTGCAGGGGAATTGCCTGGCCGGCGGGACGGACCTCGCACTGCATTGCGACCTGGTGGTCGCGGCGGGAGACGCCCGGATCGGATTCCCACCGGTGCGGTCGATGGGCGTGCCACCCACCAACATGTGGCTCTACCACCTCGGCCCGCAGTGGACGAAGCGATTGCTCTTCACCGGCGACACGCTCAACGGGGAGGAGGCGAAGGACGTGGGCCTCGTCGTGGCCACGGCCTCGGCCGCCGCGCTCGATCAGGTGGTCCTCGATCTCGCGCAACGCATCGCCCTCATCGGACGCGACCTCCTCGTGGCGAACAAGAGGGTGGTCAACGCGGGCATCGAGCTGATGGGACGCTCCCAACTGCAGCGCTTCGCGGCGCTCAACGACGCCATCGGCCACCGCGCGCCTGAGGCGGTCGCGTTCAACGAGCGGATCGGAGAAGTGGGGCTTCGCCGAGCCGTGAAGGAGCGGGATGCGACCTTCGAGGCGCCCTCCTAGACGTCGGTCAGCGTGGTCTCCGTGATACCGAGCGCGCGCAGGGTACGGCCCAGCCCAAGAAAGGCCGACAGGCAGATGGTGAGGTCGAGGATCTCCGGGTCGGTGAAGGAACTCCGCAGGCGCTCGATGAATTCGTCGTCGATGCTCGTGTGATTGAGCGCGAACCGCTCCGCATACGCCACGGCCAACCGCTCCTGCTCGCTGAGCTCGATCTGGTCCGGGGTGCCCACCGAACGGTAGAAGTCCTCGGCCAGACCCTGCTCGACGACCTTGTCGGCCCTGAACGCGAGGCACACCGTGCACTCGTTCAGCTGGGCGATGCGCATGCGAGCCGCCTCGCGCACGCGCACCGGAAGAATGCTCTTGTTGTACGCGGCGTCAACGAGCCGCATGGCCGCCGTACCGAGGGCTGGCTGCAAGGACCAGATCTGCACGGCGTCTCCACCGTCTCCGGGTGGGATGTCGAGGCGGGACACCGGCCGACTTTATGTCAGTATTCGCTTTCGCGTGCGGCGAGTTGTGGGCTGCGCACGCTGAGGAAGAGGAGAGGCAGGAAATGCGGCCTGCTCGCTATAGCTTCGATTCGATTCGTTCGTGTGTCTGGGTCAGCGGCCGGTCGAGCCTGCACCCGATCAACACCGAGACCCGAGGAATTACCGGCTGGTTCGAGGCGGGGGGCCGTGACGACGGCTCGTTGGATCTCGAAGGGCCGATCTCGGGCGAGCTGCAGTTGGCGGTGGAACGGCTCACGTCGGGCAACCAGCTCTACGACCACGAGCTCCGGCGTCGCATTGATGCACGCCGCTATCCCACGATCGAGGGTCGGGTCACGGGGATCGTCGCCGACGGGTCGCACCCCCGCTATACCGTCGCGGGCGACATCGCGTTCCACGGCAAGACCCGTTCCTTCGAGCACGTCATGGACATCGAGATCGGCGAGGACGAGGTCTCGCTGACCGGCGACTACGTCTTCGACATCCGAGAATTCGGAATGAAGCCTCCGAGCATGCTGATGATCCGCGTCTATCCCGAGATCGCCGTGCGGGTCGAGCTCTACGGGACGCGCGACAACTGAGGTCGGGGTGCCTGGCCCGTTGCGCGGCAGCTCGGGTGTCTGTGCGCGTCAGCGACTCGGGAGCGATCGAGGGAGCCCGAACCACGGGAGGGTGCTGTTCTCGAAACGGGTCAGGGCACAGATCCGGTCGCCGGAAAGGGCGATGACGAAGAGGCCCACCCCGTGGCTGATCCCGCCCGGGGCGCGCAGGTAGGCCCCGAACGCCGGCTGACCGTTGGCTCGCGTCGCCACGAGGTCGAAGCGCCGGCCCGAGCCGAAGATGCTGGCGCAGAAGCTCACCGTGGCGTCCCGGCCCTCGTATTCGAAGGGCATAGGCGGCATCGACATGAAGACGTCGTCGGTCAGCAATGCCACCAGCGCGTCGAGATCGGCGGACTCCCACGCGCGCACGAACTTCTCCACGACCGCATCCTCGGAGCCGGAGTGGGGGGCAGGCGGCGCGTCAAGGCTGGTCGGCTGCAACCACCGCCGCTGCAAGCTGGCGCGCGCCCTCTTGAGTGCGCTGGTGACAGATTCGACCTTCGAGCCGAGCATGTCCGCGACCTCGGTCGCCGGGAAGCCGAGCACGTCGCGCAGGACGAGCACCGCGAGCTGGCGCGGCGGCAAGACCTGGAGCGCGGTCACGAAAGCCAGCGAGATCGATTCGCTCTGCTCGTAACGGGCTTCCGGTCCGAGTGGTACGTCGATGGCACCCTCGAGGAGGGCATCGGGGTACGGCTCGAGCCAGAGGACTTCGCCGAACCGGGTCGGCTCGGGGGGTTCGACCTTGGGCACGTCCCACTCCTTGGCCGGGCGTCGGCTCGCCGACCGACGCGCGTTGAGGCACCGGTTGGTGGCGATCTGGTAGAGCCAGGTGCGGAGCGAGGCGCGTCCTTCGAAGCCACCAACGCCCTGCCACGCGGCCACCAGCGTCTCTTGGAGGACGTCCTCGGCATCTTGGAAGGATCCGAGCATCCGGTAGCAATGCACCTGGAGCTCGCGGCGGTGGGGCTCGGTCAGCTCACGGAACGCATCGCCGTCGCCGGCCTGCGCCCTCGAGATCAAGTCGGCTGTCGCCACCGTCACTGTCTCCTTCCTGCTGCGCTCTTCCCCGGCACTTCCATCCTCGTATAGACACCGCCCGGGGCGCGAACTGGGCGGTCGGCGAGCGCCCAATTTCCAACGGCGCGGTGTCTACACCACTCGTAACTGACAACGCGGACAAAAGGAGAGCCGAAAATGGGCAAGATCGTCGTCACCACCAACGTCTCCCTCGATGGGGTCGTCCAGGACCCGACCGGGGAGGAGGGATTCAGGCACGGCGGCTGGTTCGGCCAGTTCGGGGGCAGGGACCTCCAGGATTGGGAGAGAGTCGAGACCGACGAGGCGCTGCAGGCCGAGGCCATGCTGCTGGGCCGCAAGAGCGACCAATGGTTCGCCACCCGGTGGGTGGACCGGACCGGCGAATGGGCGGACCGGCTGAACGCCCTGCCCAAGTACGTCGTGTCCTCCACTTTGAAAGAGCCCAAGTGGTCCAACGCGACCGTGCTGAGGGGTGACGTCGTCAAGGAGGTCTCCAAGCTGAAGCAGGAGATCAACGGTGACATCCTCATCTACGCCAGCTACCAGCTCGTGCGCACGCTGATCGAACACGGCCTGGTCGACGAGTTTCGGCTCGTGATATTCCCGGTCGTCCTCGGAGCTGGCGAGCGCCTCTTCGGCGAGGCCAGTGACAAGACACCCCTGCGCCTCGTCCGCACCCAGACCATCGGTGAAGGCCTGCCCCTGCTCACCTACGAGGTCGTCCGAGCCGTCTGACGGCGGTCGACCTCGAGCCCGCAGACCACGAACCCCAGAGAGCCGAGACCTTGGAGCTCACACAATGACCACAATCGCATCTCAGCCATTGTCGACGAAGGGCTCGTCGACGAAGCCAGGCACGATGGTGTTGCTCACCGCCGTCGCCTACTTCATGGTGACGCTCGACACCCTTGTCGTCGTGACCGCGTTACCGTCAATTCACAGAAGTTTTGGCGGCGGCATCGCAACGCTGCAATGGACCGTCAGCGCGTACACGATCGCGTTCGGTGCGGGCATCCTGTCGGCCGCCGCGATCGGCGACCGGCTCGGTCGGCGCCGGGTCTATGTGGTCGGGTTGGCACTCTTCACCGTGGCGTCGGGCGCGTGTGCGCTCGCGCCCGACCCCAGCCTGCTCATTGCATTCCGCACCATTCAGGGGATCGGCGCCGCCATCGTGATGCCGTTGAGCTTGACAATCCTCACGTCCGCCTTTCCAGCCGAAAAGCGAGGCGCGGTCGTCGGGATCTGGGGAGGAATTGCAGGGGTTGCCGTCGCGGCGGGACCTCTGATCGGCGGAGGGATCACGCAAGCCCTCAGCTGGCACTGGATCTTCTGGGTCAACGTCCCGATCGGCGTCGCCGCCACGGTCGGCGCCGCGCTCCGGCTGCCCGAGAGCTACGGGCCGCGTGCACGGCTCGACGTTCCCGCGCTCGTGCTCGTCTCGGGTGGCGTGGGGGTGTTCATCTGGGGCCTGGTCCAGGGGGGTCAGGACGGTTGGGGCACCTCTCAAAACGTGACGGGACTGCTCCTCGGCGCGGCGATGCTGTCAGGCTTCGTCTGGTGGGAGGGTCGGGCCCCCGAGCCGATGATCCCGCTCGGCCTCTTCACGAGGATCTCTTTCAGTTCCGCCGTGATGACGCAGTTCTTCATGGCGGCAGCGATCTTCTCGGCGGCCTTCCTGACGAGCCAGTACTTCCAGTTCGCCCGAGGCGACTCCCCGCTCGGCACCGGTCTACGCTTCTTACCCTGGACCGCCACACCTCTCGTGATCGCCCCCATCGCCGGCGTGCTCTCGGACCGGGTCGGCGCCCGGATACTCATTGTGCCAGGCCTGGTGATGCAGGCCTTCGGCTTCGGGTGGATGGTCCACCTGGCGACGACCTCCGCCTCCTATGCGAGCTTCGTCGTTCCCTTCGTCATTGCGGGTGTCGGCATATCGATGGCACTGCCCAGCGTCACCGCGGGCGGGCTGAACGCAGTGCCACCCGACCTTCTGGGGAAGGCGGCGGGAACCCTCAATACCATGCAGCAGTTTGGCGCCGTCTTCGGTGTTGCCGTGGTCACCGCGGTCTTCAACTCGCACGGGAGCCTCGCCACTCCGTCCGCTGTCACCAGTGGGTACCGGAGCGCCCTGGCTGTGTCCGCTGGTGCCTCGTTGATCGGAGCGCTGGTCGCCCTGGGGATCAAGCGCGCCCGTGCAGGCAGCCACGGCGAGCTGGCTCAGGCCGAGTCGGGCGACGAGGCCGTTCTGGCATTGGACCGGATTGGCGCAGCGTGACGACGATCCGATCCGTTCCCGCTTCTGCGTTCGTTCGATGACGATCGTGCGGGTCAGGCGGAGTGCGACACCGGCGTCGTGGCCAACAATTCGGTCGCTCGTGCCGCCAGTTCGACGAGCGCGGCCACCATCTCGCTGACGACGCCGTCCTGTCGGGCAACCAAGGTCTCGCCGAAATCGCCGATTCCTCGCAGGCCCGGTGGCAACTCGACCTGCACACCATGGGCCGATGGAAGGTTGACCGGGTTGTCGGGATGAAACCCGAGCCGCACCCGCTCGTCGGCAACGTGGTAGCCGGGGAAGCGCCCGTGGAACAGCGTGCGGGCCGCGTCGAGCAACGGAGCGTTCAGCCCTCCTACGATGATCCCTCGCAGCGGCCCGGTCTGCTTCCCTCGAAGGGCGGGGCCGTACGCCTCGACAACGAGGCCGACGCCGGGATCACTCCAGAGGGCGAACCCCTCGCGCCCGAACCCGTGCAGCGAGATGGCAACGTCCACGTGCTCCAGAAATGCGCGCAAACGCGCCGAGTGATCGGGGTCGTGCAACCGAGAGGTGAGGTGGATGCGCAGCCCGGGCGGCTGGACGATTGCGTAATAGGAAGCGCCTGCGTGCTGCGCAGCCAGCCGGGCAATCTGGTCAGTGCCCCGGTCCTGGGATCCGCCGTGCAGGGCCATGAAACCAACCGAGGAACCCAAGATGCATTCCTCGGTGACCCCGGGCATCGTCAACAGCTCGGCGAGGTCCATCGCTCCAGAATCGCGCGCGATGCGGCTCCCTCGCTCCCCGGATGAGGCGGACCGCAGCGATCACGCCGGCTCCAAACCCCAAAGGGTCATGGTCAGCTCGTCCATGCCGACGACGCTTGCACACAGTGAGTCGCAGGCCGCAAGGAACGACGGGACGGCGCACGGTGGCAGGGTGTGAGGGACGACCTCGTGCAGGAGACGGTAGGCCGCGACCATGTGCAGGGCCGCCATCGCGATGGGGATGTCCCCGTCGACTCGATCGCCCGAGGTGCCGTCGCGACCTCGAGTCCCGCCGACAACCCCACCGGATGGAGTTCCACTTTCATCGTGACTGGGTTCTTGGGTCATCCAGGGTGTCTCGGTCACGATGACCATTGGCACACTCCTTTCGTCCATGCTGTGCCCCCGAACAGGGTCGGGCGCGGCGGTTCTTTGGTGCAGGCATCCGAACTCGGTGGTCGCAACACGTCGCCGGGCGCGGGAATCACGCCGGGACCTCGCGCCGCGCCCGCTGCGGCGATCGCGGGGCCAGCGCGTTGCCGGGCGGAGCCGGATGGACGAGCCTCCCGACGTAGAGGCCGGGCGTCGCAACGGACGCACGTGTCAGCGTGATCTCGGCCACAGCGGCGAACGGGCCGCACTCGTCCTGACCGACCCCCACGAAGTCGGTGAGGCCGTTGCGCCTCAGCACGTCCACGATGGGCGGGAGCGACTCGCTCACGATTCCGTAGCATCGACGCGCTCCGGAACCAACCGGCATCTCCGGCGACTGTTCGGCCATCAGACTGCCTCCTTCGCAAATGGGTCTGGGGTCATTGCGGTCCCGGCATCCCCAGGCCTGCTGGTTGTGATTGTGCGCTTTGTCGCCCCGTGCGGCATCCCGCGTTCGCGGGTATCGTCCGCCTCGACAGCCACAGCTGACTGAAAACTCCAGGTGGCGACGCAGTCGTTCGGAGCGTCTTGGAGGAACCCCAGTGTCGTTCCGTGCCGATTTGGGACCGAGGCAGATAGCGGCCACAAAGCCCGCCACCGGGGTGCCCGACCCGGCGGAGCTCGGACGGGA
>DASZMN010000035.1:0-21469 GCA_035551835.1 Acidimicrobiales bacterium | reverse complement strand
CGCGGCCACCAACGACTACGGCGACGTCGAGGTCGTCGAGCCTGACCAAGCCGAACAGGTGATCAGCGTATTCCTGGGTTCGCCCGCACCGTTGCCGATCGCCACTCCGCCGCTCGACACCTCCGGCTATCCCCAGGAGATCACGGATTCGACCGGAGGGCCTCCAGCGAGCACGACGTCGTTGGTCCCAAACAGTGGCAACGCGGGAACGGCTCCGAGCCCAACGACCACGGTTCCGGAACAATCACCGACCCAGTTCGACCCAACCGTCTGCTGACTCGGAAAGGACCACCATCCCACGTTGGAGATACGGCCACCGGCTGTGTTTCTAAGAAGGCGGACTGACGTAACCGGCCAACGTGGAGTTCCCTTGTCCGGCGTCGGCTACCTCCTGGTCGGTCCCGGTCTCGACGACCGAGAAGCCGGTCCTGTCGCCGTCCCCGTTCACCACGTCCGGGCCTGGTTGGCCGGGCGCGTCGGCGGTGACGATGGCGACGTGCACGGCCGACGGGACGGCTCCAAGCGAGAGGCCGTAGACCGCCACGTCGCCGGGCGACGCGACGTAGCCGCTCGACGCCGGGTGCCATTCGCCGTTGGCGACGCCCCACTCGTAAAAGCTGACGGCGCCGCCGTTGATCTGATCTGGGCCGTAGCCGTAGGTGAACGGCACGCCGGCCAGCTGCCAGGTCCAGGCGGCGAAGTCGGCGCACCACTCCTCGGACTTCCCACCGCTCGGGCAAATGTCAGTGCCCGCGTTCCAATGGTCGCTGAACTTGTTGCAGTAGGAGTTGGACGGGGTCGTGGCGTAGCCCACCTGGCTCTGTGCGATGGCGACGACGCGCTGGGGCACGCTCATGCCCGCGAGGGAGGCGTCGCTCGGCGGCGTGAAGGTGTCCGCGCCGGCCAAGGCATGCATCAGAGTCACCACCAAAACGATGACGAGTGCGGCGGCGACGAGTGCGAGCACGAAGGGTCGACGTTGACGTCGGCGTCGACGTGACGGGCTCGGCGAGCGGGACGGCACGACGCTGGGACTGGGCCGAACCTTGGAGGCGGACGCGGGCCTTGCCACGGAGGACGGTCTGTCCGGCGCCCGAGGGTACGTCGAGACCAACCGGCGGGCGGACGTGGAGTGCACAAGACGCCGGTCCTGGTCGCCTGAGCGTCCCAGGGTCGACCTACCCGCCCTGTCTGTCACGACGCCGGCACCGGCGTGGGGCCGATGAAGGACTGAGCCTGCTCGAAGAACGCGAGGGAGGCCGTCATTTGCTCAGGAAAACACGGCGTCGTCGGCTGCCGTCTCGACTTCTGACGGGTCTCTCGCGCAATGTGTTGCATAAGGCCTCTGCTACGTGTGGGCGTATGTGACGTCGGAGGTTCCGTGCTGGGACCCCAAGTATGGGACCCCCGTGTGCCCGATGTGCGTCACCGCCCGCCCATCAGCACGCGGGGAAGGGAACCTAAGCATGGCGCCACCTACCTCCGAGAAGTCCCTCCCGACGTGACGACAGGCTGAGTCGTGGTGGTCGTGGGTGGACCCGTCGTCGGTGTGGTCGTCGGCGGGCTCGTTGGCGGCGTGGCATCTGGCGCAGACGGGGCGACCACCGCCCCGCCGGCCCGCGGTGTGGTGGTCGTCGTGGTCGATGCCTGATCCGAAGACACGGAAGGGGTGGTCGTTGTGACCGTAGGTGGTGGTTGCGCTGCGATGGATCCGCCCGGATGCTCCTTCGCCACGGTGATGCCGATGAAGACCGTGGCGCCGCCGGCAATGACGACGATGGACCTCGTGAGCCGCTTGATGCGACCTTGCGCACGCGCCCTGGCACTGGGTGTGTGCTGGCTGCGTCCGCGCTTCACGGCCACTGGATCGTGTCGTCGGCGCGTGCACGCGAGCCGTCCATTGAATGAATCACCTTGAGCAAGCGTACGACGGGAACCTGAAGAACCGATGACGACAAACGAGCGCAATTGAGGTCGTGGAACACCTAGCCTAAGCCCATGTCACATGTCGGTTCGCCGACGCCATGAGAGTTCCCGCGGCGGAGGACGCGGCCGCGTTGCGGTCGCTGACGCGTCCGTCGCCGGTTGCTACGGAGCGCGCCAAGTTGGACTTGAGTAAGGCGCGCCGCGAGTCGCGCGCGATCGGACACCGGGCGGTCGAGACGTGATGGCCAGCGGAGGACACCGTAGGCATGCAGTGCGCGTCGCCGCGGTGGCGACCGTGGTCGTCATCGTGTTCTATGTCATCGCCGCAGTCATCTTGAACCTGATCGTCACCAACCATCTGATCACGACGACCGACCATCGCCTGGCCGATCGCCTGAGGGATGCGGGGCAGCAGACACTGACCGCTCCTGGATCGAGCGCACCAGACGATGCCGTGGACCTCGACGATGCACCGATATTCCTGTGGTCGATCGCCCCCTCCGGCACCGTCAACGCGCTGACGGCGACCGCTCCGCCCCTGCCCTCGCGCCACTGGGGAACCGACCCGGTCACGCTCGACGTCGGCAGCTCGACCTTGCGGTTCGATACCCTGCGGGTGAACGACGCTGTACTGGTGGCCGGCCAGAGCACGGCGGCGACGTCGAACGTCCAGTCCACGCTCTTGGTGGCCGAGCTTGTGTTCGGCCTCATCCTGACCGTCGCCGTCTTCGCCGGCGCGCTGGTGGTCGGCCTGCGGGCTTCAGCACCGTCCGAGCTCATCCGTCGCCGGCAGGCCGAATTCACCGCCGATGCCTCCCACGAGTTGCGCACGCCCATTTCGGTCATTGAGGCCGAGGTCGGCTTAGCCCTCGACCGGCCCCGCGACACGACCGCCTACCGAGAGGCGTTCGAACGGGTGGGCCGCGAGAGCACCCGGCTGCGCCGGATCGTGGAAGACCTGCTCTGGCTGGCCCGAGCGGACAGTGCCCAGCTACCTCCGGGCGACGCCGGAGCGGCGGACGTCGGGGAAGTTGTCGAGCGTTGTGTCGAACGCTTCCGGGCGCTGGCGGTCGCGCACAGCGTCGACCTTTCCATGCAGCGAGTCGGCAAAGGACCGTTCTCGGTGCAGGTACAGCCAGACCTGCTCGACCGCTTGGCGGGGGTCCTCGTGGACAACGCGTGCAAATTCGCGGGCGAAGGGGGGCGCGTCGAGGTCAGCGTGCGCGACTGGGGCACCCGGGTGGATCTGCGGGTGGACGACTCCGGCCCCGGGATTCCCGAAGATCAGCGGGACGCCGTGTTCGACCGTTTCCACCGGGCCACCGACGAGGTGGCGGGCACCGGCCTCGGTCTGGCCATCGCCGACTCCATCGTCCGCTCCACCCAGGGCCAGTGGGCCATCGGGACCGCCGAACAGGGAGGTGCTCGATTGGAGATCTCCTGGCGAAAAGCACCGGCGCGCAAGGCAAGGTCCAACGAGAACGGTGACGTGCTCAGTGAGTCCCTGGCTTGAGCGCCCGGCCTTCATGTGGGCGTCAGAGTGGATCCGTACGCTGCTCCTGGAGCTCGACGTCAAGACGGACCGGGTGAACGACAGCGCCTACCAACCAGCGAAGCCGAACGGGCCGGCCATTCCGGTCAACGGGGCACAGCTGCTCGTTGGCATGACCGGAAACTCCTTCGGCCTCTGAACGCCATGGAGGATCCGACTACTCCCGGTGTCCAGAGGGAGCGGGGCGAGGCCAGTACAGGTGCAGATCCCGCTCACTCCCCGCCGCGGTCGCGGCGGGCATCTCGCGGCCGTAATGCGGTAGAGGCCAACGCGAGGTTGACCGCTATGGCAGCCGCCGTCCTCTTCGTACTGCTCGTCGCCGAGGGGGTGACGATCTTGCGCGTACGGCCGTTGCTCACGCCGCATGTGGTGATCGGCATGGTGCTCGTTCCCCTGGTCGTTCTGAAGATTGAAAGCACCACCTGGCGCTTTGCCCGTTACTACCTCGGTGACCCGGAATACCGCCGGAAAGGTCCCCCGGCTCTGTTGCTCCGCCTGCTCGGCCCGTTCGTGGTCGCCCTGACGGCTGCGGTTCTCGGTACCGGTATCGCACTTCTCTTCTCGCCCGGAGCGGGCCGCTCACAATGGCTCTTCTTGCACAAGGCGACCTTTGTTCTGTGGTTCGTCGCCATGACGTTGCACGTTCTCGGGCACCTGGTCGACACGGCGCGCCTCGCGCCGAGGGACTTCTACTCGCGCACGAGGGCGCAGGTGCGCGGCGCCAGTGCCCGGCAATGGCTCATCGTGGGCGCAGTAGCCGTCGGCGCACTCCTTGCTCTCGCGGTGGCCCCGAAGATCGGACCTTGGCGGGGCGCAGGCTCCGGGTCGGCCCGGGCCGCCCAGCACCGACCGAGCGGGACCACACCCGCTGTGCTCACGACTCGGAGCGACCGCCTGAGTTGGCGAGCTCACACGGCCCCCGCACCGACGCGAACCTGGATCCCAACCGCTCACAGGTGAACTGTGATGGCCGGTCCCAACCACGGCGGGTCGCGCCGGGCTCGGTTCAGGCGAGACCGTAGAGCGTCGCAGCGTTGTCGTGGAGGACACGGGCGACGACGTCATCCGCCAGCCCTTCGAGCGCCTTCGTCGCAAACTCTCCGGGGGACACGCCGACGCTGGCCGGTCCGGGGTGTTGGCACGTGGGGTGCGGGAAGTCGGTTTCGAACAGCACGTTGTCCGGGAACTGCTCGATGGCGAAGCGCGCGGCGTCTTCCTCGAACCAGAAGCAGCCGTAGATCTGACGGCGGAAATACTCCGAGGGCAACAGGTCGTACCCGGGATGGGCCTCACGGATCGCGCTGTTGCCCCACTGCCAGTCGAATATCTCGAGCACACTCGGCAGCCAACCGACGCCCGATTCCACCGAGACGAAGCGCAGGTTCGGGAAGCGATGGCACACGCCGCCGAAGATCAGGTCGGCGAGGGTCCCGACGTTGTCCATGATCATGAGCGCAGAGATCTTGGGGAACTTTGCCGCAAAGCTGAGATGTGCGTCCTTGGCGAACGGCGCGGTGATGTCGCCGCCACCGATGTGGAACGTGATCGGGATCCCCGCGTCTTGCGCGGCGGCCCAGAGACGGTCCCAGTGCGGGTCCGAGAGTGGCGGTTCACCGTACGAGTCGGGGTGGTTGCAGAAGTTCACCGCCCGATGACCGCTCTCGATGCAACGCTCGAGTTCCGCCACCGCGAAGTCGAGATCCCAGAAAGGCGTGGACATCACGGGGATCAGGCGCGAGGGGTCCGCCGAGGACCAATCGACGAGGAAGTCGTTGTAAGCGCGCACACACGCCGTGACCAGCTCGCGATCACCGAGCTTGAGGAAGTACGCCGATCCGAATCCAGCAACGTTCGGGTAGAGCACTTGCGCATAGATGCCCTCGGCGTCCATGTGTTCGAGGCGAGCGTAGGCGTCGTACGCCGGCGGCGGGATCTCGTCGTAGGTCTTGGGGCCGTCGGGAACGTACCCCGGCCAGCCTGCGATCGCCGTGTTGCCCGGTGAGCTGAGGAAGTTCCCCGCGGCCACCCAGATGTCGGTCCCACGCATGTTCTCGACGTGGGGCACGGCGTCTGCCCACTTCGGCGACACCCGTGAAGTCCACAGGTCGGGGGGCTCGGTCAGGTGCGTGTCGACGTCGACGACGCGATGGCGCTGGAACAACTCCGCGGGCATGTTTTCGCCTCCAGTCCGTCCGCTTCGAAGGGTACTTCCAGGTGACGCTCGTTGGGCCGCCGAACCGTCGGACCGCCCCTCGCTCAATGCGACCGGTCGTCGCTGCCCGGAGGCCCGAAGGCCGCGGTGAGTCCGCCCGCCTCTGCTCTCTCGCGCGAGCTCGCCGCGCGGACCAGGTCCGATCGGCCCGCCCGGAGCAGTCGTTTCGCCGCGACCAGGGCCTCGGCCGGCTGCTGCGCGATCCGCTCGGCCATCGCAGCCGAGTCGGCGTCGAGGCGCTCGCGCGGGCAACTGGAGAGCGCCAGGCCGTATCGCACGGCTTCGGACGCGGCGATCCACCGGGATGTGAAGAGCAGCTCGGCGGCACGCTGCGACCCGACGAGCGCCGGCAGGAGGGCACTGCTCCCGGCTTCGGGTGCCGTGCGCAACGAGGTGAACGGGAAGCGCAGCCGGGCGTCGTCGGCCACGAAGACGACGTCGCAGTGCAGCAAGATCGTCGCCCCGAAGCCCACCGCCGGGCCGTGCACGGCCGCGACCAGCGGCTTGGGGAACGCGACCAACGAGTCGATCAACGCGTCAAAGGTCTCACCCAATCGACGTCCGCCTCCGCCCCGATCGTCGCCGAGCTCCTCGAGGTCGACCCCGCTGCAGAACGCCCTGCCGTGGCCGCGCAGGACCACGACCAGGACACCGGGATCGCTGGCCGCCTCATCGAGCAAACCCGCCAGCCGCAGATACGAGGCGGACGTGAACGCGTTGAGCCGGGTGGGGCGGTTCAAGGTGAGGGTCCGCACGTGGCCGTCGTCCACGGCGAGCACGAGCTGATCGGATGGGGTCGCCGATCCCGTCACGTGATCACGTCGGCTCGCGCGGCAAGGACCGCACGGAGGCGGTGCTCCACCTCGTCCGTACTCTGGTCATCGGTGAACACGTAGGGGCGGTCCCTTCGGATCGCGTCGAGCACGTTCGCCGCCACCACGGAGGGTTCCATCGTGCCGATCGGGTTCATTGCGGTCTTGACCATCCCCGGCATCACCACGCTCGCGCCGACCGGGGCGCCGAGCGCTGTGAACTCGGCCCGCAGCACGTCGGTCAACCCGAGGATCCCGTGTTTGGCGACGGTGTACGGCGCCAGACGGGGAAGCGCCAGGACGGCGGCCATTGAGGCGACGTTCACGACATGCCCCTCGGTACCGGCGGCGAGGATGAGCGGCACGAACGTCCGCAGCCCATGGATCACGCCCCACAGGTCCACGTCCAACACCCTCCGCCACTCTTCGAGCGAGATCTCCCAGGAGTTGCCGCCGCCGACCACCCCCGCGTTGTTGACGGCCACGTGGAGGGCCCCGAAGCGATCGATGGTCGCTCGACCGATCGCGTCCACGGCTTCGGGGTCGCGCACGTCGGCCACCACCGGCTGGACGTCCTCCGCCCCATTGCCCCGTAACCGCTCCGCATGCGACCGCAGCCGGTCCTCGTCGACGTCGGCCATCACCACCCGCATGCCCGCCTCGACGAAGGCCTCGGTCACGGCGAGGCCGATGCCGCTGGCCGCACCGGTCACGACGCCCACCCGGTCCTTGAGTTCTTGCACCGGGCGATTGTGGCATCCGGGCTCTTCCGACGGGCGCTGCCGCCCGGCCGCCACGCCGCCCCAGGACCGGACCGCCGCAGCTGGCCGCCCGGCGGGCACTGGAAACACCCGGCGCCGCTCAATACACTCCCCGTTTGCGGGTCAAGAGAGGTCCCCGACGAGGCGGTCAGGTTCGAACGGCCTCTGCCTGGACGACGCACCAAAGTCTGGGAGGAAAACCGATGACCCTCGAGGTGCGGCGCGCAGCACCCTTCACCACCGAGATCAGCGGATCCGCGGACCACGCGCTGGTCATCTTGACGGGCGAGCTCGACGTCTCGACCGCCGGCCAGCTCTACGAGGAGCTGGCGACGCTCAACCGGGAGGGCGCGATCCACGTCGCCCTGGATCTGACCGCGCTCGAATTCATCGACTCGACCGGGATCTCCGTGGTCATCGCCGAACACAAGCGCACCATGTCGGCCGGGGGTGGGTTGATCATCCTCACCCCACACCGCCACGTTCGGCGGGTCTTCGAGGTCACGGGTCTGATGGACGTGCTGCACATAGAGCCGCCCGAGGACCCCGACCAGGGATCGCGAGGGCAACGAAGCTCGGGATGACCTCCCGCGCCGGCCGGCCCGTCGATTTCCCGAAGTCTGGAGCTGATTGTTTCGGGGTACTGAACAAGCACCACGGAGGTGACCAAATGGAACACACCAATCCCAGCCGCGAGACGGCCGACGAGGAGCGGACCGAGGCCGCTGACAACGCGCACCAAGCAGATCGAGCGCCGACCCCGGAGGAAGAGCGTCTGGCTGATGAGTCGAGGGAGCGCTACGCCGGCGAAGCGGAAGCGGTGGCCGAGCACGAACGGGCGATGACCGAGACCGGCGCCGACGAGAAGGGCGAGGGCCGGATTCCTTGAACAGAACCGAACGGGCGATTGACCAGCCCGTGACGACACCCTGAACACTCTATGAACACAGGGTAAACCGACCTGGTCAGAGCCGGTATGGTTCACCGCCGTGGCGCAGATGGTTGAACAGCCGGTCCTCCGACTTTTCGGGCTCGTCCGCGAGGCGCTCTCCCGCGCGACCTGGGCGCTCTTGAACGGAGACACCCAACTCGGCCAGCAGGTGATCGACGGCGACCAGGAGATCGACGGCGCGACCGCCGAGCTGGAACTCGACGTCTGGTCACGCCTGGAGGCGGGTGACTACGCCCGCGACGAGCTTCGTGCACTGGTGGGCATCCTTTTGATCTTGCCCGAGCTCGAACGAAGCGGCGACTTGGCCGAACACATCGCGCACCGGGCCCTGACCAACGTCGGCGCCGACATGACACCGGTGGCGCGAGGCATCGTGCAGCGGATGTCCGAGGTCGCGGCCGAGATGTGGCAGTTGGTCGCCACGGCCTACATCAACCACGATGCGCAGCATCTCGAGCTCCACGAGGAGGACGAGGAGCTCGACATCCTCCACGACCGCCTCACCGGGGAGATCGCGAAGGGCGACATGCAGACGGCGGTCACCGCCCAGGTGACCCTGCTCGCGCGCTTCTACGAACGCATCGGAGACCACGCCGTCAACCTCAGCCGCCGCATCGCCGCGCTCGAGCAGTAAAGGGGAGGCGTCGCCCCCGAAGCGGTCCCCGTCCGCCTCAGCGCGGCGGTTGAGGGCGGATCGTGCCCGGGAGGGGCGCCTCCGGGTGGTCGCGCTCGGGTGCGTCCTCCATGGCCTCGCGGTGGACGACCTGGCGGCGCGCCCGGTCCGCCTCGCTCGTCGGCCGGGGTGGGCCGGCCCAGTGCGAGAGGGGGTCGCTGGCGGGGAACGACTCGCTGATCTCCTCGTCGAGCCACCCCCCTTGGGCGAGGGAGCGCGCCATCACGTCTTCCTGCAGTTCGCCGTTGTCCTGTTGGACCACGACCAGATCATGCGTCAGCGAAGGCGCCCGTACCATCGGGTGGGTGGATACCCGGCCCGTTGGGGACGAAACGGGGGGTCCGGTCGGCCATGATGGCGGCCGTGGCCCGACGCCATCGACATCGCCCGGAGTTCGCCGGATTTGCCCTGGTCGCGGCCGCCGGCGTCCTCGCCGCCTGCGGCAATCCTCCCTCGCCGCGCGTGGTGGCCGCGACGACGACCAGCACCACGACGACGACCACTGCGCCCCCTCCCACCTCGGCCATCGAACAGGGCGTCGCGATTCCGGACGTGCTCGGGATGAAGATCCTGCCGGCCCGCTTCTACCTGCGGGCCGCCGGCTTCGCGACGGTGCCGCTGAACGGGGCGTGCGACAAAGGCAGCGTGGCGAGTCAGAGCGTGGTCGCGTCACTGTCCGTTCCGGGTAAACCGCCCGACGTGAGGGTCGGCGCGCTCCCGTTGGTCCCGGGGGCCAGCCTGCCCAAGGGTGCCCGGGTGGGCATCACCTGGTCGGACTGCTATCCCAACGGGAGCCAGGTTCCCCCGGTCACGGGGCAGACCTTCGCCCGGGCCGTGCACCTGCTCCACGCGGCAGGGCTCAACTGGGCCTGCTACTCCGTTGGCCCGGCGACGACCACAACGCGCCCTCGTGCCACGACGACCCGGCCGACGACGACCACGACGGCGACGAAGGCCACGAAGCCGACGACGTCATCCACCGGCGGCCCGACCTCCTCGACGAGCGTGCCGACGACCACGACGACGACCACGACGACCACGACGGTCACCTCGTCGCCCAAGCCGCGCGAGACGGTCCTCAGCCAGGGCACCCGCGCCGGCACGGCGGTGCACGCCGGCGCCGTGGTCGACCTCGTGATGCACCACTGCCCCCAGTGACGACCGCCGACGCCGACGCCCACGCCGGCGCGGGAGCGGGAGGCGGAGCCGGGACCCCCGACGCTGGCGGCGGCGCGCCCGACCTGGCGATGAGCACGCCCCGCGGGCGCTGGGTGCTCGCGGCCACCGTGCTCGGTTCGGGCATCGCGTTCCTCGATGCCACCGTCGTCGGCATCGCACTCCCCTCCATCAGCCGCACCTTCGGTGGCGGCGTTGGCACCCTGCAGTGGGTCATCACGGGTTATTCGCTCACCCTCGCCGCCTTCCTCCTCCTCGGCGGCTCACTCGGTGACCGCTTCGGGCGCCGGCGCGTCTTCTCGTTCGGAATCGCCTGGTTTGCCGTGGCCTCCGCCTGCTGCGGCCTCGCCCCGACCGCGGGGTTCCTGATCGTCGCCCGCATCGTGCAGGGCATCGGCGGTGCCCTCCTAACGCCCGGCAGCCTGGCCATCTTGCAGGCCTCGTTCCGGCCGGACGATCGCTCCCGGGCCATCGGCGCGTGGTCGGGACTCGGCGGCGTGGCGTCCGCCGCCGGACCGTTGATCGGGGGCTACCTCTTGGCCGTGGCCTCGTGGCGCTGGCTCTTCTTCATCAACCTCCCCCTCTCCGCGTTCGTGCTCGTCATCACGGCTCGGCACGTGCCCGAATCGAGCGACCCCACTAACAAGGGGCGCGTCGACACCGCCGGGGCCGCCCTCGCCGTGATCTTCCTGGCCGGCGTGACCTACGCGCTCATCGAAGGACCGACCCGCGGCTGGTCGAGCCCGGCGATCGTCGCCTCCTTCGTCCTCGCGGCCGTCGCGGGACCCGCCTTCTTCGTCGTGGAGCGGCGCGTGACCGGGCCCATGCTCCCGCTGGGCCTGTTCCGCTCCCGTCAGTTCAGCGGCGCCAACGCGGTGACCTTCGTCGTGTACGGCGCGTTGGGCGGCGCGTTGTTCCTGCTCCCTGTCGAGCTGCAACTCGTGGCGCACTACACCCCGCTCGACTCCGGGCTGGCGCTCCTGCCGCTGACCCTGATCATGCTGGTGTTCTCTGCCCGCTCGGGCCAGCTCTCGGCGCGCATCGGGCCGCGCCTCCAGATGAGCCTCGGGCCCGTCCTCGTCGGTGCGGGCCTGGCGCTCCTGGCCCGCGCCACCGATCCGGGCACCTACTGGGCCCAGGTCTTCCCGGCCGTGCTCCTCTTCGGCGCCGGCCTCGCCGTGACGGTGGCGCCGCTCACCTCGACGGCCATGGGCGCCGCCCCGGCGGAGCACTCGGGGATCGCCTCGGCGGTCAACAACACGGTGGCCCGGGCGGCCGGGCTGTTCGCGGTGGCCGTGCTGCCACTGGCGGCCGGGCTGACGGGCACGGCCGCGCTCGCGCCGTCCGAGCTCGCCGACGGGTTCCGCACCGCGGTCTACATCTCGGGCGTGGCCTGCGCCGCCGGCGGTCTCCTGGCGCTGCTCACCATCCGCAACCCGGCCCGCCCACCGGCCCCGGCGCCAGCTCCGGCGCCGGCGCCCGAACGTCGGTACTTCTGCGGGGTGGCCGGCCCGGCCTGGCGCCCCGGGCTCCCGGCCTCCGCCTCGGCCGGGCCCACCAAAGCCTGAGGCCCCGCACCGCTCCCGCACCGGCCCCGCACCAGCCCCGCCCCGCACCGCCCCGCCCCGGCGCCCAACGTGCGACCCGGATGGCAAGTCGGCAAAGGTAGGGGACGATGCCACGCCCGCCACGCCCGACGCACCCGCCACGCCCGACCGCACCCGAGGTCTTCGCGCGAGCGCCCCTCGGCCCGCTCACCCTGCGCAACCGCATCATCAAGGCGGCCACCTTCGAGGGTGTGATGCCCGGCGGCACCGTGAGCGACGAGCTCGTCGACTTCCACCGCCGCGTCGCCGCCGGCGGCGCCGCCATGTCCACCGTCGCCTACCTGGCCGTCTCGCCCGAGGGCCGCACGGACCGTCATTGCCTGCTCCTCAGCGACGAGAACCTGCCCGGCCTCCGGCGGCTCACCGACGCCATCCACGCCGAGGGCGCCGCCGCGGCGGCCCAGATCGGGCACGCCGGGCCGGTCGCCAACGCGCGCTCCAACAAAGCCCCCGCCTTGTCGCCCTCGGGTGGTTTCACACCCATGGGCTCGCGCCTGCGCGCCATCGACGCCGCCGGAATCGAGCGGGTTGTCGCGGCCTACCGCGCCGGGGCAACCCGCGCCGTCGAGGCCGGCTTCGACAGCCTCGAGGTGCACGTCGGGCACAACTACCTCCTGAGCGCGTTCTTGAGCCCGAAGCTCAACAAGCGCGACGACCAGTTCGGCGGCTCGGTCGAGAATCGGGCTCGCTTCGCCCGTACCGTCCTGCGCACGGTCCGCGACGCGGTGGGCGACAAGACGGCCGTGACGGCGAAGCTCAATATGGCCGACGGCGTCGACGGGGGTCTGTGGCTCGACGAGAGCGTGCAGGTCGCCGCCCTCTTCGAGTCCGACGGCACGCTCGATGCGCTCGAGCTCACCGGCGGCAGCTCGCTCGCCAACCCGATGTACCTGTTCCGCGGCGACGCACCGCTGCGCGAGTTCGGCGCCACCCTGCCGCCCCCGGTGCGCCTCGGCTTCCGCGTCGTCGGCAAGCGCTTCCTGCGCGCCTACCCCTTCGAGGAGGCGTTCTTCCTCCCCTACGCCCGCCAGTTCCGGGCCGCGCTGACGACGCCGATCATCCTCCTCGGCGGCATCACCGAGCTGGCGACGGTCGAGGCCGCGCTCGATGAGGGCTTCGCCTTCGTCGCCATGGCCCGCGCCCTGCTGCGCGAGCCGGACCTGCCCAACCGCATGCAGGCCGGGGGCGCGACGTCGTCGCTCTGCATCCATTGCAACAAGTGCATGCCGACGATCTACTCGGGCACGCGCTGCATCCTGGTCACCGACCGCCCCGGTTCCGCCTAGGCCGACACCGGCGGCCGGCGCTCCGCCCACGGGGCCGCCACCTCGAGCTGTCCGGCGAGCGACAACAGCGTCTCCTCGTCGCCGAAGCGACCCACGAACTGCACGCCGATCGGCAAGGTGCTCGGCAGGTCAGCGTCGCTCCAGTGCAGCGGCAGCGAGATGCCGGGTTGGCCCGTCACGTTGAACGGCGGGGTGAACGGCACGTAGTCGGCGGCGCGGAACAGGCCGGCCAGCGGCTCGCCGGGCGGCGAGTCGAACGTGCCGAGGGGGGCGGGCGGTTCGCCGAGGGTGGGGGTGAGCAGGACGTCGATGCCCTCGAAGTACTGGGCCACCTGGCGCGAGATCTTCTGCAGCTCCTGGACCGACGTCAGGTACTGCGCCCCGTTGATGGACCGTCCCAGCTCCATGAGGGCCCAGCTCAGCGGCTCCACCTCCGCCTCCGTGACGGCGCGCCCGAGCCGCGCTTCCCAGTCGGCGATGGCCCAGGCGTTGGCGCAGGCCCACTGGTTGATGAAGTGGGTCGTGAAGGCGGTGCCGTCGACGTCGAGCGTCGCGCCCTCGACCTGATGTCCGAGCGACTCGCACAGGTTCGCCGCTTCCCCCACCGCGGCCACGCACGCCGGCTCGACCTTGCTCCCCGTCGGCGACGCCGTCATGACCGCGATGCGCAGACGGGGCGGCGCACTGGCGGCCGCGGCGGCGAAGGAGGGCCCCCGCAGCGGCGGCGCCCAGTACGGGTCGCCCGGGACGGGCCCGGACGTGACGTCGAGGATGGCGGCCGTGTCGCGCACCGAGCGCGTCACGACGTGTTCGCACACCAGCCCGCCCATCATGTCCCCGTACTGCGGGGCCAGCGAGTTGCGCCCGCGGGTGGGCTTCAGGCCCACGAGGCCGCAGCACGACGCGGGAATGCGGATGGAGCCGCCGCCGTCGTTGGCGTGCGCGACGGGCACCATGCCCGACGCCACCGCGGCGGCCGAGCCACCCGAGGATCCGCCCGTCGAATAGTCGGTGTTCCACGGATTGCGCGACGGGCCGAAGCGTCGCGGCTCGGCCGTCGGCAGAATGCCGAGTTCGGGGGTGTTCGTCTTGCCGCAGACGACGAAGCCGGCGTCGAGGTAGCGCTGGGTGAGCTCCTGGGTCACCGTGGACACGTACTTGCCTGAGAACGCGAGCCCCTCGTTGAAGGGTGTGCCGGCCAGCTCGGCGACGAGGTCTTTGAGGAGGAACGGCACCCCGCGGAACGGGCCGTGGGGCAAATCGCCGGCCGCCTCACCCTTGGCCCGCTCGAACAACTCGTGGATGACCGCGTTCAGCTGCGGGTTGAGCTTCTCGATGCGGGTGATCGCCTCGGCGACCAGTTCGCCCGGCGAGATCTCCTTCGTCCGGACCAGCCCAGCCTGCCCCGTTGCGTCCAGCCATGCCGTGTCGTCGCTCATGGACGAACCGTACCCAGGCGCACCGCCGCCCGCTCAGGCGCTGACCCGCACCGCCGGTCCGTCGGCCGAGGCATCCTCGGCGGCCGGCCTGTTCGCTCCGGTCCGGATCGCGATCGCCTCGGTCACCGAGACGTCGGCGCCGCAGGCGACGCAGCGGCGCCGGTCGTCGATCTCGCCTCCACAACCGCGGTGCTGCAGGATGATCGGCCGCTCCCCCTCGAGCCCGTAGCGGTCACCCCACTTCAGCAGCGCGACGAGGACGGGCCACAGGTCGGCCCCCTTCTCGGTCAGGCGGTACTCGCTGCGCTGCGGGCGCTCCTGGTAGGGCCGCTTCACCAAGACGCCCTCTTCGACCAGCCGCTCCAGCCGTGCCTGCAGCACGTTGCGGGCGATGCCCAGGTCCCGCTGCATCGCCTCGAAGCGCCTGATCCCCATGAAGACGTCCCGGAGGATCAACAGGGTCCAGCGTTCGCCCACCACCTCGAGCGTCGACGCCACCGGGCAGTACTGGCTGGCGTAGTCGCGATTCAACATCAACCCCAGCCTACTGCACCTTTGACCCGAATGCGTTGTTTTATGAAACTTTCTCGCCTACAGTACATCTCATGACAGAACTGACCAGAGGGCGAGGCGAGACGCCTGAGGGCGCCCACCCCGTCCTCACCGCCCTGATCGTGTTGACGGGGGTCTTCCTCTCTTCCCTCGACCTGTTCATCGTCAACATTGCGTTCCCGAGCATCTCGAAGAGCTTCCACGGCGAGAGCCTCAGTTCGCTCTCGTGGGTCTTGAGCGCGTACACGATCGTCTTCGCCGCCGCCCTCGTCCCCGCCGGCCGCTGGGCCGACCGGGCCGGGCGCAAGCGCGCCTTCCTCATCGGCCTCGCCGTGTTCACCGCATCGTCCGCCCTGTGCGCGGTCGCGCCGTCGCTCGGCGTCCTCGTCGCCGCCCGCGTCCTGCAGGCCACCGGCGGGGCGCTCATGCTGCCGACCTCGCTCGGGCTGCTCCTCCCCGCGTTCGGGCCCGAGCGCAAGGGCGCGGCGATCGGCCTGTGGTCGGCCGTCGGCGGCGCCGCGGCCGCCTTCGGCCCCCCGATCGGCGGGCTGCTGGTGCAGGCGAGCTGGCGCTGGGTCTTCCTGGTCAACCTGCCTCTCAGCGTGCTCGCCCTCGTCTTCGGCGTCCGCCTCCTCACCGAAGTGCGCGACCCGGCGGCGCACAAGTCGGACCTCGTGGGTGCCGCGCTGTTGTCCGTGTCGGTGGCCAGCCTGGTCGCCGCCATCGTGCAGGGCTCGTCGTGGGGCTGGGGCAGTGCGCGCATCGTCGGCGCCTTCGTCGTGGCCGCCGCCGCGGGCACGTGGCTCGTCGTTCGTTCCTTCCGCCACGAATACCCGATCCTCGAGCCGGCCGTCATTCGCCACCGCGCCGTCGCGCTGGCCGACGTCAGCTCGCTCGTCTTCTTCGGTGGCTTCGGCGCCCTCGTGCTCGGGGGCGTGCTCTTCCTGACCGGCGTCTGGCACGAGTCGGTGCTGCGCGCCGGGTTCATGATCGCCCCCGGCCCGTTGCTGGCCGGCCTGACCGCGTTCCCCGCCGGCCTGCTCGGCGCCCGCCTCGGCCACCGCGCCGTGGGCACGGCCGGCTCGCTGTTCTTCGCCGCCGGCGGCGCCTGGTGGATCGCCCGGGTCGGCGCCACCCCGGACTGGCTCGGCGCCTACCTCCCCGGCAGCCTGCTGAGCGGCTTCGGCGTCGGGCTCCTGCTGCCGTCCCTGGGCGGTGCCGCCACCGCCCCGCTGCCGCCACAGCGCTTCGCCACGGGCTCGGCGCTGTACGCCATGACGCGCCAGATCGGCGTCGCGCTCGGCGTCGCCTGCCTGGTCGCCATCCTCGGCACCGCCACCGGGACGTCCGCCATCACCGCCTTCCATCACGCCTGGCTCTTCATGGCCGGATGCGGGCTGGTGTCCGGCGCCATCCTTCAGGGCATCGGGGCCCGGGCGGGCGAGACGGCCGACGCCGGCGCCGTGCCGCTCGACGAGCGCTCCCCCGCCCAGCCGGCGAACGCCTACGCCGTGGCCGCCGGCAAGTAGGAGGGGTTCGCCACCCGCAGCTGGTCGCGCGCCGACGCCGCCAGCGCCGGCGCCACCCGTCTCCAGTCCGCGTCGAGCTCACCGGCGCGCAGGGCGGCGGCCAAGGCAAGGTCGTCGGCGAAACCCAGCCCGGCGAGGCGCGCCGCGTGCGCGGCCGAGATGGACGGACCGAGTCGCAGCTCGCGCTCGACGACGCCCAGCGCGTTGCGTGCCACGCGGGCCTCGAAGCCCGCGGCGCCCTCGCCGCGCTCCATCTGTCCCTCCACGTACTCGCGCACCGCCTCGGTGAGCTCGGCCGCGGTGGGACGGCCAAAGGGCGGGAGCGCTCCGGCCGCCGCCACCGGCTCGGGGAGGTCGACGGGCGGCGGCACCCCGAGGAGCACGAAGAGGTCCCACTCGCTCTCGCAGACGCGACGGCCGATCGCGGCCAGCTCGACCGAGCGCGTCATCCCGCCCAGGTGGACGGAGGCCTGCAACGCGCAGATGGCCGCCCACTTCACCGTCGCGTAGACCTGCCACCAGTGGACGCGCGCGGGCGCCACCGCGTCGCCGCCGGCCTCCTCGTAGGCCGCGAGCAGCTCGGCGACCGAGCCGAAGCCGCCGACCTCGCCGGGTCCGCCGAAGCGCCAGGCGGGGGCGCACAGCCAGCCGATGTCCTCGGCGGGGTCGCCGGCGTGGGCCAGCTCCCAGTCGAGCACGCCGCGCAGCCCGCCCGGCCCGACGAGGAGGTTCCCGTTGCGAAAGTCGCCGTGGACCGTCACCGTCGGCCGCGCGCCGGCCCCAGCGCCGTCGTCGGGGCGGTGGGCGGCGAGCCAGCGCACGCCGAGCTCGAGCGCGGGTCGGACCTCGCCGAGGGTATCGAGGAGCGGGAGCGGGTCGCCCAGCGGGTCCGCCGCGGGCAGGCCCGCGACCGAGGCGGTCTCGATGGTGTGGACGGCGGCCAGCGCACGGCCGCACTGCGCGGTCAGCACGCGGCGGGCGGCGGCCCATTCGGGGTCACGCAGGATCTTGCGCGGGATCGTCTCGCCCTCGAGGCGCTCGACCACGAGCCAGGCGCCGCCGAGCGGGTCCGCCCCCTCGCCGGCGTCGGTGTCGGCGTTCCAGTCGGGCGCGGCGACCACTTCGGGGACCGGGACGCCGGCGCGGCGGGCCGCCTCGAGCAGGCCCTGTTCGAGGCGCGCCTTGGCGCGGCCCGGCGCGCCACCGGCGCGGTCCATCTGCACGATGAGGGGGCGGGTCGCGCCGTCGGCGGTCTCGAGGTCGAAGGCGCTGGTCACCCGCGAGGCGCCACCCGAGAGCCGGTGCAGGTCGTGGACCGACCCGCCGAGACGCGCCGCGAGCGCGGCGGCCTGCTCCTGGGTGCTCAACCGGGGCGACATGGGTGGCTTGGTTCGGCGGCGGCGGGTGGAGTCGGCCGGCTACTCGACGGGGACGACCGGCCTCCCGGCGTCGTCGAGCTGGTGCAGGTACTCGGCGATGCCGTAACCGGTGCGCGGCGCGCCGTCACCCTCGTAGGTCCAGCGCGCCAGCCCCTCGTTGACGAGCGTGCCGCCGGCCTGGCCGATGGGGGCCACCCGCAACACGTCGCCGCGCAGCGGGAACGTGCGCCCGGACTTGTCGGCCACCTCGAGGTGCACGACGCGGTGGGTGACGCCGTCGTCCTCGAGGTCGGTGCGCACGCGCCACTCGGCGATCGACGTCGCCCGGCTGCCGTCCCAGACCCAGCCCCGGTGCAGGTCGCCGGCGTCGGTCCCGAGGCGGATGCCGCCGAAGTGCAGGTCGTCGCCGACGTTGATGGAGAACCAGCGCCACATCTTCGGCCCGCCCCAACGACGCGGGCCCCAGGAACGGTCGCGGTTGCCGTGCGCGCCCTTCCACTGGTGGGTGACCCCGTCGACGGTGAGGGTGCCGCTCCAGCGGCCCGACTGCTCGAGATGCCCCTTGCCCACCGTGCCCGACGCCGCCGCCGCCTCCTTCGACTTGGGCCCGCCCCCGGGCTGGCCGTCGGTGCCCACCGCCGGCGTGATGGCGTCGAAGCGCACGTCGAGCGCCACCTTGACCGGGTGCGCCCCGGCCTCGGCCTCGGCCCGGCTCTTGCCGCACGGCCGCGCCTGCACCGCGTCGTCCATGGTGAGGCGCCAGGACTGGAGCGCCTCGAGCATCTCGTAGCGGACCGCGCCGACCTCGAGGGTGGTGTCGACCGTCTCGCGCTGCTCCCTGATCCACCGGTACTCGCCGAGCTCGCCGCCCGGCAGCCACAGCGACATCCCGACGTCCATCGTCCCCTCGTTGGGCCGGATGCCGATGCGGGTGAACAGCCCCGAGTCGCTCTCGGGGTCGTAGGCGTTGAAGTAGTACGACTCGCTCCAGGCGCTGTCGCCCTCGACGGGGTGGGCGAGGTCGTGGCGGGCATCGAGGATCGGCATGCCTAAACCATCGTCTGTCCGGCGCTGACGTTCAAGGCCTCGCCCGTGATGCCCCGGGCCGCGTCGGAGAGGAGCCAGCAAATGGCGCTCGCGATCTCGTCGGCCGACTGGAGGCGACCGAGGGGGATCTCGCGGGCTACCCAGGTGGCGAGCCCCTCGGGGCCGCCCATCAGCCCCTCGAAGATCTCGTCCTTGTTGATGAGGTCGGTGTCCACCGTGCCCGGGCACACGGCGTTGACGGCGATCCCCAGGGGCCCGAGCTCGGTGGCCATGGTCTGGGTCAGCAAGATGACCCCCGCCTTGGCCGCGCAGTACGCGCCCAGGAGCGGAAAGGCGCGCTTGCCCGCCTGGCTCGACACGTTGCAGATCCGCCCGCCGACGCCGGCCGCCACCATCCGGGTGGCGCAGGCCCGCGACACCAGCCAGGTGCCGATGACGTTGACGTCGAGGACCCGGCGGAACTCCTCCGCCGGCACGTCGAGGAGGGGGCCGAGCCCAAAGCCGGGTCCGCTCCCGCCGGCCACGTTGGCGACCAGGGTGACCGGGCCCAGCTCCTCGCTCACCGCGGCGACGGCAGCCTCGACGGCCGCCTCGTCGGAGACGTCGGCCGTTGCGGTGGCGGCGCGCACCCCGAGGGCGCGGACGTCGTCGGCGAGCGAGGCCAGGTCGTCACCGCTGGCGGTGCCGTGGAACGGGGCCTCGCTGTAGGGCCGGGCGATGTCGAGGCAGGCCACGTCGGCGCCGCCGGCGGCGAGGGTGACGGCGGTGGCGCGGCCGATGCCCCGGGGCCGGGCCGCCCCGGTGACCAGCGCCACCTCGCCCGCGAACGGGCGCTCGGAAAAGGGTTGTGTGAAACTCACCGGGGCAAACGTAGGACGAACGGGGCGGCCGCGCCGTCCCAGGGGTCCAGATCCCGGGGGGTGTGGGTGCGATGCGGGCGGCAGTGACGCGGGGTGGGCAACTGGTGGTCGGCGACGTGGCCGACCCGGTGCCGTCGTCGGGCCACGTCGTCGTGCGCTCGCTGGCGGCGGGGATCTGCGGGTCCGACCTCCACGCCCTGGCCGACTTCGCGCACTTCACCGGGCTCATGGACTCGGTCGGGGTGCCCATGCTGGACCCGGCGGCCGACTGCGTGTTCGGCCACGAGTTCTGCGCCGAGATCGTCGAGCACGGGCCCGACACCGCCGGCACCCTCCCCGTCGGGTCCCGGGTCTGCTCGGTGCCCATCGTGGTCGGGCCGACCGGCGTGGAGCAGATCGGCTACTCGAACCACTATCCCGGCGCGCTGGCCGAGCACATGGTGCTCCAGGAGATGCTGTTGGTCCCGGTGCCCGACTCGTTGGACACCGACCTCGCCGCGCTGACCGAGCCGCTGGCCGTGGGCGAGCACGCGGTGGGCCTGGCCGACCTCTCCGTGGGCCAGCCGTGTCTCGTCGTGGGCTGCGGCCCCGTCGGCCTCGCCGTGATCGCCGCGCTCAGGGGCCGGGGTCACGGGCCGGTCCTCGCCGCGGACTTCTCGCCGGTGCGGCGGCACCTGGCCGAGGCGTTCGGGGCGGACGAGGTGATCGACCCGTTGGCCGAGTCGCCGCACGAGCGCTGGGCCGCCTTCGGGGTGGCCAAGACGGTCATGGAGCGGGCCGGCACCTCAATGCTGGGCGCCGCCGTGAAGGACCCGGTCATCTTCGAGGCGGTCGGCGTGCCCGGCATGCTGCAGTCGCTCATCGCCGACGCGCCGCCGCACAGCCGGATCGTCGTGGTCGGCGTCTGCATGCACACCGATGCGATCGAGCCGTTCATGGCGGTGACCAAGGAGCTCGAGCTCCGCTTCTCGTTCGGCTACACCCCGGCCGAGTTCGCCGCCACGCTGCAGCGCCTGGCCGCCGGAATGCCGGGCGCCGAGCTGCTCGTCACCTCGTCGGTCGACCTGGCCGGCGCGCCGGGCGCGTTCGAGACGCTCCGCACGCCGGGCGACCACGGCAAGATCCTGGTGCGGCCGTGAGACCGCCATCAGCGGCGCCGGCGACCTGACCTGATCTGACCCCGGCCGGGCGAAGGCCGGCTTCCCCACGCGAATATGCACATACATATGCACCGAGACATGGAGAGCGATGACGACCATTGACGCCGACGGCCGACTGAAGTTCGGCATCTTCCTGGCCCCGTTCCACCCGGTGGGCCAGAACCCGACGCTGGCGCTCGAACGCGACCTTCAGCTGATCGAGCATCTCGACGAGCTCGGCTTCGACGAGGCGTGGTTCGGCGAGCACCACTCCGCCGGCTACGAGATCATCGCCTCACCCGAGGTGTTCATCGCCGCCGCAGCGCAGCGCACCAAGCACATCCGCCTCGGCACCGGCGTGTCGTCGCTGCCGTATCACCACCCCTTCATGCTGGCCGACCGCATGGTGCTGCTCGACCACCTCACCCGTGGCCGGGTCATGATCGGGGTCGGCCCCGGCGCGCTGCCCTCCGATGCCTTCATGATGGGCATCGACCCGGCGAAGCAGCGCGACATGATGGAGGAGAGCCTCGAGGCGATCCTGCAGCTGCTGGCCGGCGAGACCGT
>DASZMN010000034.1:0-6640 GCA_035551835.1 Acidimicrobiales bacterium | reverse complement strand
CCACCACCTGAGATGCCGCCGTAGACGGCGAAGGCGCGGGCCCGCTCCTTGGGCTCGCTGAAGGCCACGGTCAGCAGCGACAGGGCGGCGGGCGCCATGATCGCGGCGAACGCCCCCTGCAGGGCACGGGCGCTGAAGAGCATGGCCGAGTTCTGGGCCAGGCCACCCAGCGCAGAGGCGCCGGCGAAGCCCACGAGGCTGATGACGAACATCCGTTTGCGCCCGAAGTAGTCAGCGATCCGGCCGCCCAGCAGGAGCAGCCCGGCGAAGGACAGCGTGTACGCCGTCAGCATCCACTGGCGGTTGGCCGTCGAGATGTGCAGGGCCCGCTGTGCCGAGGGCAGGGCGATGATCACCACCGAGGCGTCGAGCACCACCATGAGCTGGGCCACGGCGATGATGGCCAGGGCCCGGAAGCGCTTGGGGTCCAGGTCGAGCCCGGGTCCGGTCGTCTGGTCGGGAAGGTCGAGCGTTGCAGTCATGGTGGGGGTCTCCGTGTCCAACGAGGTCCGTACCGACGCTCCGCCCCACCGCCCTGACCTGGAAGGGTCTGGTTTTCTCGGTTCGGATGGCTTACAATCGGAATCGGAGTTCTGGTTCCACTTAGACTATACGGAACCAAGGTTCCGTTTGTCAACGGGGGGAGGAGAGTTTTTCTGTGAAGGGAAGACCCAACGTAGAAGCGGGATGTGACGAGCAGTCGGCCGCGGCTGCGCGCCCGCAGCGGGCCGACGCCCAGCGCAACCGGGCCCGCATCCTGGAGGCCGCCGAGAACGTGTTCGCGGTCGAGGGGATCGAAGTACCGGTCGACCTGATCGCGGAGAAGGCCGGGGTGGGCGTGGGGACGCTCTACCGCCACTTCCCGACGAAGGAGAAGCTCTGCGAGGCCGTCCTGCTCGACCGGCTGTCCGCGTTGACCGGCGACGCCCAGGCACTGGCCGACGCCGAAGACCCGGCCGGCGCGTTCTTCGGGTTCCTGTCGCACGTCGTCGACGAGGGCGTGGCCAAGCGCGACCTCATGGTCGCGGTCATGGGCGCCGGCGTGGAGTTCGAGGAGGCGGCGGCGAACGTGAAGGATGCCCTGCGCGACGCCGTCGGCGTGTTGCTGGAGCGGGCGCAGGCCGAGGGAGCGGTGCGGCACGATGTCACGCCCACAGCCGTGGTCTCACTCATCGGGGCGACGTGCCAAGCAACCGCGCATGCGGGGTCGGCACCGGCATGCGACCTGCTCAACATCGTCTGCGACGGGCTGCGCGTGCAGGGCGGCGGTTCTCCGGCGGAATAACCGGGGAGCGCTGCCAAACGGGGGAACCGGGGGAGTTGCAAAAAAACTGTCAACCATCCTGTTTACAGTTGAAATCGCCTCCCCCCCCTCTCTCCGAAGTGAATCTTCTGGCCCCTCGGCCACTCAGCTGCCCTCGGCAGACCGCGCGCGCAGCAAGGCGCCGTAGGGGTCGGCCGGGCTGTGCAGCGACAGCCCGCCGTCGCTCTCGAGGACCTGGCCGGTGACCCATTCCATCGCATGCAGGGCGATGATCGTCCGCGCGATGTCGCCCGCCTCGCCCAGGCGCCCCAGCGCCGTGCGCTCGGCGACGCCGGCCAGCCACGGTGAACCCTCGACGGTGGCCGAGCGCCCGCGGCCGAGCATCGGCGTCCGCGTCACACCGGGCGCCACTGCGTTGACCCGGATACCGAACGTGCCCCATTCGGCTGCGGCCACCTGGACCAGCATGGACAGAGCGGCCTTGGACGCGCAGTAGATCCCCATGGTGCGGTCGACCAGCCGCGCACTCACGCTGGAGACGGCGACGAAGGAGCCGGCGGTCTGCTGCTCCTGCATGGCACCGACCCACGCCCGCATGCAGAGCCACGGGCCGCGGGCGATGACGCGCATGACGCGGTCGAACGCATCGGGATCGTCCTCGGTCAGGAGCCCGGAGTGGCCGACGCCGGCGGTGACGGTGACGAAGGTCGGGACGCCCCAGCGCATCCGGGTCACCCCCACGGCGTCGTCGATGGCGTCGGGCTCGGTCACGTCACAGGTGACGTCGTGTGAGCCTGCGATGTCCCAGGTCACGGTGGTGGTGCCCTGGGCCCGGTAGGCGTCCGCCAGCGCCGCGCCGATGCCCGACCCGCCACCGATCACCAGGGCCAGCGGCCCGGTGTCCTCGCTCATGGGACTCCCTTCTGCTCCGTCCGGGCCAGACCGTACCCGGCCCGTGGTGCCAAACTCGGGGCCTCGAACCCCCTTGCTCGGAGGCCCAGTGGCGAAGGTGCACGACTCAGTGATGGCGACGCGTGACGTCGACCCGACGCCCCCTGGCGGCCCGGTGCCGCGGTGGCGGGTCGCCATCATCGGGGCGGGAGCCGGCGGCCTCGGCCTGGCCATCCGGCTCGCCAAGTCCCACCACCGGAACTTCGTGCTCTTCGAGGCTTCCGGAGGCGTGGGCGGCACCTGGCGGAGCAACACGTACCCGGGCGCGGCCTGCGACGTGCCCTCGCACCTGTACTCGTACTCCTTCGCGCGCAAGCCCGACTGGACCAAGACCTACGCCGAGCAGCCCGAGATCCTGCGCTATTTCGAGGATTGCGCAGAGCGCTTCGGCATCTCGCGCCACGTGCGGCCCAACACGCGCATCACCTCGGCGCGCTGGGACGAGGGGGCGCGGCGCTGGCACCTGACCGACGCCGAGGGCAGTGCCTACGAAGCCGATGTGCTGGTCAGCGCCGTCGGGACGTTCGCCACGCCCTCCTACCCGGCCATCGCCGGCCTCGATTCGTTCGCCGGCCCCTGCTTCCACTCGGCCCGCTGGGAGCACGAGCACGACCTCGCTGGCCGTCGGGTCGCGGTGATCGGCACGGGAGCGAGCGCGGCGCAGATCATTCCCGAGTTGGCCAAGGTGGCCGAGACCCTCCACGTCTTCCAGCGCACGCCGCAGTGGATCCTGCCCCGCTCGGACAAGCCGTTCACCGAAGAGCAGAAGCGCCGGTTCGCCCGCAACCCGATCGCGGCGCGGCGCCACCGCCGCGAGCTCTACTGGGCCTTTGAGAACACCATCGCCTTCCGCCACGGCGAGGAGGGGGCGGACCAGCTCAGGGCCTTGGCGGAGAGCCACATCGAGTACCGGATCAAGGATGACGAGCTGCGGGCCAAGCTCACGCCGGACTACCCGTTCGGTTGCAAGCGGACCCTGGTCTGCAGCGACTTCTACAAGGCCATGCTGCGCGACGACGTCGAGCTCGTGACCGAGGGCATCGCCCGGGTCACGCCGGACGCCATCGTCACCGCGGACGCGCGGGAGCGCCCGGTGGACGCCATTGTGCTGGCCACGGGCTTCAAGGCGACCGAGTACCTGGAGGGAATCGACGTGGCGGGCGTGGGTGGGCGCCGCCTCCATGAGGACTGGTCCGAGGTGGCCCACGCCTACATCGGCCTGACCGTGTCGGGCTACCCGAACTTCTTCATGATGTACGGCCCGAACACGAACCAGGGCGGCAATTCCATCATCGTGATCCTCGAGGCGCAGGCGACCTACATCCTCAGTGCACTGCGGTCCATGCATCTGCGCAGGGTCCGAGCCGTCGACGTCCGGCGTGATGTCATGGACGACTACAACCGTGACCTTCAAAGGGCCCTGGGCGGGACGATCTGGAACGACGGCTGCCAGAGCTACTTCAAGAACGCCAACGGGAAGATCGCCACCCAGCTGCCGCAGACGTCCAGGTGGTACGCCCAGAGGACGAAGCGCTTCCGGATGCGGGAGTATGTCCAGTCATGAAAGCAGCGGTGTACTACGAGACGGGCGCGCCCGAGGTGTTCCGGTACGAAGACGTGCCCGACCCCACGGCCGGCCCGGGCGACATCCTCATCGACGTCGAGGCGATCAGCATCGAGGGCGGCGACACACTGAACCGGTTGGGCGGTGACCTGACCCGGCTGCCCCACATCGTCGGGTACCAGTGCGCCGGCACCGTGGTCGAGGTCGGCGCCGACGTCCGTGGCTTCGCCGTGGGGGACCGCGCCGTCACGGTCGGGGTGGACGGTTCGCACGCCGAGCGGCGGACGACGCCCGAGGCCTTCGCCTGGAAGGTCCCCGACGGGGTCACGACCGACGAGGCGGCCTGCGTGCCCGTTCCGTTCGGCACGGCCGACGACTGCCTCTTCGAGTTCGGCCACCTGCAGGCGGGCGAGACGGCCCTCATCCAGGCCGGCGCGGGCGGCGTCGGCATCGCGGCGATCCAGATGGCGAAGCGGGCCGGTGCGCGGGTCCTGTCCACGGCATCGAGCGACGACCGGCTGGAGCGGTTGAAGGAGCTCGGTCTCGACGAAGGCATCAACTACGTCACGCACGACTTCGTCGCCGAGGCCCGCCGCTTGACCGACGGGCGGGGCGTGGACGTCGTCGTGGACTCGGTGGGAGGCGCGACGCTGCAGGGGAGCATCAACGTCCTCGCGTACCGGGGCCGTTGCGTGACTGTGGGTGACGCCGGGAGGTCGGCGGCCGATCGGCTCGACATCTCGAACATGCGAGGCAACAACCAGACGCTGTCGGGCTACTTCCTCGGGGCGGAGCTCCTGTTGTCGCCGCGCCCGCACCCCATGATCGCCGGTCACCTCGACGCCATCGCCCGCGGTGAGCTGAAGGTGGTCATCGACCGGACGTTCCCGCTCTCCGACGCCGCCGGCGCGCACGCCTACATCGAGAGCCGGCAAGCCTTCGGCCGCGTGTTGCTGATCCCCTGACCTGGTCCGGCTTCGGTTTCCGCTGCCGTTCTCGTAGGATCTCTGCCCGGGCGTCGGCGCCGCAAAGGTGTGCGCGCCAAGCAGACGTGGTTGTCGTGACCTGCGTAGGTGAGGGATGAAATGAAGATCGCAATTGTCGGAACCGGTGCGATGGGTTCGGTCTACGCCAGCCTCCTCGGCAAGGCCGGCCACGAGGTGTGGGCCATCGACACCTGGCAGGACCACACGGACGCCATCGCTGCCTCCGGGTTGACCGTCTCGGGGGCCAGCGGGAGCTTCGTGGTGGACAGCCTCCACGTCGGGCGCGCGCCGCACGAGGCCGGGGCGTGCGACGTCTGGGTCATCGCCACGAAGGCGGCGGATGTCGACGCGGTGGCGGCGGACATCGCCCCGCTGCTCGAGGCCGACAGCGTCGTGATGGCGTTCCAGAACGGCCTCGGCGCGGGCGAGCGGGTCGCCCGGCGCATCCCCGAGGAGCACATCGTGATCGGGATCGCCGAGGGTTTCGGGTCGTCCATCCCAGAGCCCGGGCACGTGCACCACGAAGGCATGCGGCTGATCCGGATCGGCGAAATGAACGGTGGCCTGACCGAGCGTGTCCAACGCATTGAGCAGGCGTTCGACGACGCCGGCTTCAACGTGCGTGCCTTCGCCGACGTGACCCTGATGATCTGGGAGAAATTCCTTTGCAACGTCACGCTCAGCGCGCCGTGCGCGGCGTTCGACGTCACGGTCGGGGAACTGATGGCGGATCCCGAAGCATGGAGGGTCGCGCTCGGGTGCACCTCGGAGGCCCACCGGCTCGGCGTCGCCAAGGGCATCCAATTCCCCTTCGACGATCCGCTGCAGTACGTGACCGACTTCGCCGCCACCATCCCGAACGCCAGCCCGTCGATGCGGCTCGACCACCTCGCCCGCCGGCGCTCCGAGGTCGACGTCATCAACGGGCAGGTGGTCGAGCTCAGCCGCGAGCTCGGGTTCGAAGCGCCCTACAACGAGACCCTCTGCGCCATCCTGCGCCACCGGGAGTCGTTCTTCGGTTGACCGCCGGTCACGCCCCGAGCGCCGGATGCGTCAGGCGGCGTGCCCCGGCCGCCTGAGCGGCCGGCGGTAACCTCTGGCCCGTGCGCCGTCCGAACGGGGCACCCGGGGGTTGGCGATGCGACGGGTGGGGACATCGGGAGTAGGCGGAAGGCTGGCGCGGGTAGGCGCCGCCGCGGCCGTCCTCGGCGGCGTGTTCGCCTTCGGCCTCGCTGCACCGACCAGCGCGGCGAGTGGCTCGACGCCCACGCCCGTCAGCCAGGCGAGCACGAGTAGCCGTGGCGTCACGGACGACGCCATCAACGTGGTCTTCCCGATCATCTCCTTCAGCAGCATCGAGGGGGAGTACGAGATCGAGTCGGACGCCGAGTACGGCGAGCAGACCAAGGCCATCCATCTCTTCGTGGACCAGGTCAACGACGCCGGAGGCATCAACGGCCGGAAGATCAACCCGATGATCGTGGCCTTCGACCCGACGAACCCGGCTCAGCAGCGATCGCTGTGCAAGCAGTGGACCCAGGGAAGCCCGCCGGTGTTCGCCGTCCTCGACGGGCTCGGAACCTGGGAGGGCGTCAACGAGCTCTGTGTGACCAAGGAAGGGCACACGCCGATGCTCTCCCAGTGGACGACGACGACCAACTGGACGGATCTCGGAGCGCCGTACCTGTGGTGGACGGGTGCCGATGACGCGCCCATCCTGGCCGCCACCGTGAATTGGGGACGGAGCTCGGGCCGCCTCGGTCACGGCACGAAGGTCGGCGTCGTGGTCTCCGACGAGGTCAGCGACCAGGACGCGCTCAACTCCTCCCTCTTGCCCGACCTGAAGAAGATCGGTGTCGTCCCCCAGGTGGTGAC
>DASZMN010000033.1:0-17442 GCA_035551835.1 Acidimicrobiales bacterium | reverse complement strand
CCACAAGGTCGCCTGGTTGGAGGTGCTGGCGGGACAGAAGGCGTTCGACGAGACCGGCAACTGGCTGCCCGACGAGACGGTCCAGTCGTTCCGGGACCACCTCATCGGGATCAAGGGCCCGCTGACCACGCCGGTCGGCGGCGGCATCCGCTCGCTCAACGTGGCCCTGCGCCAGATCCTCGACCTCTACGTGTGCCTGCGCCCCGTGCGCTGGTTCGCCGGCGTGCCCTCGCCGGTCCTGCACCCCGAGCTGGTCGACATGGTCATCTTCCGGGAGAACACCGAGGACGTCTACGCCGGCTACGAGGTCAAGGCGGGCACGCCCGAGGGCGACAAGCTCACCGAGTTCCTGCGCAGCGAAATGGGCTGGCCCATCCGCGACGGCTCGGGCATCGGCATCAAGCCGATCTCGGAGATGGGCTCCAAGCGCCTCATCCGCGCCGCCATCCGCTACGCCTTCGACCGCAAGCGCCGCTCCGTCACCCTCGTGCACAAGGGCAACATCCAGAAGTTCACCGAGGGGGCGTTCCGCGAGTGGGGCTACGACCTCGTCCGCGAGGAGTTCGCCGACGTGGCCGTCGGCTGGGACGACTGCGGTGGCGAGCCCGGCGACAAGCTGCTCGTGAAGGACACCATCGCCGACATCACGCTGCAGCAGGTGCTGACCCGGCCGTCGGACTTCGACGTCATCGCGACGACGAACCTGAACGGTGACTATCTCTCCGACGCCCTGGCCGCCCAGGTCGGTGGCATCGGCATCGCCCCGGGGGCGAACATCAACTACGTCAGCGGCCACGGCATCTTCGAGGCCACCCACGGCACGGCGCCCAAGTACGCCGGCCAGGACAAGGTGAACCCCGGCTCGTTGCTCCTCTCCGGCGTGCTGATGTTCGAGCACATCGGGTGGCACAGCGCCGCCGCCGACATCGTCCAGGCGCTGGAGGCGACCATCGCGGACAAGGTCGTGACCTACGACTTCGCCCGGCTGATGGACGGGGCCACCGAGGTGAAGACCTCCGAGTTCGCCTCGGCCATCGTCGACCGCCTCTGAGCTTGCGCGTCCGGCGCACCGCCCCCCTCCGCCCTCACCCGCCCGTCTCGCTCCCCGCAACGGCACGAAAGGACCAACCCGCCATGGCATCAAAAGCCCCCGTCCACGTCACCGTCACCGGCGCCGCCGGCCAGATCGGCTACTCGCTGCTCTTCCGCATCGCCTCGGGCCAGCTCCTCGGTGACGACCAGCCGATCGTGCTGCACCTGCTCGAGATCGAGCCGGCCCTCAAGGCGCTCGACGGCGTCTGCATGGAGCTCGACGACGGCGCCTTCCCCCTGCTGCACGACATCGTGCCGACGTCGGACCTCAAGACCGCCTTCGACGGCACGAGCTGGGCCCTCCTCGTCGGCTCGGTGCCGCGCAAGGCCGGCATGGAGCGCGGCGACCTGCTCAGCGTGAACGGCGGGATCTTCAAGCCGCAGGGCGAGGCCATCGCCGCCAACGCCGCCTCCGACGTCCGCATCCTGGTGGTCGGCAACCCCTGCAACACGAACTGCCTGATCGCGCGGTCCAACGCGCCCGAGGTGCCAGCCGAGCGCTGGTTCGCCATGACCCGGCTCGACGAGAACCGGGCCAAGGCGCAGCTGGCCCGCAAGGCCGGCGTGCTCATGGGGGACGTCTCGCGCCTGGCGATCTGGGGGAACCACTCGGCCACGCAGTACCCCGACTTCGCCAACGCGCGGATCGGGGGCAAGCCCGCCACCGACGTCATCACCGACGCAGACTGGTTGCGGGGCGACTTCATCACGACGGTGCAAAAGCGCGGCGCGGCCATCATCGAGGCCCGGGGCTCGTCGTCGGCCGCCTCGGCGGCGTCGGCCGCCATCGACACGGTGGTCAGCCTCTCCACCGCCACGCCGAAGGACGACTGCTTCTCGGTCGCGGTGGCGAGCACGGGCCAATACGGCGCACCCGAAGGCCTGCAGTTCGGCTTCCCGGTGACCTCCGACGGCAAGGGCGGCTGGTCCGTCGTCGAGGGCTTCACCCACGACGAGTTCGCCATCGAGCGGGTGCAGATCACCACCGACGAGTTGCTCGCCGAGCGCGACGACGTCAAGGGGCTCGGGCTCATCGGCTAGGGCGCCGGGCGGCGCCCGTCGACCGGGCGCAGGCCCGCCGGGCGGACCGTCACCGGCTGTTCGCACCCGGGAAACGAGGGCGAAACACAACCCTGGCACCGTGGGCAAGCGTGGGAGACCTGTTCGAGGGCTACGGCGAGACTGCGCGCGGTCTGACCGTGGCCGCCTTCGACGAGATGGTCGACCGCGAGGGCACGGCCCGCGCCCAGTATGCGGCCGTCGCCTCCTCGCTGGCGGAGATGGGCCCCGAGGACGTGTCGGCCCGGGCGTCGCGGGTGGCCCGGGCGTTCATGGACCAGGGGGTCACCTTCGATCTGGACGGGGAGGAGCGGCCCTTCCCGCTCGACGTCCTCCCGCGCATCTTCACCGCGGCGGAGTGGTCCCGGGTGGCCGAGGGGGTGGCCCAGCGGGTCCGCGCCCTCGAACTGTTCCTCGCTGACGTCTACGGGTCGGCGCGCATCGTCAGCGACGGCGTGGTGCCGCACGAGGTGGTGACGAGCTCGCCCGGCTTCGTCCGGGCTGCCTACGGCTTGACCCCGCCGAACAACGTCCGGATCCACGTGGCCGGGATCGACGTCATTCGCGACGAGGACGGCGAGTTCCGCGTCCTCGAGGACAACCTGCGCAGCCCCTCGGGCGTCAGTTACGTCCTGGCCAACCGGACGGCGATGGCGCGGGTGCTGCCCGAGCTGTTCTGGGGGCAGCCGATCCAGATGGTGACCGACTACCCGGCCCGCCTGATCAACGCGCTCCGCCGGGCCGCGCCGGCGTCGGTGCAGGAGCCGACGGTGGTGGTGCTCACCCCCGGGGTCCACAACTCGGCGTTCTACGAGCATGCGCTCCTGGCGCGGCTTATGGGCGTCCACCTGGTGGAGGGGCGCGACCTCGTGTGCCACGGCACCGACGTCTTCTTGCGCACCACCGAGGGCGAGGTGCCGGTCCACGTGATCTACCGGCGCATCGACGACGACTACCTCGACCCCCTCCAGTTCCGGCCGGGGTCGCTCGTCGGGTGTCCGGGCATCGTCAATGCCGCGCGCGCCGGGCGGGTGACGATCGCCAATGCGGTGGGCAACGGCGTGGCCGACGACAAGCTCGTCTATACCTACGTGCCGGCGATGATCCGGTACTACCTGGGTGAGGACCCGATCCTGCGCAACGTGGAGACCATGCACCTGGTCGATGACACCGCGCGCAAAGAGGCGCTGGAACGCCGCGACGAGCTCGTCTTCAAGCGGGTCGATGGCTCGGGCGGCAAGGGGCTGGTCATCGGCCCCGTCGCCAGCGGGGCCGAACTCGACGAGCTCATGCTCGACGTGGAGGCCGAACCGCGCCAATGGATCGCCCAGCGGGTCGTCGCCCTCTCGACGTCGCCCACGTGGGTCGACCACTCGATGGTGCGCCGGCACGTCGACCTCCGCCCCTTCGCGGTCAACGACGGCGAGGACATCTGGGTCCTCCCCGGCGGCCTGACCCGGGTCGCGCTGCGCGAGGGCGGACTGGTGGTCAATTCGAGCCAGGGCGGCGGCTCCAAGGACACCTGGGTCGTGGGCGGTGGCGTGACCGTCCCGGTTCTCCCGCCGCGCCAGCCCGTTCCGCCACAGGCCGGTCCGCCGATGGACTCGGGCCCCCAGGTGGACACCGAGCACGGCGTGCAGCAACAGCAACAGCAACAGCAACAGCAGCCGCGGGCGTCCGGAGGCCCGGCGTGACGCAAGCCCTCCTCAGCCGGGTCGCCGAGTCCATCTTCTGGGTGGGCCGCTACGTCGAGCGGGCGGAGGGGACGGCGCGGATCCTCGACGTCTCGCTGTACCAGGCGCTCGAGCAGGGCGACATCGACGGCGCGCACGCCGCCCGGCGCCTCCTGGCGGTCATGGGGCTGCCCGACTCGGGCACCGAGACCCTCTGGCAGGCGACGCAGCGGCTGGCGACCAACCCCACGAGCCGTTCGTCCATCGCCGGCGCGCTCGCCGCGGCCCGCGAGAACACCCGCGCCGTCCGTCACGTCGTGCCGGTCGAGTTCTGGGAGCACATCAACGCGACCTGGGCCGCGCTGCCCGTCCAATGGGCGGCGAGCGCACGCGCCGGGCCCGCCGCCTTCCTCTCCTACGTCAAGACGCAGTGCGCCTCCATGATGGGCCTGGCCGACACCATGATGAGCCGCGACCAGACCTGGCTCTTCTTCACGCTCGGCCGTTGCCTCGAGCGCACCGACGTCGTGGCGCGCCAGCTGGCGACCGTCGCGTTCGACGAGGTCTACGAGAGCGGCCTGGTCATCCTGCTCCGCTCGTGCGGCGGGTACGAGCCCTATCTCCGGCTGTCCCAGGGGGTGGTCGAGCCGGGGCGCGTCCTCGACTTCCTCCTGCGTGATCGGCTCTTCCCGCGCTCGGCTTTCGCCTCCCTCACGTTGGCCGAGGACTGTCTCGACCAGATCAATGCGGGGCGCGAGGGCGCCTGGGACGACGCCCGCGGCCTCGTGGGGCTGGCCCGGGCCGAGCTCGAGTACTCGGCTCCTGCCACCTTGGCGCGGGGTCTCGACACCCGGCTCGAGCGGCTGCAGGCGTCCATCTCGGCGGTCAGCGACGCGGTGACCCGGCGCTACTTCGCCCAGGACCTGCCGGTCCAGTGGCGCCAGGGCGGCGGAGGCGGGGGGTGAACCGGGCCGACTCGTGGCGCCTGCGCGTCGCGCACGAGACCCGCTTCGAGTACGACGGCCCCGCGCGCGCCTCGTACAACGAGCTGCGCCTCACCCCGCGCACCGAGCTCAGGCAGACGGCGCTCGAGTCGCGTGTCGTGACAGTGCCCCCGGCGCCGCAGTACGGCTACGTCGACTACTGGGGCACGCACGTGGTCGCGTTCAACGTGGACCGGGGCCACGAGCGGCTCTCCATCACCGGCACCTGCCTCGTCGACACCCAGCCGGCGGAGGAGCCCGCCGACTGCAGCTGGGGCGAGGTGGCGGATGCGTCCACGACGATGGCCGACCACCTCGCGCACCACCTCTACACCGCGCCCGGCCCTGAGCTGGCCGCGATCGCCGGCGGCCTGCGTGCGGCCACGCCGCTGGGGACGGCGCGCCGCATCATCGAATGGACCCAGGGGACGCTGCGCTACGTGCGGGGCGTGACGTCCGTGCACACCTCCGCCAACGAGGCGTACGCCGACGGCGGCGGCGTGTGTCAGGACTTCGCCCACCTTGCCCTGTCGCTGGCCAAGGCGACCGGGCTGCCCTGCCGGTACGTCTCGGGGTACTTCCACCCCGAGGCCGATGCCACCATCGGCGAGGAGGTGATCGGCGAGACCCATGCCTGGATCGAGGTGTGGACCGGCTCGTGGTGGGGCTACGACCCCACCAACGACTGCGCGGTGGGGGAGCGCCACGTCGCGGTCGGCCGGGGCCGCGACTACGCCGACGTGCCGCCGGTGAAGGGGATCTACGCCGGGAACGCCGAGCACACCATGCACGTCGGCGTCCGGATCACCCGCACGCACTGACTGAGCCATGCTGGCCCGGTGCTGACCCGACTCCGGATCTGGCTGCCCGACGACCCCGGGGTCCTCGGGGCGGTGGCCGCCGAGATCGGCGCCGCCAAGGGCAACGTGGTCGGCCTCGAGGTGCTCGAGCGCGAGGCCGGCGTGGCCATTGACGAGATGGTGGTCGAGTTGCCCGACGACCACGGCGCCATCGACGCGGTGTGCCGGGCCGTGCGCAACGTGCCGGGCGTGGGGGTCGAGGAGGTGACCGAGCTCGCCGGCGAGGCGACCGACCGGGAGGACACCGTCCTCACCGCGGCGTCCGCCATCGTCGACGTGACGACGCCGGCCGCGGCCCTCGAGGCGTTGGTCCTCCACGTCCGTACCCTCTTCGGCCTGGCCTGGCTGGCCGTGGCCGACGCGGGGCTGACGCGGTTCGTCGAGGTCCACGGCGACGCCCCCACGCCGGCGTGGGTGGCCGCCTTCGCCGAGGGGGCGCGCAGCGGGGCCGACCCGGCGAACGACACCACCGGGTCGGGTGTCTTCGTAGAGGAGGTGCCCGGCGCCGGACTCGTCCTGTGCGGGGGCAGGGCCGTCGCCATCCGCCGCCGTGAGCGACGCGAGATAGCGCTCTTGGTGACGGTGGCGGCGCGCTTCGTCGACGCGCTGGGTGGCCGCCGCTGAACTGAGCTGTATCGGCGAGCCATGTCGCCGGGGCCGCCGCCACCGGGCGCCTAGTGTCCGCCCCGTGGTGCGCATCGGGTTCGTCGGGTCGGGGCTGATCGCTTGGGCCCATGCGCTCGGCCTGAAAGCGATGATCGACGGGGGCGTGCTCGAGGCGTCGATCGTGGCGGTCCACGACCCGGCCGCACGGCGGGCCGACCGTTTCATCGAGGCCGTGGGCGCGCCGGGCGCGGTCGCCGTCGCCGACGCCGCGGCGGTCGCGGCCGTCGCCGATGCCGTCTACGTCTGCACCCCGACGGCGGCGCACCGCGGCGCCGTGGACGAGGCGCTGGCGGCCGGGCGTGCCGTGTTCTGCGAGAAACCCCTCGACCGCGACCTCGCCCGGGCCGCCGCGCTGGTCGACGCGGTGGCGACGGTGGGCGTGCCGAGCCAGTGCGGTCTCGTCCTGCGCAGCGCGCCGGTGTTCCGAAGCCTGCGCGACCTCGTCGCCGCGGGCACCCTCGGAGCGCCCATGGCCGCCGTCTTCCGCGACGACCAGTACTTCCCGATCAGGGGCACGTACGCGTCGCAGTGGCGGGCCGACGTGGCCCAGGCCGGCGGCGGCTGCCTCATTGAGCACTCCATCCACGACGTCGACATCCTGCGCTTCTGTTTCGGCGAGGTGGAGCGGCTGGCCGCCCGGACGGCGAACCACGCCGGCCACGGGGGCATCGAGGACCTCGCCTCTGTGTCGCTGACGTTCGCCTCGGGCCTCGAGGCCCACCTGACCAGCGTGTGGCACGACATCTTGACCCGCGGCTCGACCCGCCGGGTGGAGGTCTTCTGCCGCGAGGGCCTGGTGTGGCTCGAGGACGAGTTCCGGGGCCCCCTGCACGTGCAGACGAGCGCGGGGACCGAGGTCCGGGCGTGCCCGTCGCCGGCCTGGGTCGACGAGCTCCCCCTCGCCGACGACGAGATCGGCCTGGCGCTGCGCGCCTACGTCGAGGCGGACCGCGGCTTCGTCGACGCCGTGACCCACCACGCGGCGCCCGAGCCCGGCCTCGAGGTCGCGCTGGAGGCCCACCGCCTGGTCGACGCCGCCTACCGCTCGGCGCAACGGGGCGAGCCGGTCGACCTGCGCCGCGAGGGTGCGACGCAGGGATGAATTCTCGGGCGCGCGCCCTCATCCCGAGGTAGGAGAGCGGCGCCGAAAACCGAGCGTGAGCAGGGCCGACGGCGAACCCGGGGCCACCGGGCGGCGCTGGACGGGCGGGTTAGCATCTGCACACAGCGGCGACGGTGCGCGACCCTGTCCCCGTTCTCCCCGTAAGCGATCCTGAGAAGGAGACCATCGAGCGTGCGCTCTCTGCTCCGAGTGTTCAAGACCGAGCCCGTGGCCGCGAAGGTCCCGGAAGTCACGGCGCTCTTCTGGGTGCTCAAGCTCTCCACGACCGCCGCCGGTGAGGCGCTGTCGGACTGGTTCGGCGTGAAGCACAACATCAAGTGGGGCTTCTGGATCGACATCCTCATGTTCTGTTCCGCGCTCTACCTGCAGTTCCGGTCGCGCCGGTACGCCGCGTGGACCTACTGGTACCTGGCCCTGGCCATCGCCACCGCCGGGACCGGCGTGTCCGACACGATGCACCTCGCCTTCAACCTGCCGTACAGCGTCACCACGCTGTTCTGGCTCATCGTGCTGGGCATCGTCTTCTACCTCTGGAACCGCAGCGAGCACACGCTCGACATCCACTCCATCACCACCAACCGGCGTGAGAAGTACTACTGGGCGGTCGTCTTCGCCACGTTCAGCCTCGGCACCGCGGCGGGGGACTTCGCCGCCACGACGCTCGGCCTGGGCTACCTGGCCTCGATCTTCCTCTTCTGCGGCATCATCGTGATCCCGTGGGTGGGCTGGAAGTTCATGAGCTTCAACAGCGTCTTCGCCTTCTGGTTCGCCTACGTGCTCACCCGGCCGATCGGGGCGTCCCTGGCCGACTACTTCAGCAAGGGGCACGACGTGAGCGGCGCCAATCTCGGCGATTGGCAGGTGGCCGTCGTGTTCACGCTCATCGTGGTCGGCCTGGTGGCCTACACGGCCCGGACGCGCTACGACATCCAGCCCGAGGTCGAGGTCGCCGGGGGCACCTGAGCCCTGCGGCCAACGGACGCGTCAGCCGTCGATGGCCGTCCGCAATTCCGACAGCCGCGCCCGGTTGAGCGAGTACCACACCCACTTGCCGCGCCGTTCGCTCTGCACGAGGCCCGCGTCGCTGAGGATCTTGAGGTGGTGCGACACCGTCGGCTGGCTCTTGCCGAGCGGGCCGACGAAGTCGCAGACGCAGACCTCCCCCTCGGGCGATGCGGCGATGAGGCTGAGGACGCGCAGCCGGGCGGGGTCGGCCAGGGCACTGAACCGGCTGGCCAGCTCGGCGGCGTCGGCGGTCTCCATCGGCGCACCGAGGACCGACGGGCAGCAGGCGGTCGTGGCCGTCGGGGCGGTCGAGCGGACCTTGGTCGCCGTCTGCTTGCTCACGGGGCACCCCTTCCGGCCTAAATCTAAATATTGACGCCTGTCAATGTATCAGCCATACTCGATGCATCGACAACCATCGATGCTACTGGAGGCCACCATGTCGAGGGTCCAACTCGCACTCAACGTCAGCAACCTGGACGACGCCGTGGAGTTCTACTCGAAGCTCTTCGGAACCGAGCCGGCCAAGCGCCGTCCGGGCTACGCCAACTTCGCCGTCGCCGACCCACCGCTCAAGCTGGTCCTGATGGAGGACGCCACGGCGCGCGGGCACGGCACGCTCGGTGCCCTGAACCACCTCGGCGTCGAAGTCGAGACCCCCGACGAGGTGACGGACGCGACGGGGCGCCTGCGCAACGTGGGCATGGCCACCGACGTCGAGGAGCAGACCACCTGCTGCTACGCCGTCCAGGACAAGGTCTGGGTCAGCGACCCCGACGGTGCACCGTGGGAGGTCTACACCGTCCTCGCCGACGCCCCGGCCGAGACGGGCCTCGCGGGCGACGGGTCGTGCTGCATCCCCGAGGACGGCGCCGCCGCCGCCCTCGGGGTGGATGCGGCCCCTGCCGGCTCGTCCTGCCGCTGAGCGCACGCGTCGGGCGGAGGTTCGGGCGTGCGCGACACGGCTCTGTGGCGTCGGCTGCTCGCCGAATTCCTCGGGAGCGCGTTCCTGGCCGCCGTCGTCATCGGGTCGGGCATCGCAGCCCAGAACCTGTCGCCGGGCAACGTCGGGCTCCAGCTCTTCGAGAACGCCGCGGCGACCGCGGCGGGCCTCTTCGCCATCATCTTGATGTTCGGCCCGATCTCCGGCGGCCACTTCAACCCCGTAGTCTCCTTCGTCGACGCCGGGTTCGGCGGGCTCAAATGGAAGGAGGCCGCGGCCTACCTCCCGTTCCAGGTCCTCGGGTGCATCGGCGGGGCGATCGTGGCCAACGTGATGTTCTCGCAGGCCGCGATCTCCATCTCGACCAAGCAGCGGGGGACGGGACCGCACTGGCTGTCCGAGGTCGTCGCGACCGTCGGGTTGCTGCTCGTGATCTTCGCCCTGGCCCGCACGGGGCGGGGCCACCTCGCACCCGCCGCGGTCGGGGCCTACATCGGCGCCGCCTACTTCTTCACGAGCTCGACCAGCTTCGCCAACCCGGCCATCACCGTCGGGCGGATGTTCTCCAACAGCTTCGCCGGCATCGCCCCCTCCTCGGCGCCGAGCTTCATCTCGGCCCAGCTGGTGGGCGGCGTCGTGGCCTTCGGGCTGATCAAGGGGCTCTACCCGGGCATCACCAAGGCCGAGGCGGCCGACGTGATCGAGCCGCACCTGCGCGCCGAGGACGACCTCGAGACGCGCTGAACCCGAGACCCTCGACGCAACCAACAACCCGCCATCCAGCAAAGGAACGCCATGCAGCAGCGCCCTGAAGCACTCGTCCACCCCCAGGATCACTCAAGCCCCGGTGTACCAGCCGTGCTCTTCCTCTGCGTGCACAACGCCGGGCGTTCGCAAATGGCATTGGGCTGGTTCAACCATCTGGCCGCCGGTCGTGCCGTCGCCTGGTCCGGGGGATCCGAGCCTGCCTCCGAACTCAATCCCGACGTGGTGCAGGCCATGTCCGAGATCGGAATCGATATCTCACGGGAATTCCCCAAACGCTGGACCGATGATGGCCTTGGCGCGGCTGATGTTGTCGTGACGATGGGATGTGGCGACGCCTGTCCGCTGGTTCCCGGCAAACGCTATGAGGACTGGGAGCTGACGGACCCCGCCGGCGAATCGCTCGAGGTGATCCGCTCCATCCGGGATGCGATACGGCAACGGGTGGAGGCGTTGCTCAACGAGCTCTTCCCAACGGCTCGCCCCTGAGCCGAACCGCGTGAGCCGATCCTCGTCACGCGGGATCGGCGACGACGCGGCCGCGCCGAACACCGCCGTCCCGAGCGGCGAGAGCCACCACCGGCCGGTCCGTTCCGTCCGGCCGCCTGCTTGCCCAGCCGTCCTCGACCGGGCCCGGATCTGCCCCGGCGTGACCGCACCTACCATTCCACGTCGGGCACGTCCTATTCAGAGTTCAAGGACATGGTGACCGTCAATTTGGTCAATTTGGATAGTGACATCACATGGCTGCGGCGCCGCCCCGGTTCTCCCGCCGCGGACCCACCCCAGGGGGCCCGTCCCGGTGTCCCCGCGTGTCCACGTCAAGCGACCCGTAGGGTGCCTGCGTGGACATCCCTGCACTGCTGCTCGAGCTCTTCGGCCGGATCCCGCCGCTCGCCCAGGAGGCGGTCGACGGCCTGACCGCCGACCAACTCGCCACGGCGCCGGCGCCGGGCGCCAACACGATCGGTTGGCTGGTCTGGCACCTCACCCGGGTGCAGGACCACCACGTGGCCGAGCTCTTGGGCACCGACCAGATCTGGACGACTGGCGAATGGGCGGCCCGCTGCGGCCTGGAGCCCGACCCGTCCGACACCGGCTACGGCCACCGGCCCGAGCAGGTCGCCTTGGTCCGGCCCGAGGCCCCCGGCGCGCTGCTGGACTATCTCGAGGTGGTGCACGAGCGCACGTGCCGCATGATCGAGGGCCTCACGCCCGACGCGCTCGACCGCGTCGTCGACGACCGCTGGGTCCCGCCGGTCACCATGGGCGTGCGGCTCGTCAGCATCGCCGACGATTGCCTCCAGCACGCGGGCCAGGCCGCCTACGTGCGTGGGCTGCTGCGCTACTGAGTCGATCGCATTGACGATCGGCCTGGCGGCCGGGGCCAGCGCGCGTACTCCGAGTAGTAGTAGATCGTCTCGTAGCCGAGGGCGCGGTAGACGGGCTCGCCCATCGGCGACGCCTGCAACGTGCACGACGACGCACCCAGCTCGAAGGCCAGGTTCGTGGTCCGGGCGGTGACCAGCGCGCCGAGCCCCGCGCTGCGTGCGGTGGGCACGGTGCCCACCCACTGCAGGCTCGCCACGCCGTCGCTCTCGAAGACCATGGCGGTGGCGATGGCCTCGCCGCCGCGCCGGGCGATCACGACGTGGGCCGACGGATCGTCGACGATCGCCGTGGCCTGGTCGAAGAGCTCGGGCAGCACCTCGCCGGGCATCCCGTAGGTGCCGTACGCCACGGCGTTCACCTCGACGAAGTCCGCCACGCCCGCCTCGTCGTCGACCCATTCCACGTCGACCCCGTCCACCCCGTGGTGGTCGGCGAGCGGCGTCATGACGAGCATCTCGGGCACGGGCGACCCGAACACCTCCAGTCCGCCCGCCACGCAGGCGGCGCGCAGGTCCTCGTCCTCGCCGGTGTCGCGCACCTTGACCGTGAAGCCCCGCGCGAACCCACCGAAGAACGACTCGGCCCGGGCGAGCAGGTCGGCACCGTCCACGCCGGCGCTCGTGCGGAACGCGCCGTTCGCCACCACGGGAAGCCATGATCCGCCCGCACACAGCACGCACCCGTCGCGCTCTTCGAGCGCGCCCTTGGTGCTCCAGCGGGTCATCGCGCGATTGAACGCAATGAGGTTGGCCTGGCCGAGCGCGGCTTCGCTGGAGGGAGACGCCATGCCAGCATGATGCCCCGGCGGCGCGCTTAGCGCAGCACGAACACCGGGTGACGTGGGGCCTCGGCCGCCCAGTCGGCGTCACTCGAATCCGGCGTGACACCCTCGAAGAACATGCCGGTCTCGAACTTCCAGCGCTTGAGGTAGGACCGCAGGATCGGCAGGCTGTCCTCGACCGGGATCTCCGTCGCCGTGCAGAGCTGGCGGCGCCGCCCGTGGATCAGCACCAGGTGGCCGCCGGCGTGGCGCACGTTGCGTACCCACTGCGTCTGACCACGGGGGGACACGAGGTACTGCTGTCCCTCGAAGGTGAGCAGGTTGACGGGGGTGTGGTGCAGGTCGCCCGAGGTGCGGCCACGGTGCTCGAGGACGCGGGAGCCCATCACGCTGACGCCCATGCGGGTCAGGCCGCTGACCATCGGGTTGAAGACGTGCTGGGTGAACCAGTCGGGGCGCTTGTAGTGGTCGGCGGGTGAGGGGGTGGTGTCCATCGGAGCCTCCTGGGGGTGCGGGGTGAGCGTCGTTGTCATGAACAATGATCCTAAAGGAGAACACTGTTCATGTCAAGTACTTGTGTTCTCGCCCCGGAACATCCACACTGGCAGGCATGGCAACGCCCCGCACCGCGCGTTCGGCCCGCGAACGGGTGCGCGAAGAGATGACCACCGAGATCCTGGCCGTCGCCCGGGCGCACGTGGCCAAGGAAGGAGCGGCGGCTCTCTCCTTGCGCTCGGTGGCCCGGGACCTCGAGCTGGCGCCGTCGGCCCTGTACCGCTACTTCGACGGCCGCGACGCGCTCCTGAGCGCGCTGATCATGGCGGCCTATGAGGCGCTGGCCACCGAGGCCGAGCGCGCGGCTGATCACGCGGCGCGGCGCGAGGCGAGTGACGCCGAACGTTGGCGCGAGGTGCCGCGCGCCATGCGGAAGTGGGCCTTGGGGCGTCCCCACGAGTGGGGCCTGATCTTCGGCACGCCGGTGCCGGGCTACGAGGCGCCACCCGACACGGTCGAGCCGTACGCCCGGGTGGCCGCCGCCATGGTGCGCCCGGTCGTCGCAGCCAAGGAGGCGGGTCGTCTGCGGATGGACCAGTCGCGGCGCGTCTCCGACGCACTGCGCGACGCGGTGGCCCCGGTGACCGAGGCGCTCTTCTCCGATATGCCCGTCGAGAAGGTGGTGCTGGCCCTCCAGGCGTGGACGACCGTGATCGGCGTGATCAGCCTCGAGGTGTTCGGGCACTGGCGCAACACCATCCTCGATCCCGGCGCGTTCTTCGAGGCCACCATCCGCGACGTCGGCGAGGAGATCGGGTTGATCTAGTCGGGCGCGCGCGAACGTTGGACGAGGCGCATCGCCAGAGACGGGCCGCGCCGCCAGGCCGGCCCAGGTGCAGGGGGGCGGCTATCCCAGGACGGGCAGCCTCAGCTCGACCCCGGCGCTGGTGAGGAACGCGATCTTGTGTTCGAGGGCGTTCTGCCAATCGATCATGTCCTTGTCGAACTGCGTGCGGTCGCCTTCTTCGCACGCGTGCTCGAGCTCGTCGAACGCCAGGTCTTCGGCGTCCAGCAGAGCCCGGTACTTCGAAAGGAAGTGGTCGTCGATCGGCTGGTGCACGTCGTCCCTCCTACCGCCGGCCCGACCTTCGCGAGCCGGTGCCGAAACGATACTGCCGTCACGCGTGGTTCGCTCAGGGGTGTCTCGGGATTGTGGCCCAATTGGCACGGCTTCGGCGGTTTCGCGGCCTTCCCGCCGCGGGCCACCGCCCCTCCTCCGCCGATCCGGCCGCCCCGAGAGACCCTGGTCAGGATCGAAGTCGCCCGTTCGAGGCCGGTTCACCAGTAGCGCCGTAAACGGTGGTAGGTGCGCGGCATCAACGGGCGGAACACCATGGCCGCGTCGATGAGCTTTGACACGCTGATCTCGAGCGAGGGGCCACCGGCCTGCGCCAGGATCCGGCGCGACACGGTGGTCACGCTGCGTCGGGTCAGGCGCGGCGGCTGCCGCAAGCCGCGCCCGAGCGCCCCGAGGCCGAGCTCGGTCGCCATGAAGGCTGGATAGACGACGTGCACCCGCACCCCCTTGGGCCCGAGGCGGAAGGACACCGACTCGCTGAAGGCAGACAGGGCCGCCTTCGACGACGGATAGGCGCCCGGCCCGGGCGCGGGGAGGCGCCCACCGTCCGACGAGACGTTGATCACCATGCCGCGCCCGCGTTCGACCATCGCAGGGGTGGTGGCCAAGGTGGCGGCGACAGGTGCGAAGAAGTTCACGTCGAAGGTGTGGCGGAAGTCGTCCTCGCCGATTTCGACGAGCCGTATGCCCGGATCCTGTGCCGCGTTGTTGATCAGCACGTCAACGGGACCGTGGGTCGTCGCGACCTGCTCGAGCACCTCGCGCAGCCGAGTGGTGTCGCTCACGTCGCAGGTGTAGGTCTCCGACCGTGGGGAGTGGGCGCGCAATTCGAGGGTGAGCGCATCGAGCCGGGCCGTGTTGCGCGCCAGCCCGACCACCGTGGCGCCGGCCCGGGCCAGATCGCGGCAGAGCTGCGCGCCGAGGCCGGCCGAGGCACCCGTGACCACCACGACCTGCCCGGCGTAACGGCCCCCGAAGGACGGCGGGCGGGCCCCGCGGGAGAAGCGCGAGACGGCCACCCGACGCGCGCTCAGTTCCCCAAGGAGCCGTCGTCGATCGGGTCGGTCAGGTCCTCCAAGGCCGGCCCCAGGCGCGCGGCCGCCGCGGCCAGGATCTCCTGGCCGGCGACGAGTGCGGCCAGGTCGCCCCGCACGCGCACCCGTCCGGCCGCGAGCGCGTCCGCCGGATCGAGCCGTCCCAGCGCGAGGGCCAGCGCGTCGGCGTAGCCGAGGGCGATCGTCGCCGTCGCCCCGGCGGCCAGCGCGCCGTCCCCGTCGAGGGCCAGGTGCGCCCGGCCTTCGGCCACCGAGAGCACCACGCAGGCCTCGGGGCCCGATCCTTCCCCGTCCCCGACCAGATCCGCCGGGACCCCGCGCACCAGCTGGGCCACGCTGAAGGCGCCGTCGGCCGCCGCCAGGGAGCCGGCCGCGGCCGCGGCGACGGCGTCGGAGAGGTCGAGCGCGCTCAGCGCGTCGTCAAACGACCGGACCCATTCGGGCGAGAGGTAGCGGGCCATGGCGAGCGAACGATATCCAACGAAACCGGCGGGCCGATCCGAGGCGAACCGAGCGGCCGAGCCGAGCCGAGTCGAGGCGAACCGAGCGGCCGAGCCGAGCCGAGTCGGACCGAGTCGGACCGAGCCCACGGGACGCCACGGATCGGCCGGCGGCGTCCCGTGGGCTCAGCCGGCGGAGGCCTCTCGGGCCTCGGTGGCCGACTTCGGCTTGGAGCGGCCGGTGATCTTGCGCCCGAGCCAGGCCACCGGGTCGTAGCGGGCGTCGACCACGCGCTCCTTCATCGGGATGATGCCGTTGTCCGTGATGTGAATGTGCTCGGGACACACCTCGGTGCAGCACTTGGTGATGTTGCACATCCCGAGGCCCATGTCGTGGGCCAGTTCGCGCCGGTCGTTGACGTCCAAGGGGTGCATCTCGAGCTCGGCGAAACGGATGAAGAAACGGGGCCCGGCGTACTTGGGCTTGTTCTCCTCGTGGTCGCGGATGACGTGGCACACGTTCTGGCACATGAAGCACTCGATGCACTTGCGGAACTCCTGGCCCCGCTCGACGTCCATCTGGGCCATCCGGTAGCCGCCCTCGGGCTCGGGACCGGGCTCGAACGCCGGCACCCGCTTGGCCATCTCGTAGTTGAACGAGACGTCGGTCACCAGGTCCCGGATGATGGGGAACGTCTTCATCGGCGCCACGGTCACCGCCTCGCCCGGCGGCAGCGTGTCCATGCGCGTCATGCACATGAGCCGCGGCAGGCCGTTGATCTCGGCCGAGCACGAGCCGCACTTGCCGGCCTTGCAGTTCCAGCGGCACGCGAGGTCCGGCGCCGGGTCGGCCTGGATCCGGTGGATGACGTCGAGCACCACCTCGCCCTCGACCGCCGGCATCTCGTAGTTGGTGAACTCGCCGCCTTCGGCGTCGCCCCGCCACACCCGCATCGTCACCTTCTCGGCGCTCGCGCTCGCGCTCGCGCTCGCCGCGCCCGACCCGGCCGCAGCGTCTGCCGCGCCGGCGGTCTCCGTCCCGGGTGTCGACTCCGTCGTCTCGGGCTTCTCAGCCGTGTCAGCCATGGCTCAGTGTCCTTCCTCGAAGAGCTCACGCAACTCGGCCGGCATCTCGGGCAGCGGCTCGGGGGCGATGGCGATCGGGGCGAGATACCCGTGCTCGCCGGTCTGGTGCTGGACGAAGTTGACCTTCCCCATCTCGGGATCCGGGCCCGGGTAGTCCTCCCGGGTGTGGCCGCCGCGCGACTCCTTGCGCTGCAGTGCGCCCTGGGCCACCGCGATCGACGTCGTGATCATGGACGGGAGGTCGGTGGCGAGGTTCCAGCCTGGGTTGTAGGCCCGGCCGCCCTTCACCTGGACCTTGGCCGTCTTCTGCTTGAGGTCCTCCAGCTTGGCCAGCGCCTCCTCGAGCTCGGGTCCCGTGCGGATGATGCCGACCAGCGTCTGCATCGTCTCTTGGAGCTCAGCGTGGACGTCGTAGGGGTTGTGGCCGTCCTCGCGGCCGAAGGGGGCGAAGGCGTCGTCGATCACCGAGGCGATCTCCGCCGCGTCGACGCCCGGTGTTCCGGCGCGGCCCTCGGCGAAGTCACTGGCGCCGATCCCGGCGCGCCGTCCGAACACGATGAGGTCCGACAGCGAGTTGCCACCGAGGCGGTTGGCGCCGTGCATGCCGCCCGACGCCTCGCCGATGGCGAAGAGGCCCGGCACGGTGGCGGCCTGGGTCTCGGCGTCGACGCGGACCCCGCCCATCATGTAGTGACAGGTCGGGCCGACCTCCATCGACTCGGACGTGATGTCGACGCCCGCGAGTTCCATGAACTGGTGGTACATCGACGGGAGCCGGCGCTTGATGTACTCGGACGTCCGCCGCGACGCGATGTCCAGATACACGCCACCGTGCGGGGTGCCGCGACCCGCCTTCACCTCCGAGTTGATGGCCCGGGCCACCTCG
>DASZMN010000032.1:0-94373 GCA_035551835.1 Acidimicrobiales bacterium | reverse complement strand
GACTGCCAGGTAGTTGCCCTGGGAAGGCACGGTCGTCATGATTCCCCTCGTCCTCGGGTCGATGGCCGACCGGTAGCTCGCTGGTACGTTCCGCCCACCGTCACCGTTGACGTGAGACAGAGAACCCATCCCTGAACCTTTGGGGAAGGTTGATGTTCACAGTTCGGCAACGTGACCCCACCATACGGGGGGCATACAGGCAGGTCAAGCATCCTACGTCACGCCTAGTCACCCGGCGTCACGGCCCCGTCACCGTCGGGGCGTCCGGGACGCTGACGTCAATCACATCCCCGTTGTGCAGGGTGGCACCCGCCAGCATCGACGAGACGTCCTCATACTTCGCCGAGAGCTGTGTGGCCGAACCGATGTCAACGGCAATCGGGGTCGTCATCGCCAGCTGGACCCATCCTGCCGGCTCGACCGTTACCGCCGTGACCTGCGCCGCGAAGGATGCCGGCAGCGTCGACGCCACGTCGAGCCCGGCGTCATCGCGAGCCGGCAGCTGGGTCCCCGGCTCGCCTGGAGGCTGGGGCACGGTGAGCAACACGAGGCCAGGTGGGCGCGCGGCCGAGACGTCGAGTACCCGGCCGTCGGCGCTCAGCGTTGCCCAGCGGCCACCCGCCTCGCTCACGACGAGCCGCGCCGTTTGCTCGGCCACCGTGATGTGGACGCCGTCGGGCCACGAGACGCTGACGGAGGCGGACCGCACCCAGGGGAGCTCCTCGAGGCGCGTCGCCACTGCGCCGGCGTTGATGTCGAGGAGGGGAGGGTGGTTGGCCAAACCCGCTCGCGCGATCACCTGCGCGGACGACTCGTGGGTGTTGCCGGTCACGGTCACCGCGCGGGCCGAGAACAGCGGCGAGTGAAGCAGGAACCACCCGCCGACGATGAGCACGGTGCCCGCCAGCCCGATAACGAGGATGCGTAGTCGCCGCCGGCCCTGTGCCCGCATGACAGCGGTTCGCCGGGCCGAGATGCGTGGGTCCATGCGGCCACGACCGCCTCCGCCACCTCGCCCGCCACCACGTGACGTGCTCCCGCCTCCTTTCCTCCGCGTGGGTGCCTCGACCGGCGTCAACGCGGGCTCCCCGACTCGACCTCGGGCGCGGTGGGCGACGAGGTCTCGGGCTCGGACACGCCACCAGTCTCTCCGCCACCAAAGCCGAGAAGGCGGACCTCGGTGCGGAGGGTGACCCCGCAGCGCTCCGCGACCACCCCGCGGACGTGCTCCATGACGGCGCGGACGTCGTCCGCCCGACCCGCTCGCTCGGCCTGGATGAAGTTGGCGTGCTTCTCCGAGACGTGCGCGGTGCCGATGCCGAACCCCTTCAACCCGGCCTCGTCGATCAACCGCCCCGCCGAGTCGTCCTTCGGGTTGGTGAAGACCGAGCCGGCGTTGGACCCGCCCGGCTGGTGCTCGCGCCGCCACCGGACGATCGCGGCCACCTCAGCCCGCTCTTCGACGGACGATCCCGGGTGGACCCGCAGGTCGGCCGCGACGACGAGCTGTGCGGGGGTCAACGACGACGAGCGGTAGCCGTAGGACAGCGCGCCCACCTCGTCGGTTCCGCCGTCCGGACCGAGCAGGTCCACCCAGCGGAAGCGCACGAGACACGACGCCATGTCGGACCCGTGCCCGCCGGCGTTCATGCGCACGGCCCCGCCGACCGAGCCGGGCACGCCCACCGCCCAGGCCAGGCCCGACCAGCCGGCGTCGGCCACCTTGCGCGCCAGGTTGGGCAACGCGAGGGCGGCACCCGCCCGCACCACCGCCTCGGGAGCACCTTCGGCCTCGTCGCCGTGCGCGGGCAGTTCGAGGCGCGCGAAACCGGCGCCGAGCCGGATGACGATCCCGTCGAAACCGGCGTCCGCGACCAACAGGTTGGAGCCACGTCCGATCACAAAGAGCGGCGCGCCACCCGCCCCGTCCACGAGCGCGGCCCGGACGGCCTCGACGTCGGCGGGCCCGTCGATCTCGACGAAGAGCGCCGCCGGTCCGCCCACCCCGTAGGTGGTCAGCGGTCCCAGCGGCTTCATCAGCGTCGCCGATTCCCCCAGTGCTGCCGCCAGCGCGCGCAGCTCGTCACTCGGCGTGATCGTCACCATTGGGGAGCGTCGAGCAGGTCGTCGGGCAGCGCGGTCAGGTCGCCGGCCCCGAGCGTGAGGCAGAGATCGCCCGGGCGCAGCAACGACGCCACGGTCTGGCGCAGCTCCTCCCAGCCCGGCGCGTAGGTCACCGGCAGCCGCGGGTCCTGGGCGGCGACGGCGTCGGCCACCAGTCGGCCCGAGACGCCGGGCACTGCGCGCTCCCCCGCGCTGTAGACATCGGTCACGACGAGCACGTCGGCGTCGGCGAAGGCGGGACCGAACTGTGAGGCCAGCGCAGCGGTGCGCGAAAAGCGATGCGGCTGGAACACCGCCACGATGCGGGACCAGCCACCGCTGCGCGCCGTCGCCAGCGCCGCCCGCACCTCTGTGGGCAGGTGCGCGTAGTCGTCGACGAACGTGACCCCGTTGGCCTCGCCGCGGAATTCGAAACGCCGGGTCACGCCGGCAAAGCGGGCCAGAGCAGATTGCGCCGCCTCGAACGGTGCGCCGGCCCTCAGCGCGGCGACGGCGGCCACCGCGCCGTTGCGGGCGTTGTGCAGCCCGGGGACCCCGATGTGCAGTGTGCCCAGATCGCCGTCGGGTCCCCGGAGACGGAAGGACACCGAGCTGCGCAGCAACGCCACCTCTTCCATGAGGTAGTCCGAATCTGCGGCCTCTCCGACCAGCGTCGCCCCGTGCGCACGCCCGATGGCCGCGGCGTCCACATCGTCAGAGCACACGACCGCCCCGATGGTCGCGTCGCCCACGAAGTCCGAGAAGGCGCCGCGCAACACCTCGAAGGTGCCGTAGTAGTCCAGGTGGTCCGGCTCCACGTTGGTGAGCACCGCCAGGTCAGGCCGGATTGCCTTGAACGTGCCGTAACTCTCGTCGGCCTCGACCACCAGCCACTCGCCGCTGTCCCACACCGCGTTGGTGCCGATCTCGTTGACGTCGGCGCCGATGAGGAACGAAGGACGGAGCCCTGCCTCGACGAGGATCAGCGACAGCATCGAGGCGGTCGTGGTCTTGCCGTGGGTCCCCGAGACGGCCAGGCACCGGCGGGTGGCGCAGATGGCGGCCAGGATCTCCGAACGCGGCATCACGAGCGCTCCGGCGGCACCGGCCGTCACCAACTCCACGTTGTCGGCCGCCACGGCCGGCGAGTAGGTCACCACCTGGGCGCCGTCGGCGTTCTCGGCCCGGTGCCCGACCGCGACGGTGATGCCCTGGGAGCGCAGCCGTTCGGCCACCGCCGAGTCTTTGAGGTCGGACCCCGACACGGTGTGGCCCATGGCGCGCAGCACCAGGGCGATGGCACTCATGCCGGCGCCGCCGATGCCGACGACGTGGATGCGCCGCGGCGCACGCAGGTCGAGGCCGGGCTCAGCGGGCATGGGAATCGACCAGCTCGGCGATGCGGGCGGCGGCGTCGGGGTGCGCGTGGCGACGAGCCGCTGCGCCCATCGCCTCCAGGCGCCCGGGGTCCGCGAGCAGGGCGTCGAGCTCCTTCACCAGCCGCTCGCCGTTGCACTCGGGGTCGGGGACGTGCACCGCCGCCCCGAGCGCGACGAGGGCCTCGGCGTTGCGGGTCTGGTGGTCGCGCGGTGCGCCCGGCAACGGCACCAGGATCGCCGGCACGCCCGTGATGAGCAGCTCGGCCACCGACATCGCGCCGGCCCGCGACACGCAGACGTCGGCCGCGGCGTAGAGCTGCGGCATGCGTTCTTCGAACGGGACGACCTCGTACCACAGCCCCGTGCGGGCCCCGCCGGCCGCACCGGCGCCGCTGGCGGGCCACGAGAATTGGTCGTAGTCCCGCCGGCCCGTCACGTGGTACACGGCGCGGTCGGCATCATCCGCCCACGAACGGGCCATGTCGGCAACCGCTCGATTGATCCGCAGCGCACCCAGCGAGCCGCCCATGGCGGTGACCGTCTCGCGATCGGGCGGGAGCCCGAGGGCGTCGCGGCCGGCGCGGCGCCCCTCGGCCGAGCGGTCGAGCTCCGAGAGCTCGGGGCGGACCGGGGTGCCCGTCAGGTGTGCGCGCGGGAGGTCCGTCCCCTCGAAGGCCACCGCGTTGGCGGCGGCGAACCGACCGAGCAGCCCGTTGACCGCCCCGGGCACGGCGTCGGTGGTCACCGAGACGACCGGCACCCTGGTCAACAGCGCCGCGATGCCGGCGGGAAAGCTCGCGTAGCCACCGACGATCACGACGACGCGGGGCCGGCGGCGGGCGAACGAGCCGGCCGCGCGCACGCAGGCCCAGAGAAGGCCGAGCACGGCGCCCAGGTTCGCCACCAGCGCAGCCGGGCGCACGCTGCGCCGGATCCCCCGGCCCGGCAGCAGCGTGTAGGGGAATTCGAGCGACGGCCAGGTCGTCGCTTCGTGGCCGCGGCGCGAGCCGAAGAGCTCGACGCTCCCCGGATCGTGGCCACGGGCGACCATGGCCCGGGCGACCTGCAGCGACGGGACGACGTGCCCGCCTGTCCCGCCGCCCGCGATCACCGTGCCGCGACGGGCGTTCACCGACCCCGGCGGGCGCCGACGGCCCGCAGCGGGCCCGCAGTATCTTCGCCTTGCCTCGCCACGTTGATGAGCACACCCGCGGCGGTCATCGTGATGACGAGGGAGGAGCCGCCGAACGAGATGAACGGCAACGGGATCCCGGTCACGGGCAATACACCGACCACCGCCCCGACGTTGATGAGTGTCTCGGCCGCCACCCACGCCACGAGTCCAAGCGCAAGCAGGCCGCCGAACCGGTCGACCGACGCCGTCGCGGCCCGAATGCCGAGCCAGAGGAACCCGCCGAGGAGCGCCAGCACCAACAGCGCGCCGACGATGCCGAGCTCCTCGCCGATGACCGAGAAGATGAAGTCCGTGTGCGCGTTGGGCAGGTACCCCCACTGCGCCTGCCCGCCCCCGAGCCCCATGCCGACGAGGTGTCCGGACCCGAGGCCGATCAGGGATTGGAGCACCTGGTAGCCCGAGCTCGAGCCGTGCGCCGAGGGGTCCATGAACGACAGCAGCCGGGTGCGGCGATACGGAGAGGCCACCGCCACGATCAGGGCAAGCACCGCGAGGGCGGCCATCACCTTCATCACCGGGCCGAGCCGCACGCCCGAGACGAAGAGGAGGGCCATCGCAATGCATCCGAGGACCATGGCGGTGCCCATGTCCGGTTGCGCCAGGATCAGCACGCAGGCGAACCCCGTGACGAGGATCACCGGGCCGATGATGCGGCGGTCGCTCGCGTCCTCATCGAGCCGGCGGGCGATGAAGTCCGCCGCGAACAGCGTGAGGGCGAGCTTCATGAGCTCCGATGGTTGCAGGCGGAACTGGCCGAAGCCGATCCAGCGGCTCGACCCCATTGCGTGCACGCCCAGCCCCGGCACGAGCACTATGAAGAGGAGGCCGAACGTGGCCACCATGATGAGCGGGCTCAGGCGGCGCAGCTTCCGGTAGTCGAAGCGCAGGGCCAGCCCGAGGGCCACGACGCCGATCGCCATCCACATGCCTTCGCGTATGAGGATCGCCCAGGGGCTGCCGTAGGTGGAGATCGAGACAACCGACGAGGCCGTCCCCACCATGACGAGGCCGATCACGCAGAGCAAGGCAACGTCGACGAGCAGGAGCGTCGAGACCGAGATCTGCCGGCCAGCGATCTGCAGCTTCTGACCGTCAGCGCGCGCCGTGCGGCGCACGGCCCTGGCGGTCGCCGAGCCGGTGGCGCGTCGGGCCGGCGCGCTCGGGGTCGCCCCGGCCGGGCGGCGCGTCGTGGACGCGCTTGAGGGACTCATGCGCGCCACCTCCCTCTTCCGCCCGTGGGGCGCGCGCGCCCTCCCGCTCGGTCCGACACCCGATGCATCTGCCAATTCTCCCGCACCCCGGGCACGAAGTGGCGGATGAACTGATCGTTGACACGGTCTGTCGCGCCGCCGGGCGTGGGGCGCGTCATGTGAACTTCGCCACCGTGAGGAAGTCGCCGTAGAAGATGCCGAGCCCCAGCGCGCAGAAGAGGCCCCCGAGGATCCAGAAGCGGACGATCACCGTGGTCTCGGGCCACCCGGCCAACTCGAAGTGGTGGTGGATCGGCGCCATGCGGAAGATGCGGCGGTGGAAGATGCGGAAGCTGATGACCTGCATGATCACCGAGACCGTCTCCATGACGAACAGCCCGCCGATGACGAGCAGAAGGAGCTCGAGGTTGAGCAGCAGGCAGAGCGCGGCGAGCCCGGCGCCGATGGCCAGCGACCCCGTGTCGCCCATGATGATCTTGGCCGGCGCAGCGTTCCACCACAGGAAGCCGATGCACGCGCCGGCGAGCGCGACCGCGACCAGGGAGAGGTCGATCGCGGACGCCGGTAGCACGTGGTAGATCGAGTAGTGCCGGAAGATCCAATAGCCCATGATCGACAGGACGGCAAAGCAGAACGTCCCCGAGCCCGCCGCCAACCCGTCGACCCCGTCGGTGATGTTGACGGCGTTCGACGACCCGACCATGACCAGGACGGCGAAGACCACCCAGAGGACGGAGCCCATGTTGATCCCGATCGCTTGGGAGCGGGTGAAGGACAACGCGGTCGACGTGTGCGCCCATTCCACCGCCAGGACAGCGAAGGCGAGGGCGCATACGAGCTGGGCCGCCGACTTGGCCCGCTTGTTCAGGCCGAGGCTGCGCCGGTGGTGGATCTTGATGTAGTCGTCCATGTACCCGATGAGGCCGAACGCCACCACCGCGCCGATCGTCAGGTAGCCGGTACGCGAGAAACGGATCTCGGTGCCGATGTGGCCTACGGCATAGCCGATGGCCACAGAGCCCACGATCGCGATGCCGCCCATGGTCGGCGTGCCCGCCTTGGCGGTGTGGGTCGCCGGACCGTCTTCGCGGATGTGCTGGCCGATCTGCCGGTTGCGGAAATAGCGGATGAGAAAGGGCGTCGAGAGGATGGCACACCACAGCGCGACGCCACCCGAGACGAGAAGACCGAGCACGTGACCTCAGCCCTCCGCGCTGGTGCCGCCGGAAGCCGAGGGGGGGAGCGGGTTCGGGCCGTCCGTCGCGGCCACCCACGTGCTCGGGTCCGACACGAAGCGGGACGAGAGTGCCTCGCGCGCCTCGTCGGCATCGTCGAACGGCAACCGGCGCCCGGCGGTCTCCTGGTAGTTCTCGTGTCCCTTGCCCGCGATCACGACGACGTCCCCCGGGCCGGCGGCATCGAGGGCGCGGCGAATGGCGGTGCGCCGGTCGCTCTCGACGACGACGCGCGGGTTCTCCCTCCCACCCGGCACGCCACCCAACACCTCTTCGATGATGGCGTCGGGGTCCTCATCGCGGGGGTTGTCCGACGTCAAGAACGCGAGGTCGCTGGCCCGAGCGGCGACCGCTCCCATGACGGGGCGCTTGGCCCGGTCCCGGTTGCCGCCACATCCGAAGACGGAGATCACCCGGTCCGGCGTCCCGGGACCGAGCCGGCGCGCCTCGGCCAACACGATCTCCAGGCCGGCGGGAGTGTGGGCGTAGTCGACGAGGACGGTAAAGGGCGGGCGGGCGACGTTGTCCGGCGGCAATCCAGCGCGCGTCGCCGCCTTCATCGATCCCTCGAGAGGTGGCGCCGCCGCGACGACCTGGAGGCGACCCGGGACCGGACGGAGTTGCGCCATGGCGGCCGCGATCTCGTCGGGCTCGAGGTCAGGGTCCAGCACCAGGGCCGCCTCGGCCGCCAACAGTGCATTGTCCACGTTGACCCCACCCGTCAGCGGGGTGGTGACCCGGTGGCCCCTCCAGGTGAACTCACTGCAACCGGGCCGCAGGACCACGTCGCCGGCATCGGCGCGGTGCACGCCGACCATCGGGATGTGGGCTCGTTCCAGCATCCGGCGCCCCCAGGGGTCGTCTGCGTTTGCCACACCGCGCAGCGCGTGATTTGACGTGAAGAGCTTTGCCTTCGCCTCGAAGTACTCCTCCATGGTGCCGTGGTAGTCGAGATGGTCGTGGCTGAGGTTCGTGAAGACGGCCACGTCGAAGTGGATCGTGTCGACCCTCGACTGCACGAGTGCGTGGCTCGATACCTCCATGGCGACGGCGTGACGGAGCCCGTCCCACTTCTGGCGATCACGCACGCCCGCCAGGACGCGCTCGATCTCAGTCGCCTCGGGCGTCGTCCGCGCGCCGGACAAGGTGCCCATGATGTTGGTCGGGCGACCGGTCGCGGTAAGGAGATCGCCGAGGATCTGCGTGACCGTCGTCTTACCGTTGGTACCCGTCACGCCGATCATCAGCAGATCGCGTGCCGGAAAGCCGTAGAAGGCCGCAGCCAGCTGCGCCATGACCGGGCGCATCGTGCCCGGCGCGATGCGAGCCTGGGTGACGTCACGGTCCAATAGTTCGGGGATGAAGTGCTCGCAGAGCACGCCAATCGCACCACGCTCGACCGCTTCCGTCGCGTAGACGTGTCCGTCACTCTCGAGCCCCGGCACGCAGCAAAAGAGGTCACCCGGCACGACCCGGCGGCTGTCGTGGGCGACGCCGCCGACCTCGACGGCGGTGGGGTCGCCCACCGTTTCCAGCACCTCGATGTCGTCGAAGAGGAGGTTCATCGGCACGGTACGCATGGTCGACCCGACAGCGTTGCATGCCGAGGGGCCCCCTGCGTCACGCTCGCAATGGGTGTGTCACAACAGATCACGTGATGTCCTGGGCCTGGTCACTCGCCTTCGTGGCCGGGGTGCCCGGTTGCGTCGTGGTGCTCTGGGCCCCCGGGGTGGTGGGGATGTCGTAGCGGTGGAGCGCGTAGCTCATGATTTGCGAGAACACCGGTGCGGCCACGGTGCCGCCGAAGATGGGCGTGGGCCGGTTCAGCACGACGATCATCGACAAGGTCGGATTCGCGGCGGGTGCGAAACCGACGAACGAAGCCATGTAGGCGCCGGGAACGTAGGAGTCCTGGCCCTGGGTCGGGATCTGCGCGGTGCCGGTCTTGCCGGCGACCGTGTAACCGGGGATGGCGGCGCTCGTGCCCGTGCCCTGGTTGACCACCTGCTCGAGCATCGAGGTGAGCTCGGAGTTGACCGATGGCGACAGGACCTGGTGGGTCGCCGAGGCGGCGGTCTTGGTGACCGTGCCCGACGGGCTGATCGTGGCCTGAACGAGCTTGGGCGACACGTACACGCCGCCGTTCGCCACCGTGTTGTAGGAGTCGAGGACCTGCAATGCGTTCACCGCGTCCACCTGGCCGATGGGGAGCGACACGTAGTCGGTCGGCTCCCACTGGGCGGCCGTCGCCAGCAGGCCCGGGGACTCGCCGGGGAACGCGAACCCGGTGGACTGCCCGAATCCGAGCGCCTTCACCTGGTTCAACAGATGCTGCTCCCCCACGCCCTGAGCGATCTCCGACGTCCCGATGTTGGAGGATTGCGCCAGGATCTGCGTCGCGGTGAGCGACTCGGTCGGGTGGGTCTCGGCGTCGTGGAAGGTGGAGCCGTCGAGCTGCAATTGATAGGGCACGGTGAAGACCGAGTTCGGGTTGATGAGCCCCTCCTGCAGCGCGGCCGAGAACGTCACCAGCTTGAACACGGAGCCCGGCTCGTAGAGCTGGGTGACCGCCAGGTTGCTCGGTGCTTCGTTGACCGGATCGTTGGGGCCGATGGGCACGACGCCGCCGGGCGGCGTGGGCGCCGCCGTCGACGCCCCGAGCGGCGCGGGGTGGGTGGCGTCGAGGTTCGCCATGGACAGGATCTGGCCCGTCTTCACGTCCATCACGATGGCGGTGCCGCTGACGGCGTTGGACGACTCGATCGCCTTGGCCAGGGCCTGCTCGGACTCGTACTGCAGCTGGGTGTCGAGCGTGAGCTCCAGTCCGCTCCCGGGTGTCGTCGCGACCTGGTTGCTCACCGGCGACTGCGGCAACGTCACGCCGCCCGGCGACTGCATGATCGTCTCCTTGCCGTCGGCGCCCGCAAGCAGTTGGTTGTCACCGAATTCGATCCCGGCCGCGCCCTTGCCGGCCGCATTGGTGAACCCGACGACCGGCGCGGCCAGGTTGCCATTGGGGACCTCGCGCTGGGAGTCCGAGATCAGGGTGATCCCGGGCAGGCTGTCGGCGGTGATCTTCTGGCCGGTGGACTGGGGCAACTGCTTGGCCAGGACGACGTAGCCCGAATGCTCGTGCAGCTGCGTCGCCAGCGTGGCGGCCGGCACGTGCAACATCGGGGCCAGGGCATCTGCCGTCCGTACCGGGTGAGCGATCTGAAAATCGTCGGCCACGACGTCGTCGGTCGGCACGGAGAGTGCGAGTGGCGATCCGTCACGGGCGTAGATCCCGCCGCGTAGCGACGGGAGTGCGACGGTGATCGCCGACTCCCCGCGCGCCTGCGCCTGGTACGAGCTCGAGTGCAACACCTGGACGTCGACGAGGCGAGCCACCAGGAGCAGCATCGCCACCAGGAGGATCATCCGGACGATCCGGACGCGCCGCTGGAACGTGGCGCCGAGCCAGCCCTGCCGGGTGGGGCGTCCCGAGCGCGTCGGCGGTCGGTGTCGTTGTGGGGTCGAACGTCGTTGCGGCTGCGGTGGCGCCGCTGTCCGAGGGGCACGAACGGGACGCCCCGATGGCCTCGCCGCGGGCCGTGCGTGCGGCTGCGTCCGCGTCTTCCCCGCAACGGGGGTCCGACCGGAAAGGGCGCGCGCGCGCCGAGGCTCATGCCGCGTCGTGGTGCTCATGGCGTCGACGTCGCGGTGGTCGTAGAGGTGCCGGCGCCTGCTCCGGCCGGCGTGACCTTCGGCGTCGGCAACGGGACCGACAACGAGACGTAGGGCAACTCGGTGACGGCCGGGTGCATCATTCCCTGGCTCAGCGCTGCGCCGACGATCCGTGCGGGCGTCTCCAGCTGCGAGACGGCGAGCTCGGCCTGGCGATGGGCGCTCTGCTCGAGGGAGAGCTGGTGCTGCAGCGCCGACATCCGCACCTGCCCGTTGGCCAGCAGCGCCTGCGCCACGACGACGGCCAACAGCGCGGCGACGATCATCGAGACGGAAAGGATGTTGAGGATCCGGCGCCGGTTGCCGAACCACCCGCGAGAGTGTGCGGACTTTCCCTTCCGGCCCGGGACGACGCGCAGCGGGGTCCAGCGCCGGGACGGACTCGGAACCCCGGCGTGCCGGCGGGCGGGCGCAGCCGTTGCCGCGGTCGCCGATGGAGGGGGCGCCATCAGCGTTCGTCCGTCCCCACGATGGCGCGCAGGCGCGCTGCGTCGGCCCGTGGGTTGGCTGCCACCTCGGCCGCCGTCGCCTTGCGGGCGCCTCGGAAGACCAGACGGTGACGCGGCACGGCGCCGCATACGCAAGGGAGACCCGGCGGGCAGACACACCCGCCGGTCGCCGCCTCGGCGAAGGCCTGCTTCACGAAACGGTCCTCACCCGAGTGGTAGCTGATGACGGCGAGCACGCCGCCGACGCCCAAGCTCGAGAGCGCGGCGGGGATCGCGGTGCGCAACTCGTTCTGCTCGTCGTTGACCTCGATGCGCAAGGCCTGAAAGACACGCCGGGCCGGATGGCCCTTGCGGCGCGCCGCAGGCGGCACGGCGGCCGCCACGACTTCGGCCAGTTGGCCCGTGGAGGTCAACGGCCGGGCCTCCACGACGGCGCGAGCGATACGCCCGGCCAGTCGCCCCTCTCCGTTCTCGCGAAAGAGCCGCGCCAGCGCGTCGACGGGCAGCCCGTTCACCAGGTCTGCCGCCGTCACGCCGGACTGCGGGTCCATCCGCATGTCGAGCGGCCCGTCGGCGCGGTAGGAAAACCCGCGCCCCGCCCGATCGAGTTGGGGTGAGCTGACGCCGAGGTCGAAGAGCGCGCCCGACAGCGGCAGCACGCCCGCGTCCTCGACGACGGACCCGAAAGCCGAGAACGGGGACCGGATCAGGGTGACCCGGTCCCCGAACGAAGAAAGTCGACGTGCTGCCGCCTCGAGGGCGTCCGGGTCCCGATCCAGACCGAGGACGCGCAGTTGGGGATGCGCCGCCAAAAGTGACGCGGCGTGACCGCCCCCGCCGAGCGTCGCGTCGACGACGACGCCGGCGGGCACCGGGGCGAAGAGCGACACCACCTCGTCGCGCAGCACGGGAATGTGTTCGAACGAGTGGGCCATCTGCAGCTCCTCGGCCGGTTGGTCGAGGGGGAGGTGGAGATCCAGACGACCGTGGTGGAAGTGGGTGGAGTGGCCTTCCAGCGGGCCGGTCGAGGAGCTGCACATGGTCCAGTTCGCCCCGCGGTGGGTGCTGCCCCCGTGGGTCCTATCCCTTGTGGTTGCGGTGTTCGATGCGGTGTTCCTTGTTTCACTCCCTTTCTCGGTGTGAGCTCTGTCGGTCGAAGCGCTCGCGGCGAGGCCCAACGGCGCCGGGTTCAGTCGTCCTCGAGGAGCCAGTTCTCCTCGGGCAGCACGCGTGACTCCCATTCCGCTGGGTTCCACAACTCGACCCGGTCGATGGCGCCGTGCACCAGCACTTCCGTATCGAGCCGGGCGAACGTCCTCAGGTGGAGGGGAATCGGCATGCGCCCCTGACGATCGATCTCGACCTCGGCCGAGTTCGATGCCCAGATTCGCATTCGGTTGCGGTCGGCCCGTCCCGAGTCCGCCCGCTCCTGCATCACTTCCATCTGTCGCTCGAATTCGGCGGGTGTCCAAAGGGCGACACACCTCTCGGTGTGCTGGGTGAGGTAGCCCCCCCGCTCGAACGGGCCGCGGAACTTCGCGGGCAGGATCACCCTGCCCTTCGTATCGAGCGAGTGCTCGTACCTCCCGACGAAGCCTGCTGCCACCACCCGTCTCTCCCACGACACTCCCTGGCCTGCGTCCTTTGACGCCCCATTACTCCACTTCGCGCCACTCTACGCCCTTTCCCTCCACCACACAACTACTTCCCTCCCCCGCAACCCAAAAACCACCTCTCCCCGTCCAAAGGGGGCGTCGGACGGTCGGTGACCGGAGCCGGTTCACCGCCACGCCGACCCGGCGACGCACCCGGCGACGCACCCGGCGCATACCGGGAAGAGTCGAGAAAGGCCAGGTGGACGCGCCCCGCTGTGCGGTGGAGTCGGTGCGCGCGGACGCGGGGCTCGCCCCGGTGCTGCAACGAGACAGAGGTCGGCGCGCTGACGAAAGAAAAAGGCGGCCAACGCGGCCGATGAGGTCTCGCGCCACCGACACCGACTCCGCCACCGACTCCGACGCCCACCCCGACGCCGGACCGGCCTTCGCCTACGCCCCGCCGGCCCCCGTCGCGAACTCGGGAAACGAGCCGACCAATCTCGCTCGCACCGACGACAGGTCGACCGCCGACGGCAACAGCGCGCCCAACCCGATGGCGGCGCCCGTCAGGTCCGAGGCCAGCTCCTCGCCCGATGCCGAGCCGGCGTCGACTTCGAGAAGCTCAAGGAGCGGCCCGGGTTCCCACGAGTGGTACGCGCAGGAGGAGAACAGCGCGCCCTCGCGGCTGCGCCACTGCGAGAGGCCGACGACCTTGCGGTCCCTCTCGAAGACCTCGCCGGGACCGCGTCCGGCGAAGCACACCAGGTCGCCGAGCCGGCCGGGCAAGGCGCGCCCGGCGTGGATCGAGAATTCCCCTGGTCCGACTCCCAGGTCCCCCAGCGCCTCGACCCACCAGCGGCCCACCCATTCCGCGGCCACCGAGACGTCGGGCGACCACAGCGGGTCGTCCCGCGGGATCCACGCGTCGAGCCACAGGTGGTTCCCCGGCTCGAGATACACCGCCCCGCCTCCCCCGCGCCGGCGGACGAGCTCCACCCCACGGGCCCGGAGTTCCTGAGGCGCGACGAGCGCCGGGGCCTGCGTGCTGCCGAGGACGAGCGTCGGATGCGCCACCTGCCGCACCATCACCGCGCGCCGGCGCTCCGTCCGGAACGGCTCGACGTCGAAGAGATGCTGCGAAGACGACGAGGGCGAGGCAGGGGACGCGGTCAAACCCTACGAGGCGGCCGCGAGATACGGCTCCCACAGCGGATCCACGTCCGAGAGGTGCCGCAAGCGCCAGAGGTGCCCGTCGGGCGGAGCGGGCTTCATCCGCAGTGTCCAACCCAGCTCGGAGAGCAACTGGTCGGCCTTGACCAGGTTGTCCCGTTTGCACGCCGCCACCACGTTGAACCAGTCGTGCGTGCCGCCCCGGCTGCGCGGGATCACGTGATCGATCGTGTCGGCTGGCCGGGAGCAATAGACGCAGAGCCCGCCGTCACGGCGCAGCACGGAGCGCCGGGTGACCGGAGGGGTGCGGGCCCAGCGCGGGATCCGCACCATGTGGCTCAATCGGACGATGGAAGGAACCTCGACGTCCAGGCGCGCCGAGTGGAAGACCTTGCAGCCCTCTCGGATGGCGACCGGCTCGGCTCGACCGGCGAGCATGAGTACGACGGCACGACGATCCGAGACCAGGGCAAGCGGCTCATAGGTCGCATTGAGGAGGAGCACCCGCTCCATACAACCGAGAGGCTATCCGCGGTGGGGGCGCGACCTCTGACACCATCGGAGGTACGCCACGACATCGGCGGGCCGGAGCGGCTCCGAATTGCCATCGCCGCCGTTCGCCGTGACGAGCCGAAAGCGCCAATAGGCGTCGCCCGGCACCGGCAGGAAGGGCCGGCGGCGCCACCACCCGCGACGCGCCAGGCGCCCGAGCGCGCCGAGTGCCGCCCACCACAGACTCGGGTGCGCCACCACGGCCCGGACCACCACCAGGCCGTCACGACCCCAGCGGACGCGCCCGCTCACCCGGCCCGCTCCAGGCCGTGGAGCCCGACCTGGGCTGCGCCGATCAGCGGGCCCGCGTCCCCGAGCCCACCGGGCACGACCCGCGCCCCCCGGGCGAACTCGAGCCCGCAGCGAAGGTCCATCTCGCTTTGCGCGGAACGAAAGAAGGGCTCGCCGTAACCGAGCGCGACCGAACCGCTGACGACGGCGAGCGGCAGGTCCAGGAGGTTCACCACCGAGGCGATGGCGCGGCCCACCAAGGTCCCGACGCGCTCGATCACCTCGGGGACGGCCAGTCGCGGCGGCTGCCCGGTGGTCGCGGCGATCGCAGGGCCCGATGCCTCCGCTTCGAGACAACCGCGGCCACCGCAGCGGCAGGCGCGCCCGTCGGGCTCCACGATCACGTGGCCAATGTGCCCCGCGTTCCCCAACCGGCCCTCGAGCAGGCGGCCGTCCAACACGATGCCCCCACCGACCCCGGTCGACACGACCATGCCCAAGTAGTTCGCGTTGCCCGCCGCCGCACCCGTCCAACCCTCGCCCAGAGCGAGCGCCTTGGCGTCGTTGTCGACGAAGGTCGGGAGGCCTGTCAGCTCGGCCAGCCGGGCCCGCAGCGGAAACCCACGCCACGCCTCGATGTTGAGCGGCGACACCTCGGAGCCGCCGGGGCTCATCGGCCCGCCGCAGCCGGCCCCGCACACGACCAGGCGGTCACCGGCACCCCCGGCGACCCGCTCGACGAGCCCGGCCAGGTCGCGCCACAAGAGCTCGCCGCTCCCCTCGGCGGCCGGCCCGCCCCTGGTCGGCACCTCCGCCCGCTCCAGCAGGGACCCGTCCAGGCCCACCAGCCCGGCGGCCATCTTCGTCCCACCGATGTCCACGGCCAGCGCCAGGTCAGCCACCGCAGGCCACCCCAGAGGCCACTGCGCGGGCCACCCCGCCGACCGGCGCGCCGGTCCTACCGGCAAAGAGGATCACGATGCGAAACGACCGATGGCGACGCGGGCGACAGGACGACCGGACGAACGGTCCGGCAGACTTCGGTTCAGCCCTCGCGCCGGTGGAAGCGGGTGCGGAACCAGTCGCGTGCGCCGCTGACGGCACCCTCGATCCCGCTCGATGCGGCACCGGTCCTCGGTTCCCCATCCTTCGACCGCGTGAGGTCGTGCCACCCGGCCCGACCCATGCGCCGCAGGTTCCGCTCGAACCACACCGCCGACGCGAACATGATGACGACGCCGACGAACCCGGCCACGACGGACTTGGAGTAGAACGCGACCAGGATCACGACGCCGAGCACGAAGGTGACGGCCGCCCACTTGCAGTACCGGCCGGCGTGCCGGTAGACGGTCTCCGACCTCACCCGCTCGGCGAACTCGGGATCCTGGCGGACCAGCGACTCTTCGAGCTCAGCCAGGATCTTCTGTTCGTGGTCGGAAAGCGGCACTACCACCTGCCCCCTGGGATCTCCACATCCATCGGCGCCCCATGCTTGCACGCCCCGAGGGCGCGGACAATGAGAATGCGACCCTTCGTTCGTGCCCAAGCAGCGGTCTCCACCGGTCGTCAGCTTAGAGCCGGGCCGCCGATCAGAGGACGCGGTCACCGACCCGAACGTGCGCTGTGGACGCGGCTCGGCCCTCCGGGCAGCCGACCCCCCGGCGACCGCCGGACCCGACCCTGGGGCGGGGCGCCTACTCCCGGGTCCGGCGCCGCATGACCAGCGCGGTGATCAGGGCGCCGAGCAGGCCAGAGATCACGATCACGAGGATCAACGGCGCCTGGCGGTTGAAGACCCAAAAGTCGATCCGGACGTCCCGCACGTTGGCCAGGGCGAACCACACCAACAGCACCACGGCGACCCCGACCCCGACCAGGGCCACCTGATGCCGGCGGTCGACGCCCCTCTCGTCCTCCTCGGCGCCGTGTTCCGCCAACGGGTCCCGGTGTACCGGTCGTTTGACCACGTCGTCATTCTGCCGCGCCGCGCGCCCACTTGGGGCCACCCCGCCTCCAGCTGCTATGGAATGGAACGGAAAGGAGCGCGATGAGCACAGGCCCCAGCGACATTCTCACCGGCGCCCGCACCATGTGGGAGCTCGTCGACCGGCGTGCCGCCGCGTCGCCCGATCACCCGATGCTCATCGCCGCCGACGGCACGACGGTCACGTTCGGCGAGTTCCGCGACCGGGCCGAACGGGTGGCGGCCGGCCTGCACGGCATGGGCATCTCGACCGGATCGGTCGTCTCGTGGCAGTTGCCCACGCGCATCGATACCATCGTGCTGTCCATCGCACTGGCCCGCCTCGGTGCGGTGCAGAATCCGATCATCCACCTCTACCGAGAGCGCGAGGTCGGCTTTGCCCTCCGTCAGACCGGCGCCTCGCTCTTCGTCATCCTCGGCACCTGGCGCGACATCGACTTCGCCGCGATCGCAGATCGCGCCCTCGCCGATGCGCCCGCGCGGCCCACCGTCTTCACCGTCGACGCGGGTCTTCCCGAGGCCGACCCCGGGGTGCTGCCCCCGCCGCCACCCGGGGCCGCGCCCGAGGACGCCCCCATCCGCTGGATCTACTACACCTCGGGCTCCACGGCCGACCCGAAGGGCGTGCAGCACACCGACCAGACTTTGATCGCCGGGGGTTGGGGCCTCGCCCGCGCCCTCGACATGGGGCCCGACGACGTCGGCTCCATCGCCTTCCCTTTCGCACACATCGCGGGGCCGGACTACCTCGTCACCATGTTGTCTTTCGGGTTTCCCGCCGTGCTCGTCGAAGCGTTCTCCGCTCCCGTCGTGCTGCCCGTCTTCCGCAAGCACGGCGCCACGATGGTCGGCGGCAGCACCGCGTTCTACGTCGCCTACCTCGCCGAGCAGCGCAAGGCGCCGGGCGATCCCGTCCTCCCCTCGCTCCGTCTCATGTCGGGCGGGGGTGCGGCCAAGCCGCCCGAAGTCCACTACGAGGTGCGCGACGAAATCGGCGGACGCGGCGTCGTACACGGCTATGGGATGACCGAGGTGCCGATGATCTCCAACGGCTCACCGCACGACACCGACGAGCAACTCGCCAACACGGACGGCAAACCGGTCGAGGGTGCCGACGTGCGGGTCGTCCGCCTCGATGGCGCGCCGGCCAAACCGGGCGAGGAGGGCGAGGTGCGGGTCAAGGGGCCGATGGTGTTCCACGGCTACACCGACCCGGCGCTCACGAAGGAAGCCTTCGACGAGGAGGGCTACTTCCGCACCGGCGACCTGGGCAAGCTCCGCGCCGACGGGCACCTCACCCTGACCGGCCGCCTGAAGGACGTGATCGTGCGCAAGGGTGAGAACATCAGCGCCAAGGAGATCGAGGATCTTCTCTACACCCACCCCAAGGTGGTGGAGGTGGCGGTGATCGGGCTGCCCGACCGCGAGCGCGGCGAGCGGGTCTGCGCCGTCGTGCAGCTCGCCGAGGGCGCCGAGACCCTCGGACTGACCGAGGTCGTCGCCTTCTGCCGCGACGCCGGTCTCATGACGCAGAAGATCCCCGAGCAGCTCGAGGTCCGAACCGACTGGCCGAGGGCGGGCACCGGCAAAGTCGTCAAGAAGTCCCTGCGCGACGAGTACGCCCCCGCGTGAGCGCTCCCACGCCGGGCCGTCTGGTGCTGCCGGACCCCATCGGGGACCGGCCCTATCGCGTCGTGTTCGTCTGCACCGGCAACATCTGTCGCTCGCCGATGGCCGAGGTCATCACGCGTTCGCTGGCCGGGTCGACCGTCCTCGCGGACGCCACGACGCTCGCCGACCACCTCCAGGTCGCCAGCGCGGGCACCGGGCCCTGGCACGAGGGCGAACCGATGCACCCCTACGCTGCGGCCTCGCTCGTCCTCGGCGGCTATCCCGGCGACCGCCATGTCGCCCACCAGTTCGCCTCCGCCGAGCTCGCACAGACCGATCTCATGGTGGCGCTCGACCGCCGGCACCGACAGACCCTGCGCGGGCTCGGGGCCGACCCGGACCGCCTCGTGCTCCTCCGCTCCTTCGACCCGGTCGCCGGCGCCGCCGCCGACGTGCCGGACCCCTATTACGGCGACCAGACCGTCTTCGACGAGTGCCGCGACATGATCGCCGCCGCCTGCACCGGCCTCGTTGCTTCCCTGGCCACCCACTGGGACTCGCGCTCGGCCGCCTGAGCCCGCCGCACCGCCGCCGCCCCCAGCGCAAAAGGGCTGGTCAGTGACCCACCTGCCCGGGTCCGACGGCAGGCCGTGTGACATAGTGCCGACGTGGTCTCACGCAGGGTCAGGCGCCGACGCCAGCAATTCACCGTCGCGGGCGTGCTCCTTCTCGTGCTGATCGTCTACCTGGCCTTCTTTTCGGGTGGCTCCACCAAACCGCCCACCTCCTCGTCCTCCACCTCGACGACCGCCTCGTCGCGCAACACGCTGGCCGCGCAGCACTTCCCCGCCCACTCGCCGCTCAACCCGGACTGGAAGGGAAGCGGGCGGGCGGTCACGATCGGCTTCGGTGGTGACGTCCACTTCGCGGGCGTGGTCGGCGAGAAGCTGGCGCAGGACCCATCCACCGCCCTCGGCACCACCATTCCCCAGCTCTTCAGCGGGACGCAGCTCAGCATGGTGAACCTCGAGACCGCGGTGACCGACGGGGTGTGTCCGGAGCCACAGAACAAGCCGTTCATCTTCGACGCACCGGCCTCGGCCATCACGGCCCTCAAGAGCGCCTCGATCTCGCTCGCCACCGAGGCCAACGACCACGGCTTCGACTGTGGGCCCCAGGGTCTCTCGCAGAACCTGACGATCGCGAGCCAGTCCAGCTACCCCATCATCGGCATCGGCAACACGGCGGCCCAGGCGTTCACCCCCTACCGCGTGACCATCAACGGCCAGCGCATCGCCATCATCACGGCGACCCAGGTCATCGCGGACAACCTGGTGAGCAGCTGGACGGCCTCGGCGACCCAGCCCGGCGTCGCGTCGGCCATCGACCCGACCCAGCTCGTGCGCGAGGTCCAGCAGGTGCGCCGGACGGCGGACACCGTGATCGTCTACGTGCATTGGGGCACCGAGACCCAGAGCTGCCCTAACCCCCAGCAAGAGCCGCTCGCCCAGCAGCTGGTCAAGGCGGGGGCCGACATCGTGGTGGGCGCCGACGCCCACGTGCTCTCCGGTGCCGGCTACCTCGGGAGCTCGTACGTCGCCTACGGCCTCGGCAACTTCGCCTTCTACGACGACGCGCCGCCCGAGACCGACAGCGGCGCCCTCATCATCACCGCGGAGGGGCGGCACGTCACGAGCGCCGTCTTCCGTCCCGCGACCATCGTGGGCGGCCTGCCCCAGCCCCTCACCGGACAGCCGGCAACGGCGGCCGTCCAGAGCTGGAACGCGGCCCGTAGTTGCACGAACCTCGCCGTCACGCCGTCGACGAGCGTGGCGACCCTGAGCGGCGAGACGACGCCGTTCGTGGCTCCCCCGGCTCCGCCCACCACCACCACCACGAGTTCGCCGACGGGCAACAGCGGCAGCGCCACGACGACCACCACGACGACGGCCGCCACCACGACGTCGACCCGCGCCAGCACGCACACCACCACCACCACTGCACCGGCCTCGACCACCACCTCCCCCACGGACAACGCGGGCGGGTAACGCCAAGGTCGTGCCGTGCGCCGCGTCCAGAGGTTGCGGTGCCGACCTCGAATTAGGCCGGATCCATCTCCGACCAACTGTGCGCGTTCTCACCGAACGCATCCTCACTGGGGATCCTGCGGTAGCGGAACCGGATCTCCTCGAGGTCGTTCGCTTCGGACACGGTCTCTTCGGCCAGGCGCAGGACCATGTCCGCCTGCCGTCGCAGCACCGCCCGCTGCTCGGGCGAGGTGGTGTCGAGCATGATCGACCCCAACGAGTCGATCAGTCGAATCAGCACGGCGGGCATGCCCCGCGCCGACTGACGGATCTTGTCGAAGGCCCGGTTCACCATGCGGGCGTACGAGGGATCGAACTCAATCAGGCGGACTCGACCGCTCGAGTCCCGGTAGACGCCCTCGTCGAGTACGCGGCCCGACACGCGCCCCAAGCCCGCCGACAGCCAGTCGATGCAGGTGAGGGTCGTAAAGGTGTCGTTCACCGCAACCGACAGGGCGCGGATGGCGATCTCCACCAGTTGGTCGATGGCGAAGACCGGGTCCTGCACCAGCGTCCGGTGCGGCCCCGTCACGTGTGCCTTCCCCAGCGCCAGCGCCACCTCGGGCGCGGCGTCCCGGGGCCACACCATGGCGAGCGGGCGCCCTGTCGCCAGGTAGTGCCCAGGCCGGTGCTCCAAGCGGATGATCGAATCCGTCCGCGTGGCGATGGTGATCAGCTGCGAATACCCGACGTACTGGATGTACCCGCTCACCTGTGAGGGAACCACGGCGCCACGCTCCTCGATCAGCGTGAGCAGCTCGGGCACGCTCTTCCCGCTGTGCTGCTGCGAGCGGTTGTCGCGCACCCCCACCCGGTCTGGGAACTCGGCGTCGATGGACGACATCAGGTCGGCCGCGATACCCGCAATCACCTCGGGGAGCTGAATCGACTTCGCGATGTGATGGATGAAATAGATGAGGACGCCGAGGTCGACGAGGAGCAGCGCCTCGGCGATCGACGTCGAGAGGTGCGGGACGAACGTCGGACTGAGGCTGTTGATGGAACCGAGCGCCAGGACCGAGTAGACGAAGGTGCCGACGAAGATGCCCAGGGTGACCTGGTTGCCGATGTCGCGCACGAAGTTCCGCATCATGCGCGGCCCGAACTGCTGCGACGCCAGTGTGAGGGCGAGGATCGTGATGGAGAACACGACGCCCACCACCGTGATGACCGCCGCGGCGATGGCGATCAGGACCTGGCGCTCGGCGTCGGCGTTCCCGGTGCGGATCCACGACGGGAGGATGTCCGGGTGGTGGTAGGCGGACACGTCGATCTCGAAGGTGATCAAGAACAACAGCACCGCGACCACCACGAGCATGCTCGGGACGACCCACAGGGTCGTGCGGAGCTCCTCCCAGCGCCAGCTCGGGAGCTGCCGGCGGTCTTTGCCCACGCGGGCGGGCTGCGGAGCGACTGCCTCGTCGACGCCGCTCACGTGCCCTCCGACCCGCAGGAAGACGCGACAGGCCCATGCGCGCCACGACGATCGGGATGTAGATCTACGACGCGGGCGCGGGTGCGGATGGGGTCGGTCATGGCAGCGTCGTCTTGCTTCGCCGATCAGGCTTCCCGGCACACCAGTGAATCTCGGCACCGACACGAGCGACCAGCGGACCACGAGCCACCCAGATCCCCACGGGCCGCAACGTAACATCCGAGCGTGTCCGGCCACTCCCCCGTTGAGCCGGCCGTGCTGGCGATCGACGGCGGCAGCACCAAGACGGACGTCATCCTTGTCTCGCGCGACGGCGCGCTGTTGGGGCGCGCCCGGGTCGGGCCGAGCAACCACCAACGCCTCGGCGTGAACGGCGCGCTCGCGAGGCTCGAGGAGGCGGTGGTCGCCGTCGCCCGTGCCGCCAGCCTCGACGTCGCGCCCCTCCCCCGCCCGTTGTGCTCCACCGGCGTCTACTGCCTCGCCGGCGTCGACCTGCCGGCCGACGACGACATGATGACTCGTGCGATCGCCGCGAACGCATGGACGACGCAGGCGATCGTCCGCAACGACACGTTCGCGGTGTCCCGGGCGGGCACCACGAAGGACTGGGGCGTCGGCGTCGTGTGCGGCACCGGCCTGAATTGCGCCGGGGTCGGGCCCGATGGGTCCGTCGTGCGGTTTCCCGCCCTCGAGGAGCTGTCCGGGGACTTCGCCGCCGGAGGCGCCTGGCTCGGCGTGCGGGCGCTCGGCCTTGCCATACGGGCCAACGATGGCCGCGGCGCCCCGACCATCCTCAGCCGGACGGTCCCGGCCCACCTCGGCCAGACCGACGCCGAGGCCGTGCTGACCGCTGTGCACACCGGCGCCATGGCGCGCGAGCGCCTCTTCGCCCTGGCCGAGGTCCTCCTCGACGCTGCCGCGGACGGCGACGCGCCCGCCCGGGAGGCGGCCGACCAACTCGCCGACGAGATCGTGACCTTCGTCCGTGCCGCCGTGCAGCGCCTCGGCGTCGAGCGCGAGCCGGTCGAGGTCGTGCTCGGAGGTGGTGTCTTCGACACGCGCGACGAGCGGTTCCACCGTCGTCTCGACGAGGGCATCCACGCCGTCGCACCGAGCGCCGAGCTCATCCGGCTCCAAGCTCCGCCGGTCCTCGGCGCCGCACTCATCGGGCTCGACGCCATCGGCGCCGGACCGGAGGCCCGCGCCATGCTCCGGGCCTCGTGCACGTCCAGCTGAGCGGCTACTCCGTCACTACTCCGTCGCTGCCCCACCGCCGGCGGCGCCCGCACCGGCGGGCTCACGCGCCATGGCATCGGCGATCAGCCGCTCGTCGTCGGCCAGCAAGGAGTGCGCCAGCTGCTTCACCAGCTCGACGACCTCGGGATGCTCCTCGGGGTTCCACCCCTCGAGCAGCTCGGTCAGCCCGTTGCGCCGCGCCTCGGTCAGGCGTTGCAGCGCGAGCGAACCGGCGGACGTCAGATGGAGGTCGCACTCCGCACCGCGACGGTGCTCCTCGATCATCCCCGCCGTCACCAGGCCCTCCACCCCCGGCTCGATCACGGACGGATCGACGTGCAGATGCTCGGCGACCTCGTCCACCGTGCAGGCGGGCCGGTCGGCCAGCCGGTAGAGCAGCCAGACTGCCCGCGGCGGTAGGTCGACCCGGGCGCGCTGGGCCAACGTGTCGTAGAGCTCGGCGCGGTTCTCCCGGGCCGACATGCGCTGGAGCGCCAGCTCGATCTCCTGGAGCGACGACCGCGCCTGCATCGCCCCGTGGACCTCCCCGGTGTCGACCGTCTCGACCGTCCGGCGCAGTGGCACCTCGGGCAACAGGAAGCTCAACAAGAACGCGAAGAACGAGATGGGCACGGCCACGAGGAAGACGGTCTGCACAGAGTGCGTCACCGCGTCGATGTACTTGTTGAAGAAGGCGAGCCCTGCCGCCGTCGACTTCAGCTTGTTCAACAATGCCGGGTCGAGCGCCTGGGGATTGAACGAGCGGAGCACGGACGCGGGCACCTTGGCCAGGGTGGGCGCGAACGTGCGGTTGAAGACGATGGCGTAGATCGCCCCGAAGACCGCCGTGCCGAAGGAACCTCCGATCATGCGGAAGAAGGTGGCCGAGCTCGTCGCCACGCCGAGCTGGTCGTAGGACACCGCGTTCTGCACCGCAACGACGAGCACCTGCATGATCAGGCCCATGCCGACGCCGAAGATGAACATGTAGAAGGCGAGGAGCCAGGCGTTCATCGAGGCGTCGATGTAGGACAGCAGGTAGGCGCCCAGCGTCAAGAGCGCCGAGCCGACGATGGGGAAGACGCGGTAGCGGCCCCAGCGGGTCACCAGTCGACCCGAGGTCACCGAGGCGCCGAGCATCCCGAGCATGAGCGGCAGAATCCGCAGGCCCGACACCGTCGGGCTGACGCCCTTGACGTTCTGGAGGAACAGCGGGAGGAAGGTCAGGGCGCCGAACATGGCGAAGCCCATGACGAACCCGATGGCACTGGCCGCGTTGAAGACGCGCACCTTGAACAGCTGGAGCGGGATGACCGGCTCGGCGGCGTAGTGCTCGGCGACGACGAAGACGACGGCCAGCACGACGCCGAGCCCCGCGGTGAAGATGCTCGGCACCGAACCCCAGGCCCACGAGATCCCGCCCAGGCTGGCGAAGATGATGAGGGACGTCGCCGACCCCGCCAGCAACAGCGTCCCGGCGTAGTCGATGGCGTGGCGCACCTTGCGCAGATGCCCCGGCAACACCGCCCCCGTGACGAAGAGCGCCAGGATGCCGAGCGGGAGGTTGATGTAGAAGACCCAGCGCCACGACAGGTAGGTCACACACAGGCCGCCGATGAGCGGCCCGATCACCGTCGCCATGGCGAACATGGCGCCGAACAGGCCCATGTACCGACCCCGCTCGCGCGGCGAGACGACGTCGCCGATGATGGTTTGCGCACCCACCATCAGGCCGCCGCCGCCGAGACCCTGCAGCGCGCGGAAGGCGATGAGCTCGGTCATGGTGTGGCTGAGGCCGCACAGCGCCGAGCCGATCACGAAGATCACGATCGAAGCCTGGAAGAAGATCTTGCGCCCGTACTGGTCGCCGAGCTTGCCCCACAACGGCGTGGACACGGTCGACGAGAGGAGGTAGGCCGTGACGACCCACGCCAGGTGCGAGCCACCGTGCAGGTCGCCGACGATCGTCGGCAGCGCCGTCGACACGATCGTCTGGTCGAGCGCGGCCAACAGCATGCCGAGCAGGAGGGCGCCGAGGATCAGCCACAGTCGGCGACCGGTGATCCGCTCGGCCACGGGAGGTGTCGCGTCGACGCTCACACCAACCTCTCCGACGTCTGCCACGATCGGCTCAGAGTAGGAACGCCTCGGTCGAAATTGCAACCATGGGCGGCTCCCCGCCCCGTTCCGCCGGAACCGTCACTGCGGCGATCGCTGCGGCCGCACCACCGGAGCACCCGCGCCACCGCGCTACGGTCGCCGCGGCGGATGTGGCGCGTGGCCGCACCGGCAGACCCAGGAAGGCCCAGGATTCATGCGTACCCGACTCACCGAACTGCTCGGGATCGAGCACCCCGTCATGCTGGCCGGCATGGGGGGCGTCTCGTACTCGGCCCTCGCCGCGGCCGTCTCTGCCGCGGGCGGATTCGGTTGCCTCGGCGCGTCCACCATGGGCAGCGAGAAGATGGTCGAAGAGATGGCGGCGGTGCGGGCCGCCACCGACAAGCCGTTCGGGGTCGACCTGCTCACCGCCATGCCGGGCGGCATGACCGAGCAGGTCAAGATGGTCATCGAGGGTGGGGCCTCCGCCTTCGTCGCCGGCCTTGGCGTGCCGACCGAGGTGGTGGACCTCTGCCACCAGCACGGCCTCGTCGTCGTGAGCATGTGTGGCAAGGTCGACCACGCGGTGCGCGCCGTGGAGGCGGGCTGTGACCTCGTCGTGGCACAAGGCACCGAGGCGGGCGGGCACACCGGCCAGGTCGCGTCGTTCCCCCTTGTCCCCCAGATCGTAGATGCCGTCGGCGCGCGCGTCCCCGTCGTCGCCGCCGGGGGCATCTTCGACGGCCGCGGGCTCGCCGCCGCCCTCGCGCTCGGAGCGGACGGCGTCTGGATCGGGACGCGTTTCATTGCGACGCCCGAGGCCCGAGGCGTGCTGGGCTACAAGGACAAGCTCCTCACGAGCCGCGAGGACCAGACCACGGTGAGCCGGGCGTACTCGGGCAAGACGATGCGCGTCGTCCGTAACGACTACACCGACTACTACGCCGCGCATCCCGAGGACCTCAAGAAGTTCCCCGAGCAGCTCGCCGTGTCTTACGGCAACGGCGCCATGCACCTCGGCGGCGACTCCTTCAGCGGGGGCGTCGACGTGGACAAGGAGTGCTATCCGGCCGGCCAGGGCGTCGGCGCGATCACCGAGCTCGTTCCCGCCGGCGAACTGGTCCAGCGCTTCGTGACGGAAGCAGAGGCCGTGCTCGATCGCATGGCCGCGCTGCGCTGAGCTGAGCTGAGCTGAGCTCCTCGCGCAACGACGTGACGACGGGAACGGGCGAACCGGGCGGGGAGGGAGCGGGGGGACGCCGGGTGGCCCTCGTCACCGGGGCGAATCACGGCATCGGCGCTGCGACGGCCAAGGCGCTCGCGGCGCGGGGCGCGGCGGTCCTCTGCACCTACTTCCGCAGCGACCAGCTGGGCGGGCTCGAGGATCCCTCCCTGCCAGCGGCCTACCGGGCGACCCGCATGGCCCGGGCCGATTTCGTGGTGGAGGCAATCCGGGCCGCCGGCGGCCTGGCCGCCGTGATGGAGGCTGACCTGTCGGATGCTGACTCGATTCCCCTCGTCTTCGATGCCGCGGAGCAACAGCTCGGTCCGGTACAGATCCTCGTGAACAACGCGTCGGGCTGGATCGGCGACACCTTCGTGCCGAAAGCGACGGACCGCTTCGGCCACGCCCAGAATCCCGTGACGGCGCGCTCGTTGGACCAGGTGTTCTCCGTGGACGCGCGGGCGGCGGCGCTGCTGATCGCCGAGTTCGCCCGTCGGCACATCGTCCGACATGGCCGGTGGGGCCGCATCGTGGGCCTGACCTCGGGCGAGCGAGACGGCTTCCCCGAGGAGGTCTCCTACGGCGCGGCCAAGGAGGCCCAGGTGAACTTCACGTTGAGCGCGGCGACCGAGCTCGCCCGCTACGGCGTCACCGCCAACATGGTGCACCCGCCGGTCACGGACACGGGCTGGATCAACCCGCAGACCGCGTCCGCCACACGCTCCGCCGGGCGCCGGGTGGCCACGCCCAAGGAGGTGGCCGAGGTGATCGCCTATCTGGCGTCCGACGCCGCAGCGCTCGTGACGGGCAACGTCATCCGACTGCGTTGAGCCCGGGCCGTGGAGGCGACGCGCTGCATCTCGTTCAGTTGGCGTCAGCCAGCCCGACCGGGCACGAGACCCCCGTGCCACCGAGTCCGCAGTACCCCGAGGGGTTGGCCTCGAGGTACTGCTGGTGGTACGGCTCGGCGTAGTAGAACGCGCCGGCCGGCCTGATCTCGGTGCTGAGCGCGCCGTATCCGGCGTCCCGGAGCGACCGGCCGAATTGCGCGGCGACCGCTTGGGCGACCGAGGCCTGCTCGGGCGTGGTCGTGTAGATCGCAGAGCGGTACTGCGTGCCGACGTCGTTGCCCTGGCGCATCCCCTGCGTCGGGTCGTGTCCCTCGAAGAACACGCGCAACAGCTGCTCGTAGGCGGTGACCACGGGGTCGTAGACGACCAGGACCACCTCGGCGTGCCCGGTACGGCCGCGGCAGACCTCTCGATACGTGGGGTTCGGCGTGAGGCCGCCCGCGTAGCCGACGGCGGTCGCGTACACCCCCGGGAGCGACCAGAACAACCGCTCGGCCCCCCAGAAACACCCCATTCCGAAGACGGCCCGCTCCAACCCTTCGGGGAACGGAGGGGTCAGCTTCGTCCCCAGCACCAGGTGCGGCCCGGTGACGGCCATGGCCTCATCGCGCCCGGCCAGCGCTCGCTCCGGGCTGACCAGGGGTGACTTGTGCGACCTGAATAATCCCATTTTCGGCTCCTGGGGCAGCACCCCACCGGCCGTTGCGCCCACCTGGGTGCGGGCACCAACTCCGAGCAACCGGCTTCTACCTTCTGCAAACAGGTGGACGATGTGAAATATTGCGATATATCATTATGGTACGTTACATAACGAGATAGCACTCAACCTTTCGAACAGGAGAAACATCACATGCCACACCCACACGAGCACGATCAGGAGCACCGACACGGTCACCACGGGGACCGAGAGCAGGACCACGAGCACTTCTTCGCCCACGCCATGCGTGGCCCGGGCATGCGCTGGGGCGGCGGACGGGGCGGCTGGGGCGGCGGTCGCCGCATGCGGCGAGGTGCGATTCGCACCGCCATCCTGCTGGCCCTCCGCCAAGAACCCGCCCACGGCTACGAGGTCATGCGCCGGCTCGAAGAGATGAGCGGCGGCCTCTGGCGGCCGAGCCCGGGGTCGGTCTACCCGCACCTCCAGATGCTGGAGGACGAAGGTCTCGTGCAGTCGTCCGATGTCGACGGCAGCCGGACCTACGCCCTGACCGATGCCGGCCGCGCCGAGGCCGAGAAGAACGAGCAGCCCTGGCAGGCGGCTGACGAGGCCGAGGACAAGATCCGGACGATGCGCGAGGCGATCGGCCAGTTGGCCAGCGCCGCCAAGCAACTGGCCGGAGCCGGCGAACCAGCGCAGATCGAGCGCGGCGTCTCCATCATCCAAAAGGCGCGCAAGGACCTGTACCAGATACTGGCCGAGGACTGAGGAGCGGGCCGGTACCCTGCTGGCAGCGCCATGACGACCACTGCCACCGCCAACCCGCTCGATGGCGCCGTGCCTGGCACCAGGCCGATCATCGAGACGGTCGAGCTCACCAAGACGTACCCCGGGACGGATTTCCGAGCGGTCGACGGACTGAACCTTCAGGTGGGGACCGGGGAAGTCTTCGGACTCTTGGGCCCGAACGGCGCCGGCAAGACGACCACCGTCGGTGTTCTCACGACGCGCGTCGTGCCCACGGGTGGGAGCGCGTTCGTGGGCGGCATCGATGTCGTGCGGCAACCGACGCTGGTCAAACAACTCATCGGCGTCGTGTCGCAGCAGAACACGCTCGACCGTCAGCTCACGCCCTGGGAGAACCTGTACTTCCACGGACGTCTGTTCGGGATGGGCGCAAAGGAGTGCCGACAGACCGCCGACGACTTGTTGGAGCGGTTCCAACTGAGCCGCTTCGCCAAAGCCTCGGTCTACGCGCTCTCGGGCGGCATGGCACAACGCCTGATGGTGGCCCGGGCCATCTTCCACCGCCCAGCCGTCCTCTTCCTCGACGAGCCGACGGCCGGTCTCGACCCACAGGGCCGTCTGGCCCTGTGGGAACTCCTCGGTGGCCTGAACGCGGACGGTCAGACGATCATGTTGACGACCCACTACATGGAGGAGGCCGACAAGCTGTGTGATCGCGTGGCCATCATGGACCACGGCAAGATCCTCGCTCTCGACACACCCACGGAGCTCAAGCGCAGCGTGGGTGCCGACACCATCGTGACCGTCAAGGCGGCGGGCGATCCGACCCAGCTCGCGGCCGGCTTCGAAAGGCAGCTCGAGGGCGTGACGCGCACACGGCCGGTCGCGGACGGAGTCGAGTTGCAGATCCGTGGCGCCGACCGCCTGGTCCCGCGGGTCGTCGAGGCCGCAGAAGCCGCCGGCTTCTCCCTGGCCGACCTCTCGGTCACCGAGCCCACGCTCGAGACGGTGTTCATCGGACTCACCGGGAAGGACCTGCGCGACTGATGACTGCGACCGCGACACCCGGCATCAACCCGTCGACCTTCGGATCGCCAGGTACGCATCATGTCGACCTGACGCCCACACGGTCCGCGACCGCTGCGAGTTGGACGTCGCTGCGGGCGCTGATCCTCCGCGACATGGTGGTCCTGTGGAAGCACAAGATCGAGTTCACGGTGCGGACCCTGGTGCAGCCGTTCCTGTTGTGTTTCGTTTTCCTCTACGTCTTCCCCAAGATCGGCCAGGGCATCGGTGCCGCCAGTGGGGTCCCGGGGGCCGAGTCGGCCTTTGCCACCGTCCTCGTGCCCGGGGTGGTTGGGCTTGCCATCATGTTCCAAGGCATCCAAGCCGTCGCGATGCAGCTGGCGCAGGAGTTCGGCTTCACCCGTGAGATCGAGGACCGCGTGCAGGCGCCGTGCCCCATCTGGCTGGTCGCGATCTCGAAGGTGATCTCCGGTGGCGCCCAGGGACTGATCTCGGCGGCGATCGTGCTGCCGATCGCCTCGGTGGTGCACGCCGCCGGCGTCGAAGCCCACATCAACCTGCACTGGCTCCTCATCTTGACCCTCGTGCCGCTGTCATGTGTGTGCATGGCGTCGCTCGGGCTCTTGCTGGGCACCTCGTTCGAGCCGCGCAACCTCGGCCTGATGTTCGGCTTCATCGTGCTGCCCATCACCTTCCTGGGCGGCACCTACTACCAATGGACGCGGTTGGCGCCGGTCAAGGTGGGTGCGGTGCACTGGCTGCAGATCGTGGTGCTGATCAATCCGCTCATCTACATCAACGACGGCATGCGGGCTGCGTTTACGAACGCCGCACACATGCATCTCTATGTCATCTACCCCGCGATCATCGCGTTCAGCGTGATCTTTCTCACCCTCGGCCTCCAGAACTTCCGGCGCAAGGTGCTGGCGTAGCGGCCTCACCGGGGACGTTGTGCCGCCAATCGATGGCTCCCCCGGTTGGTCTCGGGCTCTTCGCCGCGACGAGGTCGTGCTCTCGTCGATCGGTCGCGAGGACACCGATCCCCGGCATGAATCGGGCTGTGTGTGCGCCCGGCCGGGCGGACTCGCCATCCTGTGAGCCTCTCCGTCGGCAGGCAGAAGGTCCCCCCTGGTCCTGGGGCAAAATTGCGCGGTGCGCGCCTGAATGTCACGACGTCTGGGTAGGGTCAATCGAGCCGTGCAGTCCACATGTGCGACCGCTCCCGGGTGGGGTGGCGAAGGGACGGATCCCATGACGATGAGCGGTCCTGCAGCGCCGTCTGACCTCTTGGAGGAGTACGTCCGCGTCCGGGCGACCACCGAACGACTGGCGTCGGTGCTGAGCGCCGAGGATCAGACGGTCCAAACGATGCCCGACGTCAGCCCGACCAAGTGGCACCGGGCCCACGTGACCTGGTTCTTCGAGACCTTCGTCCTCGGCGAGTACGCCAGTGGCTACCGGGCCTTCAACGACGCGTACGCATACATCTTCAACTCCTACTACGAGGCCGTCGGCGCCCGGCATCCTCGGCCCGAGCGCGGGCTGCTGTCGCGTCCCGGCATCGACGAGATCGCGCGCTATCGGGCCTACGTCGACGGTCAGATGGAGGCGTTGCTGCGCGAGCCGGGACAACCGGGCCTCGTCGAGCTGATCACCCTCGGGCTCCACCATGAGCAGCAGCACCAGGAGCTCGTGCTGATGGACATCAAGCACGTCCTCTCGCGGAACCCCCTCCATCCGGCCTACGTGACCGGGGCGCTTCCCGGCGACGCGAGCCACCCGCCGAAGGCCGGCTGGCTCGAACACGACGGCGGGCCCGTCGAGATCGGCCACCGGGGTGTGGGGTTCGGCTTCGACAACGAGTTCCCGGTCCACACCGTGCAGCTCACCCCGTTCGGGCTGGCCGACCGCCCCGTCACCTGCGGTGAGTGGCTCTCGTTCATGGAGGACGACGGGTACCGGCGACCCGAGTTCTGGCTCTCGGACGGCTGGGCCGTGGTGAACGCGCAGGACTGGGAGGCCCCCTTGTACTGGTCGCGCGATCCCGACCATCCGGACCAGTGGCTCCAGTTCACGCTCGCGGGGGTCCGGCCGGTCGATCCTGACGAGCCGGTGTGTCACGTCAGCTACTACGAGGCGGACGCGTTCGCCCACTGGACCGGCCTGCGGCTGCCGACGGAGTCCGAGTGGGAGACCATCGCGGAGGCACAAGGCCAGGGTGACAACTTTTTGCGCGACGACTTCCTTGTCCGGGGGGCGCCGCACCCTCGGCCCGCGGTCAGTTCGAACGCCATCTACGGCGACACGTGGGAATGGACGTCGAGCGCCTACTCGCCCTATCCGGGCTTCCGGGCCGCTCCCGGTGCAGTTGGCGAGTACAACGGCAAGTTCATGGTGAGCCAGTACGTCATGCGCGGGGGCTGTTGCGCGACCCCCCAGGGGCATACCCGCGCCACCTACCGCAACTTCTTCCCGCCCGGAGCGCGCTGGGTTTTCGGCGGCGTGCGGCTGGCCCGGGATCCCTGAGCCATGGCCTACACAATTGACGTGCACCTCTCCCCCGAGGAGGTCCGCACCCAGATGCGGGCGGATGCGCTGTTGGGCCTGCAGGGCGTCGAGAAGTCGATCCCGCCTGTGTGGTTCTACGACGAGCGTGGCAGCCGCTTGTTCGAGGAAATCACCCAGCTGCCCGAGTACTACCCCACGCGGGCCGAGCGGGCACTGCTCGAGGCAAACGCTCCGGCCATCGCGGGGCTCGCCAAGGCCGACACTCTCGTCGAGTTGGGCGCCGGCGCGTGCGACAAGACGCGTGTGCTCCTATCCGCCCTCGAAGAGGCGGGCACCTTGACGCGCTACGTACCCTTCGACGTCAGCGACGAGTTCCTGCGCGGTGCCGCGGACACACTGTCAGCGGAGTTCTCCGCGGTCGACATCCATCTCGTCATCGGAGACTTCCACCATCACCTGACGGAGATCCCCACTGAGGGCCGCCGCATGGTCGCGTTTCTCGGCGGCACCATCGGGAACCTCGACCCGGCCCAACGGGCCCGCTTCCTCTTCGATCTCAACTGCACGATGTCCAGCGACGACTCGCTGCTGCTCGGCACGGACCTGGTCAAAGACCGGGCCAGGCTGGTCGCGGCGTACGACGACGACGCCGGCGTGACCGCCGCGTTCAACCGGAACGTCCTCCACGTGCTCAACCAGCAGCTGGGCGGCAACTTCGACCCCGATCGATTTCGCCACGTGGCGGTGTGGAACGAGGACGAACAGTGGATCGAAATGCGGTTGCGCGCCGACGAGGCGTGCGAGTTCACGCTCACCGACGGCGACATCAGCGTCCGCTTCGAGGAGGGTGAGGACCTGCTGACCGAGATCAGCTCCAAGTTCACCCCCGAGCGGGTGGAGGCCGAGCTCAACCAGGCCGGATTCGTGATCGAGGAGATGTGGGGAGCGGAGGACGGCGAGTTCCTGCTGACCCTTGCGCACCCGTACTGCTGACCCGAAGTCAGACCGAAACCGCCTCGGGTTCTCGGTCCGATGCCGGCGTGACGGCCGAGGTCGAGTGCTGACGCCGTCGTCGCAGCACGAGCCAGCCGCCGAGGAGAACCACCAGGAGCCCGACGGCGCCGATGCTCAACACGCTGGCCAAGCCCAGGTGAGGTGGCCGATAGCGGAACGTCACCACGTCGCGGCCGGCAGGGATGCGGACCTGCTGCACGAGATCGAACGAGGAGACCCGCACGTCGCGCGCCGTTCCCCCGTTCACAGAGACACTCGCCAGCCACCCCGCGTCCCAGGCGACCGACCGAACCACCGTTGACGACGACGGCGCATCGACCCTGATCGTCTCGGACTTCGTCGAGCTCGAGAGAACGGTGACGCCAAGCGGTCGGCCGCCGCTCGTCGATGCCGACACGGGCTGCGGCGGACGGGAGGAGGTGTAGACCACGTAGCCCTGCGACGTTCCCGCCTGGTACCACGGTCCCGGCACGATGGCCGCGGAGAGTGAACCGGCGATTTCGTACGACTGGCCGCCGACCGAAATGACGGCTTGGTGTGCCGGCAGCGACCCGACCACTTGGACGGACAGCCCGATCCCCTGCCCGCGCGGCAGACGCCCGGTCACCCGCTTCGCACCGATCGCCACCGGCACGGTTGCCCCCCAGTGCGTCGACCCGTCCGCCGTGAGGACGCCGAACCGCACGAGCGAGGTGGTCGAGGCGGCGTGGGTGAAGAGCACGGTCGCCGTGTCCGGCTCGAGCGACTCACCGAAGAACCACGACTCGCTCTGGCCGGAGTGCAGCGAGGGTCGGGGGCCCGCGTAGAAGGGGTAGGCGGTCTCGTTGAAGTTCGCCCCGTACCCTCGTGGCAAGACGGGATCCGATCCGAAGCCCTCAGACACCTGCTGCACCCCGGACAATGAGCGTGGAGCTGAATCGAGCGGCACGAGAAAGTACTCCGGCACGGTCACGACCTCTTGGAGGTCCAGCCGATCGAGCGTGCCCGAACCGAGCTGGCCGATGTCCAGGTCGTCCTGCTCGTGGGTGTGCGTCACCGATTCGTAATTGCTGTTCACGATCGAGGCGTACCCCGAGACAGAGGGCAACCCCGGGATGATGTTGAGGTCCGGGATGCCCTGCGCACTTCCCGGATAGCTCGAATACGTCTGCGGGTCGTAGTTGATGAACCGGCCTCCCCCCGAGAGATGCGCCGCCATCAGCTGCTGTATCGGGGTCGTCCCGCTGACCAGGTCGTTGGTCGGCGATTGGGTCAGCTGGCTCGTCAGCGCCATCACCCCCAGATCGACCACCACGAAGGCCATCGCCGCCGCCGCCCACTGCCTCGCACTGAGCCGGGCGCGCAGCCAGACGAGCGCCGCAGCGCCGGCCGCGAGGACGAGGGCGATGATCGTCGCCTCCCGGACCGTGTGGGTCACGCCTGGACTGGCCCAGACGCCGGCGAAGACGTGCACGAGCGATCCGGTCGCCGTGAGCGCCCACACGGCCAAGATGGCCACTAGCGCGAAGGGCACCAGCCCGAGGATCCGGTCGTAACGTCGCCAACGCACCTCCACCGGCGGCGCGTCAGTCCGGTCGAGCCATCCCGCGAACAGAACGGACACGGCCGTCGCCACGATGATCATGTTGCGACTCTGAAGTCGCTGATGGCCGTAGATGGGGATCCGGTTGAACAAACTCTCCAGCGGCGTGTTCGACCCCAGCGCGAGCAGGTACCCGAAGACACCCACCGCGTACCACGTGAGCCGATCACGCGCGGCCAGTCGACTCGGCCAGCGCGGGTGCAACAGGGTGATGAGCGCGATCAGCGGCAGCACACCCAGATAGATGCCGACCTCGGGCAGGTTGTACTGGCTGAAGAACTGGGATTCCCCGAGGTGTCCATAGCCTCCGTCGAGATACGGCACCAACGCAAAGATGCTGAACGGCGTGGGAAAGCTCCCGGCGGCAGCGAAGACCCCGGAGCCGCGTTGTGAGTTCTGAATGGCCTCGAGGCCCGGCAACCACTGGATCGCCGCCAGCGACAGGGCGAGCGCCGCCCCGGTCGCACACCGGCTGAGCACCCGCCACCAACGCTCTCGGCCGAGTCCCGCCGACACGACGGCGAACGCGATCACGAGGAGCGCTTCGTCGAGCATCGCCTCGGGTGCCCCGCCCAGGATCACGGTGGCGTAGGCGATGCCCAGCACGATGGCCCAGCGCCACCGGCCATCCCGCACGATGTGATGGACGGCAAGCAACATCCAGGGGACGGCGACGAAGCCCTCGGTCATGTCGACGTGGTTGGCCTGGCTCAAGACCGGGCCCGCAAAGGCGAAGGTGACGGCCCCGAGGAGACAGGCGACCGTCGAGAGCTTGAGCGCCCGCAGGAAGACGTACATCCCGATGGCGATCGCGGAAAACAGGACGACCTCGGTGGCGATCCAGGCCGCCCGGTCCGGGAGGATCACGAACAGGCCCACGAGGGGATAGAAGGCGCCGGCGTTGAAATCCGCCATGAGCGGAGTGCCGCTGAAGATGTACTGGTTCCAGAACGGCAGCTCGCCGTGGCGGAGCATCGATCCGACCAGCACGTGCAGCGGATAGTTCTGCTGCAGGTTGTCCCCGGTGATGACGAGCCGGCCGGCGATCAGATCCGGCAACACGAACCCAGCCACGGGGATGGCAACGAGCAGCGCGTAGGGCCACAGAGGTCCGATGTGTGCTCGGAGTCGGTCCACTATCGAGGGGCTGCTTTCCGGGAGTCTCTGGAGTGCGACCTCCACCGGGACCCGGCGTGGCGCAACTCGGCGACGCTAGCCCCTGTCGCTGAGACCCCCCTCAGACGGGTCGCTCAGCAGACGTTTCGGGCTTGGCATGCCCCGCCCGCGTAAGGCTGCTCGAAGTCGAGCGCCATTGCACCTTCGGTTCCAGGGCAGAACGCTCGAGGCGGCCGAGGTGAGCCCGCGCGATCGACAGCATGTCGGCCAGCAGTTCGTCACCGAGCAGGTAGGGCATCAGGCCGAGATCGAGCAGCTTGGTGTGCGCGGCCCGGTAGTAGTGCTCCTCGGCCTCCACGCGGGGGTCGTCGAGGTGAACGATCTCGGCCCCACCGGCGGCGTCGGAGACCTTCTGCGCCAGCTGGCTGACCGAGAAGGACTCGGTGAACTGATTGAAGACCCGGAACTCACCCGCCTGGGCCGGGTGGCGAATCGCCAGTTCGACACAAGCGAGCGTGTCCCGGATGTCGAGAAAGCCGCGGGTCTGGCCACCCTTGCCGTAGACGGTCAGCGGCTCACCGGCTGCGGCCTGGATGACGAAACGGTTCAGCACCGTCCCGAACACGGCGTCGTAGTCGAAGCGCGTGGCCAGCTCCGGGTGCAGCGTGGTCTCGGGCGTGGACTGCCCGTACACGACGCCCTGGTTGAGATCGGTGGAGCGAAGGCCCCAGGCCCGGCAACAGAAGGCGATGTTGTGGCTGTCGTGCACCTTCGACAGGTGGTAGAAGCTGCCGGGTTGCTTCGGGAAGGGCAGGACGTCGGTGCGCCCCCGGTGGGAAATCTCGATGTAGCCCTCTTCGATGTCGATGTTGGGCGTGCCGTACTCCCCCATCGTCCCGAGCTTGACCAAATGGATCGACGGGTCCGCTTCGGCAATGGCGTACAGCAGGTTGAGCGTTCCGACCACGTTGTTGACCTGGGTGTACACGCAGTGCTTGCGGTCGACCATCGAATAGGGCGCGCTGCGCTGCTCGGCAAAGTGCACGATGGCGTCGGGCCGGAAGCGGCCCACCATGTCGTACACGAAGGCCTCGTCGGTCAGGTCGCCGATGTAGGTCTCCAGTCGCTTGCCCGAAACGTCCTCCCAGCAGTCCACCCGGCGGTGCAGCGACGCGATCGGCACGAGCGAATCGACCCCCATTTCGAGGTCGTAGCCCCGTCGGGCGAAGTTGTCCGCTACGCCGACGTCGTAGCCGGCCCGGGACAGATGAAGCGCCGTTGGCCAGCCCAGATACCCGTCACCACCAAGGACCAGAATGCGCATCTGACACCTTCCGTTTCCGTGACAACCAGATTTCACATAAGTGACAAAGGCAGTTTCCCCCTGTATCCTGGGACGATCCTGAGAATCCTGTTAAGGAAGGTTTCGGGTTCCCAAAGTCGGCTACAGCTGTGACAAAATGACTGCAGTTGGATGAAGATTTCGCTCCCGCGGAAACCACTGTCGGGAGCACGAGTAAGGAATCCCCGATGGAGCCCTCGGCCCCGAGCGCTACCCCAGACGCCCCGCCTCGCACTGACGACACCCCTGTCGCCGCGCCCGTGCAACGGGCGCTTCGCATCGGGTTGGCGCGCACGGCGTTGCTGGGTGCCCTGGGCACTGCCGCCATCGTCGTCGGCGCGTTGCTCGGTGGCCAGTCCTTCGAGACGCACCTGCCGGGCGCGTGGTTCTTCGGCATGCCGGGCGGACCGCTCGGATGGCTGGGCACGAGCGACACGCTGCCTCCCGTCGTGTCGCTCGCACTCGTCTTCGGGGGGCTGATCCTGCTGACCCGCGTCTGGCTCGGGTTCCTGCGCTATCTGAAAGACAATCGGGGCCTTCCCGTGCGGCGCGTGGTGCTCGTCGTCGTCGTCTGGGCCGTTCCGCTCCTGCTGGCACCGCCGCTGTTCAGCCGCGACGTCTACACCTACGCGGCGCAAGGCGAGATGGTGAGCCACCACATCAACCCGTACGACTACGGGCCCAACGTGCTCGGCTCGACGCCGTTCAACAACTTCGGCGACCCCTTCTGGGCCGGCAACGAGTCTCCGTACGGGCCGACCTTCCTCGAGATCGACGGCGTCGTGGACCAGGCCTCGGGGCACAATTTCTTGGCCGATCTCGTCCTGCTCCGGCTCCTCGAGGTCGCCGGCATCGCGCTCATGGTGGCGGCCACGCCCATCCTCGCCCGCTGGGCCAAACGCGACGCCGCCCATGCCGTCCTCCTGGGGGCAGGCTCCCCGCTGGTCCTGCTCTCGTTGTTGGCCGGCGACCACAACGATGCCTTGATGGTCGGGATGCTCATGGCCGGACTGGCCGTGGCGAAGCGGTTTGGCACCGTGCCCGGCGTGATCGTCTGCGCGCTCGCGGCAGGGGTGAAGTCACCGGCCGCGCTGGGCGTGCTCTTCCTCGGCTGGGTCTGGGCCGGTCCGGGCGCGTCGACGCGTCGGCGCATCGGACACACAGCGCTCGCGGGGCTCATTGCGTTGACGACCATGGAGATCTCCGCGCTCGCGACGGGCACGGGGTGGGGTTGGATCCGGACCACGACGACCGCGGACGCGGCGTTCACCGGGGTGACCCCGATCAACGTGCTGGCGCGGGCCGCCTCCATCCTGAGTCACGTGGCCCAGGTACCGCTGTCGACGGCCGACTTCCACCCCGTCTTCAGCGTGCTCGGGCTCCTCATCGCCGTCTATGTCGGCTATCGGCTCCTGCTGCGGGCGCCCGAGGACGGCGTAGTGCGCTGCTTGGGCCTGACCCTGCTGGTCCTGGCGCTGCTCGGTCCCATCGTGTGGGCTTGGTACGTCACGTGGGGGGTCGTCGTCTTGGCGCCCGCCGCTGCGGGACGACTCCGCACTGCGCTGATCGTCATCAGCACCTTCTGGGCGTTCGCCGGGCTCACGTCGGTCCACAACATCTACATGCGGCTGCTGCACACGTTCGTTCTGACGGACCTGCTCCTGCTGACGATGCTCCTCGCGGTCGCCATCATGCCGCTCGGCCAACTCGCAGGTCGGCGCACGGACCGGCCCCGCCTGCCGCGGTTCCGACCCGGACCCGACGACGATTCGTCCCGGACACCGCTGGTCGGCGACGGCGCGCTCGTCGGTGCGGGGGCCGGCGCAGGCAGCTGACCCGCCCCGGCGCGTCGTCAATCCGCCAGGTCGAGCGCCGAAACCACCCGCTCCGGTCGCAGACGCGCCACCAGTTCTCCGGCGACGCCGTTGCGCGCGCCGAACTCCTTCGCCCTCTCCTCGCCCATGTAGCGGGCGCCGATCCTCGTCGCCGAGGTCCGCAGATCATCGAGGTCGTCGCTGAGATCGACGACACCTTCGACCACGACGAAGCTGAAAGGCGGTCGTTCGTCGTCGACGCAAAGCGAAGCCCTCGGATCGCGACGCAGGTTCCGACCCTTCACCGTGGATTCACCCGTGTTGAAGATGATGGTGCCGTCCGGGTCGACCACGTACCACACCGGTGCCACGTGCGGTCGCCCGTCGGCCCGGACCGTCGCCAGCTTGCCCGTGTGCGGCGGAATGCTGGCGAGGAAGGCCTCCGCCTCGGCGGCGTGCATCGGGCGATAGGGCACTAGCCCGGATCCCCGCCGCTCGCCGTGTGCGCCTTCAGCCAGCCTTCGATCATCGGGCCGAACGCAGCCGGGTTGTAGGCGTCTTCTTCGTAGGAGAACTTCATGTCGCCCGCATAGTGCAGCACCGTGATGTTGTGGGCCTGATGGACCGAGCCATCGCCCGGGTCCTCCATCCTGTTCTCAATCCGGCAGATCCACCAGCCTCGCTCCTCGTCGCAGACACACCACGAATGGGGGAAGGCGTTCATCGCCCGATTCGGCCATTCCGCCATGAGCGGAGCGATCCAGGCGAAGATCTCATCGGGGCCGCGGAAGGTGCCGAACGTGTGCTCCAGATAAACCGCGTCGGCGGTGAACAGGTTGGCCCAGTCGCGCCACTCGCCGCTCGCCGCGCAGCGACCGGCGGTCTCTTCGTAATGCTGATGCGCCCGCTCGAGTTCCTCGCGGCTCCACTTCGGCGTCATGACTTCAGGATCCATTCGCTCATGGTGACACTGCGCAGCGTACCCAGGTCGACGAACGCGCTGATCTCTTCGATCATCTGGCTGACGTGGGCGTTCATTCGCTCGGGATCGCCGTCGGCGCAGTAGAAGAGCATGGGATCGGTCACGTGTTCCAGCGAGGGCCACGCCTCTTCCACGATGCCCCGGAACGGCGGTGCACCTGCGGTCAGAGGGCGAAATACCGCATTGCGGACGTAGCGCGTGCGCGGCTGGATCGCTTCGGTGATGGGCGAGATGCGAGAGTGCCAGCGCGCGATCCATTCCTCCAACGACTGGTCGGGGTGCTGCTCGAGCATCGCCACCGTGAGGACGCCGGGCGACCGCACGCCGTCGGGCCAATACCGCGGCACCGACCATTGGTTGCCCCCGTAGTCGCGATACAACGATTCCACCACCGAGTATCCCGCCAGTCGGCCCGCGGCCGCCAGCACTTCTTCGTAGGGCGCCCTGTGGTCGACCGCGTGGAGCCACAGCGAGACCACCGCGTCGGCGGGCGACTCACCCTCAGGAGTCGGGACAGGCGCCGGGATGTCACTGTCGGGGTCGCGCAGGTCCATGCTCAGCCGAAGGGGCCCGAGGGCGAGCAGTTCCCTGGCCACATCGCCCAGCATGGCCTCGCCGACCTCGGACCGGCTGCGCGCCGTGTCGGGCCACATGAGATACATCAGCTTCTCCACGGCACCTCGTTCCGTTCGCTCAGCCCGCCGGTCACTCGGTCACCAGGTGAGCCCGAGGGCCTCGCGCATCGTCGCCTCGAACTCCGCGTCGCGCAGATTCCGCCGGAGCTCGAGCACCAGCACCGCGTCCTTGCCGACCTCGACCCGGAGTGGAGTGGCCGGATCCTCGACCGCACCGGCAACCGCGAGTGCGACCGTCTCGGGTCCGGGGCGCCCCTCGGGGCCCACCAGGGTGCCCACGGTGCCGCCCCACTGCGCGTGCAGTCCGGCGTACGCCGCAGGGCCGAGGTGATCCTCGCCGTCGTGCTTCATGCCGGGAGCGATGTACCCCGGCTCGATGATCACGACACGGATGCCGAAATGCCCGAGCTCGAAGTGCATCGACTCGGACATCGCCTCGAGCGCATGTTTCGACGCGGCGTAGGGTCCCTCCAACGGAGTGCCGATCTTGCCCTGGACCGAGCTGATGTTGACCAAGACACCATGGCCCCGCTCCCGCCACCCCGGCAGGACCGCCTGGGCGACCCGGAGTGGGCCGAGGGTGTTGACGTCGAGGACCTGGGTGAAGCGCTCCAGCGGATAGGTCTCCAGTGGGCCCAAACCGGTCAAGGCGGCGTTGTTGACCACCGCATCGAGCTCGCCGGCCTGCGCCACCGCGGCGCGCACCGACTCGTCGTCGCGCACATCGAGCGTCAGGAGCGAACAGGCGGGCAACCCTTCGAGCTGGGTCACGTCTCTGGCCGTGGCAACCACCTCGTGCCCCCGCTGGGCCAACACCTCGACGGTGGCCCGCCCGATCGCCCGGGCCGCACCGGTGACGAGCACCCGCACCGGTCAGCCTTGCGCCGGTGCGGCCAGGCCGACCAGCTCCTCACTGACCTGCCACAGGCGCTGCGCGGCTGGGGCATCGTGCGCCCACCGGCGGGGCTTCGTGGGCTTGCACTTGACGAAGTACTCCCCCGTGACGCCCTCGACCTCGGGGGACGAGGCGAGATAGATCGAGGTGCGCGCCCCCTTCTCCGCCGACAGGAAGAAGGGCTGGCTGATTTTGAGACCAAAGGCCAGAAAACCCCGGGCGTCCCCGTCGGCACCGTATCCGGTGCGCACGGTGCCAGGGTGCAACGAGTTGGCCGTGACGCCGCTGCCGGCCAGCCGACGCGACAACTCCAGCGTGAACAAGATGTTGGCCAACTTCGATTCGCCGTAGACGCGCATGCCGCTGTAGCGGTGGGTCGACTGCAGGTCGTCGAAGGGGATCCCCTTGCGTGCCGCGGTGTGGGCGGTCGACGCGACGTTGACGATGCGGGCTGGCGCCGACTCCCGGAGGCGTGGCAGCAGCAGATTGGTCAGCAGAAACGGCCCCAGGTGATTGGTGGCGAAGGTCGCCTCGTAGCCGTCGACCGTCACGCGCCGCTCGCTCAGAACCACTCCGGCGTTGTTGATCAGGACGTCGAGCCGTGGGGTTTGCGCGAGGATCTCCTCGGCCCCGCGGCGCACCGACGACAGGTCGGCCAGGTCGAAGACCACGAGCTGGACCTGGGGCTGGCCGTCGAGGCGCTCCCCGATCCTGGCCACGGCGGCGCGTCCCTTGTCGGCGTTCCGCGCCGTCACGATCACCCGGGCACCCATCCCCGCCAGCGCTTGCGCCGTCTCGAGGCCGATGCCGGAATTGCCACCCGTGACGACGACCGTCTGTCCCTGCATGTCCGGCACGTCCTTCGCCTCCTCCTGGTGAGCAGGCGTCAGCATTTCACACGGCCCGAGCGAGCACCGGCGGCGCCGGCCCGAATCAGCGCCAGGTATCGCGGGTCTGGACGAGGCCCCGCTCGGCGTGCAGGAAGCTGCCGCTCAACTTCCGCTCGGCCGTGCGCATGTGCCATCGCACGAGTTCCTGGGCGCACGCCCAGGCCACCTCGTGCTCGTTGCGGTCCCCCGCCAACAGGTTGGAAGTCTGGCCCGGATCCTCGAACAGATCGAAGAGCAGCGGCGGCATCAGGTCAGATGCGGCGGCGAACTGCACATATTTGTACCGGGGCCCGCGCCCCACCTCGAGGGCGCAGTGGCTCATCGGGATCCCGAATGCCTTCTCCGCCAACTGATTGGCCGGGTCGGAGAAGTTCCACTCGTAGTGCGCCGTGTCACGCCAGTGCGCCGGTGCGGGCTCCCCGTCGAGGAACGGCGCCAGCGACCACCCGTCGGCCTGCAGCGGCACGTCCGCTCCGAGAAACTCGCAGATCGTCGGCAACACGTCCACCGATTCGGTCACCGCGTCCACCACGCTGCCACGGCTGCGATCCGCCTCGGCCCGCGGGTCCACCACGATCAGCGGGACCTGGTAGCTCTCGTCCCAGTAGCCGAGCTTCTCGAGCAGCCAGTGGTCACCGCCCATCTCTCCGTGGTCGCTGGTGACGATGACCATCGTGGAATCGGCCAGTCCGCTTTCGGCGAGGTAGTCGAAGAGCGGCGCCAGGCCGTCGTCCACCTCGCGCTGCGCCCCGTAGTAGGTCGCCCGCAGCTGACGGCGTTCCCGTTCGTCCGCGGGCGCGCCGACGTCGGGTACTTCCATGGCCACGGCGGCGAGCGGGTGGATGGCCGCCTCGTCCTCTCGACGCTCGCAGCCCGCAAACCGGCCGATGGCCTCGGCTGGATAGAGATCGTGGTACCCGATCGGATTGCGGCGCGGCGGATGCGGCCGGATGAACGAGGCGTGGACGAAAAAGGGTTCCGCCGCGTGGTGCTCCAGCCACTCGACGACCCCGCTGCGGATGAAGGTCGTCTGCGAGAGCTCGGGCGGGAAACGGGACGGCGCCCATGTCGAGCCGTGGGTGTCGGCACCGGGAAACCCTTCGATGGGCCGGTAGAGCTCGTGGGGGTTGGCCGGGACGTCCACCCCGCGCGCGGCCAACCAGCGGCCCCAGGCCGGGCTCCCCTGTTCCCATGGATCCACGATCAGGGCGCGGAAGCCCGGCAGCACGCCCTCGTAGCTGAAGAGCCGCGGATCGTCGGGCGGCACCGTCCGTGGATCGACCGACGTGTCCGTGTACCCGAAGAGCACCGGGTCGTATCCCATCTCGCGCGCCACGAGTGCGACGTTGGTGAACCGCGCGTCGAGGGGGGTCCCGTTGAGGACGGAACGGTTCCGGTGCAAGTAGGTCCCCGTGTACAGGCAGGCGCGCGACGGCCCACACGGCGCGGCGTTGGCCCAGTGGTTGGCGAAGAGGACACCGCGAGCGGCCAGCCCGTCGAGGGCGGGTGTCTCGAGCACCGGATGATCGAGCGCCGAGAGACAGTCACCGCGCCACTGGTCGAGGGTGATGAACAGCACGTTGCGGGCGCTGGGCACAGCGCCACTCTTGTCGATCGCACGACACGCCACCCAGCAATCGCGCCGCATCGGTGGGCCCCAGCCGGAGGCCGGACCCGCGACGACCGCGAGGACCGCGAGGATCTCAGCTCGAGGTCCGGATGGAGGCCCCCCCGAGTCGGGTGCCGAAGGCGATGAGCCAGGACCCGACGCGCGGCGCCACGGCCCGCCGCACCGCTCGGCCGCCGGTAACCGGGATGCCGGCGGCCGAGCGCTGCGTCGCGCTGTGTCGTTGACTCGGTGTCGGCGCCGCCGGGCGAGACCGGAGAGGTCGCGCTTGCCCCACGAGCTCTTGTCGATGCTGTTCCACCAGGAATTCAACTCCCCGGGCTTGAATCATGAGAGCACCTCGCTCGGCTTGGTGACGCGCTCCCGGTCAGCGCCTCATGTCCCCACGGACAAGGTCAGCCTAGCTCAAGTTTGACAACAAATCAAGAATATTCTAATATAGGTTTATGCCTATCCTCAGTGGACAGCAGAGCTCCGCACCGCCTCGAGCCGCGGTGGCCGTCCCGTCGCTCGCGAGTGACTTGTCATGGCTTCTGCTGACCGCGGCGAGCCCCTCCGTACGGACGCACTACCTCGAGCAGGTCAACGCCAACCCGCCGGCCGCCAGCATGTGCGGGGGTGCGGCCGTCGTGTTCGACGAACGCAGGGACCTCGCCGAACGTGTCCGCACGTTCTGGGACGAAGGCGGCGGCGAGACCTCGTTCACCGAGATGCACATCCTCGCCCACTACTCCGGTGCCCTCTATGTCACCGATCCCGACGAGCTCTGGGCGGCGCTCGAGCGGGGCGTCGCCACCGTGCCACTCGACCTCGACATGGCGTCGGAGAGTCCCGAGGAACTCACGATCTTTTCCGATCGCTTCCGTCGACTCAAGGAGTCGCCCGCGCTGGTGCGCTCGTACCTCGACCTGCTCAAGGAGGTCTGGGCACCCGTCAACGAGATGTGGCAACAGTCGCTGCCGATCATCGAGGAGGCCGGCCGCCACTTCTACGCGCAGTACGAAAAGGGAATGTCACTGGACGTACTCGTAACTCCGGGTTGTGACATCTTCCGGGAGCGGCTCCCCCAGATCTCCACTGCCATCGACGGGGGCAAGCCGGTCGCCTTCGTCCCGTGCCTCTTCTTCGGGTCGAGCCTCTACCTCGACTTCCCGGATCTCGTGGTGATCGGAACAGGGGTCGGGCAGGGCGACACGGAATCCCGGGCGCGCACCGAGTCGGTGGCCCGACGCCTCAAGGCCGTCGCCGACCCCACGCGCCTCGCCATCTTGCACTCACTTGCCGCCGCCCCCAGCAGCGTGGGCGAGCTCGCCACGCTCTTCCGGCTGGCCCAACCCACGGTGAGCATGCACGTCAAGGTGCTGCGTCAAAGCGGGTTGGTGCTCTCCGAGCGCCACGGCGGCCGCCTTCGCTTGAGTACAGATCCCGCTGCGGTCGAATCGCTCCTTGGCGACCTCCGAGAGGCCGTGCTCCACGGCACCACCCCTTCGCCCCTCCAGATCACAGATCAGGCCGCGATGCTGGCGGCGAGCGAGACCGCAGCCGGATAGGGCCAGCGCCCGAGCCCCCAGCGCTCCGAGGGCATCGAGCGCCGGCCCAGTCTCTAGGGCGCCAGGACCGCCGGCAACGACCGAATGCCGGCGACCGTCGTCGAGAGCACGCGCTCGACGGGGCCGGTCACCGAGTAGTCCGGAAAGTGCGCCAGCAACTCCTCGAAGAACACCCTCGTCTCAATCCGGGCGAGGCTCGCACCGAGGCAGACGTGCTCGCCGAATCCGAACGCGAGGTGCACCGGGACGGTCTCCCGGCGAACGTCGAACTCCGCCGCGTCTGACCCGAACACACTCTCGTCCCGGTTGGCCGACGCGTAGAGCATGCACAGGTAGTCACCCGAGCGCACCTTCGTGTCGGCGACCACCGCGTCTTCCGTCGCCGTGCGGCAGAACGCGTGCACGGGCGTAACCCAGCGCAGGCACTCCTCCAGCGCGCCGGGGAGCAACGATGGATCGGCGGCCAGGGCGGCGCGCTGGTCCGGGTACTCGGACAGGACGATCGCGCTGCCCGACACGAGCGTCCGCGTCGTCTCGTTGCCGGCGACGAGCAGGGTCAGGAGGAACATGAACAGCTCCTCTTTGCTGAGGGGCTGGCCGTCCACCTCGCTGCCGACGAGGAGCGACACCAGGTCCTGGCCGGGCCGGTCTCGCTTGGCCCGGATGTGCTCCATGATGAAGCCCGACAGCTCGCCGAGCGCCGCCATCGTCTCTTCCGGGGGCAGATCCGGCGACTCGATCGCGGCGTCCGACCACCGGCGAAAGTCCGTGCGGTCCGCCTCGTCGATCCCGAGCAGGTCTGCGATCACCGAGAGCGGGAACGGCGCGGCCAGTTCGGCCACGAAGTCGATCTCCCCTCCCGGCTCGGCGGCGTCGAGCAGGCTGGCGACGCTCTTGCGGATCGACTCCTCGAGGCCCGCCAGTGCACGCGGCGTGAACTGGCGGTTCACGAGTTTGCGGAAGACGGCATGCTCAGGCGGGTCCATGTGCAGGATCGAGCGCGCGGCCATCGGCGCCGCCGCCGTGCGGATGGGGTCGTTGGCGAGCGCGCCCTGGCCCGAGCAGAAGTGCGCAGGGTCGCGACTCAGGTTCCGGATGTCCTCATAGCGGGTCACCGCCCAGAACCCCGGGGCGCACGCGTGCACCGGGTCCTCCGCCCGCAGTCGGGCCAGGACCTCGTAGTAGTCCTCCCGCCCGAAGAACGCTGCGTCCCGCGGATCGATGCCCTCGAGACCCGAGAGGCCTGAAAGGTCCGGGGGACCCCCGCCGTCCTCGCTCGGATCGACGCGCTGGTCCGCCACCACGGTGCGAGCGTACTGTGCTGCACCGCCCCAAGGAGTCGCCGTGACCACCGCCGTACGGACCGAATACGACAGCCTCTACTTCGGCGGGGAATGGCTCTCGACCGCCTTGGGCGAGCGGGTCGAGGTCGTCTCCCCCCACAGCGCGGCGGTCATCGGGTCCATCCCCTGCGCCACCGAGGCCGACGTCGACCGCGCCGTCGCTCTGGCCCGCCAAGCGTTCGACCGGTCCCCCTGGCCGCAGCTCCCACCCGATGAGCGCGCCGCCGCGGTCCAGCGCATCCTCGACGCCTACCAGGCGCGGGTCGGACAGATGACCGAGACCGTGATCGCCGAGATGGGCTCGCCGCGCTGGTTCGCGGAGCTGGCCCAGGGCCCGGGTGGCGCGGCCATGCTGAGCACCTTCCTCGATGCCGCCCGCACCATCGAATGGGAGCAACCCGGACGCGGCCACAACGCCGGCGCCCTCGTGCGCCGAGAGGCCGTCGGCGTCGTCGGCGCCATCACGCCGTGGAACGTGCCCCAGCTCGTGATCGTCCCCAAGCTGGCCCCAGCGCTGCTGGCCGGGTGCACGATCGTGGTGAAGGCCGCGCCCGAGTCGCCCCTCGACGCGCTGCTCCTCGCGGAGATCATCGACGAGGCCGGGCTCCCGCCCGGCGTCGTCAGCATCCTGGTCGGAGGGCGCGACGCCGGTGATCACCTGGTGCGGCACCCCGACGTGGACAAAGTCGCCTTCACCGGCAGCAGCGCGGTCGGTCGTCGCATCGCCGCCGTCTGCGGGGAGCGGCTGGCTCGATGCAGCCTGGAACTCGGCGGGAAGTCGGCTGCCGTCGTGCTCGCCGACGCGGACCCCGCTCGCACGGCCGAGGGGCTCAAGTTCGCATCGTTCCTCAACAACGGTCAGGCCTGCGTCGCACAGACCCGCGTCCTCGCGCCGCGAGCGCGCTACGGCGAGATGGTCGACGCGCTCGCCGCCATGGTCGAGGACATCGTCGTCGGCGACCCGTCCGATCCGGCGACGTATCTCGGGCCGCTCGTCGCCCGCCGCCAGCAGGAGCGCGTCCTCGGTTACCTCCGCCAGGCCGACGCCGAGGGCGCCCGCACGGTTGCCGGCGGCACGGCGCGCCCCAAAGGAGCCGGCGACGCGCCCGGTTGGTACGTCGCCCCGACGCTCCTGGCGGACGTGCACAATGACATGACGGTCGCGCGCGAAGAGATCTTCGGTCCGGTCATCTGCGTGATCCCCTACGACGACGAGGAGGACGCCGTGCGCCAGGCCAACGACTCCCCCTTCGGCCTCGCCGGGTCGGTCTGGTCCAAGGACCGCGTCCACGCCGCCGACGTCGCGCGCCAACTCCGGACCGGCATGGTCGGCATCAACGGGTTCGCTCCTGACCTTTGGTCGCCCTTCGGCGGCTTCAAGCAGAGCGGCATCGGGCGCGAGTACGGCCCGGTCGGCCTCGAGGGCTACCTCGAGTACAAGTCGATCTACGGCGCCCCCGACGCCCAGACCTCATGACCGACTCCCCCGGGGCGTCGCCCTACCCCGCCGCCCCCGAGCACGCCCCCCTTTCGGGCCTCGACGAGTTCTTGGTGCACAACTCTCCGTACCCGGTGCGCGTGATGTGGACGCCGGACGCGCAGGCCTACGAACGGGTCTGGTTCACCTGTGAGGACAGGGTGGGCGAGCTGCTCGTCGTCGTCGGGCTCGCCCACTACCCCAACCTCGGCACGGCGGAGGCCTTCGCCATCGTCAACGTGCGCGGCCGCCACACGACCGTGCGCGCCCACCAGAAGCTGCGCAACGACCGCTTGGACATGCGGATCGGTCCCTTCAGCTTCGAGGTGCTCGAGCCGTTCCGGCACTGGCGGCTCCGTCTCGACCCCGGCACCGACACCACCGGCGCGGACCTCCCGATCTCCTACGAGATCGACTGGCTCGATACCAAACGGCCCGTCTTCCGCCAGCTGGGCGCCGGCATCATCGTCGCCGGCCGTGCCATGAGCCCCATCGCCGGCTACGACGGCTTCGGCCGCCAGCAGGGATGGGTCGAGGCCCACGGCGAACGGCTCGAGGTCGGCACCGACACCCACCTCGGCACGCGCGACCACCACTGGGGCACCCGCGACGGCGTCGGTGGGCCCGGGCGTTACATGGGGATGCAGCACCCGCACAGCGGGGAGTGGGTCGAGTTTGCGGACTTCGGCATCTGGGGCGACCACGTGCTCTACAACCTCGGCGACCCGCGCAAGCGCAGCGGCAGCCTCACCAAGCGCGTGCACCGGATGCGCTTCGAGCCCGACACCCACCTGCTGCACGGTGGCGAGGTCGACCTCCACTTCGCCGACGGCTCGGTCAAGACGATGGCGTTCGAGCGCCTCGGCAACCAGATCGCGTTCCTGCGCTGTGGGATGTACGGCGGTCCGAACGGCGGCACGCCCGACGGCGACCTCTGGCACGGCATGGCGGTCGCCGAGGGCGACGAGGTCGTCGTCCACGCCGAGACGTTCGACGTCAACAACCCCGAGGTGCGCCGCCGCCTGGCCGGCCAGGACCAGCACCACTGCCGCGTCACGTGCGACGGCCAGGTCACCTACGGCCTCGTCGAGCCGTACGACACGCTGTGCTACGAGGTGGCCAAGGCCGGCGTCATGGGCTTCTCGCTCCTCGACGCGGGCTGAGCGCGTCGCGGCGCCCGCTCGTCCGGGCGAGGCTGCCGCCCGTTTCCTCCGGAGTCGTCCCGGCGGCCCTGGCGCCCCGGTTGCGATCGCGTTGCACGTCGTCAGACCCTGGCGACCGCCGCACCGGCAGTGGGAGAATGCGCAACGGGGAAAGGCCGGTCCACGGGTCGGCCGACGTGAGGTTCGGGCGTCGATGCGAGAAGCAGGCGTCGCCGGAAAGCAGGGGGGGCATGCGGAGGGTGTCGGCATGGGTCGACGCGAGAACGGCACCGGTCGCCGTGACCGTGGCGCTCGCCGCGGGCGCGCTCCTCTTCTCGTTGCTGTGGTCGGTGGCCGCCAACCACCATCACTGGCATCAGTACAGCGACTTGTGGAACAGCGCCGGCCTGGCTTTCCTGATCGGCCACGGCCACTTCGCCGCCGTGTACGCACCGCCCTCCCAACTCGATGCGCCGCCGGGCCTCGAGTTCCTCCTCGCTCCCCTGATGGTGGTCGGCCACGACATCTTCGGGTTGGCCGTGTGGCAGGGCGAGGGCTCGAGCGAGACGTTCAGCCTCGTCTTGGCGGTGGTCGGCACCCTCGTGGCCTCGACCGCGCTGTTCGCCCTCGATGCGGTCGCCCGCACGTGGGAGTTCTCCGACACCCGGCGCCTGGCCCTCTCTGCCGTCGCCGGCCTCGGTGTGGTCAGCGCGGCGGCGTGGTGGGGCCACCCCGAAGACTGCCTCGCCCTGGCGCTCGTCGTGTGGGCCACCCTCGCCGTCGACGGCAAGGTTGACGACAAAAGCGACGGCGCCACCCGATGGCGTCGTGCCGCGTGGCTGCTGGGCCTCGCCGTGGCCTTCCAGCCGCTGGCGTTGCTCGCCGTCGCGCCGGTCCTCGTTCGCTTCAGCTGGCGTGAGCTCCGTGGCGCCGCCTGGCGGCTGGCCCTGCCCACCGCGGTGGTCATGTTGCCCGTGCTGGCGGCCGCGCCGGCGCGAACGCTCCACGCGGTGCTGGACCAGCCCTACAACCCGGCCGGCGAGTCCTCCACGCCTCTCGCCCACTTCGCCCGCTCGCTCGGACACGACATGTACAGCGGCGGCTTGCTCCGGCTGGTGGCCACCGCGGCCGCGGTCGCCTTGGGCCTTGTCGTATGCCGGCGGCGTCACGACCTGGCGACCGTGCTCCTGGTCATGACGCTCGCGTTCACGCTCCGGGTGGCGCTCGAGACGGAGCTGCTCGGCTTCTACTTCTTCCCCGTCGTCGCCCTCGCGCTGGTGCTCACCCTGCGCCGCAGCTGGGCGCTGTTCTGGGCCTGCGCGGCAACCTCGGTCGTGAACCTCGTGCTCGGCAATCACAAGGTCCACCACATCACGTCGTGGTGGCCCGCCCTCATGACGACGACATTGGTCATGGTGGCGCTGGCCACGTCGGCATGGCGACAAGACGCCCGCGCGGCCGGTGCGCCGAACACGCCCGCCTCGGCCGGGTGGCGACCCGCACCCCCACAGACGCAGGTGCGACTCGTCGACCAGTCCGACCTCGACCAGTCCGACCTCGACCAGTCCGACCGGTCCGACCGGTCCGACCGCGACCAGAACGCCGGCGTGACGTTCGCCTAAGCGGACCGGCCGCTCCGATCCTCGTCCGCCGCCACCCCGAGGCGGGCGCGCAGGATGTCGCCCATCGGGTTCTCGCGCCGGCGCGGGTCGCCGGTGATGCGCTGGTGGCGGTCGTTGATGGCGAGGGCCCGGGCCAAGGCGAAGACCTCGTGCCAGGCGAGGTCGTGCACCTCGGCCCCGGTGCGCCGCTCGTAGCGTTCGAGCGTCTCGGACCTCGTGGGGAATCCGGCCACCCGCTGGCCGAAGAGCTCCTCCATCATGAACTCGAGCCCGAAGTGCCAGCCGAGGTCCATCTCGCGCGGGCCGAGCGCGGCGAGGTCCCAGTCGAGCACGGCGACCACGTGGCGTGCGTCGTCGAAGACGAGGTTGCCGAGGCGCACGTCGCCCCAGAGCAACACGGCCTCGCGCTCGGGCGGGCGGTGACGGCGGCACCAGTCGAGCGCCTCGACCAGCGCGGGCAGCGCGTCGCCCCGCGCGGACCACTCGACGTAGGCGGACCAGCGGTCGAGCGCGTCGGTGAGCCGCGGGCCCGCCAGCACCAACTCGAGGCCGGCCGCCCGCCACGGGACGGAGTGCACGGCGGCCACCGCGTCGATCAGCCCGTCGTGCAGCACGCGCTGGCGCGCCGGTCCGACGTCGCGCACGTAGGGATCGAACACCGGCGCCGGGCCCGCGATGTCACCGCGCACCCGCGGCATGGCGAGGAAGGGCGTGCCGAGCCACGAGGGGTCGGTCTCGACGACGGCCGGGGCCGGCGCCGGCACGCCGAAGGCGGCCACCGCGTTCTGCACCGCGGCCTGCGGCCCCAGGTCGTAGTCGGGGAAGGTGGGGTCGAGCGGCGGGAGGCGCACCACCATCCCGCCCCGGCCGGCCCCGAACTCGACGAGCAACGTCTCGTTGGCCAGGCCGCCCTCGGCGTGCTCGAGCCGCTCGATCCTGGCCGGCCCGCCCGCCTCGACGCCCGGGACCGCCTCGGGCCGCGCCGCCACCCACCGGGCCAAGCCCTCCGCCAGCGCCGCGTCGTCTCGCCGCTCCCCGGTTGCCATGGGCCCCGATCCCTCTACGGCAGGTACACGACGGCTTGCCACTGGCCCGTCATGTCGGTCATGCACAGCGTCGTGCCCGCCTGCACGCACCAGCCGACGACGGAGGCCGGCGGCGCTTCGGGCGACGCGCGCAGCACCAACCCGCGGCGCGCGTGGTCCTGGCGCACCACCCACCCATCGGGCACCCGCACCCCCGCCTCGGCCAGCCGCGCGATCGCCCGGCCCCCCGTGGGGTGCATGAGCCCGACCGACATGCCCTCCACGTGGCGCTGCGTCGCGTGCGCCGGCATCACGGTGGCCATCGTTACGGGCGGCTGCCGCGTCCCGAAGAAGGCGAACAGGCCCGTCGGCGCCTCGACCTCCACCGCCCCCTCGACGATCCCCGGCAGAAGATTGAGCCAACCGTCGCCGGCGTCGCGCAACGACGCCAGCTCGGCGGCGACGCCGTCGATCTCGGGCGGTGTGAACTCCATCGTCTTCGTCTGCCGGCGGCTCGTCACCGCCGCCATCCTGACACCAGCCACTCGACGACCTCGGCCGCCGGGCGCGCCCCGGCCGCCCGGAAGCCGGTGCCGGCGTAGAGGCTCATGTGGGCGGGATCACCGGCCCGCGCCGCCGCGGCGCGCAGCGGGCGCGTGGCGTTGTTGATCTCGGGATAGGCCGGCGGCGCGTCGGGGTGCTCGCGCACCATGGCGTTGACGAGGGCGCGCGCTCGCCGTCCGCTGAAGGCCCGGGTGACGGCGGTAACCCCGTAGGCCTCGTCGGCCAGCGCGTCCTTGGCCGCCGGCTGCGCCCCGGACTCGGGGCAGCGGAGGAACGCCGTCCCCGTCTGGACGAGGGCCGCACCCCGGGCCAACAGGTCGACCACGTCGCCCGGGCCGGCCACGCCGCCGGCCGCCACCAGCGGCACCAGGGTGCGGCGCCGGACCGCGGCGAGAAGCGCGCGCAGGGGCCGGTCGGCGTCCGGGCGGTCGTCGTTGGCGAAGCTGCCGCGGTGCGCACCCGCCTCGGCACCCTGGAGGCAGAGGGCGTCGGGGGCGACGCGCAGGGCGAGCGCCGCCTCCTCGGGGGTGGTCACCGTCACCATGACCAGCGCGCCCGCCCGCTGCAACGCGCGCACGGCCTCGGGCTCGGGCACCCCGAACGTGAAGCTGACGGCGGGGGGCGGGTCGGCCAGCACGAGCTCGAGCTTGCGCGGGTAGTCGTCGTCGTCCCACGACGCCGGGCCGAGCTCGGCACCGAGCGACCCAGCGAGCGACCGCAGCGACGACAGGTAGGCCTCGAGGCGGTGCGGCACCTCGGTGGGCCGGCCCGGCACGAACAGGTTGACGCCGCACGCGGCCACACCGGCTGCGGCTACCGCGGCCATGTCGGCGCGCAGCTCGTCCGCCTTCTTGTAGCCACCGGCGAGGAAGGCGAACGCGCCCGCCCGCGAGGCGGCCACCACCAGGTCGACGGTGGAAGGGCCGCCGGCCATGGGCGACACCGCCAGCGGCCAGCGGGCCAACGCGCGCAGCCGCTCGAGACCCTCGACGCCCGCGTGCACCGTCATCCCTCAGAGATAACCAGCGACCGCTACGGTGGGCAACTCGTGGACCTCGATCTCCTCACCACGCTGCGCAGCACCGGGGCCGTGCGCGAGTTCCGCGACGAGCCGGTGCCCGACGAGGTGCTGGCCCGTCTCCTCGAGACGGCCCGCTTCGCCCCGAGCGGCGGCAACCGTCAGGGCTGGCGCGTCATCGTGGTCAAGGACCCCACGGCTCGGATCGCCCTGCGCGACCTCTACGTCTCGGGTTGGTACGACTACCTCGCCCTCTCCTCAGCCGGCCTGACCCCGTGGTCGCCGCTCAACGACCGCGCCGAGGAGGCGGCGGCGCTCGCCAAGGCCGGCCGGTTCGCCGAGGCCGGTGCGGCCGCGCCCGGGTTCGCCGAGCAGCTCGATGCGGCCCCGGCGCTCCTGCTCGTCCTCGCCGACCTCGGCGTGTTGGCGACGGTGGACCGCGACCTGCCGCGCTACACGCTGGTCGGCGGCGCCTCCGTCTACCCGTTCGTGTGGAACTTGCTGCTCGCCGCGCGCGCCGAGGACCTCGCCGGGGTCATGACGACCGTCGCGGTCAGCCGCGAGTCCGAGCTGCGCGCCCTCTTCGGCATCCCCGACACCGTGGTGGCGGCCGCGCTGGTCGTGCTGGGCTACCCGGTGGCCGCAGCACGCCGTTTGACGCGCGCCCCCGTCAGCTCGTTCGCCTGGGTCGACCGCTACGAAGGCGATCCGCTCGGCGGCTGGCTGGACGGGTAGGCCGGGCGCCCGGCGGCGCCGTGGTCAAATGGGGCATGGCACAGAACGTCCTGGGCGACGAGCTCCAGCCCTGCAACTACGACCCGCTCACGGGCTTCTACCGCGACGGCTGCTGCAACACCGGCGCCGAGGACGTCGGCGTGCACACGGTCTGTACGCGGGTCTCGGCGGAGTTCCTCACCTTCTCGGCCTCGGTCGGCAACGATCTCTCGACCCCGCACCCCGAGTTCGGCTTCGGCGGCCTGCGGCCGGGCGACCAGTGGTGCCTGTGCGCGCCGCGGTGGCAGGAGGCCCTCGAGGCCGGGGCGGCCCCGCCCGTCGTCCTGGCGTCCACCCACGCCGCCACGCTCGAGTGGGTCCAGCTGAGCGATCTGGTCGCGCACGCGCTCTGAGGGCGCCGTGCGCCCTAGTGTCATCGCCCTGAGCCGGCGGCTGGACGCCGGCCGATCCGGAGGTCGCAATCGTGGGAGACAACGTCGTCAGCGTCGAGCGGGTGATCAAGGCGCCCGCCGCCGACATCTTCGCCATCGTGGCCGACGCGTCGCGCCATCCCGAGATCGACGGCTCGGGGTCGGTACAGCACCTCAAGCCCGGGGCGACCCAGCAGCTGGCCCTCGGCTCGACCTTCGGTATGGCGATGAGGCTCGGCGTGCCGTACTCCATGACCAACACGGTGATCGAGTACGAGCGGGACCGGCGGATCGCCTGGCAGACCGTCCTGTCCGGGCCGTTCGGGCGCTTCGTCGGCGGGCGCGTCTGGCGCTACGAGCTCGAGGGCACCGACGGCGGGACCCGCGTCCGCGAGAGCTGGGACATCACTCAGGACAAGCAGCGCTTCATGCTCCGGGCCGGCCCGGTGGGAAAACAGACGGCGGCGGCCATGACCAAGACGCTCGGGCGGCTGGCGGAGCTCACCGAGACCCCGGGGGCCTGATCGGCGCATGTCCGACTCGATCGACGCCATCGACGCCGCCTGGGAGGAGCGGATCCTCCCCGCGCTCTCCGAGTACACCCGCATCCCCTGCCTCTCCCCCGCCTTCGACCCCGACTGGGCCGAGCGCGGCGCGATCGCGGCGGCGGCCGAGCTGCTGCGCGACTGGGTGCGCGCGCAAGACGCCACGCTGCAGACCGAGATCGTCCAGCTCCCCGGGCGCACCCCCGTGTTGCTCGTCGACAACGGCGGCACCGGGGACCCGATCGTGATCTACGGCCACATGGACAAGCAGCCGCCGCTCGGCGCGTGGCGCGCCGGGCTGGCGCCCTACGAGCCGGTGCGCGAGGGCGACCTGCTCTACGGGCGGGGCACGGCCGACGACGGCTACTCGACGTTCGCCGCCGTGACGGGTCTGCTGGAAGCGGGCGGTGGGCACGGCCGCGTCCTGGTCCTCATCGAGGCGAGCGAGGAGAGCGGCAGTCCCGACCTGGCCGCCTACCTCGAGCACCTGGGGGCGCGCATCGGGACGCCGCGGCTCGTGCTCTGTCTCGATTCGGGCGGGCTGAGCTACGACCGGCTCTGGCTGACGACGTCGCTGCGCGGGAACCTCGTCGTCACCGTGAGGGTGGACGTGTTGACCGAGGGCATCCACAGCGGGCAGGGCGGCGGTGTGGTGCCGTCGTCGTTCCGTATCTTGCGGCGCATCCTGTCGGGGATCGAGGACGAGGTCGACGGCCGCATCCTCCTGCCCGAGCTGGCGGGGGCGGGGATGCCCGACGCGCACCGGGCCAACCTCGAGGCCCTCGCCGCGGAGTTCCCCGACAGCGCGGCGCCGGTGGTCGACGGGCTGCACCTCCTCGGGGCCGACCCGTTGGCGCGGCTGGCGGCGCGGACATGGGGCGCCGCGCTCGAGGTGGTCGGCGCCGACGGGTTGCCCGCGCCGCGCGACGGCGGCAACGTGCTGCGGCCGTCGACGACGCTCAAGCTCTCGCTGCGTCTGCCGCCTGACGTGGACGCGCAGGCGGCGTGCGACGCGCTCATCTCGGCCATCCGGACCGACGAGGGCGCGCACGTCACCATCGACGTCGAGGGGGTGGCGCAGGGCTGGGTGGCCCCACCACTCGACGAGGCTGTCGCGGCGACCCTGGCCCGGGTGTCCACCGAGCGCTTCGGGCGCCCCCCGGGCGCGGTGGGCGAAGGGGGCTCCATCCCGTTCCTGGCCGACCTGCAGCGAGGGTTCCCCGAGACCCAGTTCGTGGCCACCGGCGTGCTCGGCCCGCACTCCAACGCACACGGGCCGAACGAGTCGCTGCACATCCCGATGGGCAAGGCGGTCACCCACCTGGTGGCCGAGCTGCTGCAGGCGCCGTAGACGCAGTCGAGACGAGCAGTAGAGACGAGCAGTAGAGACGACAGGAGGCGACATGGCAAAGGACGGCGCGCTGGCGGGCAAGGTGGCCCTGGTCACGGGCGGCAGCCGCGGGCTCGGCCGCGAGATGGCGCTGGCCTTCGCCGGCGCGGGCGCCGACCTGGTTGTCGCCAGCCGCAAGATCGACAGCTGCGCCGAGGTGGCGGCCGAGGTCGAGGCCATGGGCCGGCGCGCGCTGCCGGTGGCGTGCCACGTCGGCCACTGGGACGAGCTCGACGGGCTGGTCGAGCAGGCCTACGACACGTTCGGCCAGGTGGACGTGCTGGTGAACAACGCCGGAATGTCGCCGCTCTATCCCGACCTGACCTCGGCGAGCGAGGAGCTGTGGGACAAGACGCTCGGGGTCAACCTCAAGGGCCCCTTCCGCCTCACCGCGCTGGTCGGCACGCGAATGGCCGACGGCCCATATGGTGGATCCATCATCAACGTCTCGAGCACGGGGTCCATCCGGCCGGCGCCGCACATGTTGCCCTACGACGCCGCCAAGGCCGGGCTGAACGCGCTCACCGAAGGCTTCGCCAAGGCCTTCGGGCCGACGGTGCGGGTCAACTGCATCATGGCGGGACCTTTCCTGACCGACATCTCGAAGGCCTGGGACCCCAAGATCCTCGAGCGCGGCATGCCGCACCACGCACTGGGCCGGGCCGGAGAGCCCCCCGAGATCGTGGGGGCCGCGATGTTCCTGGCGACGGACGCCTCAAGCTTCGTGACGGGCGCCGTCCTACGCGTCGACGGAGGAATCCCATGAAAGACACCGCTGACTTCTGGTTCGACCCGCTCTGCCCGTGGGCCTGGATCACCTCGCGCTGGATGCTCGAGGTCGAGAAGGTGCGCGACATCCACACCGAGTGGCACGTGATGTCGCTCGCCATCCTCAACGCCGACCGCGAGGGCCTCACCGACGAGTATCGAGCGCGCATGTCACTGGCCAAGGGGCCGGTGCGCGTCTGCATCGCGGCCGAACAGCTCAAGGGCCGCGACATCCTCGAGCCGCTCTACACCGCGCTCGGTACCCGGATCCACGTGCAGGGGCGGGGCCGCGACGAGGCCGAGCGGCCCAAGATCGTGCCCGAGGCGCTCGACGAGCTCGGCCTGCCGGCGTCGCTCGCCGACGCGGCCACCTCCGAGGAGTTCGACGGCGCACTCGAGGCGTCGCACCGCGCCGGGATGGACCCGGTCGGCTACGACGTCGGCACCCCGGTCATCCACTACAACGGCCAGGCCATCTTCGGCCCGGTGGTCACGCCGGCGCCCAAGGGCGAGGCGGCCGGCCGTCTGTGGGACGGCGTGCTGCTGTGCACCGGGACCGAGGGCTTCTACGAGCTCAAGCGCACGCGCAAGGACCGGCCCAGCTTCGACTGAGCTTCGGAGGACACGCCGTCCCCCCTGCCCCGACAGCGGTAGCCCGGGGTCAATCACGGGGTATCCAGTAAAGACAACCACCGACGACGGGACGGGCATCCGCGGTGGAGTCGGCGGCGGACCGGGCTATGAGAGCCACGCCGTGTTCTACGTCGGGGTGCCCGACGTCGGAGCTGCGTTGCCGCGTGCCGAGGATCTCGGGGGAACCCGGGTCATGGGCCCCGTGACATCACCCAATGGACTCATGGTCGGTCATTTCAAGGACCCCCGAATCGTCCCTCAGCTGAATGAGGGCACGTAGGCCAGGATCCCCTTCACGTACTGCTTGGTTGACGGGAAGAGGCCGGCACTCTGGACGGAAGCCAGGCCCTGGTAGTAGCCGGCCAGGGCCATGGACGCATCGCCGCCGGTGGCAACCAGGAGATGGTGAAGGAAGACCGCCGCCATTTCGATGTTGTCCGAGGCAACATTCGGGTCGAGGTTGGGCCGTCCCAGCTGAGCCTGAAGATCGGTCACGGTCGTGGGCTCGAGTTGGCAGACGCCCAGAGCGCCGGTGACGGATGAGATAGAGGTCTGCCAGCCGGACTCCCACCAGCACATCGCTTCCAACAACGCTGGACTGACACTCTCCAGACCGGCCCAGTGGACGAAAAGGGATCGCAAGGCGACCCGGCCGGGGTAGGCCTGGAGCCCTGCAGGTAGCGCGCTCGGTGTCGGGACACTGTCGGACGCCAGGGCATTGGTACTCGTACCCGCCGAGGGGAGCCGCAACTCCATTCCAGACACGATGAAATTGGGATGGACGATGCCGTTCACGGCCTCGAGCATCGCGACGGTGGTGCCGTGATCGGCGGCGATCGAAGAGAGTGTCTGTCCCGGAGAGATGGTCACCATGGTGACGCCAGAGGTCCCCGCTGGAACCGGTCCGGCCGCCGACGCGCCGACTCCGGGGATAGTGAGCCGCGTTCCGATGATGACCCTGTTCGGATCGGTCAGATTATTCACCGTCGCCAACGCTTGGACCGTGGTGCCGTACTGACGAGCAATCCCCAACAAGGTGTCTCCGGCTGCGACCACGACGCTTCCATCTGATGGCCCCGACGCCGTGACGGCCGCCTGCTCAGGCGTCCCTGGTCCGGGGATCCGCAGCACGGAGCCGATCACGATGTTGTTCGGGTCACTCAAGTTGTTGGCGGCCGCCAAGGCGGCGACGGTCGTGCCGTACTCGTCGGCAATACCGAGCAGCGTCGCCCCCGGCGCGACGCGTACGGTCGTTGCGCCCGAGGCGACCGCGGGCCACGCGAGCACGGCGGCCGTCACCACGGCCCCGATGATCGCGCCTCGCCCGATTCCGCGCGCTCGCTCCGACAAAGCCAAGATCACGGCGACCATGTTGGAACGAGCGTCGGACCATTACAAGCGACCGACGTCGACACGTATTGCCTGCCTCACCCATTGGATCGGGCTGCTGTGCTTCCGAGACGAGCGCGCTTTGGGTATCCCGACCGCGGATCAATAGGGGTGGACCAGCCTCATTGGCGAGCGGCACGGTGGTCCCCGGTGAGCGGGACGCGACAACCGCGGTCACCTCAAGAACGCGGCATTGTTCTCACGCCGATCACTGGGAAGCCAGAATCGCCGCGACGTCGGCCACCGGGTCGTGGACAACGGGACCGGTGGCCGAGACCTCGGCCCGCACGATGGTGCCGTTGAAAGGGAACGGCGCCTCGTAGCCTTCGCCGACCGCGGGACCCCACTCGTAGCCACAGGTGAGGCCGATCCCGACCTCGTTGAAGGCCACGGGGGTGAACCGTGCGACTGCGGCCTCGCCGACGGCCTCCCCATCGACGAGAAGCATCGCCGTGCCGCCGGCGCCCTGGTCCTTGTCGAAGCGGAATTCGACGCGGTGTCGACCCGGCCCCAGTGGCGGCGCGGCGACCACCTCGTAGTGCGCCTGCCCGTGCAGGTTGTGCACGTAGCGCAGACGGCCGCCGAGGACGTGCAGCGACCAGCCGCCGAGGGCACACCCAAGTGCGAGCAGCGTGCCGTTGGCGACCGTGCCCTCGGGCACCTCGACGTCGACCGCCATTGCGTGCGAGCGGTTGCGCACGTCGACGGCCACCCACTCAGGTACTTGCGCGCCGCCTGGGAAGTAACGATACGTGTCCTGGTAACGCCGCCCGTCGTGTTTGTGCGCCATGGCCTCGAGGACGCGATTGTCCAGCGGGAGCACGTCGTTTCGCCGCGCCTCTTCCCACCACAGTGCGACGAGCTTCGCCAGCTTCTCGGGAAGGTCGGCGGCGCGGTCGTGCGCCTCCGAGGCGTCCTCGGCCACGTGGTAGAGCTCCCAGACGTCCTCGTCGAACGGCGCGTTCGAACGCAACCCGTCGTCGTAGAGCGGGCCGACCGGGTGGAACGTCACCGCTTTCCATCCGTCGTGGTAGATGGCGCGCGAGCCCAGCATCTCGAAGTGCTGCGTGCGATGGCGATCGGGCGCCCGGTCCCCCGCCTCATCGAGGACGTAGGCGAAGCTCGTGCCGTCGAGGTGCGACTGGGCGATCCCGTCGATCTCGGCGGGTACGGCGACGCCGGCCAGCTCGAGCACGGTCGGCAGCACGTCGATGGCGTGGGCGTACTGCCGGCGGAGACCGCCCGCGTCGGCCGTTGTCAGCCGGGGGAACTTGGCGATGCACGGGTCGGCCACGCCACCCTCGTGGACCTCGCGCTTCCAGCGCTTGAAGGGCGTGTTCCCCGCCATGGTCCAGCCCCATGGGTAGTTGTTGTGGCTGAGCGGCCCGCCGATTTCGTCGATCCGCTGGTACATCTCGTCCACGCCGGCGCCCTCGAAGTTCGAGAGCCGGCCCTCGTTGATGGTGCCCTCCTTACCTCCCTCGGAGCTGGCGCCGTTGTCGGAAACCACGAGCACCGCCGTGTTTTGCGTGTCGCCGAGGTCGTCGATGAAATTGAGCACCCGGCCGATCTGCTCGTCGGTGAAGGAGAGGAATCCCGCGAAACACTCCATGAACCGCTCGGCGAGCTCCCGTTCGCGTTCGTCGAGGCTGTCCCAGCTGGGTACCCACGGCGGTCGCGGCGAGAGCACGGTCCCTTCGGGAACGATGCCGAGCGCAAGTTGGCGCGCGAACGTCTCGTCACGCCAACTGTCCCAGCCCCGAGCGAAGTGACCCCGGTAGTGCTCGATCCACTCGGCCGGGGCGTGATGCGGCGAGTGACAGGCGCCCGTGGCGAAGTAGAGGAAGAACGGCAGCTCGTCATCGACGGCCCGGAGGTCGCCCAGGTATTCGATGGCGCGATCGGCCAGGTCGGCGCTCAGGTGATACCCGTCTTCGGCGGTGCGCGGGGGCCGCACAATGTGGTTGTCGTGGTAGAGGCCCGGGACGAACTGGTGGGTCTCACCACCGTGGAAGCCGTACCAGCGATCAAACCCGCGGCCGAGCGGCCAGGTGGCACGCGAGCGCGCCATGTTCGTCTCGTCCTCGGGGCTCAGGTGCCATTTGCCGACGGCGTAGGTGGCGTAGCCGTTTGCTCGGAGGATCTCGGAGAGGAAACCGTTCTCGCGCGGCGGCCGACCCCAATAGCCGGGAAAGCCCATGGCGAGGTCGGCGACCCGACCCATGCCGCTGCGATGATGGTTGCGCCCGGTCAGGAGGCAGGCGCGGGTGGGCGAACACAGCGCGGTGGTGTGAAAGTTGGTGAGCCGGATGCCTTCGGCGGCGACGCCGTCGATGACCGGGGTCGCAATGTCTGAGCCGTAGCAGCCGAGCTGGGCGAAGCCCACGTCGTCGAGGACGATCAGGACGACGTTCGGCGCGCCGGCCGGTGGGGTGGCCACGGGAGGCCACCACGGCTCGGAATCCGTCCAGTCGTTGCCGATCTTCCCCCCGAATTCGATTCTGGCCACCGCGTACCCCCCAAAGTGCGCCCTCGTGGTCACGGGGGCAGGTCGAGCGTGGGCCACCGTACCCGCCTTCACCGTTCGGCCGAATGAAGAGACCCGACGGTCAGTGCCGCCGGCCTTCGCCTCAAAGGGCCCGCCAGCCACGAGTCGTTTGGGTTCGCACGTGTCGGATCAGATGGGCAGGGCGTCTCCGGGGAAGCCGTGGCACGGCTGCACCTCAGTGATGATCATCCCGGCCCGCACGCACGGGTCACCGTCCATGATGTCTCTGGCTTCCTCCGGCGGCACGTTCATGACGGCGACGCCGGCCAGGGTCTCGGAGCCGACAGGACAGAGGATCGCAATCACTCCGTCGGCGCGTAACGACACCATTCGTCGTTGGTGTTCGAGCTCCGTTGCTGCAGCGCCGTCCATGTGCCGCCCCGGACCCCACCACAGAAGCGCCAGGCTGTAGGGCTTCGCCGTTGCTGCCAGCTGGCTGATCTGCTCGTCGGTGACGCGCGTGCTCATGATGCGCTCCTTGATCCTCGTCGTGCCTGCTGCGGGCGGAGTGGTTGGGTTCAACGTTGGACCTCGTAGTGGAGGTGGGTGACCCCGGGCGCCGGGATCGCCTCGACGAGGCGGAGGTGCACCCGTTCGGGCAGCGTCTTGAAGAAGGGTCGCCCGCCGCCCAGCAGGACCGGCACCTGATGGAGGATCAGCTCGTCAACGAGCCCGGCCGTCAATGCCCCGGTCACGACGCCGCCACCCATGAGACCGACGTCTTTCTCCCCGGCAGCTTCGCGAGCCGCCGCGATCGCGTCGGCGATACCTGTGGTGACGAGGGTCTGCCGCTCGGTGATCTCCGGCGCCGGCCGATGGCTGACCACGAAGAGGCGGGCTGCCGGGTGGGGGCTGCCGCCTCCGAAATGATCGGAGTCCTCGTAGGTGTTGCGCCCCGCTACAACGGCACCCACGCGTCCGGCGAGGGCGTCGAAGACACGGGCGCTGGATTCGCTGAGCCGGAACCCGTCGAACACGTGGCTGGACGTGTCGCCATCGAAGTACCAGTCGAAGAGCATCGACCCCTCGCCCAGTCCGCGCCCGGGTCCGGGATCGCGGCCCGTGATGTAGCCGTCGACCGACACCGCGAGGGCGCTGAAGACCTTGCTCATGTCCGTGATCCTTGGACCCGCGCGCTCACACGCCGCCCAACGGGCTGGGAAGACGAGTGGCGAAGTCGAGGAGCCCGACCCAGGTCGGGCGCACCACGATACGGGCCTGCACCGTTCCGGGTTGGTCCATCGAGGCGAGCATCTCTGCCGCGGCGCTGTCGCCGAGGTAGCGACGGGCCGACGCCGCGTACTCCGGCGCCAGCCCGTCGACTTCGTCGATCTCGGCCCGGCCGCGCATCGCCAGGCTCTGAGAGGGGAACCGGTCGGTGTCGATCGTCAATGCAACCGCCGGGTTGGCACGCAGGGCAGCGACGCGGGCCGCCGGGTGACGAATGCCGGCGTTGGGACCGGCGACGTAGGTGCCCATGACGATCTCCGCGCCGTTCCACTCGAACCACGTAGGGACGACGCGCGGCGTGCCGTCAAGCGCCACGAACGCCAGTCGGGCTGGGATCGAAGAGCCGAGCAGCTGCTGGGCGAGCTCGGTCCCCAGGAGCCGAACGTCCCCCTGGGCGAGCTGTCCCGTGCGCTCCGCGGGCTGGGTGCTCGTGCTGGACATGGTCCTCCTCGCCTGCATTTCGGGTCGGTCCGTTCCCTGAAGGAACGTGGTAACTTGACGGTATCACACTCAGTTCCTTAAGGGAACCCCCCAACCTGAGGAGACGCATGCAGCGTACGAAATTCGGGGACATGGCGTGTTCGATTGCCCGCACGCTCGATGTCATCGGAGAGCCGTGGTCACCCTTGATCCTGCGCGACGTCTACGTCGGGATCGACCGGTTCGAGCAGATCCAGGCCGACCTCGGAATTTCCCGCAAGGTGCTGACGGAGAGGTTGAAGTGGCTGGTCGAGTCCGGGGTTCTCGAGCGCCACCAGTACGAGACGCGCCCGCCTCGCTCTGCATACGTGCTCACCGCCAAGGGCACGGAGCTCGTCGACCTTCTGATGGTCATGGTCGCCTGGGGTGACACGTGGGCCGACGACGGAACAGGACCCCCGGTGCTCTATCGGCACCGCGCCTGCGGCCAGATCAGCCACGTAGAGCTCCACTGCGCGCACTGCGGAGAGTCGATGCGCGCCCGCGATGTCGAGATACTTCCCGGGCCCGGTGCCGCAGCATGACCGAGCAGGCGGGTGGGGTCCCGCCATCGCGCTGATTGCCCTTGCCCACAGCGTCGGCGTCGGCGTCGGCGTCGGCGTCGGGGCGTGCGTCGGCGTCCCGGGCGTAGCGGACCAGGGTGGGCGCCGGGTCGGCGCCGACGACGTGATGACCATGCTCGGCCAGGTCGCGCGCGACCCGTCCCTCCCCACAGCCCAACTCAATGGTGCGCGCGCGGCGGCAGGAGGAGGTCCAAGAAGGCGGAGCGGTAGTACCCGTAGGCGTCATGACCCGCGTCCGGGCCCAGCGCACCCAATTCTCAGCCCCGGGGTTCCCACTCTTCGAGGTCGCTCACCCGCCAGGGAGAGGCACACCCGCGTCGTCGATCAGCCGGGCACGTGCATCGTCACCTCGAAGCCGACTACATGCAGAGGGGTCGGAGTAGGTTGACGCGGTGCGGTCAGCGTCGAGGCGCGAGGACGAGGAGCGCGGCAGCTGATCCGGGCCATCACGGCCAACGAGCTGCGCCGGCGGGTCCGCGACCGTTCGGCGGTGATCACCTGCCTGGTGGCGCCACTGGCCATTGCGGCCATCCTCGGCTTCGCCTTCTCGGGCAACGCCTCCAACGGGAAGGTCTCGATCGGCGTGTCAGGAACCTCGCCGGCGCTGGTGCGCGCCGCCGTGCAGGCGAGCCAACTGCCCCCGAACGTCACCGTGCACCTCGTCAGCGGCGTGGACGCGCTCAAGCGAGAGGTGGCCGACGGGACGCTGGACGGCGGCATCGCCGTCGCCCGCAGCCACCAGAGCCTGTCGCACCTCCTCATCCCCATGGTGTCGCCCGGTGCGACGCCGTCACCGGGCTTCGACGTCGTCAACCGGGCCAACGCGCTGATAGGAGAGGAGTACGCAGAGTCGTTGGCCGCCGGCTTGGCCAGCCGGCTGTACGCCGGCCGCCTGTACCGAGGGACGTCCACCGATGCGGCGGCGCTCACGGTGCAGACCGGCTCGGTGGGCAACGGGAGCAAGGCGGTGTTGAACTACTTCGCGCCGTCGATCGCCATCGTGTTCCTCTTCATCGGGAGCGGCCTCGGCATGCGCTCGCTGCTGATGGAGCGGGCCAACGGGACGCTCGCCCGGCTGGCGGCGGCGCCCGTGCGCCCGCGCACCATCGTGTGGGGCAAGCTGCTCGCGATCGCGCTGACGGGGCTCGTCTCCATCCTGATCGTGTGGGGGGTGACGGCCGCCGTGTTCGGCGCGACCTGGGGCGCGCCGCTCGGCGTCCTCTTGATGTGCGTCGGCGCCACGGCCGCGATGTGCGGGCTGGGCGTGTTCCTCACCTCGTTCGCCCGCACTCCCCAAGAAGCGTTCGCCGCCTCGCTCATCGTCGGCCTGCTGCTCGCCCTCCTCGGGGGCAACCTGCTGCCGCCGGGCGCCCTCCCCGAGTTCCTCCAGGTCCTCAGCCTCGGCACGCCCAACGGGTGGGCCCTCGTCGGATTCGGCCGCCTGGCCCTCCTGGGGGACCCGTCGTCGTCCGTGCTCGGCCCCTTTGCCGTGCTGTGCCTGATCGCGCTCGTGACGGGAGGGTTGGCCATGACCCGGGTCCGTCACATGGTGACCCCGTGATCCCGATCCTGCGCATCAACGTGCGCCGCGCCGGAGGCGACCGGCGGTACCTGCTCGTGGCCACGGTGTTCCCGGTGCTGTTCATCTTGGTGACAGGCCTGCTGGCCGGGAGCCCCAAGGAGCCCATCGGCCTGCTCCACCCCTCCGCCCGGCTGGTGCAGTTGGTCGACCACACGCCGGCCCTCAAGGTGCGGATCGAGCCCAACCGGGCGCAGATGAGCGACGACATCTTGCGGGGACGGGTGGTCGGCGGGCTGATCACGCTGCCGGCCGCGCCGGGACACCAGCGCGTCGAGTTCGTCAGCCAGTCCGCCTCGACCGGGGCGGTGCAGGCCCGCACGGACGTCATCGCGCTGCTCGACCTGATGGCGGCCGAGGGATCGCGCACCAAGGTGACCGACGTCACGCTGGCCCAAACCGACGTGCCCGCCGCGCTCAGCCCCTTCTCCTACGTCGCGCCGGCGGACCTCGTCCTCTTCCTCGGCATCACGGTCATGCTGCTGGCCTCCGGGGCGGTCGAGACGCGCCGGCTCGGGGTGATGCGGCGCATCGCGGCCGCACCGGTGCGCCGGCGCACGGTCGTCGCGGCGCTCATCGCGACCAGCCTCTTCGTGGCGGCCGGGCAATGCGTGGGGCTGCTCCTGGTCGGCCGGCTGATCTTCGGGGTGCACTGGGGCAACCCCCTCGGGGTGTTCCTGGTGCTGGCGATGCTGTCGCTGGCCTACTCGGGTGCCACCGCCCTCGTGAGCGCGCGCTCACGCTCGGAGGAGCAGGCGATCTCCTTGGCCGTCGTGCTCGGGATCGTGTGCGGGCTCCTCGGCGGGTGCATGTATCCCCTCGACGTCGTGAGCCCCGCCATCCGCGTGGTGGGGCACTTCGTGCCGCAGGCCTGGGCGATGGACGCCTTCGTCAAATTGATCTACGACCACGTGGGCCTCGCCGCGGTGCTCCCCGAGGTCGGCGTCCTGGCGCTGTTCGCCGCGGTGCTGAGCGCGTTGGCGCTGCGCGCCTACGCGCGGACCGTGTACTCGCCGGGGTGAAAGCGCCGGGTGAGCCGGCGGAACTTCCAGGTGTGGTCGGGCCACAGGGTCGTGTTGCGGCCGCGGTGGTCCAGATACCAGCTCCCGCAGCCCCCGTCGACCCACACCGAGTGCTCGAGCCGGCGTTGGAGCCGTTCGTTGTAGCGACGCTGCACGCTCGGCTTGACCTCCACCGTGCGCACCCCGGGCCGCGCCAGGAAGGCGAGGGCGCTGGCGATGTAGTTGATGTGCGACTCGATCATGTAAATCATGGAGTTGTGGGCCAACGTCGAGTTCGGCCCGATCATGAGGAAGAGGTTCGGAAACCCCGCCACCGTGGAGCCGGCGTACGCCTCCACCCCGTCGGCCTTCCAGAGCTCGGAGAGCCGGACCCCCTCGCGGCCGACGATGTGCTCGGCGTAGGGAGGCTCGGCGGCCTCGAAGCCGGTGCCCATGATGACGACGTCAACCGGGCGGGCGATGCCGTCCTGACCCACCACTTCGTGGGCGGTGAACGAGGCGACGGGTGAGTCCACGACCTCCACGTTGGGGAGCGTGAGGGAGGGGTAGTAGTCGTCCGAGAGCAGGAGGCGCTTGCAGCCGGGCTCGTAGTGCGGGGTCAACTTGGCCCGCAGGCCCTCGTCGGCGACCTGCTCGCGCAGGTGGCCCAGCGCGCGCCTGCGGACGAGCGCCTTGGGGCGGTCGCTGCGGCCGACGAAGACCCCGAGCAGGGCCTCGAAGGTGGCGTAGATGCGCAACCGTGACAGCCGCTGGAGCGGGGGCACCTTGCGGTAGGCGAGCCGGCGCAGCCGGGAGGTGCGGCGGTCGCCCCGGGACACGACCCACGGCGGCGTCCGTTGGTGCAGGTACAGGTGCTCGACGCCCGGTGCGATCTGGGGCAAGAACTGGATGGCCGACGCGCCCGTGCCCACGACGCAGACCCGTTTCGCGGTCAGGTCGAACCCGTGCTCCCACCGGGCCGAGTGGAAGACCTTGCCGCGAAAGCCGTCGAGGCCGGGGAACGCGGGGACCTGGGGCTCGCTCAACGACCCGGACGCCCACACCAGCACCTCGGCGACGTACTCGTCGCCCGCCGCGCGCACGACCCAGCGTTCCTCCCCCTCGTCCCAGAGGGCCTCGTCGACCGCGTGATCGAAATGGAGGCGGCCGCCGATGTCGAAACGGTCCACACAGGACCGCATGTAGTCCCAGATCTCCGCCTGGGACGGGAAGGCGCTCGACCAGTCCGGGTTGAGGGCGAAAGAGAAGGAATAGAGGTTCGACGGGATGTCGCAGGCGGCGCCGGGGTACGAGTTGTCCCGCCAGGTCCCCCCCAGGTCGTTCCCGCGGTCGAGGACGACGAAGTCGTCGACGCCCATGGCGCGCAGCCGGGCCGCCATGCCGATGCCGGAGAAGCCGGCGCCGACGATGACGACGCGGTGCTCCGATCTCACGGGTTGGCGTGGACGAAGTCGGCGACGACCCGGGCCAGCTCCTCTCCGCAGTCCTCCTGGAGGAAGTGGCCGCCCCCGACGATCGTCGTGTGGGGCTGGCCCTTGGCGCCGGCGATCCGCTCCTTCAGGTTGCGGTCGGCTCCCTTGGTGATGGGGTCGCTGTCACTGAAGGCGCACAGGAAGGGGCGGTCGAACGCGGCCAGGCCCACCCAGGCCGCCACGTTGGCGTCGTGGGCGGGGTCGTCGGGCCGGGACGGGACGAGCAGGGGGAACACACGCGCACCGGCCTTGTACGACTCGTCGGGGAAGGGCGCGTCGTAGGCGGCCCGGATGTCGTCGGTGATGCCCTTGGCACAACCGCCCTGCACGATGCCGCCCGTCGGGAACTCCACAACCTCCTGGGAGAACTTCTGCCAGGCGAAGAACGCCTCCCCCGGGTTCGTGTCGCCGGTGGGCAGGAACGTGTTGGCCGCCACGACGCGGGCGAAGCGCTCGGGGTGCTCGCCGACCAGGCGCAGGCCGATGAGGCCGCCCCAGTCCTGGCCCACCAGCGTGACGTCGCGCAGCTCGAGCTCGTCGAAGAGGAGCCCGCGCATCCATTCGACATGGCGGGCGAAGGTGTAGTCGCCGCGCTCGGTCGGCTTGTCGGAGCGACCGAAGCCGACCAGGTCGGGGGCCACGATCTGGAGCCCGGCGCGGGTGAGGACGGGGATCATCTTGCGGTACAGGAACGACCACGAGGGCTCGCCGTGCATCAGCAGGACGACCGGCGCCGCGGGGTCGCCCTCGCGCAGGTAGTGCACCCGCAGGGTGCCGCCGTCGCCGTCGGCGACCTCGGCATAGTGGGGTGCGAAATCGAAGCCGGGCAGGCCGGCGAAGCGTGCATCGGGTGTGCGGAGGGTCAACATGCTGGCGGGAGCCTACGCGGTCGGGCCCCGGGCCGCCCTCTGGCGCCGCCGGCGCCGGCCGATGGCGCGTCGGCGGGTCGCAGAATCTAACCTGACGCCAGAGTCACAGTTCGCCCATCGGGGGAGGCACCGCACCATGACGACGTCCGAGGCCCAGGAGTACGACCCGTTCACCGCCTTCGACGACGTGATCGCCGGCACGACGCGGGACCCGTGGCCCGCGCTGGCGGCCAAGCGGCACGACGCCCCCATGAGCAAGGGCCTGACCATGTCGCCCGACGTCCTGCCCGAGGGGTTCAACGCCGAGCCCGAGTGGATCGCCTATCGCTACGACGACTGCTCTCGGATCTTGCGCGACCCCAAGACGTTCACCTCGACGGGCTACGACGCCACCATCGGCATGGTGATGGGCCACATGATCCTGGGCATGGACGACCCCGAGCACCGCAGCCACCGCAACCTGGTGGCGCACGCGTTCCGGGAGAAGTCGCTCGCCCGCTGGGAGCCCGAGTTCATCGCGCCCATCATCGACGAGCAGATCGACCGCTTCGCGGCCGACGGCGAGGCCGACCTGGTGCGCCAGCTCACGTTCGAGTTCCCGGTCCGGGTCATCGCGCGCCTCCTCGGTCTGCCCGAGGAGGACTTCCCCCGGTTCCACCGGTGGTCGATCGAGCTGATCGGCCTCGTGGCCGACATCGACCGCGGGCTGGCCGCGTCCGAGTCGCTCCGGGAATTCTTTGCCGGCGTGGTGGCCGAGCGCCGGGCGCACCCCGCCGACGACGTCATCAGCGACCTAGTCTCGGCCGAGGTCGAGGGCGAGAAGCTCACCGACGAGGCGATCTACTCCTTCCTCCGCCTGCTCCTGCCGGCGGGTGCCGAGACGACCTACCGCTCGTCGGGCAACCTTCTCTACCTGCTCTTGACCCACCCCGAGCAGCTGGCGGCGGTGCAGGCCGACCGCTCCCTGCTGCCGCAGGCGATCGAGGAGGGCCTGCGCTACGAGCCGCCGCTCCTGACCATCGCCCGCACGACCACGTGCGAGGTGGAGGTGGGCGGGGTCCAGCTGGGGGCCGGCGAGGTGGTCACGACGCACATCGGCTCGGCCAACCACGACGAGACGCGCTGGGACGACCCCGAGACCTTTGACATCTTCCGGCCGGCCCAGCCGCACATCGCCTTCGCCCACGGCCCGCACATGTGCCTCGGCATGCATCTCGCCCGGCTCGAGACGCGGGTGCTCCTCAACCGCGTGTTCGACCGCCTCGGTGACCTGAAGCTCCGTCCCGGCGACGCGGACCCCCACATCCGGGGCGACGTGTTCCGCTCCCCCACCTCGCTGCCGGTGGCCTTCACGGCCGCCTAACCGTCCGCCCGGCGGTGGCGCGCTCAGGAGATATGACGCGCCTCGACCTGGTCGCCCCGGGCCACGAAGACGGTCGCCACCATCGACGGCGGGAACAGTCCGTGCGAGACGAGGCCCGCGACGGCGTCGAGCCGCTGGGACAGCCGGGCCGGGTCCCCCACTTCCCCGTGATAGTCGGCGAGGACGCCGCCGTCAGGGGTCCGCGGCGCGTCGCGCAGGACCGCGCCGGGCAGCGCGTGCAGCGTGGCGGCGAGCCCGAAGGCGAGCAGCTCGAGCGGCACCGGCGCGTGGACGTGCTCGACCGGCTTGTCCGACGACACGATGACGACGAAGCGGTCGGCGGCGGCCGCAACGATGCGCTCACGGGTGTGCGCACCCCCGCCACCCTTGACCAGCCAGCCGGCCGGGTCGACCTGGTCGGCGCCGTCGATGGCGAGATCGAGGCGGTCGATGTCGGTGAACGGGCGGACGTCCAGCCCGTGCGCCCGGGCCAGCTCCTCGGTGGCCGGCGACGTGGCGGCGCAGGTGATGGCGAGCTTCCGGCGTCCGAGCGCCGGCACCAGCTCGGCGACCGTCGTGCCGGTGCCAAGGCCGACGCGCATGCCGTCCTCGACCAGGGCGACCGCCGCCAGCGCCGCCGCGCGCTTCTCGGCCGTGATGTCGGGCGTCGTCACCGCTCCCCCGCCCTCAGCTGCGCGGCACGTCCTTCCAGGCGAGCTCCTTGTCCGTCCGCACGTCACCCGGCAGCCCCAAGACCCGTTCGCCGAGGATGTTCCGCATGATCTCGGACGTCCCACCTTCGATGGAGTTCGCGCGCACCCGCAGGAACATCTTGTGCACGTCGGGCGAGCCCATGCCGACCAGGTCGGGCCGGACCATGGGGTAACCGGCGGGGTACAGCATGGCGTCGTTGCCCAACAGGTCGATGCACAGGTCGTACACCCGCTTGTTCTCCTCGGCGAAGGCCAGCTTCGCCACGGAGCCCTCGGGACCCGGCGTCCCGGCCTTGCGCGTGGCGGCGGCGCGGGCGTTGGTCATGGACAGCGCCTCCATGCGGATGTAGCTCGACATCACCCGGTCGCGCAATGCGAGCGCGTGCGGTGAGGTGTCACCCTGCCAGCGTTCCTTCCAGATCCGCATGACCTCGGTCATCGGCCCACTGTTGCGCCGGCCCACGCCACCGCCAATGGAGACGCGCTCGTTCATGAGCGTGGTCACGGCGACGCGCCAGCCCTCGCCCTCACCGCCGAGGCGCGCCGAGTCGGGCAGCCGGACGTCGGTGAAGAACACCTCGTTGAACTCGGCCTCGCCCGTGATCTGGAACAGCGGCCGCACCTCGACCCCCGGGGCGTGCATGTCGACGAGGAACGCGGTCATCCCCTTGTGCTTCGGCAGGTCGGGATTCGTGCGCGCCACGATGAGCCCGAACGAGGAGATGTGGGCCAACGTCGTCCAGACCTTCTGGCCGTTGAGCACCCACTCCTCGCCGTCGCGCTCGGCGCGTGTGGAGAGCCCGGCGACGTCGGAGCCGGCGCCCGGCTCGCTGAACAGCTGGCACCAGATCTCTTCGTTGCTGAACAGGGGCCGCAGATAGCGCGCCTTCTGATCCGGCGTGCCGTGCGTCGCGATGGTGGGCGCGCACATGCCGTACCCGATCGGGTTGCGCAGCCCGGCCACCGGAGCGCCGCCCGCATGGAGGCGGGACTGCGCGCGCTGCTGGTCCTTCGGCGTGAGCCCGAGGCCACCGGAGTCGGCGGGGAAATGCAGCCAGGCCAGGCCGCGATCGAACTGCTCCTCGAGGAATTCCTGCGCCGGCGTGGAGGCGGGTGGGCGGTCCGCCAGCAGGCCATCCACCAATTCGTCGACGTTCACGCTCATGCCCGCACCCTATAGCGTGCATCCGTGCAGGAACCGGCTGGCTCACCCTCGGCTCGGTCCTGGCGGGGGCGCGCGCGCGGCGATCGCAATGGGTGGACGGCGTGGCCGTGACCGCCACGGTGACGCTCCCCGACGGGCGCGAGCTGGCCTACGAGGAGTACGGGGACCCGGCTGGCTTCCCGGTGCTCAGCTTCCACGGCGGGCTCAGCTCCCGGCTCGACGCGGCGCCGGCCCAGGGCGCGGCGCTCGCGGGGGGCGTGCGGCTGCTGTCGCCGGACCGGCCCGGCATCGGACGGTCTACGTTCCAACCCGGTCGCCGCCTGCTCGACTGGCCGGCCGACGTGGCGCACCTGACGGACGCGCTGGGCATCGACCACTTCGCGGTGATGGGTTGGTCGGCGGGCGGACCCTATGCCGCGGCATGTGCCGCGAAGATGGGCGAGAGGGTCACCGCGGCCGCGTTGCTGTCGAGTGCCGTGCCGCTCGACCTCTACGGGACGACGAAGGGCCTGAGCGCATCCGACCGCGCGTTGCTGTTCCTGACTCGCCGGACGCCGGGCCTGGCCTCAGCGGTGCTGAAGGCGAGCGTCGTCAACGCGAGCAACGCGCGATTGCTCCACGCCGCCCTGCGCTCGTTCCCCCCGGCCGACCGCACCGTGCTGCGCGAATGGGGCCCGCCCGACTTCGCCCTGGCCTTCGTGCGCGAGGCGGTGCGCCAAGGCACCGAGGGCTGTGTCCAGGACTATCGCATCTTCGGCGATCCGTGGGGCTTCGCCCTCGAGGAGATACGCGTCCCCGTCCAGATCTGGGAGGGCTCGGACGACCAGACCGGCCCGCCCGGCTACCGCGCCTTCCTCCAGCGACACATCGCGCACTCCACGATCACCGTCGTGCCGGGCGAGGGCCATCTGTCCCTGTTGCCCCATCAGGCGCCGGCCATCTTCGCCGCGTTGCTCGGCGACCACAACGCCGAGTCCACCGCGGGGTCGAGTACGGGGTAGGCGAGGACCGACACCCTGGGGCTTACAGGCCGCCCCAGTTGGTGACCTTGACCGGGGCGACGATCGGTGTACCCACGTCCAGCTGGATCTGGTAGTGGTCGCCCAGGGGCAGGTTCCGCGGGTTGCCGGTGTAGATGCCCGCCGGTTTGCCCGGCGAGGTGAAGAACACGGTGACCTTCCCGGTGGCGGAGCCAACCTGGGTGCTGCTCAACGGGATGCCCCACTCGTCGAAGAACTGGCCCAGGGTGAACGACATGTTCGTGCTCGGGGACTCGACGTGGATTACGCCGTCGTTGGCATGGACGTGGAGCCAGTAGAAGCAGGTGCCGGTCTCGACGAAGGGACCGGCGCCCGCCGGCGCAGGTGGATTGATCACGACGGCCTGGAAGCCGGGGATGCCGATGCCATAGGGAATCACGCGGGCCTGGCCGTTGACGAAGATCGTGAGGTGGGTGTGCACGTGCACCAGCGTCTGCTCGTTGGTCTGGCACTGGATGCCGTCGACCGACTGCCCCGTCGCCGCCGTGATCAGCGTCGCCAATTTCGGCCCGCTCGGGATGGGGAGCGTTTCGGGACCCGGGGTCGTCGCGGCGGGCTGGACCCAGCTCGACGACATGGAGGCCGGGATCGCCTGTACGGGCACATGCGGGTTCTTCAGCTGGGGCGGAACGCTGGTGTTGCCCCCGGTCACCAAGACGACGATCAACACGATGGCGGCGATCACCACGACGAGGCCGCCGAGTCGCAGCCCGACCCGCGTACGCTTCTTACGCAGCTCGGCGGCCCTCTGCTCGGCGGCGCGACGCTGCGCCTCGGCCCGGCGTTGGGCCTTTGACTTGCCCTGATCGGTCATTGGGGCGTCAGCGTAGCGAACCAGTCCCACCGGAAGGCATCAACTCGCTCGAGCGGTCCGGCCCATTCCGGCTCGACCCCCGAACCCGAGATGGAGGTCCCGAGCACGTCGGCGACCTGCCACAGGTCGCCGTCGACGAACGCGACCGTCAGCGAGCGCTCACCGTCGGCGAACTGCCACGCGCCCGCCACGCCGGGCACGTCGACCAGCGTGGCGCCGTCGACGGGCGGACCGACGACGACGTAAACCCCCTGTGAGGGCCGGAACGGCACGGCGCCGGCCGACACGGCGACCCGCGGGGCGGCCCACGAACCGGTGACGTCGAAGGGCCCCGACAGGACGGCGCGACGAGCGGCGAAGAACCGGTCGTCGGCGTACAGGCGCTCGCCCAGCTTGACGAAGGGCGGCACGACGTCACGATCGCGCAGCAGGTAGAGGGTCATGTAGTGGAAGGGCTCCAGCACCGAGCCGGTCGCCGCCTCGGCGTCGCGGCAACGGGGCGAGCGCACCCACCGCTGGCCGAATCGCACCCCTTCGAGCGTGAATTGCTCCGGCAGGTGGTCGAGCTGGTGCCAGGCGTTGTAGGCCTCGTGAGCCGACGGGTCGGTGATCTCGGTGAACGAGAAGAAGCCGAGCACTCGATGAGGGTAACCGAGGACCGGAATGCAAGACTCGGCGGCCAATGACTTCGGCGCTGCTCTCGGGCCTGCGGGTCCTGGACCTGAGCATCTGGCGTCCCGGTCCGTACGCGACCTCGCTGCTGGTCGCGCTCGGCGCGGACGTGCTCAAGGTCGAGCCGCCGGGTGGCGATCCGATGCGCCACTACCCCGAGCTCTTCGAGTCGATCAATGCGGGCAAGCGCAGCGTCGTCCTCGACCTGAAGGACGGCGACGACCGGGCACGCGCCCTCGAGCTGGCGAAGGAGGCCGACGCGCTGGTGGAGGGCTTCCGTCCCGGGGTGATGGCCCGCCTGGGGCTCGACACGGCCACCGTGCGTGGGGCCAACCCTGCCATGGTCTACTGCTCCATCTCGGGCTATGGACAGGACGATCCGCGCGCCGCGCTCCCCGGGCACGACGTCAACTACCAGGCCTGGGCGGGGGCGTTGTCTCCCGAGGGCGGCACGGCCGCGATGCCGCGACTTCCGATCGCCGACCTGGCGGCCGGGATGTCGGCTGCATTCGGCATCTGCGCCGCCGTCCTGGGCCGCCACGCCACCGGCCAGGGCGCGCACCTCGATGTCTCGATGACCGACGTGCTCGCGACCTGGACGGGACGGACAGGCGGTGGGAACGATGCGGGGGGTGGCGGGTCGCCCGCGCCCCAACCGGTGCCCGGTTACGGGCTGTTCGCCACGGCCGACGACGGCCAGGTCGCGCTCGGCGTGCTCAGCGAGCAGCACTTCTGGTCCAGCCTGTGCGCCGAGCTCGCGCTCGACGACGTGGCCGGCCTGCCGTTCGAGGAGCGTTCCGTCCGGGGAGCCGAGCTGCAGCGCCGCGTCGCCGCAGCGATTGCGCAGCGACGGCGCGACGAACTCGTGGACGCGCTGAGCGCGGTCGCCGTCCCCGTGGCCCCCGTGCTCGATCGCGCCGGCATGCTGGCCGGTGCGCCGTTCCCGGATTTCCCGATCAGGCTCGCCCGGCCCGAGGTCTCCCACGAGGTGCCCACGGTCGACCAACACCGCGGCGAAGGGTTCCCCCGGAAAATCGGCGACGGACGGTGAGCCCGCCTTCGACCAGGCATTCGGTGGCCGGCCCCGCCGCCGCCGCCATCCCGAGACGCTCGCCCGCAGCCGATCAAAGGAGTGGCCTGCCCGGCCAAGACCGCGCCGGGAGTGGCGCCGACACCCTCGCACCCGGTGCACGCGGCCGCGCTGGCGGTGCCGGCGGCCGCTCAGGCCGCGGCGACGTTGTATTCGTGGGGCGTCTTCGGTAGCCGCGGCGCAGTCAGCCCGATTCGAGACGCTCCGTCGCCATCACGGCGTTCCTGGGACGATCGTCCAGGTGTCTGCATCCAACTCGGACACCTACTTCCTCACCTCGCTCGGCCGTCTGGGCGATCGGAGCCAACCAGTACGGCGAGCTCGGCAACGGGGCGACGAGTTCGTTCAGCAAGCGCGTCGCCGTCAGTTTCCCGTCGGGCGTCGTCATCAAGGCGCTGCCGAGCCCGATGCCCTACGACACCGGACTGGCCATCGACAGCCAGGGCAACGCCTGGGGGTGGGGCGTCGACAACGGCGGCGGCTGTGCCTCGGCGCGGAGTCCCAGGAGCTCCAAGCGGTGGAGTTGCCCTCCACCGGGTCACCTTGGCCGTCGGGGCGGGGCATCACGCCGTCTATGACGCGGGCGGCACCGTCTACAGCTGCGGCGACAATGCCAACGATGCGTTGGGGAGCGGCAGCGGCAAGAGCTCGCTGCGACCTGTCCGCGTGATCGGCCTCCCGTCGACCCCGGGCGTCACGACGCTGACCTCTTCGTACGGCAGCGCGGGCGCGCTGCTGGCCGACGGGCCCTACTGGAATTGGGGCCTGAACAATTTGGGCCAGCTCGGGCTCGGCTCGACCGCCACCCGGGTGACCACGCCGAAACAGATCGTGCCGCCGAGCCGCCGAGCGGAGTGACGTGGACGTTCGTCACCTCGTCGGGCGAGACCTCTTACGCCCTCGACTCGGCAGGGAGCCTCTGGGGTTGTGCGAACAACTCGAACGGTGAACTCGGGCTTGGGTCGACCAAGACGCCAGTGGTGACCCCGAAGAAGATCATGCCGGGGTGCTGCGGATCTCGGGCACCGCGCACAACGCGGCGGCGCTCGCGACGTGGCGCCCACGGACGCGGGGGCGTCCAAACGGCACCTTGGGCTCGCGCGTTGCTAGATTGACCGCGTCCTCAGCAGTGGGGGCGTTCACCGGGTGGGGGTGGGCATGACAGACGTGACTGCGCAGCGGTACGGACGACGAGCGTTTCTCGTGCGGACGGGCGTGATCGGAGCCGCCATCGCCCTCGTCGATGTGCCCACGCTCCTGGAGCCGGGGCGGGCGGGCGCGGCGGCCCCCTCGCTCGCCACCCTCTCCCCCATTTTTGACGCGCTGTCCAAGGACACGATCAACGGGCTAGTGGCGTTCGTCGTGCCGGGCCCCGACGCGTACTCGGTCGCCCAGGGCATGCACGACACCGCGCCCGGCGGGTTGGACGCCGACGGCACGGCGTTCATGCTTAATGCGCTCGACAACTTCTACCCCGTCCCACAGGAGCCGCTCCTCCTGCTCGTGCAGGCGCTGACGACCGGGATCAACGCCAACCTGCCGTCGCTGCACCTGCCACCGCTGCTCGAAGAGCTGGCCGACGAGCTCGACAAGGCCCTGCAGGTGCTCCTGGCCGGCGAGACCACGGTGCCGCTCTCCCTCCTGGTCGCCCTTCTGCTCAATTTCGTGGCGACGCTGACGAATCCCACCGCCGTGCACGGCACCTTTCTCTCGCCGTTCGCCCGTCTGGACTTCACCGAAAAGACGAAGGCGTTCCAACTCATGGAGACGGACGCCGCCAATCTCGCTGTCGCGATCGACGGCAACCTCACCGAGCCCGTGCGCGCCTCGATCTCGGGCCTGATCGAATTCCTCGCCGGCGCGCTCTTGGAATTCGCCGCATTCGGCTGCTTCAGTGAGTTCGGCGCGTTCGACGCGCAGACCCGGACGGTCATGGCCACGCCGGTCGGCTGGACGCTGTCGAACTATCTCGCCCTCGCCCCCAACAACCGACCGGTCGAGGGGTGGGACGAATTCAAGGGGTATCTCGGTGGCGAGACGCAGGCGAGTGAGTGACGGGCATGGTGCGAGGACAACAGGTGACCCGTGGCCGTTGACGTGATCGTGGTCGGTGCGGGCGGCGGCGGTCCCGTCGTGGCGAAGGAGCTCGCCGCCCAGGGGCTCGACGTGGTGCTGCTCGAGGCCGGGCCTTTCTACCAGGACCCGGAAACCGACTGGACGCACCTGGAGAACGACGCAAACAACCCCCTCACGGGGTACTTCCGGTTCGGACCGGCCGACCGCGCCCAGCCCGCCTGGTATCGAGAGACCCCGCAGAACTCATTCCTCTGGCAGCTCTCCGGCGTCGGCGGCACCACGCTGCACTACTACGGCAACTGCCCGCGGGCGATGCCGGGGGTCTTCATGGGCTACGACGGTGCCGACGCGTCGAGCTACGACCCGCGCGTCTTTCCCTTCACCTATAACGAGCTCATCCCCTACTACGAGTGGGCGGAGGCAACGCTGCCGGTCCAGACGGCGGCAGAGGGCACCAAGGAAGAGGTGTTCTTCTCCGGGGCGGCGACGCTGGGCATCCCGCACAACACCAACAAGAACGTCTCGCAGCCGTCGTACCGGGCCCAGGAGAACGCGATCCTCCAGCCGGGTGGGACCGCGGCCCTGACGACGGTGCCGCTGGGCCAAGCGGTTGCGCCGGGCGGCACCGGGTGCACGCTGTGCGGCTACTGCTTCCAGGGTTGCAAGGAGCCGTTCGGCGCGCCCTTCAACCAGAAGGCCAAGCGGACCACCCTGGTCTCGTACGTCCCCATGGCGCTGACTGCGGGGCTCGCCGGGTCGTGGGCGCCCCACGGCAAGGCCGTGACCTTGATTCCGAATGCCTTCGCCACCAAAGTCGCCACCTCCACGGTCAACGGGTCGCTGCGAGCGACGGCGGTGACCTGGCGCGACACGGTCAGTGGCGTGTCGACGACCGAGGAGACCAAGGTCGTCGTCCTCGCGGGCGGGACGACCGAGAACCCGAGGTTGTGGCTGAACAGCGGCCTGCCCAATCCGAACGGGTGGGTGGGCCGGGGGTACACCGACCACTACTTCGACTGGATGGTCGGCGTTTTCAAGGACGACACCTTCAGCTCGCGCGGTGTGGGCTCCTCGGCCCGAGTGGACTGGCCCGGGCACGGCGGGCTCGAGCAGGTCGGTCTGCCCCCGGCCATCCAAGCCTTCAGCTTGATGTTCTCCAACGGCGGCATGCAGGGGTTCTACGACAACGGCTCCAACGCGAGCGACCTCGGGGGGCAGGGCCTCACCAATCCGGCGTGGGACGGGGTCCCCGGGCGGCCGATGGGGCTGGCGTTGAAGAAGATCCTCGCCAACATCGACAAGCTGGTGAACGTGCTCGTGTTGACCGACGACGACGTCGAACCGCAGAACCGGGTCAGCCTCTCGGCCTTGAACGCGGATGACCACGGGCCCGTGGCGAAGGTGGAATTCCCGCGCGGCACGCGGTCGAAGCGCACGATCGCCAACCGTGAGTTCATGGCTCGCCGCGCGGGCGAGCTCTTGCGGGGTGCCGGCGCGCAAGAGGTGATCAGGATGGACTGGCCGCCGCTCATCTTGCACGTGCAGTCGACGATGCGGATGGGGACCTCCGACGCCGACTCCGTCCTCGACGAGGACGCGAAGTCGCGCTTCGTCGACGGCCTCTACATCGCCGACAACTCGGCGCTGGCCAATGCCCTCGGTGGGCCCAACCCCACCATCACCTGCCAGGCCCTCGCCACCCGGACGGCAGAGAAGATCCTGGTCAACGAGTTCGGGGGGGCGCCGTTCGTGGCCAGTGGGTCGCCCACGGTCTCGACCGATCCGTCGGTCACGAGCGCGCTCTCGTCGGTCGGCCTCTAGATAGAGGGGTCGCCCGACGCGCCGCCCAGCGCGCGACAAGACTTCGGGTCATGGCATTTGCGAAAGGGCTGCACGAGGTCGCGGACGGGGTGTGGGCCTACCTCCAGCCCGACGGCGGTTGGGGATGGTCGAACGCAGGGCTCGTCACCGGCGACCGCACCTCCCTGCTCGTGGACACGCTCTTCGATCTGCGCCTGACCTCGGAGATGCTCGAGGCCATGCGGCGGGTCACGCCGGCGGCCGAGGAGATCGCCACCGTCGTCAACACGCACGCCAACGGGGATCACTGCTACGGCAATGCCCTCCTGACGGGCTCGGAGATCATCGCCTCGGCACGCTGTGCGGAGGAGATGGCGCAGCTGCCGGCGTCCGCCATGGCCGACATCATGGGGTCGGCGGCGAGCCTCGGTGCGGCCGGTGCCTTCCTGACGCGGATCTTCGCGCCGTTCACCTTCGACGACATCCCCGCGGCGTACCCGACCACTACCTTCGAGAGCCGGCTCGATCTGCGGATCGCCGACCGCCGCGTGACGCTGCTCGAGGTCGGCCCGGCGCACACCGCAGGCGACGTCGTGGTCCATCTTCCCGACGACGGCGTCGTCTTCACCGGGGACATCCTCTTCCACGGAGGGCACCCGATCGTGTGGGCCGGCCCGGTGTCCAACTGGGTTGCCGCCTGCGACCGGGTGCTCGAGCTCGACGCAGCGGTGATCGTCCCGGGACACGGTCCGCTGGCGACACCCACGGCAGTGGCCGACCTGAGGGGGTATTTCGGCTACCTCGGCGCCGCGGCGCGGGCGCGCTACGACGCGGGAATGTCGGCGCTGGAGGCGGCGCGCGACATCGACCTCGGTCCGTACGCGGGCTGGGGCGAGGCCGAGCGCGTGGTGGCCAACGTACGGGCGCTCTACCGGGACTTCGGCGACGACGCGCCGGCCGACGTCCTCACCGTCATGGGAGAGATGGCGGCCCTCGCGGCGGAGCCGGGCGCCACGCCGTCACGCGACTGACGACCCGACCTGGTCCGCCGGGGGCAGGACTAGGCGAAGTGAGTGCCGGGTAGACAACAGGGGTGGATACGCGCGCCGTCGTCGGGATGCTGGGAGGCCGCTACCGCCTCAACGGGGTGCTGGGCGAAGGCGGCATGGCCAGGGTCTTCGACGCCTTCGACGAGCGGCTCGAGCGACCGGTCGCGGTCAAGATCCTTCGCCCGCAGACCGAGGCCCTCCCCGGCATGCGCAAGCGGTTCCAGCAGGAGGCGCGCATTTCGGCGCGGCTGGTCCATCCGAACATCGTGGCGGTGCTCGACTACGGAGAGGACGGGGCCTCCTCGTACCTGGTCATGGAGCGCCTGCCGGGTCGGACCCTCCGCGACGAGATCGCGCGCGAACCGATCACCGCCTCCCGCCTCGTCCCACTCATGGCCGAGACCCTCGGTGCGCTCGCCGCCGCACACCGGTTCGGCGTGCTCCACCGCGACATCAAACCTAGCAACATCCTCCTGGACGAAGACGGGCACGCCAAGATCACCGACTTCGGCATCGCCAAGAGCTTCGACGTCCAGGCGGTCGCCGATGCGACGGCGGACCTCACGATGACGGGTGTGGTGCTGGGCACGCCGGGCTACCTCGCCCCCGAACGGCGGGCGGGGCACGCCGCCACGGTCCAGTCCGACCTCTACTCGGTCGGTGCCGTGATCGTCGAGGCGCTCTCGGGTCACCGGCGCGGGCCCGTTGCCGAGGGCGCTGCGCCCGCGCCGCTCGAGCTCGCGCCGATCGTCAACCGCGCCATGGCCTTCGACCCGCAGCAGCGCTTCGCCTCGGCGGACGAGATGCTCGAGGCTCTGCCTGCCTCGACGTCCCGCGGCGCGACCGAGCCCGTGGCCGGCGCCACGGCGGTCCTGCCCCCGGCGACGTCCGTCCTCCGAGCACCGCCCGCGCCCGCGCCCAGCCCGGCGTCGCGCCGGTGGTCCCGCTTCGTCCTTCTGGCGCTCGCCGTTGCCATCGTCTGCGCGTTGGCCCTCGTGTTCCTGCTTGACGACGGACCGCCCGCCAACCCGCACGCCGCGGGGAAATCCCAGGCCACCGTCGTTCGCCATCACGCCGCGACGAGCGACCCCGAAAAAACGGCCATCACCCAGCTGGCGGCGTCGTTGGCCAGCGGCGGGCTACCCGGCGACGGAGCCCTGGCCTCCGCCCTCGACGCCACCGCCGCCCAGAAACCGGGCGCGGGCAGAGAGGCGGCGGCCGAAGAGACGCTGACGCTGGCCGGAGTGCTCCTGGCCGGCGGGGGCATCTCGGATGGACAGTTCCAAGATGTGGCCACGGTGCTCGAGCCGACCGGGGCCACGGTCCCAACGACCACTACGGTCCCCCCCACCACGGCCCCCCCTCCGGCCGGCCCGGCTGGTCACGGCCACGGCGGCGACAAGGGGCCGGGCGGCGGGCCGTAAGCCCGCGAGGCGTCGGCGTCGGCGTCCGCATCCGGACCCGGACTCTTCGGGACGGGGCGCAGCATTTCCTGCTTGGTACGCTGCGGCGTCGAGCCAGGAGCCAACGCCCACATGACCGGACCACGCAGGCATGCCCACACATGAGCGTCGACGAGCGCCGGGACGTCGCGCTCAAGTCTGACTTTGATCCCGGCGCCCTGCGCGAGCGGTACCGGCTGGAGCGAGACAAACGACTGCGTCCCGAGGGCAATGCGCAGTACATCGAGGCGGCGGGCAACTTCGCCGGCTATCTCCGTGATCCCTACGTCGAGCGCACCGCACGGCCCGCCCTCGACGACGACGTCACGGTCGCCATCATCGGGGGTGGCTTCGCCGGGCTGATCACTGGAGCCCGACTCCGCCAGGCGGGCATCGACGACGTGCGCATCATCGAGAAGGGCGGCGACTTCGGCGGCACCTGGTACTGGAACCGTTACCCCGGCGCCCAATGCGACGTCGAGTCGTACGTCTATCTGCCCCTCCTCGAGGAGACGTCGTACGTTCCATCCGAGAAGTACGCGCATGCACCCGAGATCCTCGAGCACTGTCATCGGATCGCCACGCACTTCGACCTGTACGAGCGCGCGTGTCTCTCCACCGAGGTCACCGGCATCCAATGGGACGCCGACCGGCAACGATGGACGATCAGGACCGATCGCGGTGACAACATGCGGGCTCGCTTTGTGGTCATGGGCAACGGTCCGCTGCACCGCCCGAAGCTGCCGGGGATCCCCGGCATAGAGACCTTTGGTGGTCATACGTTTCACACCAGCCGATGGGACTACGGCTTCACCGGAGGCGATTCGAACGGGCACCTCACCGGGCTGCGCGACAAGCGCGTCGCGATCATCGGGACCGGCGCCACCGCCGTGCAAGTGGTCCCGCATGTTGCCGCCGCCGCGGCCCAGCTGTACGTGCTTCAGCGCACGCCCTCTTCCATCGACGTCCGGGCCAACCGACCCACCGACCCGTCCTGGGCCGCCGGTCTCTCCCCGGGCTGGCAGAAGGAGCGCATCGAGAACTTCACGCTGCTGACGTCCGGCGGGATCGCAGAGCGGGACCTGGTGATGGACGGTTGGACCGACATCATCGGCCGACTTCTGACGAGACTACGCGAGCGCGACAGCGCGGAGGCGGCGAGCGGCGATCTGGCCAGCGTGCTCGAGCTCGCGGATTTCGAGAAGATGGAGCAGATTCGGGCGCGGGTCGACTCGGTGGTGCGCAACACCTCCACGGCGGAGGCGCTCAAGCCGTGGTACCGACAGTTCTGCAAGCGCCCCTGCTTCCACGATGACTACCTGCAGGCCTTCAACCGGGAAAGCGTCGAGTTGATCGACACGGACGGTCGAGGCGTCGACCGGGTCACCGCAAACGGCGTGGTCGCAGCCGGGCGCGAGTACGAGGTGGACTGCATCATCTTCGCCACCGGTTTCGAGGTGGGGACCGATTACACGAGGCGGGCGGGCTACGACGTCGTGGGCTCGAAGGGGACGCTGTCGGAATATTGGAAGGACGGCATGAGGTCCGTCCACGGAATGCACGTCCACGGCTTCCCGAACATGTTTGTCGTCGGCCACACGCAGGGCGGCTTTACGGTCAACTACCCACACCTGCTGGACGAAGCAAGCCGGCACGCCTGTCATGTCGTGCGCCACGCGATCGATCACGAGTTCGTCGTGGAAGCGACCGCGGCGGGCGAGGAGGACTGGCTGCGGACGCTGGAAGAGTCGGCTCGGGACTTCCGAGCGTTCCAAGAGCAGTGCACCCCGGGGTACTACAACAACGAAGGACAGCCGGGCGTCGGAGGTTTTCTCGGCAGTTCCTACGGGAACGGCCCCATGGCGTTCTTCAATCTGCTGGCCGACTGGCGGGACGACGGAACCTTCGCCGGCCTCGATTTGACCTCCTAGCCGGCCGCGACCGGAGCCGTTGACGTTGCGCGTGTCGGCGTTGGTCCTGGAGGCGCCCCGCACGCTGCGCCGGCGGGACTTTCCCCGTCCCGAGGTCGGTGAGGACGACGGCTTGCTGCGGATTGAGGCATGCGGACTGTGTGGCACCGACCACGAACAGTTCTCGGGCCAACTCTTCGGCGGATTTGCCTTCGTCCCTGGACACGAGAGCGTCGGTGTGATCGAGGAGATCGGCCCGGCCGCCGCCGCGCGGTGGGGGGTGGCCGTGGGCGACCGCGTGGCGGTCGAAGTCTTTCAATCGTGTCGCGCCTGCGACTCGTGCGCGGCCGAGGACTACCGCCACTGCCGCAACCACGGCATCGGCGACTCATACGGCTTCGTGCCGGCGGACCGCTCGCCTGGCCTCTGGGGCGGGTACGCGCAGTACCAGTACCTGAGCCGGGACAGCATGTTGTTGAAGGTGCCCGACACCCTCGACCCGGTCACGGCGACCCTCTTCAACCCCATGGGGGCCGGGGTGCGCTGGGGCGCGACGCTGCCCCAGACGGCGCCCGGCGACGTGGTGGCGATCCTGGGACCGGGGATCAGGGGCTTGTGCTCGTTGGTCGCGGCGCGCGCGGCGGGAGCCGGCTTCGTCATGGTGACCGGTGCGGGCGCCCGTGACCGAAGCAGGCTCGACGTGGCGCTCGAGTTCGGTGCCGACCTCGTAGTCGACGTCACCGAAGAGGACCCGGCCCGTGCGCTTCGCCGCGCCACTCGCCGCGGGGCCGACGTGGTGGTGGACGTGACGGCGAAGTCCCCCGCCGCCTTCGACCAGGCGCTGAGCATCGTGCGGGTCGAGGGCACCGTCGTCGTGGCGGGCATCCGGGGCGGGCCCATGCCGGCCGGCACCAACCTGGACCTCCTGGTGTACAAGGAGATCCGGCTCATCGGTGTCCTCGGCGTGGACGTCGCCGACTACGAGGCGGGGCTCCAGTTGCTCGCCCACAGCGAGCTCCCGTTTGCGTCGGTCGACCGGGGGACGGCGGGTTTCGCCCAGCTGCCCTCCCTGCTGGAGTCGCTGGCGAACGGAGCGCCCGGCACGCCCATGCACGCGGTCTTCGTCCCCGATTGACCCATCGACTGGCCCAAGTCAACGCCAACCACGTGCAGTCGTCCGTCGTCACCAATCCTCTCGGCACCGCCGCCGAAGCCACCTACCGACTCGACCTGGGCTCCAGCCCGCAATTTGGCGAGCAGGTCTACGTGCACCACAAGGCGTACGTGGAAAGCCTGACCGTGACGAGTCGAGCGCAACCGCGACCCGATCGAATGCACAACGCGTCATCGCGAGCCGGCGCTGGTAGTCGGGCTCGAACCTCGCACCCCGGGCGCGTCGCGCTGACGAAGTTCGTGACGGCAGGCCGTGACGATGCTCGCGAGCACCACGGTTGCAGCGGCAAACGACGACAGACCCTTGCGCACAACGCGTTGCCCGGGACTAATGTCCCGGCCAAGACCCAGGCGGTGAACAGGAGCACCAAGTGCCTTACCGCAAGCTCTGGGCAGCAGTGGTCGTCATGCCGCTTCTCGCAGTCGGGCCGATGGTGGCATCGGCCGCCCCCACCGATTCGGGGTCCGCGGTCCCGGCGGCGCTCAGCCCCGCGCAGGCGTCGGCGCTGTCGTCCAACGTCAACCACCGGGTGATCGTCGTCTTGAAGGATCAGCTCCCGGGCGCGCCCGCCTCACCCCAGGACGTCGGGATCAGGCGGGCCGACGAAGCGAGCGAGCAGAACCCGATCCTGGAACAGATGAGCGAAACCAGGGCGCAAAACGTCCATTCCTACACGACGATCAACGCGGTCGCCGCCACCGTGTCTGCCGGCGAGGAATCCCAGCTGACGTCCGATCCGGCCGTGGCCGAGGTCGTGCCCGACCAGATCATCAAGCTGGCGCCGCTGACCGAGACCCCCAGCACCGCGCCCGCGGCGCCGGGCCGGTCGCCCGCACCCACGACCTGCTCCTCGAGCTCGAGCCAGCCCGAGCTCGAGCCGCAAGCCCTGAGCGCGATCCATGCCGACTCGAGTGATCCCAACGCGCAGACGGCCCGCTCGTTGGGAATCAACGGCGCCGGCGTCAAGGTGGCGTTCATCGCGGACGGGCTCGACACGACCAACCCCGACTTCCAGCGGAACCCGGCCTATGCGAGTGCGGGCTCTCCGGGTGGCAGCCCCGTCTTCACCGACTACAAGGACTTCAGCGGCGAGGGGACCGGCGTTCCCACCGGCGGCGGTGAGGCGTTCCTCGACGCCAGCTCCATCGCGGCCCAAGGTAACGACGTGTACGACATCAGCCAGTACAGCGCCCTGCCGCTCAGTCGGCCGTGTTACATCCGCATCGAGGGCGTTGCTCCGGGCGCGAGCCTGGTCGGGTTGGACATCTTCGGGGCGGAAGACGCTGGGTTCAATTCCTCCTTCCTCCAAGCCATCGACTATGCGGTCTCAGTCGACCATGTCAACGTCCTCAACGAGTCGCTCGGCAACAACTACTTCCCAGACGACCAGGCCAGCCTGGACGTGATCAAGCAGGCCAACGACGCAGCGGTCGCCGCCGGGACGACGGTCACCGTGTCCAGTGGCGACGCGGGAGTCACCAACACCATCGGCACCCCGGCCTCGGACCCAAACGTCATTTCCGCCGGCGCTTCGACCACGTACGAGGTACCGTCCCAGATCGGCTACGGCGGCTTCCAGTTCCCCAAGGTCACCGGCTACCTGAACAACAACATCAGCGCGCTCAGCTCCAGTGGCTTCCAACAGGACGGGTCCACCATCTCGTTGGTCGCTCCCGGCGAGCTCAACTGGGCATTGTGCTCCACCGACACGGCGATGTACGGCGAATGCACGGATCTGGCCGGACAGCCCTCCGCGATTCAGGAGAGCGGGGGGACCAGCGAATCGGCTCCGCTGACCGCCGGAACAGCGGCGCTCGTGATTCAGGCCTATGCCAAGACCCACGGAGGCGCTGACCCCACACCGGCGCTCGTGAAGCAAATCCTGACCAGCACGGCCGACGACATCAACGCGCCGGGCGATCTGCAGGGCTCCGGCCTGCTCGACGCCTACCGCGCCGTTGTGGGGGCCGAATCGTATGCCGCCCCGGCGCCAGCGAACACGCCCGACACCTTGCTGGAGAGCACGACGCAGTTCAACGCCGTGGCGCCGGCCGGCACGCCGGAGAATTTCACCGAGAACCTCACCAACTTGGGCACCACGAGCGAGACGGTCAACCTGTCCAGCCGGATGCTCGGCTCCTACACCCCGATCAAAACCGCCGCGGTGACGCTGAGCGACACCACGAGCCCGAAAAGCGTCGACTATCAGGGGATAACCGACAACTACGAAGAGGTGCATTTCTCCGTCCCGCCGCAAGTCGATCGGCTCAACGGATCCATCGCCTTCAAGGGGGCTTCGAGCGCCCTGGCGGCCCGGGTCCGGATGAGCCTGGTCGACCCCAATGGACGGCTCGCCGACTACTCGGTCCCGCAGGGCGTGGGCAACTACGGCGACGCCCAGGTGGCCGACCCGGTTCCCGGACTCTGGACTGCGTACATCTGGAGTCGCGACTCCGCCGACGGTGGCACGATCGGGCCGGTCCTCTTCGGGGCGAGCGTCGCCAACTACGCCGGCTTCGGCACCGTGAGCCCGGCGAGCCTCTCCATCGCCCCCGGGGCCACCGGGACGGTCACGCTGTCGGTCCCCACAGCCGGGCAAGCGGGCGATACGGCCGGATCTCTCGTGGTCTCCTCGACCGCCCAACCGGCCCTGGCCATCCCCGTCACGTTGCGCGCGCTCGCGCCCTCGGGGCCCACCACGTTCTCCGGCGTCCTGACCGGGGGGAACGGCCGCGCGTCGTTCACGGGGGTCACGGACTATTACCAGTTCGAGGTGCCCAAGGGGGCTCCCGAGATCAACGGCTCCGTCACCCTGGCCGACAACCCCGACAACCAGCTCTCCGTCTGGCTGATCGACCCGTCGGGTCAGTCCCAGGCCTTCCAGACCAACGGCCTGGTCACGGAAGACAGCTCGGGCAACCTTTCCTACACCAACAGCCTCGGCGCGAACGTGCACGTCGTCGATCCGGTGGCAGGCATGTGGACGATGATCATCACGTTCGCACCGACCGTCTCCGGAACGGCCCTCAGCGAACCGTTCCGGGTGTCGCTCGACGAAGAGGCGCCACTGGTGACAACCTCGAAGATCCCGGCGCGGATCAGCGCCAAGAAGGGGGCGGTCGTCGAAGTCCGCGTGGTCAACACGGGCACCGCTCCGGAGGCCTACTTCATCGACGGCCGCAGCTCCGCGCTCACGAACTACAACCTGCCTGCACTCGACTCCGCGCAGGCGACGGTCCCGTTGAGCGTCCTGGGCAACATCCCGGTCTTTCTCGTACCGAGTGAGTCGACTTCACTCTTGGGCACGGCGACCACCACGGGCACAGAGCCGATTCAGTTCGACCTCGGAGCGCCCACCGGGGACCCCGATGTCGCTTCGGGTCAGGGTCTGAGCGTTGCCGCCAGCGTGAGCGGCCTCCCGGTGAGTGCCGGGGAATGGGACATCGCGCCGGACGTGGTCGGACCGTTCGGGACGAGCGGTGCGACGCCGGAGCCCGTCACGACGTCGCTGACAGCGACCACGGCTGCGTTCGATCCGGCCGTCGCCTCGAGCACCGGGGACCTGTGGCAGGCGGCAATCGGTGCGCCCCTTACCGTGAGCCCTGTGGTCGTACAACCCGGCCAGAGCGTGGTCATCCCCGTGACGATCATCCCGACGAGAGCTCCTGGCACGACCGTCTCGGGGGTGCTCTACCTCGACGACGACAGCCTGTACTCCCTCTACGGGACGTTGGCGCCCAACGCCAACAACGTTGCGGCCATCCCCTACGCGTACACCATCCGCGGCTAGGCAGACCACACCCCCGAGCTTCGCGGTCCCGCCGACTCGACGTTCAGGTGTATCGAGCCGTCACTTAGAACCGGTCCTCTTTGCCACTCTGGTCACGATCCTCGCGCTTTCGTCCCGATTTCACCGGCGCCACTGCCGGTAAGACTGGATCCACTCGGCGCCCTCTGGCAGCTTCGCAGGTGGACGTAAGTCCAGAACCCCTATCTCCTGGTGGCTCTTGCCCTGGGAGCAGATCGCCACGAGCTCCTCGGACTCATTCAGATCCATCTTCTCCACGGTGACGGCCACACATGGACTTCCGTCTTGAAACGAAGCACAAGGTTGTCCTGCAACATGGCGAAATCCCATGACGTCCTCGCGTTGTAGCAGTCGACCGTAGTATCGGCGATCAACTCCTGCACCCGAGATCCGGATCTGGTGCTCACAGCGGCACGGTAGCAATTCTGGGGTTCACGCTCCATGACCCGACTGACGCCCAGAAACTTCCACAAGGGTGTCTCCGAAAATGCACCGTCATCATGTTCAGAAGGGTGCTTCAGAACGCCGGGACAGTGCAACGGCGGCACGGCGGGGATACCGTCACACTGTGGATCTTCCAGAGCTGTTGGTCGCTGACGTTGCGGAATGGCGGACCTGGTTGAGTAGCAACCATTCCAGGTCGCAAGGAGTGTGGCTCGTCCTTGCCAAGAAGGGCACTACACACCCGACAACGCTCTCCTACGATGACGCACTCGACGAGGCGATCTGCTTTGGCTGGATCGATGGGCAGCTCGGGCGTCGCGACAGCGCAACGTTCCGGCGACGATTCACGCCCCGAAGTGCTCGGAGCCCTTGGTCTCAACGGAACGTCACCATCGCCGAGAGGTTGAGCACTTCCGGCCGAATGCATCGATCAGGGGAAGACGAAGTTCGCCAGGCAAAAGCCGATGGTCGATGGAATTCCGCCTACGCCGGACAAGCCAGCATGGCAGTTCCAGAGGACCTGGCAAACGCCTTGGCTGCCAATCCCAGCGCTCGCGCGACGTTTCGCAACCTCACAAGTGCGAACAGGTACTCCATCCTCTATCGAATCGGAAACGCAAAGAAGATCGAGACCCGGGCGAGACGCATCGAGCAGTTTGTAGAGATGCTGGCCCGGGGCGAGACTGTCCACCCGCAAGGTCCACGATCGCCTCAGTAGTCGGTGAATCTGACAGAGCCGGTGCCCCCGCGCTGCCGGGGATGGAGGCTCGACGGGCGACGTGCGTTGTCTACCCGCGTTGCCGTGTCCGAACATCCGCTTGGCCTGACAGAACACCGAGGCAACCCAAACATTCGTGTGACCATGTTCGGGATTGGCACACGACGAACGATGATGTGGTGTGGGCACCCTAGAACAGCCCTTCGAAGCCGATCCCGTCGTAGCGATCTACCCTCGAGCGTTGCCGCAGGTCTATGGCTACCTCTTGCCACGCTGCGGCAGTGCGGTGGTCGCCGAAGATCTCACGGCCGAGACGTTCCTCGCTGCGGTCGCGGCTAGCAGGCAGGGAAGCGTCGCAGAGGTAAGCGTCGCCTGGCTGGTGGGGGTGGCTCGGCACAAGCTGGTCGATCATTGGCGACGGGTCGCCCGGGAGCAACGCAACTTTGCCGTCGCCCAGCAGATGACCGACGGCCTCGAAGACCCGTGGGACGAGCATCTCGATAGCGCTGCGCTTCACGCCTCTCTGGCTCGCCTGTCGGCCCACCAAAGAGCGGCGCTGACGCTGCGTTATCTCGACGGACTCCAAGTTCGAGAAGTGGCGGAGCATCTGGATCGCAGCGTGCGTGCCACCGAGACCTTGCTCGTCCGCGCCCGCGCCGCGCTGCGTCGCGTCTATCGAGAGGAGGAGAGCCATGACGACTGATCCTCTTGAGGGCCTGCGTCTTCCGATCGTGCCGGTTGACCCGAGACCCGAGTACGCCGACGCACTCTTGCGGCGGATGGAGACGAGCGAACGGGCGGTTGCAGTGCCGAGCGCAACACCGACGGTGCGGTACTTCGTCGACGACCTCGACAGGGCGGTCGCGTTCTACTCCCGACTACTGGACTTCGAGGTGGAGTTACGCCCGTCTCTGGCGTTCGCCATGCTCTACCGAGGCGACCTTCGACTCTTGCTCAGCGTGCCGGGCAGCGCTCATGCCCTGCCCGATGGCACGCTGCCCGAGCCCGGAGGCTGGAACCGGATGGCGCTGCAGGTCGAAGATCTTGCTGGCGTCGTCACCTCGCTCAGCGAAGACGATGTCCACTTCCGGACCGACATCGTCACCAGTGTCGGAGTCCGCCAGGTGCTGCTCGAGGACCCTTCGGGCAACCTGGTCGAGCTGTTCGAGCCGATCACCGGCTACCACGAGCGCCCGCATGATCCAGCGAGATAACTGCCAACCAGAAAGAGGAGATGTGTTCATGACCACTGTCAGCGTCCGCTACATAGTCAACGACGTCGACGCGTCTATTCCCTTCTATTGCGAGCATCTCGGCTTTCGCGAGGACATACATCCCGATCCGGCCTTTGCCATGTTGTCCCGTGGCGATCTGCGCTTGGTCCTCGTCTCGCCGATCGGGCCTGATCACCGAGGCGGCGGCTCGCGGCCCATGCCTGACGGCACCAAACAGGAACCCGGGGGTTGGAATCGGTTCATGCTGGAAGTCTCCGATCTTGCCGGGGCTGTCGAAGCGCTGCGCAAGGAGGGAGTCCATTTTCGCAACGAGATCGTGACCGGAGTCGGTGGGAAGCAGATCATGGTGGAGGATCCCTCCGGCAATCCTGTCGAGCTGTTCGAACCGATCCGACCTGAGGCACGCCTCGCCACGGAATGAGCGTTTTTGCGTCAGGCCATCAAGGAAATGGTCCTTTGGACTGCGCGCGACCTTCGACACCGACCTAAAGACCGGCCCGTCGTCGAGATTGGGCCGGGTTTGGTCTTGCCCCGCTTGCCCCAGACAGAGTGTCCCCAAAATGTTTATCGAATGCCGCGTTTCAGAGTCGCCCAGTCGCCGGCTCTCTGGCGCATCTGACCTCCGGGGCGTCAGGCTGCGATATCGATGGTGACCGGCGCCTCAATCGCAATAGCAAGCCAGTTCTTTCGGCGTTCTGTTGGCGTCTGCGCCGCCAAGGAAAGTCGGTGCTCCATAAAGGGGACGGGTTCGGACTGCTGCGATGGTTCCTCGACATGACGGGCGACCCCGAAACGGGCCGTTGGCTCGACGAGGCGCGCGCTCATCTCTCCCGCATTGCGACGCGCGACGCGCCCGAGCCATGACGGCCAGCGACCGATACGACCCCGGCCGCGTTCCGACGAGCTCTCACGGACCGGTTGAAGGAAGCGGCCAAGGATGGGCGATGGACGCTGCAGCAGTTGCAGAGGCAGGTCGCGTACGACCGGCTGCTCGATCGGCTCTATCTCGTTGACGACGGGTGGATCGTCAAGGGTGCGGCGGCACTTCTCGCTCGTGGCATCGGTGTTCGAGGGAGTCTGGACGTGGACGTTTACCGCGACGCGGCACGCGAGCTGGCCGAGGCCGATCTTCGGACGTCGGCGAACACCGATGTCGGTGACTGGTTCCGCTTCGAGCTGGGAGGAGCGGTTCCGATCGGAAACAACTCGATACGTGTCCCCGTCAACGCCGTGATCGGAGCGACCACGTGGGTTCAATTCCACGTCGACCTTGTGGGTTCGGATCTTCGGATGACCGGCAACCCGACGACGTCCCGCCGCTGGCCCGCGGTGTGATCCCGGCCGTCGACCAGCGGGGATACCGCGCTCATCCACTCGTAGACCACGTGGCGCGGACAAGGTCGCGGCGATCCATGAACTCCACGGCGATGGCCGACCTTCGACCCGCTACCGGGATCTTGTGGATCTTGTGGCGATTGTCACCGTCGCCTCCGTCGGTGCTGATGAGCAATCCGCCGCTCTGAGATCAGAGTTCGGGCGCCGCGGACTCACCCTTTCCTGATCAATTCGACGTGCCGACCGCACCCTGTGGAGCCCGGATATGCGGCGGAGGCCGCCGTTCCCTCCTCGACACGGCCGGCACCGTTGACGAGGCTGTCGCCGTGGTCCGCCCGTTCGTCGAGCCGCTCCTGGACGGATCAGCAGCCGGCTCGTGGAATCCACGCGAAGGGCGGTGGGATAAAGCTGACTCGACGTCGGCGTAAGGGAACGTCGCAGAGTGACGATCGGGAGGCACACGAGCAGACGGCGCTCGCTGTTCGAGACGCTGAAACTGCGGGTCTCCAACGCCCCGACCGAGGGCATGCGCGCACGATCTCTTGAAACGCGTGAGGGTCGCTTTCGGCTTCACCAACTTCGAGAAGCTCCGGATCCGGGCCCTCTTCTACGTCGGCAAGCCGAACTTCAGGGTCCTCGACTCGATCATCGTCACGCGAACTGGCTCACCGCGCAGAAACCGGAAGAGCCAACAACGCAGAAGGAGATCATGCGGACGACCAGGTAGCGCAGTTATGGCACAGCGCACTGCACTCGAATTCTCCCCAATCGCCCCACAGAGTGCCCCAATTTCTGTTCGCCAGAGCGTGACGGAAGAGGTGAAAAGCTCTATGCTCGCAGGTGAGGCGGGGTGGGCCGTAGGCGCTCCTATTCGAACTCGCCTGACGTGCAGAAACGTCTCGAATTCTTGGTATCCCTGCCGTGATACGGGTACGGGCGG
>DASZMN010000031.1:0-48914 GCA_035551835.1 Acidimicrobiales bacterium | reverse complement strand
CAGTTCCACACCTACGCCTTGCTCTGGACGCCGACCACCATGACCACGTACTACGACGGCACGGCCTGCATGACCGACGTGTACGCGCCCTACGTGACCAACCCCGACACGGCGCCCGCGCCGTTCAACCAACCGTTCTTCTTGAACTTCACGGCCGCCCTCGGATGGAACAACGGCAACCAGTACCGGCCCGGCGAGACGCCCTTGCCCGCCACCATGCAGATCGACTGGATGCGGGTCTGGCAGTACGGGTAGACCCCCTTGAGCTCGCAGGTCAGACCCGCGTCGGACGTGTCCCCACGATCGACGCCCGCTCCATCGTTCGGCGATGCGGCCAGTAGTCGCTCGACGCGTAGTGCTGCACGGCGCGGTTGTCCCAGAACGCGACCGCGTCCTTCGTCCACGTGAAGCGGCACTGGTGCTCGGGGGAATCGGTCTGGCGGCACAGCAGGTCGAGCAGCTCGCGACTGGCGTCGCGGTCCATCCCCGAAATGTGGCTCACGAACGGTCGGTTGACGTAGAGATGCAAGCGACCCGTGGCCGGGTGGGTGCACACCACCGGGTGCTCGACCTGCGGGTACTGCTCCTGGGCCTTCCGGCGCTCGCCGGCCGACATGCCGAGGGCGAAGGTCTGCGTGAAGTCGTGCACGCCCGCCAAGTCGTCGATCTCGGACTTCGTCGTCTCGTCGAGCGCCGCGTACGCCGCGTACATGTCGGCGAAGAGGGTGTCGCCACCGCGCTCGGGTACAGACGCCGCATGGAGGACGGCCCCCATCGACGGGCACTCCCGCCACGTCACGTCGTGATGCCATGAATTCTCATAGCCACTGACCTCGGCCGTCTTCTCGAAGCGCACCAGCTCGGGCTCTCCGGTGTTGGACGGCAGGAACGGATGGGTCTCCAGGTCCCCGAAGCGCCGCGCGAACGCCACGTGTTGCTGCGGGGTCAGCGGTTGGTCGCGGAAGAAGATGACCTTGTAGTCGTAGAGGGCCCGGCGCAGCTCGGCGATCACCTCGTCGGGCAACGCCGCCGTGAGGTCGACCCCGCGGATCTCCGCGCCGACCGTCGAGCCGAGCTGTTCGGCGTCGAAATGGCGCCACCGCAGCCCCGCCAGCCGATCGCGCTCCGCGGCCAGGTGGCTGAACGGCCCGACCGCAATCGGGTAGCCCGGCAACCGGAACGACCCCGGGGTCCGCCCGGTGGTCGTGGAGGTCGTCATGGCCCCGAACTGTACCGAGGCCCACGAGGCGAGGCGTGGCCCGGCGTCACTGCACGGCAATCGCCGCCAGGACGTCGAGCCGCGCCGCGCGCCGGGCGGGCCAGCTCGCCGCGATCAGGCCCAGCACGCCGGCGATGATCAGGAAGATCACCAGGTTCGAGACGGGCACCACGGTCGAGCTGATGCCCTGGGAGTGCAGGGAAGAGACGAGGGCGATGCCCAGTCCGGTCCCGACGATGATCCCGATAACGGCCCCGAAGATGGCCAGGATCACGGATTCAGAGCGGATCATCGCCCTGATCTGGCGGCGCTTCATGCCGACGGCGCGCAGGAGACCGATCTCGTGGGTGCGTTCGAACACCGAGAGCATCAGGGTGTTCACGATCCCGATGAGCGCGATGATCACGGCGAGCGCGAGAAGCGCGTACACCAGACCGAGCAGCTGGTTCACCTGCGCGGACTGCGACGCCTCGAACTGGGACCGGCTTTGCACCTGCACGTTCGGGAAACCGCGGAGCGCGTGCTGCACCGCCTGCTCGACGCCGGCGCTGCCGTCGGTCTTCAGGAGCACGGCCCCCGGCAGCGGGTTCTGGAAGTGGAAGACGAAGAAAGCCTGGCTCACGAGATAGCTCCCGATGAGCGCATTCGACTGGAAGATGCCGCCGATACGCATCCGCGAGTCGCCGGTCAACGCGAACTTCACCGGTACGGTGTCGCCGACGACGAGGTGGTCGGCGTTCGCGGTCGTCGAGTCGATGAGCAGGTCGCCCCGCGCCAGGGCGGCGGGCGACCCCGAATCCATGTTCAGGATCACCGTGTCCGTCAGGTTCTTCGTCGAGAGCGCCCGGAGCGACTGGATCGAGCCCCGCACCTCGAACTGGCCGCCGTAGACGGTCGACGACGCGGTGACCCCGGGCACCGACGCCGCCACCGTCGGCACCGTCGTGCTGAACGACCCCGGCCCGTTGTTGTTCGAGTTCGACACGATGATGTCCGCGCTGACCGCATTGTCCACGCTCTGGGTGGCCGAACGCGATAGCGACGCGCCGAACACGGCGATGGCCGACACCAACGCCAGGCCGACCATCAACGCCGACGCCGTCTGCGCGGTGCGGCGCGGGCTCCGCATGGAGTTCTCCCGGCCCAGTCGGCCCGACATGCCCAGCAGCCGGGCGGGCGGGCGGCCGAGGGCGCTCGCCATGGGACGCGCGATCGCCGGTGCCAGGCGCGCCACGCCGATGAAGATCAGGACCGCACCCAGCCCCACGAGCTCGATCGTCGGCACCGTGAGCCCCGCCGCCAGGGCGGCGATCCCCCCGAGCGTGATCCCCGAGCCCCAGGCGAACCGGCGCCGCAGCGAGATCTCGTATTCCACCTGCTGTTCCGTGACGGCCTGGACCGGCGCGATCCGCACGGCGCGGCGCGCCGGGCCGATGGCGGAGACCATCGTGATCCCGACGCCCACGACCAGGCAGACGACGACCGTGCGCGCCTCGAACGCGAGCGGGCCCGAGGGCAGCGTGACACCGAAGCCGCTCAGGAGCGCCTCGAGGCCGAGCGCGGCCAGCACCCCGAGCCCCAGGCCGATGACCGAGGAGATGAGCCCGACGATCCCCGCCTCCGCGAGCACCGAGACGAAGACCTGCCGGCGGCTCGCCCCGACGATGCGCAACAGCGCCAGCTCCTTCGTGCGTTGCCCCACGATGATGGAGAACGTGTTCAGGATCGTGAAGCCGCCCACGAACAGCGCGATGAACGCGAACACCAACAACGCCGTGTTGAAGAAGCCCAGTGCGGAGCTGATATTGCTGGTTTGCTCGTTCACCACGGTCTGGCCGGTCACGATCTCGACGCCCCGCGGCAGCACCGACGCGATCGACCTCTGCACGGCGGCCTTGTCGGCGCCCGGTTTGGCCACGACGTCGATCGAGTCGAACTGTCCGACCTCGCCCATCAGCGCCTGCGCCGTCGGGATGTCGAACGCCGCCAGCGTTGCGCCGGCCAGGTTGTCGGCCGTCCCGAACTTCGCGATGCCCGTGACCGTGAACGTCTGCGTTGGCCCCTGCAGGAGTATCCGCACCCGATCCCCCACGGAGAACCCGTACTTCTGTGCCGTCCCCAGGTCCATCACCACGTCGTGCGGCGTGGTGGGCGGGCGGCCCTGCACGAGATGCAGGGCGGAGATGGCCTGGTTGGGGTCGAAGGACACGCCAAGCGACGGCGCCGCACCCGAGGAGATGGCCTTCCCGTCGTGGCCGATGTACTGCGCGAAGCCGGTGACCGAGCCCTCGGCCTCGGCCACACCGGGCACGCCGCGCACCGTAGAGAGGATCGACTGCGGCACGGTGTTGCGCGTCGCACCGCCCCCGCTGCCGAACTGCGCCACGCCCCGCACCTGGAAGTCGATGTTCTGGTAGATGTTCCCGAACAGCGTGTCGAACGTGTTGTGCAAGGTGTCGGTCAGCACGAACGTCCCGGCGATGAAGGTCACCCCCAGCACGATGGCCAGGGCCGTCAGGACGAGCCGCAGCTTGTGCGCCAGCAGCCCCTTGATCGTGACCTTCCACATGTCAGGCGCCCAGCTTCCGCACCCGCTCCAGGACGGAGTCGGCCGTCGGGTTGGCGAGCTCGTCGACGACCTGCCCGTCAGCGAGGAACACGACCCGATCGGCGAAGGCGGCCCCGTGCGCGTCGTGCGTGACCATCACGATCGACTGACCCAGGTCGGTCACCGACCGGCGCAGGAAACCCAGCATCTCCGAGGACGAATTGGAGTCGAGGTTCCCGGTCGGCTCGTCGGCGAAGATCAGGTCGGGCCGGTTGATGAGGGCCCGGGCGCAGGCGCACCGCTGTTGTTGTCCGCCGGACATCTCGCTCGGGCGGTGGTGCAGGCGATCGGCGATGCCGAGCTGCCGCACCAGGTAGTCGAACCACTCCTTGTCCACCTTCTTGCCGGCCAGATCGGTCGGCAACGTGATGTTCTCCCCGGCCGTCAGCGTGGGGACGAGGTTGAACGACTGGAAGACGAAGCCGATCCGGTCACGCCGCATCTGGGTGAGGCCCGTGTCGTCGAGGCCCCCGAGGTCGAGGTCGCCGACGAAGGTCTGTCCGGACGTCGGGACGTCCAACCCGGCCATACAGTGCATCAGGGTCGACTTCCCCGAGCCCGACGGCCCCATCACGGCGGTGAAATGGCCCCGCTGGAACGTCACGGACACGCCCGCCAGCGCGTGCACGGTGGCGTCGCCGCTGCCGTAGGTCTTGCGCAGGTCGACCGAATGCGCGGCCGGGCTGGCCGCGCGCTGATCCGTCGACGCTTCGTCGGTGCGTGTCACGATCTCTCGATTCGTCAGGTTGAACGGTCGCCCGGGGTGGACCCACTCTGACCCGACACTCGCTCGCGGCACAAGCAACCGCCCCCTTGGCGCGCCCGCGCCGGGCCGGTACCCTGAGCCGCACCACCGAGCGACCCGGGGGGGCCAGTTCGCGATGAAGAGCGTCAGACGCTGACCAGGGTCCTCCAGCCGGGCACGGCCAGGGGCAGAACGGCGGTGGCAGGGGTGGCGTCGGTCGGCGCCGTCCTGGTCGTCCAACTCGCGCTCTTCCCCGTCCCGTTCGGCGTGTGGGTCCAGGGCCTCGTTCTCGGCCTGCTGGGCTCGCTGATGGCCATCGGCCTCGGTCTCACCTACCGGCTCAACAAGGTCATCAACTTCGCCCAGGGCGACCTCGGCACTGCGCCGGCGGTCCTCGCCGTCGGCCTCGTCGGCCTCTCGGGCGTCAACTACTTCCTCGGCCTGGCCACCGGCCTCGTCGCCGCCGTCCTGCTGACCGCCACCGTCGAGATCCTGGTCGTGCGGCGCTTCCGGCGCTCCCCCCGCCTCATCCTCACCGTAGCCACCATCGGTCTGTCGCAGCTCCTCGTCGTCGTCAGCCTGCTCATTCCGCGCCTGTGGGGCCAGACGCCCATCTCGAGTGCGGTGGTGAGCTTCCCCTGGCACCTCAGCTGGCACCTCGCGCCGGTCGTCTTCAACGCCAACCACCTCGTCGCCGTGGTCGTCTCCGTCGCCTGCCTCCTCGGCGTCTCGCTCTGGTTCACCAAGACCGACATCGGCGTCGCGGTCCAGGCGGCGGGCGACCGTCGCGACCGGGCCGCCATGCTCGGCATCCCGGTCGGGCGCCTCCAGTCCGTCACGTGGGTCGTCGCCGGCGTCCTCTCCTTCGTCAGCATCTTCTTCCAGGCCGCCATCCTCGGCCTGCCCCTCGATCCGACGTTCGGCCTCACCGCGCTCGTCACCGCCCTGGCCGCTCTCGCGCTCGGCAACTTCACCGAACTGCCCGTCATCGGGGCTTCGGCCGTCGCCCTCGGCGTGCTGCAGCAGGGCGTGTCGTGGAACGACCCGACCGACCCGGCGATCGGCCTCGCCGTCCTGGCCGCCGTGGTCTTCGGCGCCATCGTCGTGCGCCAGTTGTCCCACCGGCGCGCCGACCGCGAGATCGAGACGACACTGTCGCTCGCCGGCAGTGTGCGCGACCTCCCCGCCGCAGCCCGGGACCTCACCGAGGTCAAGGTCGCGCAGCCGACCGGCGCGCTCGTCGCGTTCGCCGCAGCCTGCACGCTCCCGCTCTGGATCGGCCCGGGCGAGCTCATCCGCTTCTCCGCCCTTGTCGCCCTTGCGATCGTCGGCTGCTCCATCGTCGTGCTCACCGGGTGGTCGGGCCAGGTCAGCCTCGGGCAGATGTCGTTCGCCGCCGTGGGGGGCGTCATCGGCGCGGTTGCACTCATCGACTGGCACTGGGACCTGAGCCTCACTCTCCTCCTCGCCGGCGCCGTCGCGGCGGCCGTCGCGGTCGTCGTCGGGCTCCCCACCCTCCGCCTCGACGGGATGTTCGCCGCCGTCACCACGCTCGCCTTCGCGCTCGCCGCGTCCGGCTACCTCCTCGTCCCGGCCGAGTTCTCCTGGATCCCCCAGGGCCAGCTCGGCGTCCCCTACCTCTTCGGCGTCTCCATCACGTCACAGGCGTCGGTGTTCCTGCTGTGCCTCGGCCTCCTCATCCTCGTGCTCTTCGCCGTGCACGGCCTGCGCCACAGCCGCGTGGGTCGCGTCCTGCGTGCGCTGCCGGCCAACCAGCGCGCCGCTTCGGGCTACGGCGTCCGGGTGGTGTGGGCCAAGCTCACCGCGTTCGCCGTCTCCGGCTTCATCGCCGGCCTGGCCGGGTGCCTGTTCCTCGTGATCAATCAGCAGTACGCGCCGACGTCCTTTTTGGCGTCGGCCAGCCTCGTCGTGTTCACCTCGACCGCCGTCGGAGGGCTCGCATCGTCCCTCGGGGCCGTCCTCGGCGCGGCCATCGTCGAGGGCAGCGCCGTCTACCTCCCGCCGAGCTGGCAGCTGTTCCCCTCGGCGCTCGGGGTGATCCTGGTGCTGATCCTCTTCCCCCGCGGGCTCGCCGGCCTCTGTTACGACCTGCGCGACTGGGGTGTCGCGACCCTCACGCGTCGCCACGGCGCCACCGTCCCCGTGCGTCCCGCGGTCACACCGTGAGCCGTCTGCGGCAGCTGGGCGCCGGCGCGTCGCTGTTCCCCCTCGCTGTGCTCTTCGGGATCGAGCTGCTGGACCAGGCCACCCAGAGCGCCTTCAACATCTTGACGCCGAACATCCGCGACGCGTTCCACCTCACCAATGCCGGCATCCTGCTCATCGTCGCCATCGCCGGCGCCGCCGCATTGTTCTGCACCCTGCCCGTCGCCGTCCTGGCCGACCGCACCAACCGGGTGCGGATCGCGCTGATCGGCGCGCTGGTCGGGGCGGCGTTCTCCATCGGCCTCGGGTTCTCCAACACGGTCGTGGTGGCCACCGTGATGCTCATCGGCGTGTACATGGGGCAGGCCGTGATCTTCCCGACGCACAACTCGCTGTTGGCCGACTACTACTCGGTCCCCGCTCGCCCCCGCATCTACTCGGCCCACCGTTCCGGCCTCAGCATCGGTGCCATCGCCGGCGTGCTGATCGGCGCCGGCCTGGCGTCGCTGTTCTCGTGGCGGGTGCCGTTCCTGGTCTTTGCGGTGCCGATCATCGTGGTGGTGTGCATCGGCACCCGCTTACGCGAGCCACCACGCGGGCGCCACGAGCAGCTCGAGTTGTCCGAGCAGATGGTGGCGTCCGAGCTCGGCGAACCGGCACCTCTCGCCGACGCAGTAGACGACGTCCCCGTCGAGCCCCCACCGTCGCTCGGCGAGGCCTGGCGCACGGTCTGGAAGATCAGCGCGCTCCGACGGATCTTCATCGCGCTGCCCTTCCTCGCCGCGTCGATTGCGGGGTTCACCTCGCTGGCCTCCCTGCAGTACCAGGAGACCTTTCACCTCGACGCGGTCGAGCGCGCCTACCTCATCGCCCCCATTCAGGTCTTCGACCTCCTCGGGCTCGTGGTCGGCGCCGTGCTCGCCACCAGATTGGCCAAGCGCGACGTGGGCTTGGTGTTTCGCCTGCTGGCCGTCGCGTCCGTCGTGGCGGCCGGCTTCGCCGTCCTCTTCGCCCTGGCGCCGAACGTACCGGTCGCGTTCATCGGGAATGCGGGCATCGACGCCTCGCTCGCCATCGTCGGTCCCGGCGTGCTGGCGTCCCTGTCGCTCGCCATCCCGGCGCGCGTCCGCGCCGTCGGGTTCTCCATCGGTGCGCTGTTCGTGCTCCCCGGCCTCGCGGTGCTGCCCGTCGTCGGAGGCATCGGCGACGCCGTCGGCTTCCGCTATGGCCTCCTCATACTGGTCCCGATCTTCACCATCGGCGGGCTGATCGTGGCGAGCGCCGGCAACCTGATCGGCCGCGACGTCCGCGACGTGTGGACCTCTATGCGCACCCGGACCCAGATGCTGCGAGATCGCCGCGACGGCAAGCTGCCCCTGCTCGCCGTGCGCGAGCTCCACGTCGGCTACGACGGCGTCAGCGTCCTCTCCGACGTGGCGATCGAGGTGGGCGGGGGCGAGATCGTGGCCATCGTCGGGACGAACGGGGCCGGCAAGTCGACCCTTCTGCGGGCGATCGGGGGCGTGGCCGAGGCCGACCACGGAGCGATCGTGTTCGACGGGCGCGACATCACGCACCTGCCGCCCGACGAGGTCGCCCGGCTCGGCGTGGCGCAGGTGCCCGGGGGCGAGGGCACCTTCCCCAATCTGCGGGTCGAGGACAACCTGCGTGCCGCGGCCTGGCAGGGGCGGCGGCGGGGCGAGCGCGACGCGGACATGATCGAGGAGGCGCTCGCCGCCTTCCCGGTTCTCGCCACGCGGCGCGACGAGCGCGCCGGGAACCTCTCGGGTGGCCAGCAGCAGATGCTGGCCCTGGCCATGGCCACGATCACCCGCCCCAAGCTGTTCCTGATCGACGAGCTGTCGCTCGGCCTCTCGCCCATCGTGGTCGAACAATTGCTCGGCGCCATCGAGGCGATGCGCCAGGCCGGCACGGCCATACTCCTGGTCGAGCAGTCCATGAACGTCGCCGTCGCGGTCGCCGACCGCGTCTACGTCATGGACACCGGTGCGGTGCGATTTTCCGGGACCGCCGAGGAGCTCGCCGCACACCCCGAGCTCCTGTGGTCGATCTACCTGCAGAAGGCATCGGACACGCTGGCGAAGCAAACCCGGCGTCCCCGCCGCGACGGAGACGGGCACGAGCTGGTCGTGCAGGGGGTTTCGGTGCGCTTCGGCGGGATCGCCGCGCTCGACGAAGTGTCGTTACGCGCCGCCCGCGGGGAGATCGTGGGCATCATCGGTCCGAACGGTGCCGGCAAGACGACGCTGTTCGACGTCGTCTCGGGGTTCCTGCGCCCCGACGCCGGGAGGGTCGAGCTCGGTGGTGAGGAGGTCACCGGCCGGACCGCGGCCACCCGCGCCAGGCTCGGCCTCGGGCGTTCATTCCAGGACTCGAGGCTCTTCTCCGGGCTGACGGTGCGCGATGCGTTGGCGGTGTCACTGGAGCGCTTCACCGATGTCGGCGACCCCTTCAACGCGGTCTTGCGGCTCCCCGCCCAGGTGAGGACGGAGGCCGCGGTGCGCCAGAGGGTGGACGAGCTCATGGAGATGTTCGGGCTGGACCGCTACGCGGACAATCTGGTCAGCGAGCTCTCGACGGGGTCGCGCCGGTTGGTCGACCTCGCCGCGGTGGTCGCGCACCAACCACGGGTGGTGCTGCTCGACGAGCCCTCCTCGGGCGTGGCCCAGCGCGAGGTGGAGGCGATGCTCGGCCTCCTGCGCAACGTCAGGGACCAACTCGACGCCACGATGCTCGTCGTCGAGCATGACATCGGGTTCATCGCCGAGCTGGCCGACCGGCTTGTCGCCATGGACCGAGGAACCGTGCTCGTGAGCGGTCCCGCGCGTGAGGTCCTCGGGGCACCGATGGTCGGCGAGGCGTTCCTCGGCTCCGACCCCCTGGCCCTCTCCCGATCGGGGCCCGCGAGCGGAACGGGAGTCGACTGAGCCATGAGCGACGCGCCGACCGAGCGACCGTGGCCCCGGGTCAGCCGCCTGCGGGTGCTTGGCCCCGTCGCGCTGATCGTCGCGGCCCTGGTTGCCGCGGGCGCCATCGCAACGGTGCACGAGACCAACGGCACGTCGCCGTCCACCGCCGTCGCCACCGCTCCGGCGACGCACGCGTCGGTGCCCGTCACCTACGCCGCGGCAGCCAAGGCCGGCACGGCGGGCTCCTACAGCTGGGGACCCCGATGCGACCACCACACGGGTCGGCTCAAGATGCCCAGCGTCTACGCGCCGCCCTGCGTGCCCGTCCCGACCGGTGCCAACGGCGGGAGCACGTCGAGCGGCGTGACGGGGAACACCATCAACCTCGTGTACTACCAACCCGAGCCGGGCGGCCTCGCCTCGGCGGTGTCGGGCGCCACCGGCACGCCCGCCCAGGGCCTGGCCACGGTCGAGGCGTACGTGGCCATGTTCAACAAGGTCTACGAGACCTATGGGCGGCACGTGAACCTCATCCCCTTCCAGGCCACGGGCGCCGACGGCGATCCGGTCGCGGCACACGCGGACGCCGTCACCGTCGCGCAGCAGGACCACGCCTTCGCCTCCATCGACGGGCCGGGGGAGACGAACGCCTACGAGGTCGAGCTCGCCCGCCTCCACGTGCTGTGCATGGGGTGCGGGGATTCGTCGACGTACGGCCAGATCACGGTCAACGCGCCCTATCAATGGGCCAACCTGCCGACGGCCGACACCTCGCTGAACGAGACCGTCGACTACCTCGTCGCGAAGCTCAACGGCAAGGACGCCATCTGGGCGGGCGACCCATCGCTCCACTCCCGCAAGCGTTCGTTCATCGTCGTGAGCGAGACGTCGGTGCCGCCTTCCCCCGGCTATGCGGAGCTCACGACCTCACTGGCCAAAAAGCTCAGGGCGAGCGACGTGCGCATGGCGTCGTTCAGCGCGCTCAGCTACAACCTCAACCTCACGACGCTGCCCACCCAAGCGGCCACGCTGGCGGAGAAGCTGAAGACCTCCGGGGCAACGAGCGTCGTGTTCGCCGGCGACCCGATCATGCCGATCTACCTCACCAAGGCGTGCGCCAACATCGGCTACTTCCCGGAATGGATCATCACGGGCATCGTTCTGACCGACACCTCGGCCCTCGGGCGCTACTACGACCAGCAGGAATGGTCCCATGCCTTCGGCGTGACCAGCCTCGCCGTCCCGACGCCCGTGGCCAGCGGAGACACCGACCGGATGTACCGCTGGTGGTACGGCGCGAACGCGAGCCCGGCCTCGCTCGCCGCTCCGGCCATCATTCCGCCCATCCAACAGTTCTTCGCCGGCGTCCAGCTGGCCGGGCCCGACCTCACCCCGAACACGTTCGCGACCGGGCTGTTCCGGGCCCCGCCCGCCGGCGGCGGTCCGACCTCGCCCCTCAATGCGTACGGCTATCAGGGTGCGGCCCCCCTTCCCAGCTATTCGTCTCCCGCCGACTACACGTTCCTGTGGTACGACGCGACGGCCAAGGGGCCCGACGAGGAAGGCGTGAACGGGAGCGGCCTCATGGAGTACGTCAACGGCGGGAAACGCTTCAAGGCCGGCGTGGTGCCGACGGGCCCGGTCCCCATGTTCTCGACCGCCGGTGCGGTGAAGAACTACGCGTCACCCCCCGACGAGCCGCCGAGCTACGCGGCGTGGCCCGGGTCGCCCGCGGCGGGCGGGCACTAGCCACCCGGTCGAAAAGGGGGGCTAGCACCAGGCGCAGACGCCCGGTAGCGGCATTCTTCTCACGACCGGCGCCCTGCATCCTGTGAGGGCAGAGCCTCGGCGACCCCGGCCGGGGCCCGGAAAAGGAGCCCCTCATGATCGTCACTCGCGGTCTGACGAAGCGCTACGGCAAGACCGTCGCCGTTGACGGCCTCAGCTTCAGCGTCACCTCAGGCGTCGTCACCGGCTTTCTCGGACCGAACGGGTCAGGCAAGTCGACCACCATGCGCATGGTCATGGGCCTCGACGTGCCGGACGCCGGTCAGGCCACGGTCAACGGTCTGCTCTACGACGAGCTGCGCTGGCCGCTGCGCGAGGTCGGTGCCCTCCTCGACGCCAAGGCCTTTCACCCCGGGCGCACGGCCCGCCAACACCTGCGCTACCTGGCCAAGTCGAACGACCTCCCCGCCGAACGGATCGACGAGGTGCTCGACATCGTGGGCCTGACATCGGTCGCCGACAAGCGGGCCGGCAAATTCTCACTCGGCATGGGCCAGCGGCTGGGCATCGCCGGCGCACTCCTCGGTGATCCCGGCGTGCTGCTCTTCGACGAGCCGGTCAACGGGCTCGACCCCGAGGGGATCCGCTGGGTCCGGCACCTCCTGCGCGACCTGGCGGCCGAAGGACGCACCGTCCTGGTCTCGAGCCACCTCATCAGCGAGATGGCGCTCACCGCCGAGCGCCTCGTCGTGATCGGCCGGGGCACGCTCATCGCCGACACGAGCGTCGAAGAGTTCGCGGCGCGACACCAGGCGGTGGCCGTGCGCATCGTCACCCCGACACCCCAGCTCATGGTGTCCGCGCTGTCGCGGGCCGGCGTGCGGCCCACCGTCGAAGACGACGGAGGCATCGTGGTGACCGGACTGGCATCGGCCCAGATCGGCGACATGGCCGCCGCCGCCTCCCTCACGCTGCACGAGCTGACCCCCATCCGCGCCTCGTTGGAGGACGCCTTCATGGAGCTCACGTCCGATTCGGTCGAGTACCGCTCGCAGGCCCGGGAACCGGATGCGGCGCTCGTCTCGGCCTCGGTCGCCCCCCGCTGATCGCGACCCGCACAGACACCCGCACAGACACCCGCACAGAAAGGATTCGTTGTGACCATTGCTTTGCCGTTGCCGAAGGCGACACCCGCCGTACGAGGGACCCGGGCGGGGTACCGCCAGGCTGTCGCCGCCGAGATCAGCAAAATCGCATCGCTACGTTCGACGAGATGGATCTTCGCCATCACCGCCGTCGGCACGATGCTCGTCACCTTCCTGTCCACGAACGGCGCGGCGCATCACCCCCGTGGGTGGTACGGCTACGGCTGGGACCCGACGAATCAGTCCATGTCCGGACTCGCCATCGGCTCGCTCGCCCTCGGCGTCCTCGGCGTCCTGACCATCTCGGGCGAGTACGGCTCGGGCACCATGCGCTCGACCCTGGCCGCGGTGCCCCGCCGCGAAACGCTCTTCGCGGCCAAGGTGACCGTCCTCGGCCTCTTGACGCTCGTAGCGGGTGAGATCCTCAGCTTCGCGGCCTTCTTCTTCGGCCAGGCCGCCCTCTCGGGGGGCGCGGCGCCCACCGCCCACCTGGGGCAGCCGGGGGTGCTCCGCGCCGTCGTCTTGACCGGCGCCTTCCTGAGCCTTTTCGCCCTCCTCGGGCTGGGCCTCGGCTTCGTCATCCGCCACACGGCCGGTGCCATCGCCACCTTCGCGGGCGTCACCCTCTTGACCCCGATTCTGCTGCACACCCTCTCGAGCGACCCGTCCAAGTACACGCCGGCCATCATCTTCGCCCAGTCCGTCTCGGCGGTCGTGCCCCAGACGAACCAGGTATCGGCAACAATCGGGCTCGTGTTGATGCTGGTGTACGTCGCCGTCGCCCTGGCCGCCGGTGTGGTGCTGCTGGTGAAGCGAGACGCGTGACGTTGGCCACCGAAGACGTGCGCCCCGAGGACCAAAAGGAACCCAAAGGGGTGTCGTTCGCGATCACCGACGAACAGGTCGACCGGGCGAAGACGCTCGTGCAGCGCATCCTGTGCGAGCCCTTCACCCGGCGGCCCTGGATGGAGCTCGCCTTCTTCCTCGTGAGCGGCGGACTGGCCGGTATCGGGCTGGCGTTCATCGGAGCGACGATGCTCACCGGGGTGGTCCTGGCGATCACGTTCTTCGGCCTGTCCGTGCTCGGCCTCTCGCTCCGCGGTGCGCGCGGCCTGGGCCGGTGGCAGCGCGACCTGGCGCACAACATGCTCGGCGAGACGATCGAAGAGCCGGGCCCGTTCATCCGCCGCCCTGGCTTCTTCGGCTGGCTGCAGTCGGTATTGCGCGACCGCGTCGCCTGGCGCTCCGTCGCGTACCACGCCATCAAGGTCCCGTGGACCGTTCTCGGCGTCTACGTCGCGTTCAGCCTCTGGTGGGACGCCATCTTCGGAATTTTGAGCCCGATCTTCTGGCACGGCAACGGTGGCCCCAACATGTGGGGCCTCGCCCAGGGCATCTTTCTGAGCAACGGCCTCGGCAACGGACCGTCGAGCTTCGGCCACAACCTCGGCCTGTTCCTCCTGGGCCTCATCTTCCTCTTCGCGGCGCCCTGGGTGATGCGTGGTTTCGTGACCGTCGACAAGCTCGTGCTCCGGGCGCTCCTCGGCCCGGACCCCGTCGCCGCCCGTGTCCGCTCGCTCGAGACGGCGAGGACCCACACGGTCGACGCGTCGGCGGCGACCATGCGGCGGATCGAGCGCGACCTGCACGACGGGACGCAGGCCCAGCTGGTCGCGTTGGCCCTGCGGCTCGGCATGGCGAAAGAGAAGCTCGAAGACCCCGACGCCGACCACATCGACCTCGTGCGCGTCCGCGAGCTGGTCGACGAGGCCCACCGGGGCGCCAAGGAGGCCATTACCGAGCTGCGCGACATCGCCCGGGGCATCCACCCGCCCGCCCTCGATATCGGACTGGAGGGCGCCTTGGCCACGCTGGCGTCCCGCAGCGCGATCCCCACCGAGCTCAACTTCGACGTGCGGGCCCGCCCGACCGCGGCCATCGAGGCGATCGCGTATTACTGCGTCGCCGAGTTGTTGGCCAACGTGGCGCAGCACGCGCAGGCCTCGCGCGCCACGGTGTCGTGCGCCCAACAGGGCACGTGGCTGCGCCTGGTGGTGCGCGACGACGGACGGGGCGGTGCACGCCTTTCCACCGTCGGGTCGACGTCGAGCGGGCTGGCCGGGCTGACGGACCGGGTGCGCACGGTCGACGGCCGGCTCGAACTGGTGAGCCCGGTCGACGGTCCCACCGTCGTCACCGTCGACCTCCCGTTGTCCGTCTGATGGTGTGCGCGCTGCGGGTGGCCATTGCCGAGGACTCCGCCATCCTCCGCGACGGACTGGTGCAGCTGCTCGTCGACCGCGGGTTCGTCATCACCGGCGCGGTCGCCGAGCCGGCCGCTTTGCGCAGCTCCATCGCGCAGAACCCGCCCGACGTGGCGGTGATCGACATCCGGATGCCCCCGACCTACACCGACGAAGGCCTGCGGCTCGCCCTCGAGCTGCGGGCGCAGCACGAGGGTCTCGGCATCCTTCTCTTCTCCCAATACATCGAGACCCGCTACGCCGCCGACCTTCTCGCCGACGACGCCGCCGGCATCGGCTACCTCCTGAAGGACCGCGTGGCCGACGTGAGCGACTTCGTCGAGGCGCTGGAGCGGGTCGCCATAGGAGGTACGGCTTTGGACCCCGAGGTGGTCACCCAGCTCATCGGCGCCACGAGGCGCTCCGACACCCTCTCCGCGTTGACCGCTCGCGAGCGCGAGGTGCTCGCGCTCATGGCGGAGGGTCGCTCCAACGGGGCGATCGCGCACGCGCTCGTCATCAGCGAGGGTGCGGTCGAGAAGCACGTCGCCAACATCTTCGCCAAGCTCGATCTCCCCGTCTCCGACAAGGATCACCGGCGGGTGCTCGCCGTCCTCCGCTTCCTCGAGTCCTGACCGGGGACCGGGCGTCAGGGCGCGACGGATGCGCCGTGCGCCTCGTAGGGGCGACCCTGCGTGGCGGCCATCTCGCGGCCGGCCTGCATCTGGAACGGGCTGATGCCGCCCCGCTCCCACGGGCCGACCGAGCCCGCCGCCAGCGCCTCGGGCGCCTTGGCGACCAGCTGGAAGCGGTCCCGCAATTCGACGCACGACTGGTGCGCCACAGAGAACCAGTCCAGCTTCAAGTAGTCGATGCTGTCCGAACCGGTGATGCCGTCATGGCAGAGCGCACCGCGCCGCATCGCGTCCGATAACCGGACCGCCATGGCGGGGCTCGATGAGAAGTGGCCCGGAGACGACTGGAAGAGCCCGGCCCCGGTCGCCAGGTAGCCGGTCTCGAACAGCGAGATGACCATGGCCAGCAACGAGAACGCGTGCACGTCGTCGTTGGCCCGCGCGATCAGGCCGAACACCTCGACCTCGGACTCGACGGTGGTGCCGTAGTCGCCGAGCACGTGCACCCAGTCGTGCTGGGCCAGCAGCGGTGGCGCCGACCCGGGGAGGCCCGGGAAGGTGAAGCCGCGCGTCTGGTACATCTCCCACACCTGGCGGCCGATGGCGTCGGCGGGCAGGTGCTCCAACCCGGCCCACCGAGCGGCCAGCTCGGGGTCGTGGAGCGAGAACTCCCAGGGGTCGTGCAGGACGCGCGACGAGTGCACGAAGGTCGTCGACTCCTCTTCGTGCCAGGTGCCCTCGTAGCCGTTGCGGATGAAGTCGTGCGCGGCCAGGCCGAGGGAGCCGTGCGCGAACTCACGCGCGACCTGGACCATCCCGTCCTCGACGCCGAGCTCGCGCGCGAAGGCGGCGATGTTCTCGGCCACGTCCTCGGGGATCGGATGCCGCACCAGTGCGCACAGCAGCATGAGCTGCACGCCGTGCGAGCGGAATCCGAGGTCGCGTCGCGCCAACGCGGTCGCCATCTCCGTGGGTGTCAGGGTCGGCCGGTCATCCAACGTCACGTGATGGCCGGTCATTGCCGGGAACACCGCCTCGATCAGCGACCGCTGCACCGGTAGCAGTCCCTCCGCGCCGGCCACCGCCGAGGCGATCCCGTCGGCGAAGGCCTGCGCCTCCGCCGCGTCGGGGGGTCGCAGGTTCACCGTGTCGGGCGTGGGCAACGGGACGGGCGACATCACGAGAGCCTGTCGAGGCCGTCACGGAGGAAGGACAGGCAGCCGGCCGCGTCGCGCGCCCGCGACCGGGGCAGCGCGGCACCGAACGGCGCGTTCCAGTAGCCGCCGTCGCCGGGCCGCGCCGGGCCCCACGGCCCGACGTACACGTACGGCTCCTCGGAGTAGCCGTCGCCGGGCGAGAAGCCCAGGTTGACCCCGCCTCCGGCGCCGGCGCCGTCGCCGCTCCCCGGCTCGAACTCGAGCGAGGTCCCGACGTCGAAGTGCTCTGGCCACAGCTGCACGGTGGTCTGGCGGCCGGCCCCGGGCCGCGCCGCGACCGCCTCGTCGAGGACCCGCCACGCGAGGTCGAACCAGGCGAACAGCGCGTCGAGCCCCGGGGCGTCGAGGACGAGCGGTGCGTCGGTCCGGCCGAGCGCCGGCGTGTCGGCTCCGGCCGAGAACTCGGCGCCCAGGTCGGCCCCGGCGAAGCCGGCCAGGTCGGCCAGCGTCGCCCCGGCCAGCGCCAGAGAGCGTGATTCGGTCCCCACCTCGCAGATGAGGAGGGACGACGTGAGCCGCAGCGTCTCGGGCTCGGGCCCGAACGCCGGGGTGGCCAGGCCGCCGGGGTTTGCACGCAGGCCGAAGTGGCCGCTCACCGCAGCGCGGCGGCGGGCGAGCACGTGCACCGAGACCCGGTGCAGGTCGCCACGCGTCGTCCCCATGTCAGCCCAGGAGAGTAACGGCGCGCCTGGGAACTCGTACCGGTCAGCCCGGGCGCGCCCGTGTCCTGGCCTCGCTGGCGGCCTGCGCCACCTCGTCGGCCACCGTCTCCTCGGCGGAGTGGCCCCAGAACCCGTGCGGCGCGACGAGGAAGTCGATCAGCCGCTCGAGCTGGTCCCCGTAGGTGGCCCGCAGGGCCTGCAGGTCCGCCCACGCCTCGGTCTTGTCGCGCAGCGGCAGCCCCGTCTGGACGAGGTGGGCCCAGGCGAGGTCGAAGTTCGACGCGGTGAGCCACGAGTCCGGCGCGGGCGAAGGGGGCACGTGCAGCCGGCTCGAGATCTCGGCGATCGCCCGCTGCCCGCGCCGGAACAGGAAGTAGGGCTCCCGGCTCTGCGCGCCCTCGACGCACGCCGACGTCAGCGTCGCTGCGTCCGTCACCACGCCGAGCGCGGTGACCCACGACTGTCCGGGGTGCTGGGACCGGAACAGCGCCAGCATCGGATACGACACGTGGCTCTCCAGGACGTCGGCCGTCCAGAGCTGCCACTCCGCCATCGAGCGGTACAACCGCTCCAGGTCGCCGCCCGGCGCGTTGAGCTCGACCACCCGGGTCGGCGTGATGCGCCCACCCAGCGGGTCGTCGAGCGTCAGCAACCGGGACTCGCGGCGCGAGTAGGACCCGTACAACGCGGGCAGGTACGAGATCATCAGTGCGATCGTCACCACGCCCGTCAGGGTCTCGAGCAGCGTGAGCAGCCGGACCAGGCCACCGTGCGCCGACCCGAACACCGGCGTGACCAGCGAGGTCCCGGCGTAGTACACGAGGGTGCCGAAGTCCCTCGTGCCGCCGATCTGCTGGTCCAGGCCCCAGTAGACGAGCGACCACCCCACCATGAGACCGGCCAGCCAGAGCACGAGCAGGCCCAGCAGCGAGAGCGCTGGATACACGTTGAGCGTGTACTCGCCCGCCCGGTCCCCCATCCGCGCCGCCACCCGCCGGATGACACGCCAGGTCAGGGCGTAGAAGATCCTGGTCGGGCGCCACAAGCCGCTGCTGCCCTGGGTGACGATCAGCGTCGCCACGGCGTCGCTCAGCATCCCGACGATGAGGATCACGCCGCCGACGGCGGCCAGGGCCCGGAGGAACTCCGTCATGGTCCGTCACACCTTAGGGAGCACGCACGCGCCCGCCGTCGCCGCCTCGTACGGGCATCGTCCGAGGCCGCATCGGGGTTGCTTGCCAAATCCGTCCGCTGCGGGCTAACCCTTCCGCAGCGCCTGTCGAAATTGACCTCAACGTCGATATCGATGTGTTCGGGCGCGCGGGCGGGTAAGAAGAAGGGGTGATGAAGGTGATCCGTGGGGGGGCATCGCCGTCCATAGGCCTGGTGCTCGGCGCCGGCGGGGTGGTCGGGCAGGCGTACCAGGCCGGCGTGCTCGCAGCGCTCGAGCGCGAGATCGGCTGGGACCCCCGGCTTGCCCGCGTGATCGTCGGCACCTCGGCCGGGTCGGTCACCGGGGCCGCGCTGCGCGTCGGGGTCCCCGCCACGGATCTGGCCGCCTCGCTCTACGGCGTCCCGACGTCCCGGAGGGGCGGCGCCATCCTGCGCCGCATCCTGCCCGCCGACAGCGGCCCCCTGCCGACGCCGACCGTCCTCTCCATCCTGCGCCCGTGGCAACTGCCCTCACCCGCCCTGCTCGTCCGGCTGGCCCGCCGCCCCCTCGCCTTCCGCCCCGACGTCGCCGCCATGACGCTGGTCCCGCGGGGCCAGCTTGATATCTCCGAGCGCGCCCGCGGCCTCGACGAGCTGATGGGCGACAGCTGGCCCGAGGGCTTGCGCATCTGCGCGGTGCGGCGCTCCGACGGCGGCCGCGTCGTCTTCGGCCGCCCCGGCGCCCCGCCGGCCCGCCTGGCCGAGGCCGTCCTGGCCTCGTGCGCCATCCCCGGGTACTTCAGTCCCGTGCGGATCGAGGGCGCCGACTACATCGACGGCGGCGTGCACTCGGTGACCAACGCCGACGTGTTGCGCGGCGACGAGCTCGACCTCGTCGTCATCGTGTCGTCGATGTCGGCCGCGCACGGCAGTGCCACCGGCGCCGACGGCCTGCTGCGCCGCACCGTGCACCGCCGCATGGAGCGCGAGATCGCCCGCCTCGAGCGGGCGGGCACCGCCGTGATCAGCCTGGAGCCCGGCGGCGAGTCGCGGCGCGTCATGGGGCTGCGGGCGATGGCCGAGGACCGGGCGCCCCGGGTCATCGAGGCGGCGTACGAGGAGACGCGGCAGCGGGCGCTCGCCGCACCGTTCCTGGCCTCGCTCGGCGAACCGACCCCGGCCGCCTCCACGGGCTGACCCGGAGCGGGGCGGTCGCCCGGTAGTAGCTTCGGGCAACGAGACACCTCGAAGGGAGGGCCCATGGGTCCTGACCGCCTGAGCCCGCTGGACGCCTCGTTCCTCCACATCGAGGACGGCGTGTCGCACATGCACATCGCGTCGATTGCCATCTTCGAGGGCCCGCCGCCGCCTTTCGGCGACATCGTCGACATGGTCGAGGCCAAGCTCGACCTGGTGCCGCGGTACCGCCAGAAGGTGAAGTTCGTCCCGCTGGAGCTCGGGCGGCCCGTGTGGGTGGACGACGAGCACTTCAACATCGAGTACCACCTGCGGCACACGGCGCTCCCGGCTCCCGGCGGCGAGAGCGAGCTGCGCAAGCTCGTCGGGCGCGTCATGGCCCAGCCGCTCGACCGCTCCAAGCCCCTCTGGGAGATCTGGGTGGTCGAGGGGCTCGAGGACAACCGGTGGTCCATCCTGGCCAAGACGCACCACGCGCTCGTCGACGGCGTGGCCGGCACCGACCTGCTGGCGGTGATCATGGACCTCAGCCCCGACGCCACGAGGCCCGAGCACCCCTCCGAATGGACGCCGCACTCCGAGCCGTCCGGCCTCGAGCTCGCGGTCGAGGCCGTGGAGAACATGGTGCGTTCCCCCTACGAGCAGCTGCGTGCCGCCCGGGCGCAGACGCGCCTGGTGCGGCAACTGGCCGGGTATGTCGGCGAGGTGGCGAGCGGCGTCTTCGCGCTGAGCGGCCTGGTGCGGCCCACCCCGCTCTCGAGCCTGAACGGTCCGCTCGGCCCGCACCGCCGCTACGCCTGGGCGTCGACGTCGGTCGAGGAAATCAAGACGGTGCGCCGGGAGCTGGGCGGCACGTTCAACGACGTCGTCCTGGCTTGTATTACCAATGGTTTCCGCGAGCTCCTGCTCGCCCGGGGCGAGGACACCGAACGGGTCGTGCGCACGCTGGTCCCGGTTTCGGTGCGCCCCCGGGACACGTCGGGCAAGGCGGTCGGCGACGGCACGTTCGAGAACAGGGTCTCCGCCATGTTCGCCGAGCTGCCGATCGAGATCGAAGACCCCGTCCTGCGCCTGGCCGCGATCACGGACCAGATGAAGGACCTCAAGGAGTCGAAGCAGGCCATGGCGGGCGAGGCACTGACGTCCATGTCCGGGTTCGCCCCGCCCATGCTGCTCGCCCTCGGGATGCGACTGGCCACCCGCGCCGGGCAGCGCAACGTCAACACGGTCACGACGAACGTGCCGGGCCCACAGTTCCCGCTGTACGCGGCGGGGCGACGGATGGTGCGGGCGTTCCCCTACGTGCCGCTGGGCGGCCAGATCCGCATCGGCATCGCCATCTTCTCCTACGACGGCGAGGTCAACTTCGGCATCACCGGCGACTACGACACGACGCCCGACATCGACGTGCTGGCGCACGGGATCGAGGACGGGATGGCGCAGCTGCTCAAGGCCTGAGGGCTCGCCGGCCCTTGTCGACTTCGTCAGACGAGGTCGGGGATCGTCAGCACCTCGGTGGCGAAGTACTTGCGCAACCCTGACACGATCACCTTCTCGACGGAGCGGCCCAGGATCGGCACGCGCACCTTGAGATCGCCCTCGATCCCGACGACAGTGCTCGACCCGGCGCCGTCGGCGCCCGGCTCGAAGCGGTAGACGCCGGCGGCGCTCATCCGGTCCGGGTAGTGATCGGGCAGTACCTTCCAGTCCGCCCGGGCCTCGTCTGGCTTGAGCTCGTTGCGGGTGATCCACGACATCTTGTTGCGGTCGATGAACTTCTGGACCGCCGGCGAGATCGGGCCCCGGAACGCGAAGCGGACCTCCATCAGCACCCGGGCCCCGGTGTCCTCGTGGCGCACCACCTCGAGCACCTCGATGTGGTCGCGAATGGGCCGCCCCTCGTAGAACGCCGGCGTGCCGTACGCGGCCATGGCCCGGGCCGGCGTGACGGCCACCGCCTGGTGGTTGGCGAACTTCACGGCGCGGCCGGGCTAGGCGCGGTCGCCGTCGCCGTCGCCGTCGCCGTCGCCGGCGGCGGCAGGCCGCGTCGGCGGCAGGCCGAGCTTGCGGTGGTCCCAGCTCACCGTCCGGTCCACGTGGAGCTTGATCGCCACCCGCTTGTGCAGCATCGTCTCGAGGAACGGCTTGAGGTCGTCGGAGTACGCGCCGTAGTAGCGCTCGAAGACACTGACGCCGAGCTGCCACAGGCGGTCGGGGTCGTCGACGACCTCGGCCCGGCCGACGAGCTCGACGCCGCGCAGCTCCTCGTAGTAGTCGCCGTCCTCGAACAGCAGCGTCAGACGCGGGTCGCGCCGCAGGTTCTGCGCCTTCTGCGACTTCGCCTTCGTCTCGACCGCGATCGCGCCCTCCAAGAACCCGTACCACATGGCCACCGCGTGGATGGATCCGTCGGGGGCCAGGGAGCACATCGTCATCGGTCGGCGCTCGGCGAGGAACGCGTCGACCTCGTCGGGTGTCATCGCTATTGCCTTGCGCTGGTTCACGCCGTGGCCCATCGCCTCGGTCATCGAGCACCTCCTCCAGACGTCCCGGGGGAGCGTAATCCCGTCGGCGGGGATGCAACTTGAAGAGTTCATCTGGAGAACACTTTTCGGTTGCAACGGTTTCACAGCCCGTTCACCTCGGCTTTCTAGCGTGAGCGCTGATGGCGACCGTGGATCAGCGCGATCAGCACATGAGCCACGCCGGTGGGTACGGCCCGGCCGGCGAACGCCGTCACGGCCGGGACATCCAAGCCGAGGTCATCATGATCCGCCCGGAGCGCTCACACCGTCCCGGGCTCCTCGGATCGTTGGTCACCATGGCGGCGCGGGGCGTCGCCTCCCGGCGCGTCCAGGCGACGTCGGTGCGATCTACCCCCCGTCGGCCGTCGTCGCCTGCCCCTCGTCCGGCTGCACCCCCGTTCCCACACGACGCCGCCTGACATCGAGCACGGCGTGGCGATCGCGAACGCACCGGCGACACCGGGCCGGTCCCCGCTGACCGGTCCCGCACGGGACAACCGCCCCCTCGTCCTGGTGGTCGACGACGAGGAGTCGTATAGACAAGCCCTGGCGTCGGGCCTGACCCGGGAGGGCTTCACCGTCGAGTCGGCGGGCGACGGGCACGAGGCGTTGCGCCTCTTCCACCGGGTCCACCCCGACCTGGTCCTCCTCGATGTGATGCTGCCCGACCAGTCCGGCATCGAGATCTGCCAGCAGATGCGATCCCTCAAGCCGGTGCCGATCATCATGGTCACGGCCCGGGACTCCGAGGTCGACATCGTGCTCGGCCTGGAGCTGGGCGCGAGCGACTACGTCGCCAAGCCGTTCCGCCTCCGCGAGCTCGTGGCCCGCATGCGGGCGGTCCTCCGTCGCGGCGTCGCCGTGGCCGAACACCACGAGGAGGTCCTCAGCGGCGGCCCCGTCCGCCTCGACGCCGGCCGCCGCGAGGTCACCGTCGACGAGACCCCGGTCGAGCTGTCCCGCAAGGAATTCGACCTCCTGGCCCTGCTGCTGTCGCACAGCGGCCACGTGGTGACCCGGGACTGGTGCATCGACCGGCTCTGGTGGGACCAGGAGCTGACCGACACCCGCACGTTGGACACGCACATCAAGCGCCTCCGCCGCAAGATCGAGCCCGACCCGGCCAACCCCCGCCACCTCGTCACCGTGCGGGGCGTCGGCTTCCGTTTCGAGGCCTGACCCCGACCTCGTCGACGAGGTCGGGCACGCCAACGCCGGTTCGCTCTACATTGAGCGGATGCGCACAGGCGAGACCGTCCCCGACTTCGAGCTGCCCGACCAGACCGGCACGCCCCGCAAGCTGAGCGAGTTCCTCGCCGCGGGGCCCGTCGTGCTGTTCTTCTACCCGGCGGCCATGACGTACGGCTGCACCAAGGAGAGCTGTCACTTCCGCGACCTGTCGGCCGAGTTCGCCGCCGTCGGCGCGCAGCCCGTCGGCATCAGCGCCGATGGGGTGGAGAAGCAGAAGCAGTTCGACGAGAAGGAGTCGCTCGGCCTGCCGCTGCTCTCCGACGCCGACCGCACCGTGGCCGCCGAGCTCGGCGTCAAGCGCGGCTTCGGCCCGAACAAGCGCACCACGTTCGTCATCGATACCGATCGCACCATCCTCGACGTGATCCACAGCGAGATCTCCATGGGCTCGCACGCCGACAAGGCGCTCGCCGTGCTCAAGGCGCGCCGCGCTGCCTGACGCCCACGACAGGGTCGCCGTCGTCACCGGCGCCGCCTCGGGTATCGGCCGCGCCACCGCCGCCAGGCTCGTCGCGGCGGGCTTCCGCGTCATCGGCATCGACCGTCCCGGCACCGACGTCGAGGTGACCGCGGACCTCGCGTCGTCCTCGGAGCGCCGGCGCGCCGTCGACGAGGCGAAGGGTCTGGCGGACGGGACGTTGGCCGCCGTGGTGACGTGCGCCGGCGTGGCGGGGTCACCCGACCGAGCCGGTTCGCTGCTCTCGTCGGTCAACTACTTCGGCACGGTCGAGGTGCTCGAGGGCCTGCGGCCGCTGCTCTCGGCCGGTGGCGCCGCCGTCGCCATCAGCTCGAACTCGACGACGGTGCAGCCCGACGTCCCGCTGGCGCTGACGCAGGCGTGTCTCGACGGGGACGAGGCGGCGGCGGCCCTGGTGGCCGACGAGGGGACCTCGATGGGCGCCTACGCGGCGACGAAGATCGCCGTCGCCCACTGGGTGCGCCGGCGGGCCACGTCGCCGGAGTGGGCCGGGGCGGGGTTGCGGCTGAACGCGGTGGCGCCGGGGCTGATTGAGACGCCGATGGTCGCCGCGATGCGGGCGGACGAGCGCACGGGCCCGATGCTCGACATGTTGCCGATCCCGCTCGGGCGGGGGGGGCGGCCCGAGGAGATCGCGGCGCTCGTCGCCTTCCTCGTCGGGCCCGACAGCACCTTCTTCTGCGGCTCGGTCGTCTTCTGCGACGGCGGGAGCGACGCGTTGCTGCGCCCACGGGACTGGCCGGCGGCCTGGGATATCTCGGGACGCGACTTCACCCGGCACGCCACCTGACGCTGGCGCTGGCGCTGGCGCTGGCGGGGCCTCCGTAGGCTGCGTGGATGCCGGGGCGGATCCTCGTCGACACCACGCCGCTGCGGGAGAGCCGCGACTTCCGCCTCCTCTTCCTGGGCCAGCTGGTGTCGATGCTGGGGACGCAGCTCACCGTCGTCGCCATCCCCTACCAGGTCTATTCGATGACGCACTCGTCGTTGCAGGTCGGTGCGATCTCCCTGGCGCAGCTGTTCCCGTTCCTCGCCGGCGCACTGGCGGCCGGGCCGATCGGCGACGCGGTGGACCGCCGGCCGATCATGATCTGGACCGCCGCCGCCGGGGCGGTGACGAGCGCCGCGCTCGCGGTCAACGCTGCACTGGCGCACCCCTCACTCCTCGCGCTCTACCTGATCAGCGCGCTGGCGTCCGGGTTCTACGGCTTCTCCAGCACGGCCCGCTCGGCCTCGGTCCCGGGCATGGTGGAGCGGCGACAGCTGCCGGCGGCCTTCGCCATGATGCAGATCGAGTTCCAGATCGGGACGATCGTGGGCCCGGCTCTGTCGGGCATCTTGCTCGTGATCGGGCTCCGGCTCGTCTACGCGCTCGATGCCGTCTCCTTCGTCGCCGCCGTGGTGATGACCGTGCTGCTGCACCCGATCCCGCCGGCGCACGAAGCGGGTGGCATGTCGATGTGGCAGTCCACCAAGGAGGGTCTGCGCTACCTGCGCTCCCGTCAGGCGTTGCAGGGCGTCTACCTGATCGACATCAACGCGATGGTGTTCGGCATGCCCCGCGCCCTGTTCCCGGCGATGGCGGCGACGATCTTCCATGGTGGCACGATCACGCTGGGGTTCTTGTACGCCGCGCCGGGGGTGGGTGCGTTCGCGGGCGCGCTGACGACGGGCTGGGTCACCCATCTGCGCCGCCAGGGCTGGGCCGTGATCATCGCGGTCGTGCTCTGGGGCGCCGCCATCACGGTGTTCGGGCTGACCGACACGCTGTGGCTCTCCCTGGCCCTGCTCGCCGTGGCGGGGTGGGCCGATGTGATCTCCGCGGTGGTGCGCAACACGATGCTCCAGACGTCGATCCCCGAGCGGTTCCGGAGCCGCATGTCGTCGATCCAGATGGCGGTCGTCCAGGGTGGGCCGCGCCTGGGCGACCTGGAGTCGGGCGCGGTGGCCACCGCGACGAACGTGGAGTTCGCGGTCGTCTCGGGCGGGCTGGCCTGCATCGTCGGCGCGGCGGTCATCGGCGGGCTGATGCCGGTGTTCCGGCGGCACGTGGCGGTCGCCGGTGAGGTCGACGACGTCGCCGTATGATCCGGCGGCGTGACCGACAGCTCGACCTCGACCTCGTATGACGAGCCGACGTGGGGCGAGGTCGAACCGGGCGTGCTGTCCCGGATCGTCGTGGTGTCGCCGCACTTCGACGACGCGGCCATGGGCGCGGGCCACCTGCTCGGGAGTTACGACGACACAACCGTGATCACCGTGCTCGGCGGGCGGCCGCCGGCCTACCCGAGCGAACCGTCGGAGTGGGACGCGTTGGGCGGCTTCGTCGCCGGCGACGACGTCGTGGCGATGCGGCGGGAAGAGGACGTTGCGGCCATGGCGGTCCTGGACTCGGCCTACCGCTGGCTCGACTTCTCCGACCATCAGTACCTGCCGGTCGGCGAGCGGCCGACCGCGGCCGACGTCGCTCCCGCGTTGGGCGCGGCCATGACGGAGATCGATCCGACGGCCGTCTTCTTCCCGATGGGCCTGGCCAACCCGGATCACGACATGACGCACGACGCGTGCCTGTTGGTGCAGGCCGAGCAGCCCGGCCGGACCTGGTTCTGCTACGAGGACCACGGCTACAAGCACCTGCCCGGGCTCTTGGCCTGGCGGGCGGCCAAGCTGCTCCGCTCGCCGCTGTGGCCGACGCCGGCCATCGTCCCCCATGTGCCCGACGAGGAGCGCAAGCGCCGGGCCGTCTGGTGCTACACCTCACAGATCGCGCCGTTGGAACGGGACCACGCCCTGACGGCTCGCATGGAGGGGCGGGTGCCGGAGCAGTACTGGCGCCTGGCCCCGCCCCCGCGGGGGTGGGAGGGGCTGGCCGACCTCATCTGATGACGTCGCGGTCGCGGCATCGGCCCGCCCCGGAGAGTCGGGCGGGCCGATGCCGGGTCCCCGGCACGTGGGTCGACGGGTCCCCGGGTCAGGCCATGGCAGGTTCGATCGAGAGCTCTGGTACGACGATCTCGTCTTCGAGCGGCTCGGGCGCCCGCTCCAGGTCCGCCTCGATGGCGGCCAGGATGCCGGGCCGGCGACGGTTCACGATGAAGAGCCAGGTGCCGCCGACGGCCATCCACGCCAGGTAGATGTAGGGGAACAGGTCGACCGGCCACAGCGGCATCGGATAGAAGCTGCCGACGGTCGGGACCAGCAAGCACAGCACCGCGACGCACGCGAGGACCACGTTGCGGGGGCTGAGCTCGCCGATCTTCTTGAGGTACACAGGTGCCGCCACCGTGATCAGGTAGTAGGCCACCAGGAACCCGAAGGCCGCCAGCGTGCCCGCATCGCCGAAGGCGGTCAGCGGATTGGTGAAGATCATGAGGAACGCCGGCAGGGCGAAGATCATGCCGATGTACAGCGTCACTGCGACGTGCGGGGTGCGGTTGGTGGCGTGCGCCCGGCCCAGATGCCCCGAGAAGATTCCGTGGCGGGCCATCGGATAGATGATGCGGGCCCCCGAGTTGAGGCACGACAACGAGAGGGAGAAGAAGCTCACCATGGCGCCGATCGAAACCGGGATCCTGAACCAGCTCACCCCGTACGCCTGCGCCAGGAAGTTGAGCGGGGCCGAGGTCCAGCCGGCGCCGTAGTTGGAAGTGCCCGACACCTCGACGTACGCCATGAAGACCATGAAGAGCCCGGTGATGACCAGACTGGCGATGACGGCTCGGGGCAGGTTCTTCCGCGGGTTCTTCGCCTCGGAGCCCATGGTCGTGGCGGCCTCGAAGCCGACCAGCGAGAAGATGCAGGCCACGACGGCCAGGCCCATGCCGCGCACGTTCACTCCGCTCAGTGACAGCTCGTTCGTATCCACGTGAAAGCCGTGCTTGAACAGGATCACGAAGGCGAGCGCTGTGATGCAGACCACCGAGACGCACTCGAGGACAAGGGTGAGCAGGGTGGAAACCCGGATGTCCTTGTAGGCGATCACCCAACAGGCCGCCGCGCTGATGGCGAAGAAGATGATCGGGTGCACCGAGCCGTGGTAGCCGAGCGCTGAGAGCAGCTGCTGGCAGAAGACGGCGAAGCCGCACATCCCCGCGACCGCGATGAAGAAGTAGGACCAGATCAGCGTCCAGCCGGAGAAGACGCCGGCGCTGGGCCCGAGACCTTTGCCCGTGTAGGCATACATCGAGCCGGCGAACGCCGACCGCTTCGCGAATTGGTTCAGGCAGAACACGACGAAGAGCAGCATGATCGTCCCGAAGGCGTACGCCAGCCACGTGCCCTGTCCGGCGCTCGCAAAGGCGAGCGGGATGATGAGCACGGCCGTCATGGTCGGGGAGATCAGGGCGACCGACTGGGCAAAGAGCGAGGGCAGGCCGAGGACGTTCGTGCGCAGCCCCCCTTCTGGCTTGTTCATGGCCGGGGCATCGGTGGTGCCGGCACTCGTTGGCATCGTTTCTCCTTTGTCGTGGACTCGAAGGTTCGGGTCGAGACGGGTTGGCCTCAACCGGGGAAGGACTGGTCCTCGAGCAGGAGGTCCTCGTAGAACGCGCCGAAGTTCCGCTCGGGGTGCGCGATGGCGATCTCGAGGACCCACAGGTTCGGGCTGGGGCGGAACTGGACCTCGGCCAGCGGACCGTCGTAGTGCGCGGAGTGGGGGAAGTCCGAGAGGCGGTGGCCCGACAGGTCCATGTTCAGCTTCCAGCCGAACCCTGCCGCGACGTCGATGGCGTAGTCGTAGAGCTCCCTGCCGGTGACCCCGTCGGCGAACCACTTGGCCCGCACGTCGTCCCAGATCAGCCGGACATCCTTCTTCGCCCGCAGGTGATCGAGGTCGGACCCGAAGACGAAGGTGTCGCCGGCGTCCCCTTCGGTGTCCTGGTAGATCGGGCCGATATCGACGAAGAAGATGTCGTTGTCGCCCAGCACGACACCGGGTTCGGATCGCTCCATGAAGTCCTTGGTCGTGTTGGAACCGCAGCGCACGATGATGTGGTGCCAGCCACGCCGCATGCCCATTTCGGACAGGGTGTCCCGGGCGACGGCCTTTGCCTCCTCCTCCGCCATGCCCGGCTTGACCTGATCGGCGATGAGATGGACCGCCGTGCGGGTGCGCGCCCGGACGTCCATCAGTGAGTCGAGGGAGTAATTCGCTCCCGTCGCCTCGAGTTCGGTCAGCATCGTCATGGGTGGGTCGCCTCCTAGTGATCGGTGATGGATGTGCGGAACAAGGGGTGGTTGCGAAAGTCGTTGGGCCCGTCGGCCGCGACCACCAACACCTCGGTGGTCATGCCGTCGGCGCCCAGTCGGTGCGGCCGGCCGGCGTCGAAGTGGGCACTGGTGCCGGGCTCGAGCACATGGGACTGACCGTCGAACTCGAGGAGCAGGCGCCCCGCCACGACGTAGATCCATTCTTCGCCGCGGTGGCGGGCGGGCTCGGGCGGCACGCGATCGGGACTGATGGTGATCTGGAGGGCCTGCAGCGTCGTCGAGCCGGGGAACCCGCTGCACGGCGCGATCGTGAGCCCGTTTGCTTCGTGACTCGGCCCTCCGGGGGCGTAGGTCGCGATGGCGGGTGCGCCCCGGCGCTCCCCGAGGAGGGTGCTCATCGACACTCCGAGGGCCCGGGACAGCGCGATGAGCGCGGCGACCGAGGGCTGCCGGTCACCGGACTCGAGGCGCGACAGGTGGGCGGTGGACAGGTCGGCGCGCTGGGCCAGCTGCTCGAGCGTGAAGCCGGCGCGGGTGCGTTCCTCGCGCAGGCTCTCGGCGATCGACGTGAGCGTTTCGTGGAGCTCCATCCGCCGAGTGTGGGCCGCTCTTGCCTCAGAGGCAAGAGAAGTTGTCAGAATTTACGGAGCGGAAATATCTGCGAAACGGCCCCGAGATCCATCGGGTTCGCCCTGGGCGACCAGGGCGACGAAGCGGCCGAACACCCGCTCCTGCCAGGGACGAAGCCGGTGGAGCGCCTGCGGGGAGGCGCGACGGATCGCCGCCGCGCCTCCCGGCGCCTGGGCGGCCTCGTCGCCGAACGACGCGATCAACGCGTCGACCGCTTCGGCTGTGACCTCCAGATGGAACTGGAGGCCCCAGGCCGCCCGGCCCGTCCGGAAGGCCTGGTTCCGATACCGCGCGCTCCCAGCCAGGTACGACGCCCCGGGAGGCAGCTGTATGTGGCGCCATGCCAGTGCAGCACGGCGATGTGACGGGGAAGGCCGGCCAGGATGGAGTCCTCGGTGGCATCGGATGAGAGGCCGATGGTCGCCCAACCGATCTCAGGTCCGTACTCCCCACTGCGGACGGTCGAACCCGCCGCGAGCGCGAGCAGCTGCGCGCCGAGGCACACGCCCAGCGTGGGCACGCCAGCCCTCAACGCTCCCGCCAGCAAGGACAACTCGGCACGCCGGCTCGGGAAATGCGCGTCGGACGAGGCCGACATCGGTCCACCCATCACCACGACGCCGTCGTACGAGGTCGGGTCGGCCGGGACCGGGTCCCCAGCGTCCATGCGCCGCACGTCGATGCCCACGCCGGCACGCTCCAACGCGTCGCCGATCGCGTACGCGGACTCCACGGCCGCGTGCTGGACCACAAGGCAGTTCGTCATGGCATCAGGGCATGGAGCCTGGGCGAGGACAACTCACATGCCCAATCCTCCCTTCGGGCTCGGGGAATCGGGCCTGTGGGCCTGCGGGCCTGCGGGCCGCAACGATAGGGCCGGGCGCTAAGGCGCCGCTGGGTTAACATTGCCGTAACACGGGCTGGGGGGAGAAATTGCCCGTCGCCCCACTGAACCGAACTGAACGCAGGCCGCCATGTTCGATCGCATCTTGTTCGCACTCGATGATTCGCCCGCCGGCGAGGTCGCACTGCTCTTTGCGGGCGCTCTGGCCCACCGAACCGGCGCGTCGGTGCACGTGTTGCACGTGAACGAACGGGTCGTGGCGGGAAACGGGACCACGCTGCGAAGCCGCGACGAGGTGTCGAAACTGGTCACGGACGCCGTGCGGCAACTGGCGGAGGCCGGCGTGCGGGCGGACGGCTCGGCGTGTGTCGCGGGCTACCGGGGGGTGCCCGCTCGGATCGTGGCCAAGGCGGCCGAGGCGTCGGCCGACGGCATCGTGCTCGGCTCCACCCGCACCCGTCGCTGGGGGCGGCTCTTCGCCGCTCAGGTCCGTGAGCGGACGACCCGCCTCACTTCCCTGCCCGTGCTCACTGCGCCGGCACCGCTCAGGGTCACGGCGTTGCCGGGAATCGGTTCCCGGGAGAACCGGGTTGAGCAGGCCCTGGACTCCCTGCTCCGCTGAACCGGGCCCAGGGACTCTCGCCTGAAGAGGGGTCCTTCTCCCCTACCGACCGCAGGTGTCCGGCGGTCACCATCGAGGGGTGGTCATGTACGCAGACCTCCTCACGCAGGCCCTTGGCAAGGAACGTGCCGCGCCCAGGTCAAACGACCTGCTGCTGGCCGACCTCCGACGCTCCCGGGCCAGGCTTCGAGCGGAAGACACCGCAACGACACCTGCACCTGCTGACGAAGCCCTGGCCCGGGAACTGTCGTACGACGGCGACCTCCTCAGGCTCTGCGAAGCGCTCGATGTGCGTGCCGCCACGCCGGCGGGGTTCGAGAACCCGGTGCAGGAACGTGCTCGGCTCGAGCACGAGTTGGCGGCACGCGGGGTGACGCTCGGCGCCAGCACCACCGAATAGGCGCGACGCGCCTCGGCCGGCCTCAGGGCCGCCGGTCGCCGGTCGTCGGGTCGCCGGCCGCCGCCGTCGATAGAGTCGACGCTGTGCCGGGGGACGACCGCATCGTGGAGGTCGACGGGCGCGAGCTGCGCGTCAGCCGCCCCGACAAGGTCTATTTTCCCGCCCTCGACGCGACGAAGTCCGACCTCGTGTCGTATTACCTCGATATCGGCGAGCACCTGCTCAACACGGCCAGCGGCCGGCCGGCCCTGTTGCAGCGCTTCCCCGACGGCGCCGCCGGCAAGTCCTTCTTCCAAAAACGGATCCCGGCAGGCGCGCCCGACTGGCTGCAGTCGACCATCGTCTCGACGCCGAACGGCACCACGTCCAACGCCCTGGTCGTGGCGGACCTTGCGCACGTCGTGTGGGCCGTCAACTTCGGCTGCCTCGGCCTCCACCTGTGGCCCTACGTCGCGGCCGACCCGGAGCACGCCGACGAGCTCCGCATCGATCTGGACCCGACCAAGGGGATCGGTTTCGACGAGGTCCGGGCCGCCGCGCTGAAGTGCAAGGACCTGCTCGACGAGCTCGGCCTGCGCAGCTACCCAAAGACCTCGGGCAGCCACGGGCTGCATGTGTACCTCCGGCTCGAACCACGTTGGGACTCCATCGCCGTCCGGGCCGCCGCCGTCGCCCTGGCTCGTGAGCTGGAGCGCCGTCATCCCGAGGAGATCACCGCCCAGTGGTGGAAGGAGGAGCGGGGCACCCGCGTCTTCGTCGACTTCAACCAGAACGCCCCGCACAAGACCGTGTTCGGCGCCTGGTTCGCCCGGCCCCGGGTCGGGGGTCAGGTCTCCACGCCCCTGGCCTGGGACGAAGTCGAGTCGGTGGTACCCGACGACCTGACCATCCGTTCCGTGCCCGCGCTGGTGGCTCGACGCGGCGACCCCTGGGCGGACATCGCCTCGTTGCCCCAGTCGATCGAACCGCTGCTGGCCATGGCCGAGCGAGACCGCCAATCCGGGCTGCACGACGCGCCGTGGCCGCCGCAGTACCCCAAGATGCCCGACGAGCCGCCCCGGGTCGCGCCGAGCCGGGCCAAGAAGGAGAAGGCGTAGGACAAGCCGTGCAGCCACTCGATGCGCTCAACCAGATCGCCTTCCGCCTCGAGCGCGGCGGCGCCGACACGTACAAGGTGCGGGCCTTTCGTGGCGCGGCGCGCGCCATCAAGGACATGCCGGACGACGAGCTCGAGGCGTTGGCGAAGGCGGGGCGCCTCCAGGGCATCGAGGGCGTCGGCAAGTCGACGGCGCAGGTGATCGCCGAGGCGATCGACGGCAAGGTCCCGGCCTACCTCACGAAGATCGACAAGGAACTGACGAAGGACGACCTGGCGGTCGAGGGTTCGGCGGCCGAGCTCCTCCAGTCCCTCCGGGGCGACTGCCATTCCCACTCGGACTGGTCCGACGGTGGCAGCCCGATCGCCGAGATGGCGGAGGCCGCCCGCGACCTGGGTCGCGACTACCTCGTCCTGACCGACCACAGCGCTCGCCTCACCGTGGCCCACGGGCTCAACGAAGAGCGGTTGCGCGAACAGCTCGAAGTGATCCGAGCAGTGAACGAACGGCTGGCGCCCTTCCGCCTCCTGAGCGGGATGGAGGTCGACATCCTCGACGATGGCGCCCTCGATCTCGACCTCGATCTGCTGGGTGAGCTCGACGTCGTCGTCGCCAGCGTGCACTCCAAGCTGCGCATGGATGCGCGGCAGATGACCGCACGGATGCTGGCGGCCATCGAGAGCCCGCACACCGACATCCTCGGGCACTGCACCGGGCGCATCATCGTCGGGCGGGGCCGGCCGCAGTCGACGTTCGACGCCCGAGCCGTGTTCGAAGCGTGTGCGCGGACCGGCACCGCCGTCGAGATCAACTCCCGGCCCGAGCGCCAGGACCCGCCCGAGGACCTGCTCCGCCAGGCCGTCGACCTCGGGTGCTCCTTCGCCATCGACACCGATGCCCACGCCCCCGGCCAGCTGGAATGGCTCGGGCGGGGCTGTCGCAACGCCGTCGCCGCCGACGTGCCGTTCGACCGCGTCGTCAACCGCTCGACCGCCGCCGACCTGGTGTCGTGGGCGTCCACCCATGGAAAGGCGGCATGAAGCTTCCCGTTCAGCCCCCCGTCGCGCCGATGCTGGCGAAGCTCGCCCGAGACCTCCCCCGGAACCCGGACCTCTACTACGAACCCAAGTGGGACGGGTTCCGTTGCATCGTCTTCCGCGACGGCGAGGAGGTGGAGCTCGGTAGCCGCAACGAGAAGCCCCTCACTCGATACTTTCCCGAGCTCGTCGACGCGCTTCGCCGTGAGCTCCCGGCCCGCTGTGTCCTCGACGGCGAAATTGTCATCGTCGGCCTCGGCGGGCTGGACTTCGACGCGCTGTCACAGCGCATTCACCCGGCGGCCAAACGGATCAACCAGCTCGCCGAGGCCACTCCGGCGTCGTTCGTCGCCTTCGACCTCCTGGCTCACGACGACACCTCGTATATGGACACGCCGTATGCGCAGCGGCGTAGGGTGCTCGAAAAGCTGCTCAAGCAGGCCAAGCCCCCCGTCCATCTGACCCCGGCCACCCAGGATCCTGACGTCGCTTCTGACTGGTTCGCTCGCTTCGAGGGCGCCGGCCTCGATGGTGTCGTCGCCAAACCCGCGGACCTCCACTACCTCCCCGACAAGCGGGTCATGCTCAAGGTGAAGCACCAGCGCACCGCCGACTGTGTCGTCGCGGGCTTCCGCACCCACAAGGACGGCGAGGGCGTGGGCTCGCTCCTCCTTGGTCTCTTTGACGACGCCGGCACCCTGCACCACGTCGGCGTCGCGTCCGGTTTCAGCGTTGCTCGCCGGCGCGAACTGGTCGACGAGGTGAAGCCGTACCGCAAGGACGCGATCAAGGCCCACCCCTGGGCCGGGTGGGCCGAGGCGCAGGCGGACGGTCGGGCCCCGGGCGCCATGAACCGATGGAACGCCGGCAAGGACATGACCTGGGAGCCGTTGCGGCCCGACGCCGTCTGCGAGGTGTCGTACGACCACCTCCAGCAGAACCGCTTCCGTCACGCCACGTCGCTCGTCCGTTGGCGGCCCGACCGGGAGCCCTCGTCGTGCACCTACGCCCAGCTGGACACACCGGTGCCGATGGAGCTCCGCGACGTCTTCGGGACTGCAAAAATCTGAGCCAGACACGACCCGGACCGGCGGCGACCGTTCTCCGGCGTGCCCGCCCTCGACACCCCACTCACCTCCACGATGGCACCGTCATTGGGGCTCAGCGAGGTGGCCAAGATGTCGAGCGAGGAGATCATGGAGTTGGCCGCCGAGTCGGCTCGCCGCATGGCCTCCCAGGCGGGCCTCATCCTCCAGCTCACCGGCGAACTCGACCGGCGCGAAGGCTGGCGAGCGGAGGGTGCCACCTCACTCGAGTCCTGGATGGTCGAGCGCATGGGGGTTTCGGTGTCGACGGCGCGGGCCTTTTCCCACGTCGGCAAACGGCTCTTCGACCTTCCGCACCTGAAGGCCGCCCTGTCATCGGGCGACCTGAGCTTCGACAAGGTGCGAGCGGCGGTCGATGTCGCCACTCCCGAATCCGACGCCGAGATCCGCGACGAGGCCAGGGAGCACACCGTGCGCGAGCTGGGCCAACTGGCGCGAGCGCGCAAGCCTCCCACGAGTAATGACGCGCGTGGCGACTATGACCGTCGCTCTCTGCGCTTCAATGAATCCGTCCGGACGGTCACCGCCCAACTCCCCGCCGAGACGTTTGCCGAGGTCCGGGGCACGCTCGAGGCCCGGGCCCGCCAACTGCCGTCCGACGGCGAGACGCCGTGGGACCAACGGCTCTGCGACGCTTTCATCGAGCTGATCCGATCTGCAAGGCATCCGGGCCGCACGGCAACGCCGTTCGCGGTCGTGGTCCACGTGCCGATGGACACTCTGCTCGACGAGTCGTCAGACCTTTCGGGTGAGCTCGAGCGTGACGGGTTGATCAGCGCGGATACGGTGCGTCGGCTGGCGTGTGACGCGACGATCATCATTGGCATCGACGACGACCTCGGCCACACGATGTACGAGGGCCGACAGCACCGCTACCCTACCGAGACGCAGCGCCGCGAGCTCATGCGACGTGATCGTCACTGCCGCTTCCCCGGCTGCGTCAACGCCACCTTCGTCAACCCTCACCACATCCGATGGTGGAAACCCCACCGCGGACCCACCGACTTGCCGAATTTGACCCTCCTCTGCGAGCACCACCACCATCTCGTCCATTCGAAGCAGTGGACGGTGTCCGGCAACGCCAACGAAGCCCTGACGTTCATCGGTCCCACGGGCCGCGTGATGACGTCGCGCCCTTCACCTTTGTGGACGGTCGCTTCCCGACGGACCGCTCCGTCGGGCGGGTCGTCGACCCCGCCCGGCTCCACCAGCTAGTCGTCCAACAGTCCCGGCTCGGCCGATAGCTCGGCACGCACGGCGGCTTCCCAGAACCCGATGAAGCCCTCACCGTTGCTCTGGGCCACCAGGTTGATGAACGCGTCCGGGACCCGCGATCTGTCGTCGCCGCCTGCCGCTCGGGCGTACCACGCGTGCTGACAGCGTTGCTCCAGGGCCACGGCGCGTTGATGGACTGCCCGCGCCGAGCGGCCGAGGACGAATACCCCATGGCCGGCCAGCAAAGCCATCGACGCACCCCCCATCTGGGTCACGGCGCGGCGCGCGGAGTTCGCGTCGTTGACGGGCCCGTCGTACTCATCGACGAGCGTCAGCGTCCCGCCGCCAAGGGCTGAGCTCTGGTCGAGGATCGGCGGGACCTCGGCCAAGTCCGCCCACACCGTGCCGAAGATCGGGTGGTTGTGGACGGCCCAGCCCACATCGCTACGGGCTTTGTGGAGCTCGAGGTGAAGAGGAATCCCGAGCGGGACGGGCCAATCTCCCTCCACGACCTGCCCTTCGAGGTCGATGCGCAATACCTGCGAAGGCCGCAATTCCGCCCAGGTCAGAAGCCAGGGATTACAGAGCAGCGTGCCGTCGCCGAGATTGACCGTGATGTGCCCGGCGAGATGGTCGTTGTAACCCTCCCGCCAGAGCGCACGGGCCAGCACGACCAGCTCCTCGCGCGGCGTCAGGTCTGGCATCAGCTTCTCGGCTGTAGGTGTGAACACGAGCATCTCCCTTTAGCGCGGCAGCACGTGCTCGGGCAGCGGATGTCGATACAGCGCCGCAGCGTTCTCGCAACACATCGCCCGAAGCTCGTCCGCCGGTATGTGCCCCCAGCATTGCTCGATCACGCGTTGGGTATCGGGCCATGTCCCGTCGCCGTGGGGGTAGTCGACTTCGACCATGATGTTCTCGACGCCGATGGAATGGCGGGTATCGATGGTCGATGGGTCGTCGATCGTGCAGAACCAGAAGTTGCGCCGGACGACGTCAGCCGGCCGGATCTCCCAACCTCTCCCGTAACCAGATCGGTCCACCATGTTGTCGAGCCGATCGAGCAACATGGCCACCCATCCGATGCCCCCTTCGCTCATGGCGATCTTCAGGGTGGGGAACCGCAGCGGATATTCGGACCACAGCCACTCCGTACAGGCAGTCAGGGATCGTTGACCGAACAGGGTGGCGCCGATCTGAAGGGGAGCGCCTCCCGGCGGTCCGATCTCGATTCCCGAGCTGCCGACGTGCAGCGAGACGACCGTGTCTGTCTCAACTACGGCTCGCATGATCAGGTCCCAGTGCTCTCGCTGCCACAAGGACGGGAGTCCGATTTCGTGGGGTCGCTCCGGGAAGGTGACCGACGTGAAACCCCGCTCGGCGTTGCGCCGAATCTCTTCCGCGGCGAGCTCGGGATCGGACAGGTACGTGATCCCAAGGGGCACGATCCGGTCAGGGTGACGCAAGTACCACTCCTCGAAGAGCCAGTCGTTCCACGCACGCACGCACCCGAGGCCGAGGTCGAGATCCGGGCAGGCAAAGAACACCCGACCGCAGAAACCGGTGATCTGAGAAGGGAAGTTCACCGACGCCCACACGCCGTTGATGTCCATGTCATGGACTCGCGCATCGACGTCGTAACAGCCGGGCCGCATCTGATCGAAACGGAACGGCTCAAGGCCGTAGGTCTCCGGGCGGCGTCCGGCCACCGCGTTCATCCCCACCTGGGTGTAGCGCTCGCCCTCGAACTCCCACACCTGGTGCCCCTGGGAGGTTTCGACGATCCGGGGAGCACGAGACTGGACCGCAGCCGGTAACCGTCCCTCGAACGTGTGCGACGGCTCGACGACGTGGTCATCGACGGAGATCACCGTGTAGCGCTGCGCGCGCACCTCGGGTTCGGGCAAGAACAGCTCAGTATCGAGGGCGGTCATCACCAAATCCCCGTTGTAGTTCTGGTCGGCCCATTAAGGATAGGCATCCGCCTCGCGCCGCGGGCGGCCGGGCGCGGCCATGCGCGGCCATGCGCGGCCATGCGCCGTCTGTCGCCCCGCCTCACAGCCGAAAATTTGCGACCAGAATTCCTTTCACCAGGCCTCCTGATCGTTGGATACTGGAGCGTCCTTTGGACAAGGAGGCGCAATGGTCGCTCTGGTCGTAGTTGTGACGTTCGTAGCCCTGGTGCTCAGTTTCCTCGTCGCGGGGCTCCTGCGGAGCCACGCCGACATCCTGCGGTCCCTCCACGAGCTCGGCGTCGGCGTGGGCGACCCGGCCGGTGTGGACGGCCCCATGCGCTCGCACGACGATGCTCCTCAGCCGCCGACGAGGTCACACAATCAGACCGACCTCCCCTCCTCGCACACGGTGGCCGGGGTCACCCCGGAAGGTGACGCGCGGGCAATAGCGATGAGCAACCATGACGGCTTCACCCTTCTCGCCTTCCTCTCGTCGGGTTGTGCGACCTGCGCGGGTTTCTGGGAGGCGCTGCAAAACCCTGATGGCTTGGGATTGCCCAGGGGCACGCGAGTCGTCATTGTCACGAAGGGCCAGGACCGAGAGATTCCATACGAGGTGGCGGCTCTGACAACCGGGCGCGTTCCCGTGGTGATGTCTACCGACGCCTGGCTCGACTATCAGGTCCCCGGCTCACCTTTCTTCGTCCTCGTCGACGGCGCGGCGAACATCACCGTCGGTCAGGGGGTCGCAGCGCAGGTCGGACAGCTCCTCGATCTCATTCGGCGAGCCGAACACGACCGCGCCCCGCGTCTCGATGGGAGACAGCGACCATCGGGAAGTCGGAACGGGCCGCAGCGAGAGGCCGATGCGGACGAGGTGCTCTCGATGGCTGGTATCCATCCCGGTGACCCGAGTCTCTATCCACAGTCACTCACCGACGTCTTTCCCTTCGGTGGCGCATCCAACGTGCAGGTAACCGGCACAAACGGCGGACCTATGGATCGAGCGAAGTAGTGGCGACAATCCGCGCGCACGGCATCGTGGCGCGCCTCCCCGATGGCTTTGAGGGCCGGATCTTCGTTCGACCAGCACAGGTGGGCACGACCTATCCGGTTGGCCAATTCGCGACGTTTCCCATTCCCGACGACATCGGTGACTTTGGCAGCGGAGCGGTCACCATGATGGGTCCGGACGACATCTTTGCCAGCTTGTTCGAGTACGGGCCCGAGAGCCTTGGCACCGCGCTGTTCAGCCGAAAAGGGCGGCCTACGGCGTTGACGGCGGCGGACTTCTCGCCCGTTCGGCTCCGGCGGGGGCTCCCGGGCCAGTCCGGCACGCAGTGGTTCTTCACCGAAGCGGGCCGCCCGTTCTCGTTCTATGCGGTGCTCGGCAGCCATGTCAGACGGCAGGTCCTTGTTCCGGGTGTCAACGCGTTAATTTCGTCGATCGTCATCGCCACAGCAGAGTCAACCACTCAACCCGCGCCTTCACAGTGGAACTGATCGGCGTCTACTTCGTTGCGTGCGGCCTCCTGGTCGCGGCGGGCGCTGCCAAGGCACTCCGGCCAGCCGACAGCGCTCGTGCGATGGTTCTTCTTGCTCCCGACTGGGTCCCGCTCTTCGGGTCGTTGCGCTACACCCGTGAGGCCGTAAGGATCGGTGCGCTCGCGGAGGCGGCACTCGGAGCGGTTGCGTTGATGTTTCCCCGGTCACTCACCGCCGCGTTGGTTGCCGCCTCGTACGCGGTCTTCGTCGTCGTGGTTGCCTATGCGCACAACCGCGGCGGGGCCCTGGCTACTTGCGGCTGCTTCGGTCGCCCCGATACCCCCGCAACTCGGCTTCACGTCGCTGTCAACGTCGTGCTCTTCGCGGCGGCGTTGCTGGTCGCAGTGCGCCCGCCCGATGCGACGTCTTTCTTCGTCCTCCTCGATCACCAGCCCTGGCTGGGCCTTCCTCTGCTTTTCGTGAGTGGAGTCGGTGTGTGGGTGACCTACCTGGCGTTGTCGCCTTTGGCCGCCCTGGAAGGCGCCCGTCGCCTCGTTCAGGGACGGTCAACAAGCGCAGTGACGACCTCGTGAGCCTGACCTCAGCGCTCGTCGAACGCACCTCCTCGTTCCTCGATGGCCGTTTGTCTCGTCGCAGTCTGATCAACCGATCGGCATTCGTCGGCAGTGCCGTCGCCATCGGTGCCGGGGTCGATCTCGCCCTCAAACCCGGGAGCGCATACGGGCAGATCTGCGAATGCGGCAATGCGGGATGTGGGTGCGGCAGCACCTGCTGCTCGGGATTCTCAGAGTTCTGCTGTTCGGTGAGTGGCTACAACTATTGCCCGGCGAACACCGTGATGGGTGGGTGGTGGCTGGCCGACAACTCTTCTTATTGCGGGGGCCCGCGGTACTACATGGACTGCAACGCAACCTGTTCCTGTGAAACCGGGTGTAGCAGTGGCTTCCCCTTCTGCGAGTCGGGGTGTGACTCGACGAATTGCGGCTGTGGACCACAGGGCTGCGACTCGTATCTGACGGGATGCCTGCAGTTCCGATACGGCCAGTGCAACCAGAACGTCGCCTGCCTTGGTCGCATCGTCTGCCGTGTGGTCGCCTGCGTGCCACCGTGGCAAGTGGACCCTTCATGCACGACCGCCGTGGCCGTCGACAACAGCACCGCCGAGCAAAACGAACCCTGCTGGACGCCCGCACCACCGTCCGTGCCGTTCGTCGCGATGGCGCCCAGCCTCTCTGGGCACGGATACGGGGTACTGACGGCATTCGGGAAGCTGGACCCCTTCGGGGACTTCCCTGCCGCCGGTGATGCATCCGGGCTGCGACTCGTTGCGCCGATGGTTGCCTTGGCGACCTGTCCAGGCGGCGGCTACATGATGGCCGCCGCCGACGGTGGGATCTTCGACTACGCCGGGGCTCCGTTCTACGGCTCAATGGGCGGCCACCCGCTGAATGCCCGGATCGTCGGCTTGGCACCCACCGCGAGTGGGGGAGGATATTGGCTCGTCGCGGCCGACGGTGGGATCTTCGCCTTCGGTGATGCGCCCTTCTTCGGATCGATGGGCGGACAGCACCTCAACTCCCCGGTTGTCGGCATGGCAGCCACGCCGACAGGAGACGGGTACTGGCTCGTCGCGGCCGACGGTGGCATCTTCGCCTTCGGCGACGCCGCGTTCGACGGCTCAGCCGGATCCATTCATTTGAACGAGCCCGTGGTGGGAATGGCCCCATTTGGATCCGACGCCGGGTACTGGCTCGTCGCGGGTGACGGTGGAATCTTCACCTATGGCGACGCCCCATACCTCGGGTCACCCGCATGAGCGTCTCGCTCGCAGCTCCGCCCGGAAAGGACACCCCATGACCATCGCGCTCGCAGTTGCTGCCATCCTCGTCGCCCTCGCCGCTGGGGTCCGTTCGACGTGGTCGCCCTGCGGACTGTCCATGTTGGCCACAATCACTCCGCTGGCCGAACAGGGCCGCGGCCACCGGTACCGGACGACGGCCGCATGGTTCGTCGTGGGGAGCGTCCTCGGTGGCACCACGCTTGGTTTGGTGATGGCCCTGTTGGCGGTCGGCACGGCGGCGATGGACGCACCAACATCCGTCCTTGCCGCCATCGCGGCCGCGGCGTCGGTCGCCACCCTCGCGGCTGACGCTCGCATCGGAGGCTTCACCATCCCGATCCATCGTCGCCAGGTCAACGAGCGCTGGCTCGACCAGTTTCGACCCTGGGTCTATGGAGCCGGCTTTGGTTGGCAGATTGGCACCGGTGTCGCGACGTATATCAAGTCTTGTGCCGTCTATCTAATGGTCGTGCTCGGAGTCCTCACCGGCAGCCCGACCATCGCCGTTGTCGTCGGCGTCGCCTTCGGCCTCGTCCGAGGCCTTGCCGTGTTCTGGGGCCGGCGGATCACGAGCACCGCCACGCTGGCGGCGTTCCACCGCCGGTTCATGGCAGCCGACCCGGTCGCGCTGGCCGCAGTAGTGACATGTGAGGCGGCCGCCGCTGTCACGTTTTCGCTCCTGGTCACGCCGTGGCTTGGCGGTGCCGTCGCCGCGATCCTGAGCCTGACCGCCCTCGCGTGGGCCGCCCGGCGACGCTTTCGGAACGCCGCCGGCATCGCCCCGACCGCTCATCCTCGCAATGTGACCGTGCCGTGATGGACCGGGGTCGGGTGTCTGCCTGACCGCTACCATCGGCTCATCGCGGCCACCCCGGACCAGCAGCCGAAGCCCACAGCCATCCGCCTCCTCCTGGCCGATGTCGACGGGACACTCGTCACGCAGGACAAGGTGCTCACGAAAGACGCCGTCGACGCGGTTCGTCGTTTGCACGACGCCGGCGTGCGGTTCGCCATCACCAGCGGTCGGCCGCCACGGGGCATGCAGATGTTGATCGACCCACTCGATCTGGAGACCCCGGTTGCCGCCTTCAACGGGGGCATCGTGGTCGACCGGGACATGCACACGCTCGAACAGCGGTCCATCCCCCAGGACGTCGTAGGACGAGTGATAGATCTCATGAAGTCATTCGCACTCGACGTCTGGCTGTACCGCGGCGCCGACTGGTTCGTCACGGATCCCAAGGGTCCCCACGTCGACCGCGAGGCGTGGACCGTCAAGTTCGAGCCAACCGTCGTCGGCGACTACCAGCACCTGACCGACAACGTCGCCAAGCTCGTCGGGGTCAGCGACGACCACGCCGCCATCCAAAAGGCGAGCGAGGCGGCACACGACCAATTCGGCGACCACGTCACGGCGGCGGCCTCACAGCCCTACTACCTGGACGTCACGCACCCCGAGGCCAACAAGGGTTTCGTCGCCCGGTACCTCGCGCGCCGGTACGACCTTGAAGAGGCCGAGATCGCCACCATGGGGGACATGCCCAACGACATTCTCATGTTCGCCCATTCCGGCCTGAGCATCGCCATGGGCAACGCCGACCCGCAGGTGAAAAAGGCCGCTCGCCGCGTCACCGCGAGCAACGAAGAAGAGGGGTTCGCCAAGGCCGTCGACCGCTTCGTGCTACCGGCGGCGACTGCCGCCCGACCCGGCTGAGGGCCGGCCGTCAGACCCCTCGGTGGTTCTCGAAGCGCGCGAACTGCTTCAAGAACAAAAGGTTCGCCTTCCCCGTCGGCCCGTTGCGGTGCTTCGCTACTTCGATCAACGCATCGTCGGCCCGGTCGATCGGCACCTCGTCGTTGTATTCGGACTCCCGGTAGATGAACAACACGACGTCGGCGTCCTGCTCCAACGAGCCCGACTCGCGCAGGTCCGACAGCTGAGGAGTCTTGTCCTGGCGGGACTCGAGGTTTCGAGAGAGCTGCGAGAGCGCCACCACCGGCACCTCGAGCTCACGGGCCAGGATCTTCAGGCCACGGCTGATCTCGGCCACCTCGGTCTGGCGGTTCTCCGCCCGTCCCCGCCCCGTCATCAGCTGGAGGTAGTCGACGACCACGATCCCGAGGTCGCCCTCCGATTTCTTCAGTCGCCGCGCTCGGGCCCGGATGTCCATGACCGTGACGTTCGGGTTGTCGTCGATGAAGATCGGCGCGCTCGACAGGCGGGTGACCGCCATGCCGATCTTGCTCCAGTCCTGAGTGCGGATCCGGCCCGTCTGCAGGCTCTGCCCATTCACCTCGGCCTCCGACGCCAGCAGCCGCTGCGTCAGCTCCAGGTGCCCCATCTCCAGCGAGAACAGCAGGGCGGGCCGCTGCACCGCCATGCCGACGTTCGCCAACACGCCCAACGCAAAGCTCGTCTTGCCCATCCCGGGACGGGCGCCCACGATGTTGAGTGACGAAGGTTGGAACCCGAGCAAAATCCGGTCCAGCTCGTGGTACCCGGTCGCCACGCCGGTGATGGCAGACCCCCGCTGGCCCAGCTCCTCGATACGGTCGAGGCCCGCACCCAGCAGCTCGTGCAACGGCCGCATGGAGTCGACGGTCCGGCGCTCACCGACGTTGAACACCATCTGCTCGGCCTCGTCGACGGCCGCCTTGACGTCCTCGGGCACCGAGTAGCCGATGTCGGCGATCTCGCCCGCCACACCGATCAACTTCCGCAACAACGCGTGCTCTTCGACGATCTCGGCGTAGTGCCGCGCGTTGGCGATCGACGGCGTGTTGGCCTGGAGGGAAATGAAGATCGACGGATCCCCGACCTGCTCGAGCACCCCGGAGCGCTTGAGCTCGTCGGTCACCGTCACCGCGTCGATCGCCTCGCCCCGCTCCATCAACGCCTGGATGGCCCCGAAGATGTGCCCGTGTGCCGGCTTGTAGAAGTCGCCGGCCGAGCACTTCTCGATCCCGACTGACGCGGCGTCGTTGGACAGCAGCATCGCCCCGAGAAGGGACTCCTCTGCCTCGAGGTCGTGCGGCGGTACGCGCCCCCCTACCCCGGCAGGGGCGGCACGGAGCGGTCGGGGGCGGGTGTCATCGAAGGCTTGAACCACGGCTTCCCTACTCTGACCGTCGGAGGCTGGGGACGGATAGCCCCGAAATCGTGTGGAAATGTGTGTGGATAAGCCGTGCACGAGCGGGCGCCGACTGTGGAACGCGCCACGCCTCGATCTGCGGAGTCAGCTGCACCGCAGCATGGTGCACCGCGGTCGCGACATGAGTTGTGGATACCCCTCGACGGAGCCCCACTCAGCCGGCGGCCGTCACCTCCACCGTCACGACGGTCGCCACGTCGTTGAACAGCTCCACCGTTACTTCGAAGCTGCCTGTCTCCTTGATGTGGTCGGGCATCACCACGTGCCTACGGTCCACCTCGACCCCCTTGGCCGCCCGGATCGCGTCGACCACGTCCCCGGGACCGATGGAGCCGAAGAGCCGTCCCCCAGACGCCGCCCGGGCACTGATCGGGATCACGGCACCCGCCAAGATCGTCGCCTGCGACTCGGCCGCGCTCCGATCCTGGGCCTCGCGCAGGTCGCGCCCGCGCCGCATCTGCTCGGCCTGCCCCGAAATCCCGTCGCCGGCCACGATGGCGCGACCCTCGGGCAGCAGGAAGTTACGGGCGAAGCCGCCGGCCACCTTCACGATGTCCCCTCGGCGACCGACACCGGCCACGTCGTCACGCAAGAGGACCTTCATGCCTCACCCCCGCCGGCGCCGGCAGCGGCGGCGTCCTCGGCCAGCTCCTCGACGAGCTCCTCGACTTCGGCGGTCACCGCCGCCTCGGTCTCGGGGTCACCCTGGGCATCGGTGTCGTCGACGACGTCGACCTCGACCGACACGGGCGCGCCCGAACCGCCCCTCCCGCCCGGGCGCGAGCCCGGGCCCGACAAGGTCGTGTCGCTCAGCGTCCCGCCCCGGTCGCCACCGCGGCGCCCACCGGGGCGCTCGGTCACGGTCCGCTGCGTGTAGGGCAGTAGGACGAGCTCCCGGGCCGTCTTGATCGCCTGGGCCAGCGCCCGCTGGTGCTGGGCGCAGTTGCCCGTCACGCGACGCGAGCGGATCTTGCCCCGGTCGCTCATGTACTTGCGCAGCATCGGGACGTCCTTGTAGTCGACCCAGGTCACCTGGTCACGGCAGAGGGCGCACGGCTTCTTCTTGACCCGCCGGCCGACATCCTTGGGGGCGCGGCGTGCTGCCGACCCGCCGCGTTGGTTGTTCCGTGCCATCAGAAGGGCTCCTCATCGAATCCATACCCGCCACCCGAGTCGGCGGGCTGTGCCGGCTGTGCCTGCGGTTGCGACTGTGCCGACGGTCCGGACGGTCGCGAGCTACCCCGACCCGACCCGTCGCCGGCCCCACGCCGCTCGTTCTTGGTGATCTGCGCCGTCGCCCACCGCAACGAGGGCCCGATCTCGTCCGCCACGACCTCGACCTTCGAGCGCCGATCGCCCTCCTGGGTCTCCCAGCTGCGCTGCTCGAGGCGCCCCGCCACCATGACGCGAGCGCCCCGGGTGACGGTCTCGCTCACGTTCTCGGCCATCTCCCGCCAGCAGACCACGTCGAAGAAGGAGGTCGCCTCCTCCCACTCCTGGGTCTGGCGGTTCTGCCAGCGCCGGTTCACGGCGAGGCCGAAGGTGACGTTGGCCTGGCCGGTGTTGGTAAAGCGCAGCTCGGGGTCACGGGTCACGTTGCCCACCAGAGTCACGCTGTTGTCTGATGCCATCTGTACTCCTCTCGTCCCTGATCGCCGGTGGTCAGCTCGCCGCCGCGTCCGGCAGCCGGACCACCTTGTGGCGCACCACGTCGTCGGCCAAGCCGAGCATGCGGTCGAGCGCGGCGACGGTCTCGGGTTCGCCGGTGAACTCGACGACGACGTAGTACCCCTCGCGCTTGTGGTTCACCTCGTAGGCGAAGGAGCGCTTGCCCCAGCGATCGATCGCGCCGGGGTTGCCACCGTTGCTGCGGATGACCTCGAGGGCGCGGTCGAGCTCGCCCTGAATCACGCTTGGTTCCGTGGTGGCCTCGAAGATGGCCATGACCTCGTAAGGCCGCATATGCGGCATACCTCCCTCTGGACCGGGTGTCCCCGGGCTCCTGGCGGTCAGGAGCAGGGTGTGTTGTGCCGGATCATGCTAGCCGAGGCGTCGTCGGGTCCCGCCGCAGCGGCTGGTCAGTCGTTGAGCGCATCCCCGAGGCCAGCGGGCCCGTGATACGTCTCCGCCTCCCCCGGGAAGCTCCCGTCCCGCACATCGGCCGCGAACGCCGCCACCGCCTCGGTCGCCAGCCGCCCCAGGTCCGCGTACCGGCGCACGAACTTGGGCACCGGCCCGCCGGGTGCCCCCAGGCCCAACAGGTCGTGAAACACCAGCACCTGCCCGTCGCAGGAGGGCCCGGCCCCGATGCCGATCGTCGGCACGTCCAGCGCCTCGGTCGCCGCCGCGCCCACCACGTCCGGAACCCCTTCGATGACGAAGCCGAAACACCCAGCCGCCGCCAGCGCCTTCGCCGCGTCGAGCAGCGCCGTCGCCGCGTCCACGCTCTTGCCCTGCACCCGGAACCCGCCCATGGCCAGCACGGACTGGGGCGTGAGGCCCAGGTGCCCCATCACGGGGATCTCGGCCCGGATGATCGCCTCGACCACGCCGAGACGGGCCCGCCCGCCCTCGAGCTTGACGGCCTGCGCGCCGGCCCGCACGAGCGTGGCGGCGTTGCGCACGGCCTCCTCGGCGGAGGTGTGGTAGCTCATCCAGGGCATGTCGCCCAGGATCAGCGAGCGGGGCTGGGCCCGGGCCACGGCCGCGGTGTGGTGCGCCATCACGTCGATGTCGACGTGCAGCGTGTCGGTGTAACCGAGCACGTTGTTCGCCACGGAGTCCCCGACCAAGATGATGTCGGCCCCCGCCTCGGACACGATCCGCGCCCCCGGCTCGTCGTACGCGGTCACCATCACGATCGGCACGCCACCGTCGCGACGCTTGCGCTCCCGCAGGTTCGGGACCGTCGGCTTCGGCAGGTCGCTCACGTCGTCGCCTACTTCTTGGCCGGTTGTGTCCGCCGGGACCGACCGCCGGACCCCCCACCGGCGGGGTACTTCTTCATGAGGTGATGCCAGGCGCAGTCCGGGCACACCTCGACCTCGTAACAGAGGACGGGCTCGGGACGCCGGCACAGCGCCTTGAGCTCGGCGACCGTTCCTGGGCAGCGACCCCCGGGAGGAAGCTTGGCGCCGAAGACGAAGGTCACCGTCACGAGCCGTCCGTCGTCGCAGATCGGGCAGACCTCCTTGGTGGGCCGCCCGACGTTACGGGCCGCCCGCAGGAGCTCGGGGTGGGCGTCGCAGACGTCGATCTTTTGGACCCGTCCCCGCTCCACCTCCCGGACCAGGCCGTTGCGCACGATCCGGTACTCCACCTGGGCCGTGACATCGGGGCTGACGGCCCGGGACGACGACCTCGGTTCGGAGGTGACTGACACGGCCGCCAGGCTACCCCTCACGCCTGGCGATGCCACCCATTCCAGGCACGATCGGGGCATCGCCGTGATAGATCCGTGACGACTTTCTGTACATCGCTATATCGAACCGATATAATCATCCGCAATGTTGGACATGGCCATTCTGGGCCTCCTCGAAGAGCGCGACCTCCACGGCTACGAGATCCGCCGCCAGCTGCGGGACCATCTCGGGCTGCTGGCCAACGTGTCGTTCGGTTCCATCTACCCGGCCCTGACCCGCCTCGAGAAGTCCGGCGCGGTCGTGGCGACCGAGGGAGGGTCGACCGGGTCCGACCCCGGGACCACGGCGGCGGCGCCACCGACGGGGTCGTTGTCCGGAGAATTGGCCGTCCTCCGCGCGCGGCGGCACACCGGCACGCGCGCCCGCCGGGGCAAGAAGGTGTACCGGATCACCGACGCCGGCCGGCAGCTGTTCGGCGAGTTGCTGGCGGACGCGAGCTCGGCGGACGACGCCCGGAGCTTCTCCCTGCGCCTGGCGTTCGCCCGGCATCTCGCCCCCCAGGCCCGGCTGTCGCTGCTCGAGCGGCGGCGTGCGCTGCTCGTCCAACGGCAGGGCGAGAGCGAGTCGGCCCGGCCCGATCTCGATCCGTACGCCCGTTCCGTCGTCCAGCACACCGCTGACGGCGTCGCCCGGGACATCAGCTGGCTCGACTCTCTCATCGCCTCGGAGCGTGCCGGCCTGGCCGGCGCCCGCATCGAGCCGGTGCGCTGACCCCGACAACCGAAGGAGACATACCGATGCACAGCCCCATCCGCCTCGCCATCGCCGGTGTCGGCAACTGCGCCAGCTCGCTGATCCAGGGACTCTCGTATTACGACGGCGCGGACCCGAGCGACACGGTCCCGGGGCTGATGCACGTCGAGCTCGGCGGCTACCACATTCGTGACATCGTGCCCGTTGCCGCGTTCGACATCGACCAGGCCAAGGTCGGCACCGACTTGGGCAAGGCGATCCACGCCGGCCACAACAACACCATCCG
>DASZMN010000030.1:0-23194 GCA_035551835.1 Acidimicrobiales bacterium | reverse complement strand
CGGCACCACCGGGAGCAGGGCCCGCTCGGCCAGGAGGCCGTGGCCGATCTCGCGGCGCTTGGGACCACGCATGAACCCCGTCTCGCCGGTCGAGAAGGGCGGGAAGTTGTAGTGGTGCATGTAGCGCTTCGAATCGACCGGGGTGATGGTGTCGAGCATCTGCGCCATGCGGGGCATGCCGAGCGTCGTCACGTTGAGCACCTGGGTCTCGCCGCGCTGGAAGAGCGCGGAACCGTGCGCCGTCGGCAGGAGGTCGATCTCGGCCGAGAGCGGCCGGATGTCGCTGATACCGCGGCCGTCGACGCGCACGCCGTCCTCGACGATGCGCTTGCGGACCAGCTTCTTAGTCAGGGACCGGATAGCCCCCTTGACCTCGCCCGCCCGGTCGGCGAACTCGTCGGCCAGCGCGGCCTTGATGTCGTCGCCGGCTGCGGCGAGCGCGGCGTTGCGCTCTGCCTTGGAGGTCACCAGGTTGGCCTTGGCGATCGCGTCAGTGCCGACCGCCTGCACCCGCGCCCACACGTCGTCCTGGTAGTCGGTGAAGGTGGAGAACGGAATGGTCTCGATCGGCCCGCGCACCGAGGTGTACGACGCCACGAGCTCGCGCTGGAGGTTGATCGACTCGCGGATCCACTGCTTGGCCGCCTCGAGGCCCTGCGCCAGCACCTCTTCGGTCACCTTCGGCGCGCCCGACTCGTAATAGGACCACGACTTCTCGGTGCCGCCGGCCTCGACCATCATGATGGCGATCTCGCTGTCGGCGCCCTCGCTCAGGGCCCGCCCGGCGACCACCAGCTCGAAGGTGCTCTCCTCGCCCTCCTCGAAGGTCGGGTGCGGGATCCACGTCCCCTCAGTGGTGTAGGCGATGCGCACGGCGCCGATCGGCCCGTCGAAGGGGATGCCCGAGAGCATGAGCGCGGCGGACGCGGCGTTGATCGCCAGCACGTCGTGCGGGTTGACCTGGTCGGCCCCCACGATCGTGCCGACCACGTGCACCTCGTTGCGGAACCCGTCGGGGAACGACGGCCGCAGGGGGCGGTCGATCAGCCGGCAGGTCAAGATGGCCTGGTCCGAGCTCTTGCCCTCCCGGCGGAAGAACGAGCCCGGGATCTTGCCGGCGGCGTACGTCCGCTCCTCGATGTCGACGGTCAGCGGGAAGAAGTCGGTCCCCTCCCGTACCGACCGGGCTGCCGTGGCGGTGGCCAGGAGGACGGTGTCGCCGATGCGGGCCAGCACGGCCCCGTCGGCCAGTTGGGCGAGCTTGCCCGCCTCAAAGGACATGGTGCGCTCGGTCCCACGAATGGGGGCCGAGACGGAAATGGCATCAGCCATGATGCTCCTCGTCTGTTGGGGGCATCTTCTCGTCTGGTTCCCAGTGGTCGACCACCTCGCCTTGCGAAGTGACCGGCAACTGGCAGCCAGCTGCTGGAGACGCCCGTTTCTGTGGGTGCCGCCGCTACCGTCGAATGCCGAGACGGCCGATGATGGTGCGGTAGCGCTCGACGTCGTTCTTGCGGACGTAGTCGAGCAGCCGCCGGCGCTGACCGATGAGTTTCATCAGGCCGCGCCGGGTGTGGTGGTCCCCTTTGTGCTCCTTCAGGTGCTCCGTGAGGTGGTTGATCCGGCCGGACAGCAGGGCAATCTGTACCTCGGGCGAGCCGGTGTCCGTGTCGTGGAGCCGGTACTCGGCGATGGTGGCCTGCGTGTCGGGCATAGAGGAACCTCGGGAGAAACGATGTCGGAGTGACCAGGGACCTATCCCGGGCCGTTCTCCATGCTAGCAGCCGGCCGCTGATCAGGGAAGATCGGCCGCGGCGAGCAGGCGCTCCGCCTCGGCCACGTCCAGGTGCATCTGCTCGATCAGGGCGGCGGCCGAGTCGAAGCGGGCGTCCCCCCGGACCCGTCCCACGAAGGAGACCCGCGCCGGCTGGCCGTAGAGATCGCCGTCGAAGTGCAGGAGGTACGCCTCGACGAGGACCGGGGCGGTGCCGGGCTCGTAGAAGGTGGGCCGACGGCCCACGTAGACGGCGGCCGGGCGGGCCTGCCCGTCGGCGCCAGTGAAGTAGCCGGCGTACATCCCGTCGGCCGGCAGGGCGATGTCGTCCGCCACCGCCACGTTGGCGGTCGGGTACCCGAGCTCGGGTCCGCCCCGGCCGTCACCGCGCACGACGGGGCCGCGGACTTCGTGGGGGCGCCCGAGAAGCCGGGCCGCCTCCTCGACCTCACCGTCGGCCAGCAGGGCGCGGATCCGGGTCGACGACACCGGCTCGCTCCCCTCGTCGGTGAGGCGGACGCCCACCACCTCGAAGCCGTAGACCGCGCCCAGCTCGCGCAGCAGCGCCACGTTGCCCTTGCGCCCGTGCCCGAAGTGAAAGTCCTCCCCCACCACCACCAGGCGCGCCGACAGCTGCTCCGCGAGGATCTCCCTCACGAAGTCCTCGGCGGTCTCGTTCGCCCGCGCCTCGTCGAACGGCACGACCAGGGTGCGGTCGACGCCGCAGGCCGCCAGCAGCTCGAGCTTCTGTTCGAGGCCGGTCAGCTGCTTGGGCGCCGACTCGGGGCGCACGACGTAGGCCGGGTGGCGGTCGAACGTCACCACCACCGACGACAGGCCGGCCGCTGCGGCGCGGTCGCACAGGTCGCGCAGCAGGGCCCGGTGGCCCAGGTGGACCCCGTCGTAGGCCCCGATGGTGACGGCGGTACCAGGTCCGGGCACTCCGGGCACTCCGGGCAGCGGGGGCATCGCGCGATGAGGGTAGTCGGACGCCCGTCAGTCCCCGGCCACGACGACGGCCGGGCGGATGCGGTCGGTACCGGTCGGCTCGTAGACGGCCAGCAACGCGCCCGCCTCGTCGAGCATGGCCCACGGCCCTTCGCCCACCGCGCCGAGGGGCACGCGGTCGAGGGCCAGGCCGGTGCGGATGGCGCCGGCGACGGTGGCGTCCACCCGCACGACGTCGAGGTCGCGCATGGCCTCCGCCGGGGACAGCACCGCCCCGGGGCCGACGGCCTCGAGCGGCGTCAGGTCAGCCTCGCCGAACGAGCCGATCTGCGTGCGCCGCAGGTGGTCCAGGTGCGCCCCGCCCCCCAGGGATCGCCCGAGGTCGTGCGCCAGCACCCGGACGTAGGTGCCCGAGGAGCACTCGACCACGGCCCGGTACACGCCGGGGCGCGCCGGGTCGGGCGCGGTGTCGAAGCGGTACACCGTCACCGGGCGCGGCGGGCGCTCCACCTCAATGCCCTCGCGGGCCAGCTGGTGCAGGCGGCGGCCGCCGACCTTCACCGCGGAGACCATGGGCGGGACCTGCTCGATCTCCCCGGTCAGCCCCGCGGCGGCCCGGGCCACGTCCGACGCGGCGACGCCCCCCATGTCGAAGGTCGCCACGACCTCACCGGACGCGTCCAGCGTCGACGTCTCGGTGCCGAGCACGATGTCGGTGGTGTAGGTCTTCGGCAACGCGGTCAGGAAGCGCAGCAGCCGCGTCACGCGCCCGAGGCCGACGAGCAGGACGCCGGTGGCGTCGGGGTCCAGGGTGCCGGCGTGGCCGACCCGCTTCTGGCCGAAGACGCGCCGGCACCGGGCCACCACGTCGTGCGAGGTCCAGCCCGCCTGCTTGTCGACGACCACCAGGCCGCTGGCGTTCATGCGACGGCGCTCATGCGACGGCGCTCACTGCGGGCGCGGCGGCTCGCCCTCGTGCAGCCCGCGCAACAGCTCCTCCACCCGCGAGCCCGCCGCGATCGCCGGGTCCGCTAGGAACCTGAGCCGGGGCGTGCGCTTCATCGTCATCTGCTTGCCGATCAGGCGCTGGAGGTGCCCGCGCCGCTCCTCCAACACCACGGTCGTCGCCTCGTCCAGCGAGGCGAGATACACCACCGCCGTCCGCATGTCGGGCGCCACCTGCACCGAGGTGACCGTCAGCATGGGCAATTCGTCCGCGTCGGCCAGGCGCTCGAGCTCCTCGGCCACCACCTGTCGCAACACCTGGTTGACCCGCAACGCCCGCGGGTATGTCGCCGTGCGCCGTTTCACCGCGTCAGCTCCTCCGCTCGAACACGTGGCCCGTTCCGACCCCACGTCTGTCTCGTCACCTGCGGCCCACCGCGGTGGGCCTTCCCAAGCCGGCCCCTCGACACGTGGCCGATCAGGTCCGGGCGATCTCGCGCTCCTCGTACGTCTCGATCAGGTCCCCTTCCTTGAGGTCCTGGAAGTCGGAGAGGCCGATGCCGCACTCGAAGCCCGCTGCCACCTCGCGCGCATCGTCCTTGAAGCGGCGGAGGGAGTTGATCGATCCCTTCCAGATCACGGTGCCCTCGCGCAGGAACCGCACCTTCGAGCCGCGGGTGATCTTGCCCTCTCGCACGTAGCAACCGGCGATGGCGCCGATGCGGGGCACCCGGAAGATCTGGCGCACCTCGGCCTCGCCGGTGACGATCTCCTCGTAGATCGGCGAGAGCAGGCCGAGCATGGCCGCCTCGAGGTCCTCGAGCAGCTTGTAGATGATCTCGTAGGTCCGGATCTCGACGTTGGACGACTCGGCCAGGTCGCGGGCCCGCTTGTCCGGCCGCACGTTGAAGCCGATGATGGTGGCGCTCGAGGCGGCCGCCAGCTGCACGTCGTTCTCGGTGATGCCGCCGATGCCGCGCAGCACGAAGCTGAGCTTGACGTCGTCGCGCTCGAGCCGCTTGAGCGACTCGGTCACCGCCTCGAGCGACCCCTGCATGTCGGCCTTCAGCACGATGTTCAGCGTCGCCGTCTCGCCGCGCGAGATCTGCTCGAACAGGTCTTCGAGGCGGGCACCGGTCGCCGCGGCGACCGGCTTGTGGCCGGACAGGCGGAAGCGCTGCGCCCGCGCCTCGCCCAGCGTCCGGGCCCGGGCGAGGTCCTTGGCGCCGCGCATCTCGTCGCCGGCGTTGGGGGGCTCGGAGAACCCGAGCACCTGCACCGGCGTCGACGGCAGCGCCTCCTTGATGTGGTCGCCCTGGTCGTCGACCAGCGCCTTGGCCTTGCCCCAGGCGGCGCCGGCCACCACCGGGTCGCCGACGCGGAGCGTGCCCTGCTGCACGATTACGGTGGCGACAGGGCCACGCCCGGCCTCCAGGTTGGCCTCGAGCACCACGCCGCGCGCCTCGCCCTCGACGCGGGCGGTCAGCTCCTCGACCTCGGCCACGGTCACGATCTGCTCGAGCAGGTTCTCAATCCCGGTGCCCTGCAACGCGGACACCTCGACGGTGATGGTGTCGCCGCCCCACGCCTCGGGCACCAGCTCGCGCTCGGAGAGCTGCTGGAGCACCCGCTGGGGGTCGGCGTTGTCGCGGTCGATCTTGTTGACCGCGACGATGATCGGCACCTCGGCCGCCTTGGCGTGGTCGATGGCCTCGATCGTCTGGGGCATGACCCCGTCGTCGGCGGCCACCACCAGGATCACGATGTCGGTCACCTGCGCGCCGCGCGCCCGCATGGCGGTGAAGGCGGCGTGGCCGGGCGTGTCGATGAACGTGATGGGGTGACCCTGCCACTCGACCTGGTAGGCGCCGATGTGCTGGGTGATGCCGCCGGCCTCGCCGGCCACGACGTTGGCCGAGCGGATCTTGTCGAGCAGCAGCGTCTTGCCGTGGTCGACGTGGCCCATGACGGTGACGACCGGCGCGCGCGGGCGCAGGTCGGCCTCGTCCTCCTCGTCCTCGTCCTCGAAGTAGCGGTTCAGCAGCTCCGCTTCTCGCTCCTCGCCGGGGTCGACGAGGCGCACGTCGGCGCCGATCTCGGCGGCGAACAGCTCGATCATGTCGTCGGTCAACGACTGGGTGGCCATCACCATCTCGCCCTGCAGCAGCAGGAAGCGCACGATGTCGCCGGCGCTGCGGTTCAGCTTGGGCCCGAGGTCGCGCGCCGTCGACCCGCGCTCGACGATGATCTCGCCGTCGGGCACCGGCGCCGTCGAGGGCTGGTACGTGGTGAGCTGCGTCGGCTCGAGCTCTTCGAGGTTGCGCCGGCGTCGCCGCGCCCGTCGCTGGGGTGGCCGCCGCCCCGGCATCCCACCACGTCCTCCCTGCGGTGGGCCACCGGCCGGTGCGCCCGCGCCGGAACGCCCTCCGAAGCCACCACTCGGGCGGCCGGCGAAGCCGCCACCGCCACCGCCCACGCCACCGGGACGTCCACCACCGCCGGCCGGGCGGCCGCCGGTGCGCTGGGGATAGGAACCGCCACCGGGGCGGGGCCCCGAGGGCGAGGTCGCACTGGGTCGTCGCCCGCCCATGCCGGGCGGGGGCGGAATGGGACGTCCGCTCGGCCCGAGCGGTGGGCGCGGGGCCGGTGGCGGGGGGACGGGCCGGCCCGAGGGGCTGAGGGGCGGGCGGCTGCTGCGGCGCTGATCGGGCGGGGCCGCGGGTGCTGCCGGCGAGGCCGTTTCGGGCGCCCGGGCGGCGGGCGACTGGGGCGCACCCGTGCCCGCCGGCGCGGCAGCCGGCGCGGCCGGTGCCACGGGCGCGGCGGGCGCCGGAGCAGGACGGCTGCTGCTCACCAGGCGTGACGAACGCGGCGGCGCCTCGGGGGCGGAGCCCGCAGGGGCTCCGGTCGACGCCGCGGCCGGCGAGTCGACTTCCGTGCGGGCCGGGGCGCTCTTGACCGGGGCCGACTTCGCCCCCGAGCTCGAGACCGGCCGCTTGGCCGGCGCAGGTGCCTCCGCACCGGCGGCCGCGACGGCTCCGTCGGCGGGCGCAGCCGGGGCGGGCGTCGAGGGCTCCGCTGTGGTGGTGGCGCCAGCCTTCTTGGCCGGCGCGGCCGCCTTCTTGGCGGCCTTCTTGGCGGGCGCAGGCTCTTCGGGCTGGACCGGGCGGCGCAGACCCTCGGCGTCGGCCTTCCGACGGACGCGGTCGGCCTGTGCGTCCTCGATGGAGGACGAGTGGCTCTTGACCCCGATCCCGAGGGAAAGGGCCAGCTCGAGCCCTTCTTTATTGGTGAGACCTAGCTCTTTGGCCAGCTCATAGACGCGAATCTTCTTCGGCAAGTGGTTCTCTTCGTCCTTGTCTGTTTGCGGGGCTCGGCGTCAACCCAGCCCCTTATCCTCGCACATCAGGTGCCGGCCGCCCCCACGCCGCACCCAGGTCCGCCCACAGGCGCTGCAGCGCATCGGGGTCGACCGGCGCCCGGAATGCCCGTTGAAAGCGCTGCGGGCGCACCGCTCGGTCCAGGCAGTCCACCGACTCGGCGCACAACCATGCCCCGCGCCCGGCGGCCCGGTGGTCCACCTCGAGTGCCCCGCCGGGCCGCAGCACGATCCGGACCAGTCGATCCGCCGGCCGGGCGCGGCGGCAGCCGACGCAGGTCCGCGTCGGCGTTATGCCTCGGCCTCCCCCGACACCTCGGCCGTTGCGGCCTCCCCTGCCGCGGGCTCTGCGTCCGCGGCCGCCGGCTTCGCCTCCGCTGGACCCTCGGCCGCTCCGCCGGGCTCCGTCGTCTCGGCCGCGCCAGTGGCTGCGGCCGCGGCTGCGGCGTCGGGCGTCGCGGCAGGCGCGTCGGTCCCGTCCTCGACGGCGTGCGACCACTCGGCCGCCGACATCGCCTCGCCGCCTTCGGCCGGCTTCCAGACCAGGTCGCCGTTCTCGTCCTCGACCCATTCACCTTCGGCCCATTCCTGGTCGGCGTAGCCGGCCTCTTCCTCGGCCAACTGGGTCTCGCTCTTGATGTCGATGCGCCAACCGGTGAGCCGCGCCGCCAAGCGCGCGTTCTGGCCCTCCTTGCCGATGGCCAAGGAGAGCTGGAAGTCGCTCACGATGACCGTGGCCGTGCCGGTCTCCTCGTCCAGGCGCACCTCGCGCACCCGGGCGGGGGCCAATGCGTTCTGGATGAGCTCGACCGCGTCGTCCGAGAAGGGCACGACGTCGACGCGCTCGCCCCGCAGCTCGTTGGTCACCATGCGGACCCGCGAGCCGCGCGCGCCCACGCACGCACCGACGGGGTCCACGTTGGGGTCGTTGGACCATACGGCGATCTTGGTGCGGTGACCCGGCTCGCGGGCCGCCGCCTTGATCTCCACCACGCCCGAGCCGATCTCGGGCACTTCGAGCTCGAAGAGGCGTTTGATAAGGCCGGGGTGGGTCCGGCTGACGACGATCTGGGGACCCTTGGTGGTCTTGCGGACCTCGACGATGTAGGCCTTGAGCCGCGCGCCATGCTCGTAGCGCTCGTAGGAGACCTGCTCGGCCTGCGGCAGCAGGGCCTCCACCTTGCCGAGGTCGAGGAGCGTGTAGCGGTTGTCGGTCTGCTGCACGATGCCGGTGACGATGTCGCCCTCGCGGCCCGCGTACTCCTCGTACTTCATGTCGCGCTCGACCTCGCGGATCCGCTGCAGGATCACCTGCTTGGCCGTCTGCGCGGCGATGCGACCGAAGTCGTCGGGAGTGTCGTCCCACTCCCGGATGACCTCGCCCTCATCGTTGAGCTCCTGGCCGTAGACCCGGATCTCCCCCGAGTCGGGGTCGATGGTGACGACGGCCTCCTCGGCCGCGTCGGGGCGTCGCTTGTACGCCGCCACCAGCGCGTTGGCCAGGGCGTCGAGCAATGTGTCGACCGAGATCCCCTTGTCGCGGGCAATCTGGCCCAGCGCGTCGAGGAACTCGAAGTTGGTCTTGCTCATGGCCGCTTCACCCTCTCATTCTTCGTGCGACGCGGCGCCGGCCCCCAGTCGAACACCGTGCGCGCCCTTTCGATCTGGTCGTAGCTGATCCGCAATTCCCCGTCGGGCACCTCGGGCCCCGTCAGGGTGCACCCCGAGTCGTCGGCCGCCTCGAGCGTCCCGCTCAGCCGCCGGACGTCAGCGGTGCCGGCGTCGATGCGTACCGTGACCTTCTGCCCCACTGCCCGAGCGAAGTGCGCCGGCGTGCGGAGGCGCCGCTCGAGGCCCGGGCTCGAGACGGTCAACGTGTAGCGCCCCGGCAAGGGGTCGAGGCGGTCGAGCTCGGCCGAGACGTCCTTGGTGGCGTCGGCCAGCTCGTCCAGGCCGACGCCACCCTCGCGGTCGACGAAGACCGTCAGCTGGGCCCCCTTGAGCTCAACGTCGATCAACTCGAGCCCCCGCGCCTCGACGACCGGTGACAAGGCATCGGCCAAGTCCGTCCTTTCGTTGGTCATCCTCGTCACCTCCTTCGTCGGCACTCGTGCTCTTCCTGGTCCGGTCGTCTGAAAATGGGCCCCCGCAAAGCGAAAGCGTGGGCCGCAGCCCACGCTTCAACGAGGTACTGATTCTTAATGGACAGCTACGGAATTATAGCAATCCCAGCATCAGTACGAACGGCCGACGATGGCGAGGAGGTCCGCCTCGTTGTCGCCCGGCCCCGCCAGCGAGCCGTCGGGTCGCTGCAGGCACCGAACGGTGAGGGCGTGCTCGGCCAGGCGGTCCTCCCCGTCGGGCCCGAGGGCGCCCAGGCGGACCCGGGCGAAGCCGACCGAGCCGGCCTCGACCGCCTCGGTGAGCGTGGCGGCGTCGGCCGTCCGGGCCGCCGCGAACGCGGTCGCCTCGGCCAGCAGGTCCCGGCTCGCCGAGGCCAGCGCGGCCGCCACCTCGGCGCCGACCCCGGACAGGGGGACGCTCTGCTTCTCACGTCGGTGCCGGACGACGAGCGTCACGTTGCCCTCGGCCAGGCCCCGCGGCCCGACCTCGACCCGGGCCGGGACGCCCTTGAGCTCCCACGCCACGCTGCGGCGGCCGAAGCTGGTGTCGGTCCGGTCGTCGAGGCGCACCCGGTGGCCCGCCGCGCGGAGCTCGGCGCAGAGGGAGGCGGCGGCCTCCCCCACGGCGGCGTCGTCCTTGACGACCATCACGACGACCTGGGTGGGGGCCACGGCCGGCGGGAGGCGCAGGCCGAAATCGTCGCCGTGGGCCATGACCAGCGCGCCGACGATGCGCGTGCTCATGCCCCATGAGGTCTGCCAGACGTGTTCGAGCGTGCCTTGCGCGTTGGTGTACGTCGTGTCGAAGACCTTGGCGAAGTTCTGCCCGAGCTCGTGGCTCGTGCACATCTGCAAAGCCTTGCCGTCGCCCATCATGGATTCACAGGTCCACGAACAGGTGGCCCCGGGGAACCGCTCGCGCGCCGTCTTGTGGCCCGTGAGCGTCGGGATGCCGAGGACGTCGACGACGACGGCGCGGTAGACCTCGTCGAGGATGCGCAGCGCGTAGACCCGCGCGTCATGCTCGGTGGCATGCGCCGTGTGGCCCTCTTGCCACAGGAACTCGGTGTTGCGCAGGAACAGGCGCGGCCGCAGCTCCCAGCGCACCACGTTGGCCCACTGGTTCAGCAGCATCGGCAGGTCGCGGTGGCTCTGGATCCACTTGGAGAAGAAGCTGTTGATCACCGTCTCGCTCGTGGGCCGCACGACGAGTGGCTCATCGAGCTCCTTGCCGCCACCGTGGGTGACGACGGCGAGCTCGGGCGCGAAGCCCTCGACGTGCTCGGCCTCGAGCTTGAGGAAGGACTCGGGGATGAAGAGCGGGAAGTAGGCGTTCTCGGCGCCCGCTTCCTTGATGCGCCGGTCGATCTCGGCTTGCAGCAGCTCCCAGATGCCGTAGCCCCAAGGCCGGATGACCATGGTGCCGCGGGCGGGGCCGTTCTCGGCCATCTCGGCGCGGGCGACGACCTCTTGGTACCAGCGCGGGAAGTCCTCTTCCCGCGTCACAATCGCGCTCGCGCCGCCCTTGCCCATCGGATGAGGCTAGTTCGCCCTCAGTTCTCCGAGTGACGTCGAATGATCTCGATCTTCTCCGCCGCGTGGTTCGGGTCGGCGCCCGTCGTCTCGAGCAACGCGCGCCGGTCGGCCTCCGCCTCCGCTTCCGCCCCCGAATCCGCGGCGGCGATGCGCGCCTCGACACCCTCGGTCACGAGGCGCTCGGCCTCGTCGACGAGGGCCTGGACCATCTCGGCCTCGGGCACGACGCGGATGATCTTGCCGCGGATGAAGAGGTGGCCCTTCTGCTTGCCGGCCGCGATACCGATGTCGGCCTCGCGCGCCTCGCCCGGGCCGTTGACGACACAGCCCATGACGGCGACCTGGATCGGCAGACTCAGCTTCTCGAGCGCCTCCTGGGCCTCCTTGGCCACGGCGATGACATCGACCTGGGCCCGCCCGCACGAGGGGCACGCGATGAGATCGAGGCCCTTGCGCTCGCGCAGCCCGAGCGACTCGAGCAACTGGCGCCCGGCCCGTGCCTCTTCGACCGGGTCGGCCGTGAGCGAATAGCGGATGGTGTCGCCGATGCCCTCGGCCAGCAAGGCGCCGATGCCGGCGGTGCCCTTCACCAGGCCGGCGGGCGGCGGGCCCGCCTCGGTCACGCCCAGGTGGAGCGGATGGTCGAAGGTCTCCGAGGCCAGGCGGTAGGCCGCGATCATGAGGGCGACGGAGGACGCCTTCACGGAGATCTTCACGTCGCTGAAGCCGACCTCCTCGAACAGCGCGAGCTCGTTTTGCGCCGACTCGACCAGCGCCTCGGGGGTGGCGCCGCCGTACTTCTTGTAGAGGTCGGGGTGGAGCGAGCCGGCGTTGACGCCGATGCGGATGGGGACGCTGCGATCGCGCGCCTCGGCCGCCACCTGCTTGATCTCGGCCTCCTTGCGCAGGTTGCCCGGGTTGAGCCGCAGACCCTGCACCCCCGCCTCGAGCGCGGCCAGCGCCATCTCGTGATGGAAGTGGATGTCGGCCACGATCGGCACGGGCGAGCGGGGGACGATGTGGGCCAGGCCCTCGGCCGCCGCTTCCTCGTTGCAGGTGCACCGGACGATGTCGGCCCCGGCCGCCGCCAGCGCGTAGACCTGCGCCAAGGTGCCGTCCACGTCCGCCGTCTTAGTCGTCGTCATCGACTGCACGGTGATCGGCGCGCCGTCGCCGATCGGCACGCCGCCGATGGCGATGCGCCGGGTCGGCCGCCGGGCCGACAGGAGGGAGGACGTCAATTCCACGTCAGTTCCACCTCAGTGCGGAAGTTGGAGCGGATGGGTGATGTCGAGGAAGATGCCCGCCACCACGAGGGCCAAAAGAACGGCGATGAAGACGGCCGCCACCGGGAAGAGCTTGGTGATGTCGGCCTTGTAATAGGGCCCGCCCTTCTTCGTGCGGATCCACTCGTAGGCCGCAACGGCGACGTGACCTCCGTCGAGCGGGATCATCGGGAGCATGTTGAGCAGCGCGAAGACGATGTTGATCGTGATCAGCAGCAACAGGACCGATTCGATGCCCGCCTGCTCGGTCTGCGCGCCAAGGTTGGCGATGCCGATGATGGAGACCGGACGAGGTTGTGTGCCGGGGTTCGCCGCGACGGACTGGGCGTCCTTCGAGTTCGTCACCTGATGGAACACCGAATTGATGCCGCTCGGCGAGAAGGTGTGCGCGAGCCCGGTGACCTCTTGGTCGGTCACCTGCCACATCGTGGTGAACGAGTTGCCGATCGAGTCGAGCACGCCAACGGACGCCGTCGCCTGCTTGATCTGTACTCCGAGGTAGCCGCGGTTGCCGAGGGTCTGGCCGCCGACCGTGATGCCCTTGCCGCTCCGTGGGGTCGCGTTGAGGTGGATGAGGCGGCCGTTGCGCTCGACACCCAGCTCGAGCTGCTTGCCCGTCGAGCGCTTGATGATGTCGGTCATGGCGTTGGGGTCGGCAAAAGTCTTGCCGTTGATGGAGACGATCGTGTCCCCCGGCTTGAGGCCCGCCAGCGCGGCGGGGGTGTGCGCCACGCCGTGCCATTGCTCGAGCGAGGCCACCGTGTAGTTGTTCGTCGTCCGGCCGAAGCTGAGTACCAGGATCAGGGCCAGGACAAAGGCGATCACGACGTGCACGACCGAACCGGCCGACGCCACGATGATGCGCTTGTAGAAGGGCTGTTGGCGGTATGCCCGCGGCTCGTCCTCCTCGGCGACTTCCTCCATTGAGGTGAACCCGGTGATGCGGACGTAACCGCCGGCCGGGATGGCCTTGACGCCGTACTCTGTCTCGCCCTTGCGCACGGACCACAGGCGCGGCCCGAAGCCGACGAAGTACTCGGTGACCTTCATGCCCGCCCACTTGGCCGTGGCGAAGTGCCCCAGCTCGTGCAGCATGACGATCACGATCAGGATGGCGATGAAGAGAAGAAGGTCCCCCCACCCGAGCAGGATGAACAGGGCCGTGACGAGGGCCACACCCACCAGGAGCTGCAGGAGACGGCCGGCGTTCCCCTGCGTTTGGGGCGCGTCGTCCGGCGGCGGGTTCGCGGACGGCGGAGATGCAGGCGCGTCCTGCACAGTGAGGGTCATCGGCGCCTTCAACGCTACCGCCCGGCTCAGTCCGCCAGTCGGCGGGCGAGGGCCTCGCGGGCCCTCCGGCGGGCCTCGGCGTCCGCCGCTAACACCCCTTCGACCTGGTCGACGTGGTCGTCCTCCCAGGCGTCGAGAGTCTCGGCCACCACGTCGGCGATCGCCGACCACGGGAGGGCACCTTCGAGGAACGCCTCGACCGCGATTTCGTTGGCGGCGCTCAGCCAGGCGGGGGCCGAGCCACCGCGGCGACCGGCCGCGTAGGCCAGGTCGATGCAGCGGAAGACCGACCGGTCGGGCGCCTCGAAGGTGAGCGTGCGCGGCTCCGACCAGTCGAGCGCGCCGTAGGGCAACGCGGCGCGGTCGGGCCAACCGAGCGCGTACCCGATCGGCAGGCGCATGTCGGGCGCAGCGAGTTGGGCCAGCGTCGAGCCGTCTCGCAGCTCGACCATGGAGTGCACGATCGACTGAGGGTGCACGACAATGTCGATGCGGTCGTAGTCGATGCTGAAGAGCTCGTGCGCCTCGATCACCTCGAGGCCCTTGTTCATGAGCGTGGAGCAGTCGATGGTGATCTTGGGACCCATCGACCAGGTGGGATGCGCCAATGCGTCCTGCACTGTCACCGAGCCGAGCTTCTCGACCGGCCAGCTGCGGAACGGACCACCGGACGCGGTGAGGAGCAGGCGAGCGACGTCGGTCGTGGCCTGCACCGACGCCAGGCACTGGTGCAGGGCGCAGTGCTCGGAGTCGACCGGCACGATCTCGGCGCCCGGCGTGCTGCGCGCCTTCTGCACGACCGGCGCACCAGCGATGAGCGATTCCTTGTTGGCCAGGGCCAGACGCCGGCCCGCCTCGAGCGCCGCCATCGTCACCGGGAGCCCGGCGAACCCGACGACCGCGTTGAGCACGACCTCGGCGCCTTGGGCCGCCTCGACCATGCCCTCCTCTCCGACCAGCACCTCTGTCCCGGCGGCCACGCTGTCGCGCACGGACTGGTAGAGGGCGGGGTCGCCGATGACGACGACGGCCGGGAGGAACTCGGCCGCCTGCGCGACGAGCACGTCGGCCGAAGTGTGGACCGCCAGCGCGTGGACCCGGAACCGCTGGGGTTCGGCGCGGATGACGTCGAGCGCCTGGGTACCCACCGAGCCTGAGGAGCCCATCAGGCTGACAGAGCGCATCAGCTCAGCCGAGGTGAAGCGCCTTGACCACGAAATATGTGGCCGGGAGCACGAAGAGGAGGCCGTCGAAGCGGTCCAGGATGCCGCCGTGCCCCGGCAGCAGCCGACCCATGTCCTTGAGGCCGAGGTGCCGTTTGATCATCGACTGGCTGAGATCGCCGAGCGGGGCCACGATGGCGACCACTACCCCGAAGAGCAATGCCTTACTCACGGTCCACGGGTGGATGAAGTGGACCACGATCACCGCGACCAAGACGGCGGCCAACCCGCCACCGATCAGGCCCTCCCAGCTCTTGTTCGGGCTGATGGACGGGGCGAGGGGGTGCCGGCCCATGGCCGAGCCCACCAGCAGGGAGGCCACGTCGTCGGTCACCGTCACGATGACCGCCGCGAGGAGGAAGGCGATGCCGTGGCGGTCGGGAAACAGGTTGGGGTTGAGCAACAACGCGGCGAAGGAGCCGAAGGCGCCGATCCACACGAAGATGAAGACCGTCGAGAGGATGCCCGAGACGGGGTCGGCGGCCGGCTCGACCCGGGCCAGATACCAGATGAAGGACCCGGCGACGAGCAAGACGAGGACGAGCGGCAGCGCGGCCACGCCCTTGTTGTAGGTCTCGATCATCAGCGACAGCACGGCGACCAGGCCGAGCAGCGTGGCCGGGTGGTAGTGGGCGCGGCGGAAAGCGGCGTAGCCCTCGGCAGTGGCCAACAGCACGACGGCGCTGACGATGACCATGCTGGTCACGGTCCCGAGCGCGAAACAGATGAGACCGATGGCGCCGAGCAGGATCCCGCTGGCGATGGCGACGCGCATGTCGCGGCCAGAGGTGCCGCCGGTGTTCACGTTCCCCGTGCGGGTGGCCACGGACCTCGAGGTGCGCGGGGCGCGCTCCTTGGGCTCAGGGGGCCGCGGCGGGCTGAGGCGCGACGCGGCTGCGGCCGAGGCCGCCGCCGTCACGGACGACGGCACCTGCGGCGCCATGCCGGCGGGCTCGAACTCGCGCTCGTCGGGTTCGTCGGATACAGCCGGGGCCTCTTCGGGCCAGGCGGTCTGCTCGTACTCGCGCGCGTGCCCCGGCTCGCGGCGGTTCTGACGGACCCGGCGGGGTACCGAAACCCGGCGGCGTGGCTCGGGCTGGACTTCGGGCTCGGGATCGGGCGTTGGCAGGGGTGCTGGCGCCGGCGCGGGCGCGGGCGCGGCGAACTCGTCGGCAAGCTCCGGCTCGGGCTCGGGCGGGATGATGAGCGTGTCGTCCGACTCGAAGTGCCACGGCTGGCGCTCGACGTCAACCGTCTCTTCGTTCTCTTCGTTCAGCAGCGCGCCCACCGCGGGGAGGTCGTCCGAGAGCATGGACGGCTCGAAGATCTCCTCCTGGGCCGCCCAGTCGTGGTCCTCCTCGCGCCAGGTCGGCGGTGCGACCAACTGATCCTCTCCGTTGCTGCGGTCGAGGATGGCGGGGACCTGCCCCGTCGGCGCGTCGTTCCAGTGGGGCAGGTCGGGGTGGCTCTCGACGGGCCCGGTCACCTCGCGGACGGAATCGCCGGCCGGCTCGGCGCCGATGATGCGCACGCGACCGGAGTGGTAGCTGGTCGGCTCCTCGGGGTCGGACTCGGACTCGGACTCGGGCCCGGGCTCGGAGTTGTCGGCGTCGGTGAAGCTGCCGAAGCCGGGCTCGAATTCGTCGTTGTCGTCTGTGCCGTCGGCCATATCCCTCGTCGCCCTCAGACCTGGAGGAGCTCTTGCTCTTTGCTCGCGAGCAGTTGGTCGATCAACGCGACCTGCTCCTGCGTGAGCTTCTCGAGGTCCTTCTCGACGCGCTCGAGCTCGTCGGTGGACAGATCGCCGTCCTTTTGCAACGCCTCCAGCTCGTGCCGTCCCGCGCGGCGCAGGTTGCGAATAGCCACGCGGCCCTCCTCTGCCTTGTGCCGCACGACCTTGACCAGCTCCTTGCGGCGCTCTTCTGTTAACGGGGGAAAGGCCAGGCGGATCACGGTGCCGTCATTCGTCGGGTTGATGCCCAGGTCCGAGGTCATGATCGACTTCTCGATGGCGGAGAGCGATCCCTTGTCGTACGGCGAGATCACCAGCAGCATGGCGTCGGGAACGCTGAACCCGGCCAGCTGGCGGAGCGGGGTCGGCGTGCCGTAGTAGTCGACCATGAGGGGTTCGATAAGGGCCGACGAGGCCCGGCCCGTGCGGACACTGCTCATCTCGTGGCGGACATGGTCGATGGCCTTGCCCATCTTGTCCCTGGTGTCGTCCTTGACCAGGGCGGCGAGGTCCTCGTCCATCAGCGGACCAGCGTACCGATCTGCTCACCATGGAGCGCACGACCGATATTCCCCGGGATCATGAGGTCGAAGACCCGGATCGGGAGGTTGTTGTCCTTGCAGAACGTGATGGCGGTGAGATCCATGACCCGCAGGTCACGGTTGATCACTTCCATGAAGGAGATCTCGTCGTAGCGGGTGGCGTCGGGGTCGAGCTTGGGGTCGGCGCTGTAGACGCCGTCGACACCCGAGTGGGTCCCCTTGCAGAGCAGCTCGGCCCCGATCTCGGCCGCCCGGAGCGCAGCCGGGGTGTCGGTCGTGAAGAAGGGGTTGCCCATGCCGGCGGCGAAGATGACGATGCGCCCCTTCTCAAGGTGGCGGATGGCCCGGCGGCGGATGTAGGGCTCGGCGACCTCGGCCATCGACAGGGCGGTCAGCACCCGCGTCGGCTGGTCCTGCTGCTCGAGCGCGTCCTGCAGCGCCAGCGCGTTGATCACCGTGCCGAGCATCCCCATGTAGTCGGACGTGGCGCGGTCCATGCCACTGCTCTCGCCGGTGGTGCCGCGCCAGATGTTGCCGCCGCCGACGACGACCGCCAGCTCGAGACCGCCGGACTCCATGGCGCGCGCCATCTCCTTGGCCATGCGCTCGACGGTGGCGGCGTCAATGGTCTCGTCGGATGCGGCGGAGGCCAGGGCCTCCCCCGACATCTTGAGGACGATGCGGCGCGAATCTCCCACGATCCTCAGCGCCTCAGGCGCCGACGACGACCTGCGCGAATGCCACGATGCGCGCCGAGCCGAGCATGCCCGCGATGGTCTGCTTCTCGTCGCGCACGTAGGACTGGTCGAGGAGGACACGCTCCTTGAACCATCCGTTCATGCGGCCGTCGACGATCTTCTCGAGCGCGGCCTCCGGCTTACCCTCGTTGCGCGAGATCGTCTCGAGCGTGGCCCGCTCGGTTGCCACCTCGTCGGCGGCAACCTCGTCGCGGTTGAGGAACAGCGGCTTGGTGAACGCGATGTGCACGGCGATGTCGTGGGCCAGCTCGTCCGAGCCGCCCTCGATCACGACGGCGACGGCGTTGACGCCGCGGCCGGCCTGCTGGTGCAGGTAGGTATCGACGACCTGGCCCGACTCGGCCACCAGGCGGCGCACCTGCCCCACCGAGATGTTCTCCTTGAGGGTCGCGCGCAGCCGGTCGATCTCGTCGTCCAACTCGCTGACCGCCTCCTCGCCCTTGGCCGCCACCAGGGCGGCCAGCTCGTCGGCCAGGGCGACGAACTCGGCCGACTTGGCCACGAAGTCCGTCTCGCAGCGCAGTTCGACGACCGCGGCGGCGTCGCCGGAGCGCACCGCGGCCACGGCACCCTCGACGGCCTCGCGATCACTGCGCTTGGCCGCCCCGGCCAGTCCCTTTTCGCGCAGGATCTGAGCGGCCCGCTCCAGGTCGCCGTCGGCCTCCTCGAGGGCGTTCCTGCAGTCGAGTATGCCGGCGCCGGTCATCTGGCGCAGGGTCGACACGTCCTTGGCGGAGTACTTGGCCACGCTCACGCCACCTCGGCCGGCTCGGGCGACGGCTGTGGTTGCGGCTCGGCCTTCGCCTCTGGCTTCGGTTGCGCCTGCGGCGCCCGGCGCGGGCGCGGGGAGGGGGCCTCCTCGGCGGGCGGAGGAGGCGCCATCTGGCGGCGGTGCTCAGCGATGAAGCGGCCCTCGACGACGGCGTCGGCGATCACCCGGCACATCAGCGACCCCGAGCGGATGGCGTCGTCGTTGCCGGGGATCACGTAGTCGATGACGTCGGGGTCACAGTTGGTGTCCACGACGGCCACGACGGGGAGGCCGAGCTTGCGCGCCTCGGTCACCGCGATGTGCTCCTTCTTCGTGTCGATCACGAAGACGGCGTTGGGGAGGCGGCCGAGTTGGGCGATGCCTCCCAGGTTGCGCGACAGCTTGTCGAGCTCGCGGGTGTGCTGCAGCGCCTCCCGCTTCGGCATGCCGTCGAAGTCGCCGGCCGCCTGCATGGCACGCAGTTCTTGCATCCGCTTCACCCGGCCGGACACCGTCGTGAAGTTGGTGAGCATGCCACCGAGCCAGCGCTGGTTGACGTACGGCATGCCGCACGCCTCGGCGTACTCGGCGACGGGGCCCTGGGTCTGCTTCTTGGTACCCACGAAGAGGATGGTCCCCCCGTCGGCGACCAGGTCGCGGACGAACGAGTAGGCGCTCTCGACGCCACCGAGCGTCTTGCGCAGGTCGATGAGATAGATCCCGTTGCGCTCACCCAGGATGTAGCGCTTCATCTTCGGGTTCCATCGGCGCGTCTGGTGGCCGAAGTGGACTCCGGCTTCCAGAAGCTGTCGCATGGAGACGACGGCCATAGATAAATTCCTTTCGGTTACCCCCCTGGCGCAGCGCCGCCCGAGGGGCGGCGACCGTTTCTCGCACCAGGTGATGTTGGTCGGGTGCTGCAGCCCACCTCGGTGGTGAGCCTTGCCACTCTACCTGCTCAGCGCACAGCGAGCCCTCAGGCCCTCGGATGGGTCCCCTCGTAGACCGAGCGCAGTCGCTCCTTGCTGACGTGCGTGTACACCTGCGTGGTGGCCAGGCTCGAGTGGCCGAGCAGCTCTTGGACCACCCGCAGGTCGGCGCCCCCGTCGAGGAGGTGCGTGGCGTAGGTGTGGCGCAGCGCGTGGGGGTGGGTCGGCGACGCGGCGCGGCGGTCGAGGATGCGCCGCACGTCACGCGGGCCGAGCCGGGCGCCGCGCTGGTTCACGAACACGGCCTCGGGCGGGCCGGCCAGGGCGGGGCGACCGTGCTCGAGCCAGCTGCGGAGTGCCGTCACCGCGGCGTCGTGGATCGGCAGGCGCCGTTGCTTGGATCCCTTCCCGAGCACGGTGACGGTGCTGCCCCGCAAGTCGACGTCGGCGCGGTCGAGCCCGCAGAGCTCCGAGACGCGCAGCCCCGCCGCGTAGAGCAACTCGAGCACGGCAGTGTCGCGCTGCTCCAGGGGCGTCTCGGCCGGCGCGTCGAGCAGGCTCGACACCTCGCCGTGCGACAGCACGCGCGGCAGGCGGCCGCCGCCGGTGGGCGCGCGGAGCGAGCGGGCCGGGTCGGAGCCGATGTGACGCTGCCGGAATTGCCAGGAGAAGTAACAACGCAGTGCAGCCGCCTTGCGGGCGATGGTGGCACGAGCGAGCTTCCTCGTGCCCAACGAGGCGAGGTAGCGGCGGAGGTACAGCCGGTCGACACCGCCCGGACCGTCGATGTCGCTACGGCCCATCCACTCGACGAAGGCCGCCAGGTCGCTCGTGTACGCCGTGCGGGTGGCCGGTGCCCGTCCGCTCAGCCAGGCAGAGAAGCCCGCGAGGTCCCACTCGTCCGACACGGATTCAACGGTAGTGCCCGCGTATTGGCAATCCCGGGCACTAACGTCGCCCGCGAACCTTCGGGGGGTCCGCAGGGTTCGTGGAAACGGAGGGCCGATGGCCTCGAAATTCGACCGCCGCACTCTGCTTGCCGGCGGCGCTGCCGCGGCAGCGGGCATGGCGGGGGCGTCCTCGCTCGGATTCGGCTGGGACGATGTCGCCGGCGCCGTCACCAACGGCCCGGGGCGCAACGGCGTCAGCAAGGCCAAGCCGAAGAAGGGCGGCTCGCTCGTCTTCGGCGTGGACGCTGAGGAGCAGGGCTTCGACCCGACGCAGGGACGCTACGACGAGGTCGGAGTGATGTACGCCCGCACCGTGTTCGACCCGCTGACGATCGTGCTCACCAACGGCGACTGGGCGCCGTATCTGGCGCAGTCGGTCGTGCCCAACTCGTCGTACACCACGTGGACTATCACTCTGCGGCCAAACGTGGTCTTCCACGACGGGACTCCCTGTGACGGCGCCGCGTTGGTGACCAACCTCGAGGCGCAGTCCAAGTCGCTGCTGACGGGCATCGTGATCAACCCGACGCTGGCCTCGATCACCCAGACCGCCCCCCTCGCAGCCGCCATCAGTTTCAAGCAGCCGTGGGTGCCGTTCCCGTACTACCTGGCCGGCGGCATCGGCGGCCAGATCGCCTACGTGGTCGCGCCCTCGATGCTGACCAACCCGATCGGCACGTCGCACCCGGTGGGCACGGGGCCCTTCGTGTTCAAAGAGTGGGTCCCCAACGACCACTTCACGGCGACGGCCAACCCGCACTACTGGCGGCCGGGCCTGCCTTACCTGTCGCAGATCACCTACAAGCCGATCCCCGACGAGTCGGCCCGGGCCGAGGCGCTCAAGTCCGGCACCATCGACCTCATGATCACCGACACGCCGCAGATCATCACCCAGTTCCGCGGCAACCGGAGCTACTCGTACATCGACGACAGTACCCACGTCGCCGGCGAGCCGGACATGAACTGCGTCCAGCTCAATTGCTTGGCCAAGCCGTTCAACGACCCCAACGTCCGCCGGGCGGCGGCCATGGCCATCAACCGCAATCAGTACGTCAAAGTTATCGACGAGGGCGTCCTGCCGGTGAGCACCGGCCTGTTCGTGAAGGGATCGCCCTACTACTCGTCGACCGGCTACCCGGCGTACAACCCTTCGGGGGCGAAGCGGCTCGTCCAGGCGGCGGCGCGGGCCAACGGGGGACCGATTTCGTTCACCTACGGCTCGACCAACTCGCCGGCCGCGCTCCGGGCTGCGCAGTATCTGGAGCAGGCCTGGCAGGCCGTCGGGTTCAAGGTCTCGACGAACATCGTCCAGCAGAACCAGACGATCAACAACGCCCTGGCCGGGAAGTACCAGGCCCTCGGCTGGCGCCAATTCGGTGCGGTCGACCCGGACCTCAACTACATCTTCTGGAGCACGACCACGGTCAGCTCGGGATCGCTGTCGATCAACATGGCCCGCAACGGCGACCCCGCGATCGAACGGGCGTTGCTGGCCGGGCGGGCGAGTACCGACAAGTCCGTCCGCGAGGCCGCCTACAAGACGGTGAACAAGCGGCTCGCCCTCGACATGCCGTACCTGTGGACCGACCGTGCCGTCTGGTCGGTCATCGGCGCGCCCAAGGTCCAGAACTTCAACAACCCGACCTCGCCACAGGGGCAGGCGGCCTTTGGCATGATCGGTGGGTCGATCTGGCCAACCCAGATCTGGATCAGCTGAGTGCCGAGTGGAGGTTCGTGAGCGGACGCATCCTGGTCGTCGAGGACGACGAGCGCATCAGGTCCTCCATGCGCCTGGCCCTGGAGGGTGAGGGCTACGAGGTAAAGGACGCCGCCAGCGGCGAGGAGGGCCTCGACCTGTTCGCCGAGGCGCCAACCGACGTTGCGCTGATCGACCTCATGCTGCCCGGCATGGACGGCTTCGAGTGCTGCCGCGCCCTGCGCCGCAGCAGCGCGGTGCCGATCATCATCGTGACGGCCCGCTCCGACACCCACGACGTGGTGGCCGGGCTCGAGGCCGGGGCGGACGACTACGTCACCAAGCCCTTCGTGGCCAAGGAGCTGGCGGCGCGCATCCGGGCGCTGCTGCGCCGGGCCCGGCCGGCCGAAGAGGAGCCGGGTGCGTTGACGTTCGGCGACCTCCAGCTCCTGCCCGAGCAGGGAGTGCTGCGCCGACTCAACGGCGACGAGGTCCACTGCACGCGGACCGAATTCCGGTTGTTGTGCGAGTTGGCGGCCTCGCCCAACAAGGTGCTGAGCCGCGAGCAGCTGCTCGATCGGGTCTGGGGCTACGACTACTTCGGCGACGGGCGTCTGGTCGACGTCCACATCCGGCGCTTGCGCACCAAGGTCGAGGCCGACCCGGCGGTGCCCCAGCACATCCTCACCGTGAGGGGCATGGGCTACAAGCTGGTCCCCTGACGTGAGGCTGGGCATCGGTGCCCGCATCACGGCCGTCTTCGGTCTGGGGGCGCTGATGCTGTCGGTCTTGCTGGGCGGGATCTCCTACTTCACCGTCCGCCACTTCCTGTTGGCCGGGCGCGAGTCGGCGGCCCAACAGCAGGCGTTCGGCAACGCGCAGACCGTACGCAACACGTTGGAGACGGGCGACCAGCAATATCAGTTCTTCCTGGGTCAGATCGACGGAGGGACCGACGCCCACTCCGTGCTCTACCACCGCTCCAAGGTGTATGTGTCCTCGCTGTCGGTGAACGCCGCGTCCATCCCGGCGCAGATGCGCCGAGAGGTGCTGGCCGGGACGCCGGCCACGCAGACGTATCGCAACGCGGCGGGAACGGCCGAGATCGCGGTCGGCATCCCCATCCCCTCGGTGCAGGCCGACTACTTCGAGGTGTTCGACCTGTCCGACCTCGACCACACGCTGCGCGTTCTGGGGCTCACCCTGTTCGGCGCGGGCGCGGTTACCACCTTGCTCGGGTTCGCGCTCGGCCGCTTCGCCAGCCGGCGGCTGCTGCGTCCCTTGGCCGACGTCTCCGAGGCGGCGGGCGCCATCGCCGGCGGCGAGCTGGAC